>NZ_DCYD01000003.1:23352-36993 GCF_002331005.1 Achromobacter sp. UBA2119 | reverse complement strand
GATGCACCTCCACGCGTCGCGGCGATGCGCCTCATGGCATACCGGCCATCCGCCTTACGCCATTGCCGCCACGCGCCGCCGGAACATATCCGCCATGGTGGCGGCCGCCAGCGATAGCGGCGTGCCCTGCAGCGTCATGATGCCGATGCTGGCGACCGGCATCGGCACGTCCGCGCGGATGCGCCGAGCCTCGTCGCCATAGGGTTTGATGTCGAGCATGCCGGACGGGCAGATAATGAGCGCGTCGCTGCGGGTCATGAGGCTCCACATGACGCCGAAGGTGTCGCATTCGATGACGCGCGCGGGCTCGGGCAGGCCGTGCGCGCGCAGGCCGCGCAGGAAGGCTTCGGTATGGCTGCCACCCGAGACGTTGAGCAGCCATTCGCTGCCGCGGATGTCTTCCCAACGCCGCGCGCGCGCCAGCGGATGGCCCTTGCGGCAGGCAATCATGAATTCCAGCGGGCGCAGTTCTTCGAATTCAAATTCCTGGCCGCCAGCGCCGTCGTTCATGCGCGAGGCCAGCGCAAAATCCAGCGCGCCGTTGCGCAGGGCCGGCTGCACCGAGGCCAGCAGGCCTTCCGAGACCTTGACCTTTGCGGCCGGCATGCTGGCCCGGAATTCGGCCAGCACGTCGGGCAGCACGCTGAGCATGACCATGGGCGTCACGCCGACCGCCACTCGCGCTTGCGCACCGCTGAGCAATTGGCGGATGTCCTGGCGCGCCAGTGCGAGCTGCGCCTGCGCCAGGCGGGCCCGCACCGTCAGGTGTTCGCCGCATTCGGTGACGGCGATGCCCTTGGGGCTGCGCGTCAGGAGCGGCGCGTCCAGTTCGGCTTCGAGTTCCTTGATGGCCTTGGTCACGGCGGCCTGACTCAGGTGCAGGCTGCGGGCGGCGGCGCGGATGCTGCGCAGTTCAGCGACCTTCAGCCACGCCCGCAATTGGTGGTCCTTCATGACGGTTTCCGGCTGACAACCTGGGGTGGTCACCTTAACAAAAATATAGCCTTACAGGCAGCGCGGACCATCCCTAAGCTGATCGTCGATCAGGCCCGGCAAGACCGAGAGGCCTGGCCCGAAAAGCGCTTCAGGAGAATGCCATGCCGATCTTTGCCCGCCGTGCCGTTTCCTTGTTTCTTGTCCTTGTGGCCGCCACCGCTGCCGGCGCCGCCCGCGCCGATTGGCCGGAACGGCCGATCAAGCTCATCGTCCCGTATGCCGCGGGCTCCGGTCCCGACGTGGTGCTGCGCCCGATTGCCGACGCGCTGGGCCGCGAACTGGGGCAGCCGGTCATCGCGGAAAACCGGGGCGGGGCGGGCGGCATCGTCGGCACGCAGGCCCTGGCGTCGGCGCCGCCCGACGGCTACACCATCGGCTTCGGCAACATCGTCACGCTGGCGATCAACAAGAGCATGTACGCCAAGCTGCCCTACGACCCGCAGCGCAGCCTGGCGCCCGTCAGCCTGGCCATCAGCAACGCGCTGGTGCTGATCGCGCGCAATGGCCTGCCGGCCAACAACGTGCAGGAGCTGGCCGCGTATGCCAAAAAGAATCCCGGCAAGGTCAGCGTGGGATCGCTGGGGGTCGGTTCCAGCGCCCACCTGGCGGGCGAAATGCTCAAGAGCGAGACCGGCACCACCATGTTGCACGTGCCGTACAAGAGCGGCCAGCAGGCGGTTGTGGATCTGGCGGGCGGGCAGCTTGACGTGATGATCGACAACGTCGCCGGCGTTCTGCCCTTCATTCGGTCGGGGCAGGTCAAGGTGCTGGGCGCCACCAGTCTGAAACGCGTGCCCGTGCTGCCGGACGTGCCGACGCTCGACGAGTCGGGCTTGAAGGGGTTCGAGGTGGTGTCGTGGGGCGGCATCGTCACGCCGGCGGGTGTGCCCAAGCCGGTGATCGATAAGCTGAATGCCGCAGTCGCCAAGGCGCTGCTGGACCCGGCGGTGCAGAAGCAGAACGAAACCCTGTCCGTCGACGCCACGCCGTCCACGCCCGAGCAGCTCGCCAGCCTGATCGCCGCCGAGATTCCGCGCTGGGCGGCGATGGTGAAGCAATCCGGCGCGTCCGCCGATTGAGCGCGCGTCGCAGGATGGGGCGGGCAGAACGCGTGCCGCGCAGCGGTTCCTGCACATCCGGTATTTCAGAATAGGGAGACAACATGACTAACGCACTCTGGCGCTGGAACGCGCTCGACCTGGCCCGCGCCATCCGCAATGGTGAAGTATCCAGCCGGGAGGCGGTGCAAAGCTGCCTGGACCGCGCCCAAGTCGTCAATGCAGCCTTCAACCCGCTGACGGAAACCTATGCCGAGCAGGCGCTGCGCGCCGCGGATGCGGCCGACGCGGCGGTGCACGGCAAGCAGGAGTTGGGCGCGCTGCATGGCGTGCCGGTCACGATCAAGGCCAACGCGGATCTGGCGGGCACGGCCACGACCAACGGCGTGACGGCCTACCGGGACCTCATCGCGCAGGAAAACAATCCGGCGGTCGACAACTGGCTTCGCGCGGGGGCGATCGTCATCGGACGCACGAACGTCCCGGCGTTTTCCTGGCGCTGGTTCAGCGACAACGATCTGCACGGCCGCACCGTCAATCCATTCGATGTGGCGCGAACGCCGGGCGGCTCCAGCGGCGGGGCGGCGGTGGCGGCCGCGCTGGGCGTCGGGCCGCTTGCGCATGGCAGCGACCAGGGCGGCTCCATCCGCTATCCCGCGTATGCGTGCGGCGTTGCCGGGCTGCGGCCCTCGCAGGGCAGGGTGCCCGCGTATAACGCGACCCAGCGCGCCGAGCGCCCGGTAGCCTCTCAGATGGCGGCCACGCAAGGGCCGTTGGCGCGTACCGTGGCGGATCTGCGCTTGGGGCTGGCGGCGATGTCGGGCGGCGACGCGCGCGATCCCTGGTGGGTGCCGGCGCCACTGGAATTTCCTGATTTAAACGGCAGCCGTCGTGTCGCGCTGTTTGCGGGCACGGCGCAGCACAAGGCCGACGCTGCAGTGACCGACGCACTGCAGCGCGCCGCCGGCTGGCTGCAGGACGCGGGTTACCTGGTCGAGGTTGCCGAGCCGCCGCAGTTCGACGCCGCGGCCGCGCTGTGGCTGGACGTGCTGATGAACGAAGCCGCCGGTTCCATGCAGCGCGAGATCGAACGCGCCGGCGACCGCGCCATCCAGAACGCGTACCAAAGCATGCTTGCGCACACGCCCCGCCGGGACAAGGACGGCTTCATTCAGGCGATGGCGATGCGCACGACGATCCTGCGCGAGTGGGGCCGCTTCTTTGAGCGCTATCCGGTCCTGTTGATGCCCGTGTCTTTCGCGCTGCCATTTCCGGTGGATCGGGATCAGCAGGGCGCGGACGTGATGGCGGACATCCTTCGGGCGCAGAGCCCGTTGATTTCAACGGCGATTCTTGGACTGCCGGGGCTGTCGGTGCCGGTGGGGTTGGCGGACGGCGTGCCGGTTGGCGTGCAACTGGTGGCGGGGCGGTTCCGCGAAGATCTGTGCCTGGCGGCCGGCGAAGCCATCGAGGCGCGGGCCGGTTGGTCGGTGCTGGAACGGCTGCGGGTTTAGACCTGACTGGTCGTCATCGGGTGGGGGCTGGCAGGTCTTCGTTGCCCCGGTCTTTCTCGACCCGGTCTTTCGTGACCCGGTCTATCTGAGCGCACCGGTACAACGCTTCCTTGTCCAGCACCGTCAACCCGCCGTAGTGCGTTTCCAGCACGCCTTCGCGCGCCAGCCGGGTCAGCGCGGTGTTGCAGCGCTGGCGCGAGACGCCGCATAGGCCCGCGATCTCTTCCTGCGAGATCCGCAACCGCCCCTTCGTCCCGGAATGCACCTCGGCATCAAGTTGCGCCGCAACGGCGCGCGCCACCGTGGTGTCGACGTCGAGCAGCACGTTGCCTGTGTAGCAGCCCATCAGCCAGTTCACCCGCTGCGCCAGATGCGTCATCAACGCCTTGGTGAATTCGATGTTGTTGTTCCAGAGGCGTTCACAGGTGTCGCGCGGCAGGATCACGATGCGGCTGGGGCGCAGGGCGACGACTTCGTATTCGAAGCGTTCGCGGCGGATCATGGTGGCTTCGCCGAACCAGCTTCCCGTGCTGAATCCGGCCAGCGACAACGTGCGGCCATCGGTGCCAGGGGACGACCACTTCACCAGGCCCTCGACCACGCCATACCAGCCAGGCGAGCGGGACCCCGCGCGAAACAGGTATTCGCCCGTCGCCAGCGACACCGTCCGCAGTTCGGCGCGCACCACATCGCGCTCGAGTTCGGGCAGACCCTTGTACCAGGGCACCACGTCGAGCATCTTGTCCACGGCACTGCGCGCCGGCCTGCGATTCACGGCGGACGCGTCGTTGCCCGCCAGGGCAGGCGGTTCACGCATGTTCATTCCCTGTCTGGAGGTGGTATGCGGCCCAGGTAAACCCTAGGGTTCTTTGTCAACGTGATGACTGTCCGCAGGGGCAGCCGGACCGCAGAATGTTTGACGCCCACGGGCCAAAAACCATAAGAGGAGACCGGTATGTTGTCAATGCCACGCCTGCTGTCCGCCACCGCCATTGCCGGCGCCATTTCCGCCACGCTGCTGCCCGCCACGGCCGCACAGGCGCAAGTGTCCGACGACGTGATCCGCATCGGGTTCATCACCGACATGTCCGGCGTCTACTCGGGGCCGGATGGTCCTGGCGGCGCCGAAGCCATCAAGATGGCGATCGAGGAAATGGGCGGCCAGATCAACGGCAAGAAGATCGAGCTTTTGACCGCGGACCACCAGAACAAGGCTGACGTGGCGTCGGCCAAGGCGCGCGAATGGTTTGACCAGCGCGGCCTGGACATGCTGATCGGCGGCACCAATTCAAGCACGGCGCTGGCCATGTCGAAGGTGGCGGCGGACAAGAAAAAGCCGATCATCGTTGTCGGCGCCGGCGCGCCCGCGCTGACCAACGAGCAATGCACGCCCTACACGCTGAACTATGCCTACGACACCGTGGCGCAGGCGCGCGGCACGGGCGCGGCGGTGGTCAAGGCGGGCGGCAAGAGCTGGTACTTCCTGACGGCCGACTACGCTTTCGGGCATGCGCTGCAGGCCGACACCACCAAGGTGGTTGAGTCCGGCGGCGGCAAGGTCGTGGGCAGCGTGAAGCATCCGCTGTCCGCCAGCGATTTCTCGTCATTCCTGTTGCAGGCGCAAAGCAGCAAGGCCGAGATTCTGGCGCTGGCCAATGCGGGTGCGGACGCGACCAATTCAATCAAGGCGGCCAACGAGTTCGGCATCACCAAGTCGATGAAGCTGGCGGGCATGATCATGTTCATCAACGACATCCACGCCATGGGCCTGCCGGCCGCGCAGGGCATGTACCTGACCGACAGCTGGTACTGGAATGCGTCGGACGAGACGCGCGCGTGGAGCCGCAAGTTCTTCGACCGCCGGCAGGCCATGCCGTCGTCGCTGCAGGCGGCCGATTATTCGGCGGCATTGCAGTATCTGCGCGCGGTCAAGGCAACCGGCACGGACGACGCCGACAAGGTGCTGGCTTACTTGCGCGAGAACAAGCTGAACGACATGTACATCAAGGACGGCGTGGTGCGTCCCGATGGCCGCGTCGTGCATGACATGTACCTGCTGCAGGTCAAGAGCCCGGACCAGTCGAAGGAGCCGTGGGATTACTTCACGGTGGTGCAGGCCATCGACGGCAACGAGGCCTTTACGAAGCAGTCCGAAAGCCGCTGCGCGCTGTGGAAATCCTAGGAGAACTCGCATGGCCAAACGCAAAGTCATCGTGACCATTGCCCCAACCGGGGGCATGGCCCTGAAAAGCCAGAATCCGCACCTGCCGACGCAGCCCGCGGAGATCGCGGAGGATGTCTACCGCTGCTATAACGCGGGCGCCAGCGTGGTGGCGCTGCATGCGCGGCGTGCGGATGATCTGGCGACGTGCGACGCCGCCGTCTACCGGAAGATGAACCAGCTGATTCGCGAGCGCTGCGACATCGTGCTGAACAACTCCACGGGCGGTGGGGTGCATGGCGACATGGTCGCCGAGACCTCGCCCGGCACGTGGGAGATTCTGTGGGAGGAGCGTCTGAAGGGCATGGACGCGGGCGCGGAGATGTGCACGCTGGACGCCACCACGCTGAATCTGGCGTTCGGCGACCGCGAATACCTGATGAACACGCCCCTCAGCAAGGGGCGCGAGCTGGCCGCCGGCATGAAGGCGCGCGGCATCAAGCCCGAGTGGGAGGTGTTCAGTCCGACGCACATCCTGCAGGACGTGACGACGCTGATCAACGAGGACCTGGACGAAGGCCCGCACTTCATCAACCTGGTCATGAACGTGCATCGCAACTTCCAGAACGCCATGCCGTTTTCACCACGGCATTTGCAGATGATGGTGGACCTGCTGCCCAAGAACAGCGTCTTCTGCGTCAGCGGCATCGGGCCGTCGCAGCTGGAAGCCAACATCAGCGCGCTGCTGCTGGGCGGCCACGCGCGGGTCGGGCTGGAGGACAACCTGTATTACCGGCATGGCGAACTGGCCACCAATGTGCAGTTGACCGAGCGCATCGTGCGTATCATCCGCGAAATGGACATGGAGCCGGCCACGCCCGCCGAGGCGCGCGAGATCATGGGTCTGCCGCTGAAAAGCGGCATCCGCCCCGAGTTCGCGCTTTGACTTAACCGTCGGGCGGCGCGGCTCTGGAGCCGCGCCGCCACTTCTCATCATCGGGAAAGGACATGACCGAATCATTGCAAGGCGCCCGCGTGCTGGTCACGGCGGGCGCGCAGGGCATCGGACTGGCGATCGCGCGCAGGTTTGTGAATGAGGGCGCCGACGTGCATATCTGCGACGTGGACGAAGAAGCGCTCAAGGCGGCGCAAGAAAGCCTGCCCGCGTTGAGCGTCAGCCGGACTGACGTGTCTGATGAGACGCAGGTGCTGGAGATGTTCGAGGCCCTGGGCGCGCGGTGGGGCGCATTGGATGTGCTGGTCAACAATGCGGGCGTGTCCGGGCCGACCAGCCGGCTCGAGGACACCACGCTGGATGCCTGGCGCAACACGCTGGACGTCAACCTGACAGGCACGTTCCTGTGTGCGCGCAGCGCGGTGCCTCTGCTGCGGGCCGCGGGCGGTGGCGCCATCGTCAATATCTCGTCCGTGGCGGGGCGCCTGGGCTTTTCTTTGCGTTCGCCTTACAGCGCCAGCAAGTTCGGGCTGGCCGGGCTGACCCAGACCTGGGCGATGGAGTTGGGGCCGTCGAACATCCGCGTCAATTCGGTGCTGCCGGGCGTGGTGTCGGGCGAACGGGTCGAGCGCATCATCGCCGCCCGCGCCGAGGCCGGCGGGGTCAGCAACGATGCGATGCGCGAGCAGCTCGTGGAAAAGGTGTCGCTGCGCCGCATGACGCGCCCGGAAGACGTGGCGAATCAGGTGGTGTTCCTGTGCTCCGAGCAAGGGGCGATGATCAGCGGGCAGAGCATTTCGGTGTGCGGGAACGTGGAGTATCTGGGCTGACGCCGCCACCGGCCGTGCGCCATGAGCCCCGATTCCTCCTTCGGACCCGTTGCCAAACCTCGCCACCCCGGTCCATAATCTGCGCTTTGTTAATTGATAACCGTTCGCATTAATAAGCAATGTGAGCGGTATCGCGTGCGGGCGGGATCGTGAGCGGATCGGAAGGGGCATCCCAGGACTTCGAGAGCCTATACGGCAATCACCACGGCTGGCTGCTGGCCTGGGTGAACTGGCGCCTGGGCAACGCGGCGGACGCCGCCGACCTGGCGCACGACGCGTTCGTGCGCCTCTTGACGCGCCCGTGCAAGTTCGACAACGCCCGCCATGCCCGGACCTATCTGCGCCGGATGGCCAACGGCATGTGCATCGACCTGTGGCGCCGCCGCGATCTGGAGCAAGCCTGGCTGGACGCCCTGGCGGCGCAGCCCGAGCCTACGGTGTCCTCGGCCGAGGATCAGGCCATGGTGCTGCAGGCCCTGGGCGAGATCGACGCGATGCTGCGCGGTTTGCCGCCCAAGACCGCCCACGCCTTCGTCATGGCGGTGGCGTGCGAGATGACCGACCAGGAAGTGGCGGACGTGCTGGGCGTGTCGTCGCGCATGGTCCGCAAGTACGTCGCCCAGGCCATGCTGTGCTGCATGCAGCTTGAGGCGCGCCTGGCGGCAGGACATGCGGACGAGCCGGCCGGCCTGCCGCAGATGCCCGCGGCATTGCAGGCGGCCGCCTCATGAGCGCCGCGCAGGCGCGCGAGCCCTCTCATCGCGCGATGGAGCAGGCCGCCGCGTGGTATGCGTTGCTGCGATCCGGCGATGCGTCGGCCGCCGAGCGCCAGCAATGGCAGCAATGGATCGACCGCGCGGCGGAACACCGCGAGGCCTGGGGCTACGTCGAACGCATCGGCCGCCGCTTTTCCCCGCTGCAATCCAGTCCTGACCGGGACGCCGCCGTGACGGCGTTCGGGCAGGCCGCGTCGGCCCGGCCGCGCGCTCGCCGGCAACTGCTGCTGGGGATGGCGGGGGCCCTGGGCATCGCCAGCCTGGGGTGGACGGCGTGGCGGCAGACGCCCTTGCCCCTGGCGGCTTCGACCTGGGGCGCGGACCATCGCGCGGGGCTGGGCGAAACGCGCCACGTTGCGCTGGCCGATGGCACCCAGGTCTGGCTGAAGGCCCTGAGCGCGTTCGATGTCGACTATGGCGCCACGTTGCGCCGCCTGCAGCTTGTCGCCGGTGAGCTGCTGATCCAGACCGCCGCGGACCCGATCCGTCCCTTTGTGGTCGACACCGCGCAGGGCCGGCTGCAGGCGCTGGGTACGCGTTTCACCGTGCGTGGGGAGGACGACGGCGTGGTGGTGGCCGTGCACGAAGGGGCCGTCCGGGTCGACACGGCCGCCAGCCGCGCCAGCGGCATCGTGCCGGCGGGGCGACAGGCGCGGTTCACGGCGGACACGTTGGACGGCTTCCTGCCGGTGGACCCGGCGCGCGAGGCCTGGACGCGCGGCGTGCTGGTGGCCGACAACACGCCGCTGGCGGACGTAGTGGCCGAATTGCGCCGATATCACTTCGGCCACCTGGCCGTGGCGCCGGAGATCGCGCGGCTGCACGTCTTCGGCAGCTATCCCATCCGCGAGACCGACCGCGCGCTGGACATGTTGGCCTCGGTATTGCCGGTGCGGGTGCGCCGCACGATGCCCTGGTGGATCAGCCTCGAAGCGCGCGCCTGAAAAAAATATCCGCAAAACGGTTCCGGGTTTCGCCCGCTCGTTCGAATAAGGACAGTAAGAGCCGCTCGCGCCCTGCAACCCGCATGGCTGGCGCGCCGCTCTCCCTTCCAGAACTTACGCACGAGAGCACAGGTCCCGTCATGTCCCATCGTTCTTCTCCCGCCGCCGCGGCCTTTCCGGTGAACCGCGCACGCGCCTTGGCCGCCCGTCGCGGGCGCATCCCGTCCTGGGGGCTGCCGCTGGCCCTGGCGATGGCCGTTTCCGCCGTCTGGGGGCCGACGGCCCACGCGCAGGCCGCGCCCGCGACGACGGGCGTGGCGGACCTGATGACCTTCGCCATTGCCCCCGCGCCGCTGAACCAGGTGCTGACGCGGCTGGCGAACGCGTCCGGCATCCTGCTGGCCGCGCAGCCGTCGCTGGTGGCCGACCGCCAGAGCAATGGCGTGCGCGGCCGCTACACCCCCCATCAGGCGCTGGAGCAGGCCCTGGCCGGAACGGGATTGCGCGCCACGCGCGAGGCGCCGAACGAGTACCGGCTGAGCGTATTGCCCGCCGGCCAGACCACCACGCTGGAACCCGTGACGGTGACGGCCTCCGGGCTGGCGAGCGGCTTGCCGCCGGTTTACCCCGGCGGCCAGGTGGCGCGCGGCGGACGTCTGGGTCTGCTGGGCGACCGCGACGACATGAGCACGCCGTTCAGCGCGACGCAGTACACCGCCAAGCTGATCGAGGACCAGCAGGCGCAGAACATCGGCGACGTGCTGGTCAATGACCCGACCGTGCGCAATACGTACTCGCGCGGTGCGGGGCGCGATGAGTTCAACATCCGCGGGTTCACGCTGTTCAATTACGACGTGTCGTTCAACGGCCTGTACGGCGTGTCGCCGCGCAATTCCAGTTCGCTGATCGGGGTGGAGCGCGTCGAAGTGCTGCGCGGTCCCAATGCCTTGCTGAACGGGATGGCGCCCTACGGTTCCGTGGGCGGCTCAATCAACCTCGTGCCCAAGCGCGCGGGCGCCGATCCGCTGAACCGCTTTACCGTGTCGTACATCGGCGACAGCCAGTTCGGCGCGCACGCCGACCTGTCGCGCCGCTATGGCGAGAGCCAGGAGTGGGGCGTGCGCCTGAACGTGGCCGGCAGCAGCGGCGATCTGCCGATGGACGGCGCGAAGGAAGACCTGGGCGCCGTGGCGCTGGGCCTGGACTACCAGGGCGAGCGCCTGCGCGTGGAAGGCGACATCAACTATCAGAACCGCACCACCGATGCGCGCAGCGGCCTGCTGTTTCCGCCGCCGTCGGGCGTGGACATCGGCCGGGCGCCGGACGCGCGCCGCAATTTCTTTCCGTCGTGGACCTATTGGAAGACCAAGGAATGGTCGGGCGCGCTGCGCGCCGAGTACGACCTGTCGCCGGACTGGACCGTCTACGGCGCAGTGGGCGCGCGCAAGCACGACTTTGAAAGCATGCAGACCAGCTGGCTGATGCTGAACGAAGCGGGTGATATCGGCGCGGTGCCGGCCCGCCTGAACGAGTCGCTGCTGAGCAAGACGGGCGAAATCGGCGTGCGGGGGCGCCTGCAGACCGGCCCGCTCAAGCATGAGCCGGCGCTGAGCGCCAGCGTGCTGGACATCGACTATTCGGCGGCGCGGATCCGGTCCAGCACGGTGTTCTCCAACATCTACAACCCCGCGGACCTGCCCAAGCCCAACATCGCGCGGCCGTCGGATCTGCCGCGGGCCAGCGATTCCCGGCTGGTCAGCATTGCGCTGGCCGACACGATTTCGATGGCCGACGATCGCGTGCAATTCATCGCGGGCGTGCGGCACCAGCGCGTGGAGTCGACCAACTTCGACGCGATGAGCGGTCGCCAGACGTCGAACTACAACGAGTCCGCCGTCACGCCGGCGTTTGCATTGACCGTCAAACCCACGGAGCGGCTGGCGCTGTATGGCAATTACATCGAGGGCCTGAGCCAGGGCGGGACGGCGCCCGAAGGCGCCGTCAACGCGGGCGAAGTGTTCGCGCCTGAAATCTCCAAGCAGTTCGAACTGGGCGCCAAGTACGATTTCGGCCAGTTTGAAACGACGCTCAGCGCGTTCCAGATCGAGCGTCCCAGCAGTTATCTGGATCCTGCCAGCCTGCGCTACGTGTCCAATGGCAAGCAGCGCAACCGCGGGCTGGAATTCCTGGTGCAGGGCGAGCCGACGCATGGCGTGCGCCTTCTGGGCGGCGTGGCCTATACCGATGCGCGCCTGACGCGTACCGAGGGCGGCGTCAATGACGGCAATCGCGCGCCGGCCGTGCCGCGTCTGCAATTGAACGCGGCAGCCGAATGGGACACGCCATTCGTGCCGGGCCTGACGCTGACCGCGCGGATGCTGCGCACCAGCTCGCAGATCGTCGACGTCGCCAACACGCAGGAGATTCCGGGCTGGACGCGCTTCGACGTGGGCGCGCGCTATGCCTTCAACGCCAACGGCAAGCCCGTGGTCATCCGTGCGATGGTCGAGAACGTGCTGAACAAGAACTACTGGCAGTCCGCGGCGCGCGAAGGTCTGACGGTCGGCGCGCCGCTGACGGTGCTGTTGTCCGTGAGCACGGAGTTCTAACGCGGGCGGGCCAGTCAGCCTCAAACTTTGTACGCGACAACGGCTGCGCGGACGCGCGGCCGTTGCCGGCGGGCAGACGGTCCCCAACGCCAATATTTGCTTACTGAACTGCGGCAGATAACTGAAACATTTGTTCTCGTCATAAGGACTTTCGTTCGTTCTGCCGACCTGAAACGACGTTTCGTCGAAAAAGTAGCGGTCTCTCATCCGCGTCGAGATAAAAATCGACACGTCTTCGTTGCGGCGCCGGCGCCGCCTGCCAAGGATGAGAGATGAGGAAGCCGATCACTAAACCGCCCGCGCGCACGGGTGTCGCGATCCTGCTGGGCCAGGCCGGCCTGTTGCTGACGCAGCCGGTTTGGGCCGACGTCAATTGCCCTGCGCCCACCTCCTCGACATCGCCCACGACCTGCACCGTCGACGCATCGGACGGCGGCAACCTGACCATCGATTACACGGCGGCGCCGGGCGCCGGCAGCAACAACGGCGGCTATGGCGGCAGCTACATCGTGGTCAACAATGGCTACCTCGGCCCCAACCCCCAGCAGGCGGCGCTATTCGTGCGGCTGACGGGTGGCGCCGGCTCGCCCGACGGTGACAACACAGGCACGCTTGGAGGGTGGGGTGGTCTGATCACGCTGACCAACAATGCATCGGTCGAGTCCGATGGCTCCCCGGTGGAAAGCGCGCAAAACACCACACCTGGCATTTGGGACGACGCCAGCGCGCAGATCGGCATCTACGGCGCGTCGGTTGGCGGCACGGGCGGTACGCCACCGGACACGGTCTTCGGCGGCGGAGACGGCGGTGCCGGCGGCAACGGGTCAGCGGTCAGCATCTTCAACCATGGGCAGGTGACGGTGCAGAACCTGCCATACGGCGGCGTGGGCATCTACGGGGCCAGCATCGGCGGCGCCGGCGGCAATCAGATGAGCGCCGCCGGCAGCGACCAGGTCGGCGGCAACGGCGGCAACAGCGACGTCATCAACATCGCCAACTACGGCACCGTCACGGTGTCCGCCGCCAATGCGGGCCGCTATGCGTGGGGCATCGGCGCGGAATCGATCGGCGGCGCGGGAGGCGACGACAACGGGTGGGGCGGCACGGGCGGGGGCGCCAATCCCGGTGGCGTCACGCAGATCGCGAACTTGGGGAAGGTGCAGGTCCAGGTCGAGACGCCGGGCGGCGCAACCAGCAATCTGCTGACCGGCGGCGTGCGTGGCCTGTACGCCCTCAGCCAGGGCAATGCCGGCTTCGCCTCCAACGATGGCTCGGACAAGGGCGGGGCGGGCGGCGGATTCGGCACCGTTGGCGCGGTCAACTTCGGGCAGATATCGGTGTCCAGCAATTCCGTGCAGGCGCCGACCTCGCTCTCGTCGTTGTCCGGCGGCATTGTGGTGGTCGGACTGGGAGGCGATGGCGGCAGCGGCCCAAACACCGTGTACGAGACCGGCAACGAAATCGGCGGGGTGGGTGGCACGAGCACCGGGCTGACGACGGCCGTGCTGAACGACGGCTCGTCTCTGTCGACCATCGGCAATTATTTGCCGGGCGTCAGCGTGATCAGCCAGGGCGGCAATGGCGGTCTCGGCGTCGGGGGCAGCAACGGTGGCAATGGCGGCAATGGCGGCACCGCGCAGGTCACGCTGAACGGCAGCGCCAATGTGTCCACAGCCGGGCTGCAATCGCATGGCGTCGTGGTGCGCAGCAGTGGCGGGACAGGTGGCGGCCTGCATCAGAGCAGCGGGCTGGTCGATTTCCAGGGGGCAAACGCGGGCGTGGGCGGCGCCGGCGGGCG
>NZ_DCYD01000003.1:427-23307 GCF_002331005.1 Achromobacter sp. UBA2119 | reverse complement strand
CGTGGGCGGCGCCGGCGGGCGGGTGATCATCGACGCCGGTGATGCGCAAGGAGGCGTTGCTGGCGGCACGATCCGCACACAGGGCGACTATTCGATCGGCATGCTGGCCCAATCGATGGGCGGCATCGGCGGCGCCACCTCGGGCAACTTCGAGATGTTCGGCAACGCGGGCGCCGATGCCGGCAACGGCGGGGCGAGCGGTTCCGTCCAGATCGACAGCCTGGCAACGATCACGACATCTGGCACCTCGTCGCACGGCATCGTCGCGCAGGCCATCGGCGGGGGCGGCGGCACGGCGGGGCCCAGCGCGGGTCTCGTGGCGTTGGGCGGGGGCGGCGGCACCGCGGTGAACGGGGGCTCCGTCAGCGTCAGCCAGAACGGCATCGTCAGCGCCAGCGGCTCGGCTGCCATCGGCATCCTCGCCCAGTCCATCGGCGGCGGCGGGGGAGACGGCGGGGCGGCCAACGGCGTGGCGGTCATCGGAGGCACGGCCGGGGGCGGGGGCGCGGGCGGTTATGCGATCGCGAGCCTGGAGGGATTCTCGGTCCAGACCGGCGGCGACCATAGCTACGGCATCGTGGCGCAGTCCATCGGTGGCGGCGGGGGCACAGGCGGCGCGGCGTCGGCCTACGATGATGGGCCGGGATTCTCCATGGCCGTCGCGGTCGGCGGCACGGGTGGCGACGGCGGCGCGGGCGGGACGGCCTCGGTCGACGTGTCCAACGCCACGGTCGCGACGGGGGCGAGCGACGCGCACGGCGTGATCGTCCAATCAATCGGTGGGGGCGGCGGTGCCGGCGGCGCGTCGGTGGCGCAGGCCATGACGATCGCCGTGCCCAACCCGCAGGCTTCGTTTGGCGTGGCCGTCAGTTTTGCGATTGGCGGCACCGGCGGCAACGGCGGCGTCGGCGAGGCGGCCGCAGCCACGCTGGACAATGCGGTCATCGACACGCACGGCGCCAACGCGCAGGGTGTGATCGTGCAGTCCGTCGGCGGGGGTGGCGGCCTCGGCGGCAGCGCGTCCGCCACGTCGACGGTGATCGGCACCGGCGAATCGGTCGGCGGGTCGCTGCAGTCCGCGCTGGGCGGCAGCGGCGGTGGCGGCAACACGGGCGGCGCTGCATCGCTTGTCATGCAAGGCAGCAGCATCGCGACGACGGGCGACTCCGCCAACGCGATCCTGGTGCAGAGCGTCGGGGGCGGGGGAGGCGCGGGCGGCGTGGGCTCCGCGACGGGGCGCAGCGCCAACACCGATGCCAACGTGTCGCTGTCGATCGCGTTGGGCGGCGTCGGCAGTGCGGGTGGCAACGGCGGCCCCGCGAGCCTGTCCATCGACGCGGGCAGTTCAGTCAGCACGCAGGGCGACGGCGCGCGCGGCGCGCTCGTGCAGTCCATCGGAGGCGGAGGCGGCGCCTCGCAGGGCGGCCAGGTGGGCCTGCAGGTGCAGGCGTCGGAAGAAGACGGCAGCACCGACGTCGGCGCCTCGGTCGAGGTGGGACGCGGCGGTGGCGGAGGCGGCAACGGCGGGGCGATTACCTTGAACAGCGACGGCATCGTCGTCACGCAGGGCGCCGACGCGGACGGCCTGCTCGCGCAGAGCATCGGCGGCTCGGGCGGCCTGGGCGGCGCGGTGGGCGGCGACAGCGGCGCGTCATCGACGCTGTCGCCCGTGGACGATGCCGGCACCACATACCGGTTCGACGTCTATGTGGGCGGCAGCGGCGGGGCGGGCGGCGCGGGCGGGGCCATCGGCAGCGCGCAGGCGCCGGCCGTCCTGGGGGCGTCCACGCAGACCTATGGCGACTACGCCGATGCCGTGGTGCTGCAATCCATTGGCGGGGGCGGCGGCGCGGGCGGCACGTCCGCGGTGTCTTCCAGCGTGTCCACGTCCAACGTGACCCTGGCGGTCGGCGGGCGCGGCGGCAATGGTGGCGATGGCGGCGATATCACCGCCTGGCTCAATGACAACGGTGGCAACAATTTCAACACCGCGGGTTACGGCGCGGCCGGCATCTTGCTTCAGTCGATCGGAGGCGGGGGCGGCACAGCGGGCTCCGGTTCGCCCGCCGCGCGTGGCCAGATGACGCTGGGCGGCACGAACGGAAGCGGCGGTGACGTGACGGTGACGCGCGGCAGCTGGGCCAACATCGAGACGCGCGGCGACAGCGCGTACGGCCTTGTCGCGCAGTCGATCGGGGGCGGTGGCGGTATTGCGATGGCGGGCAGCACCACGTCCGCGGCCCGGCCCGGCAGCCAGCAGTTCGGCGTGACCGCGGGCAACAGCTCGGGCGTTGGCGACGGCGGCGTGGTTTATGTGTCCACCGGCCTGGACCTGAACACCTATGGCGACCGGGCGATCGGCGTCGTGGCGCAATCCATCGGCGCGGGCGGCGGCATCGCCACCGCGCAGGGGTCGAGCGCCGGCGGCACGATTGCGCTGGGCAGCCTGCGCGGCGCCGGCTACGCCGCTGACGGCCAGCAGGTGGTGCTGGACCTGAGCGGAAACCTGACGACGCGGGGCGCCGGTGCGCACGGGATCGTCGCTCAGTCGATCGGCGGCGGCGGCGGCATCGTGGGCGACGTGTCCCAACCCATCCAGTTCACCCCCGCGGGCTTCGCGAGGCCATCGATCCCGAGCACGGCCGAGTCGGGCAACGGCCATGCGGTCAGCGTGTCGTTCAACGGCAACCTCTTTGTCAGCGGCGCCAATGCGCATGGCATCGTGGCGCAGTCCATCGGGGGGGGCGGCGGATTGGCAGGCGGCGCGCAGGGCGGCTTCGCGGGCTCCACGCTGGTGGGCGGCAACGCGAGCGTGGTGGCGGTCACGCAGGCGGGCACGCTGCAGGCATCCGGCGCCGGCGCGGCCGGCATCTTTGCGCAGAGCGACGCTGCCGTCTATCAGGGGACCTCCGACGTCATCGTCAACGGCAACGTGCAAGGCGGCTCGGGCACGGGCAGCGGCGTGTGGATCAGTTCGGGCCTCCTGAATCACCTGACCGTGAACGCGGGCGGCTCGGTGAGCGCGCTGTCGGGCGTGGCCGTCCGCTATGACGGTCGGAATTACACGACCGCGGGTTCCATCCTGGACATCAACAACTACGGCACGCTGTCCGGCAACATCCAGTGCAAGAGCGCGAACCTGGCCCCGGCCTGCTCGCTTCACAACCAGACCGGCGCGCTGGCTACCGACGCCACCGCCTACGACGCCCATGTGCGCAACGACGGGCGCATCGTGATCGGCCGGCCGGGCCAGTTCCAGACGCTGACCGTCAGCGGCGACCTGACCCAATCGGCCAGCGGCGTGCTGCGCGCTGACGTGGACTTCGACGCGCTGCGGTCATCGCACATGGTCGTGCAGGGCGACGCCGATCTGGCCGGCGCCGTGGACGTGCTGCCGCAGGCGTTGTTGCCCGGCCGGGAGCTGACCGTGCTGACAGTGCAGGGCCTTACGCAGGGCGCGGTGGCGGCGGTGGACAGCCCGGTGTTCAACTACGAGACCCGCCAGGCGGGGGCGCAGACCAGCATCCGGGTCGAGTCGGCGGATTTCAACGCGGTTTCAATGGGGCTGAAGTCAAACCAGCGCGAGGTGGCCGGCAATTTGCAGCGCATCTGGGACGCCGGCGGCAATGCCGCGCTGGCGCCGCTTTTTGCGCAACTCGACCTGGCCTCGCGCCAAGGCGCGGGCTCGTATCGCGACAGCGTCGCAAGCCTCTCGCCCGGCGTGACGCTGGCGCCCGCCGCGCAGTCCGCCGCGAACCTGGGCCAGTTCACGAGCGCGATGATGTCCTGCCCCGCTTTCTCCGGCGCGGATGCGCTGACGGGTGAACAGGATTGCGTCTGGGGTCAGGTGAGCGGCCGCGCCACCAACCAGGATGGCAGCCGCGGCACGTCGGGCTTCGACTACGACACCGTGACTTACCAGATCGGCGGCCAGCGCCAGGTCAGTCCGGGCTGGTTCGTCGGCGGATCCTTTGCCTACGAGAACAGCCGCGTGCGCGCGGGTGACGGCAGTGTCAGCGGCAACGGCGACAGCGGCTATGCCGGCGTGGTGGTCAAGCGCGAGACGGGGCCGTGGGTGTTGTCGGCGGCGCTTGGCGGCGGCTATGGTGGCTACCGTATGGATCGCAACATCGGCATCGCGGGTTACCAGGACACCCTGTCCAGCCGGCCCGATGTCTACGGAATCAATGCACGGCTGCGTGCCGCCTGGACCTTCGCGACCCAGAGCATGTACGTCAAGCCTTACGTCGACCTGGACTTCAGCTACACCCGCATGCCCGGCTATACCGAGTCCAGCGACAACGCGCTTGCGCTTTCGGTGGACGGCAGCGACAGGTTCATCATGGGCGTCTCGCCGATGATCGAGGTTGGCGGCCGCGCCGAACTGGACAACGGTGCGACGCTGCGGCCCTTTGTCTATGCCGGGGCATCGTTCCTGTCGCAGGACGACTGGACCGCCAGCGCACGATTGCGCGGCGCACCGGCCGGCATGGGGGCGTTCGACACCGTACTGCCCATCGACGACGTCGTGGGGCGGGTCGGGGCGGGCATCCAGGTCATGAAGGCGGGCGCCGTGGACTTCCGGCTGCAATACGACGGCCAGTTCTCTCAGCACGTGCGCAGCAACAGCGCGGCGCTGAAAGTGTCGATGCCGTTCTGATCACCGCGCGGCGCGGGCGCGGCTAGGCCAGCGCCCGCCGCAGGCGCAGCGACGCGACGCGGCCCAGCGCGATGGATTCGACGCCGTTGTTGAAGTGCACTTCGGTCTGCGCGCCGGGCCGCTGCTCAAGATGCGACACATGTTCGAGATTGATGATGACCGAGCGGGACACCGCGAAGAACGGCGGATAGGGCAGTTGCGCGGTCAGACGCTTCAGCGTGATGTGCATCAGCTCATTGCCGTGAACGCCGCTGCACAGCCGCACGTAATCGCCCTGCGCCTGCGCCAGCGTCAGGTCCTGCAGCCTGAGGAGCCGCGTGCCCGTGCGGGTTCGCATGGCGAGGTGGCCGTTGGCGCGGGGGCGCAGCCGCGCCAGCGTCTGCGTCAGGCGTTCGGGCGACACGGGCTTGAGCAGATAGTCCACTGCTTCGACGTCGAAGGCGCGGGCGGCGTAGCCGTCATGCGCGGTCACGAACACCACGGATGCGGCATTGTCCTGGCCTTCCAGCAGATCGAACCCCGTGCCGCTGGCCAGTTCGATATCCAGAAAGAGCGCGTCAGGACTGTGCTCGCGGATCAAGCGGCGCGCCAGGTCGAGCGAGTCCGCCTCGCCCGCGACGTGCACGGCGGGGGCGGCTTCGAGCAGCCGGCGCAGATAGCGCCGCGCCGGGGCTTCATCGTCGATGATCAGCACACGGAGCATGGTTTTCTCGGGCAGCAGGGTAGGGCGAGTGTATTCTTTTCGGTCCAATCCGCGGGCAGAAATCAGGCAGCGCATCCATGACAACGACAGCGATCGGACAAGAACTGAGCCGGGGTGAATCCGCGTCGGGCTTCTGGCGCGCCCAGCTGGTAGGGTGGATCTTCCTGGCCGTCGTGGGCTATTTCATCCGTCTCGCGGTCTTCGGTAATGCGGTCGCGGCGTTCTGGCTGACGGTCGCGCTGGAACCTCTGGCGTACGGCCTGACCAGCGTGGCGGCGCTCTTGCACGGACGCTTGCCGGCCCGGCCCCGCGAACCTGTCCTGGTGCTGGCGTGCGCGGTGCTGCTCTGCGTGACCGCGTCCGCACTGCTGGCCGGTATTGCCTACGCGATCAATCATCTGTTTCTTTCCGGCATCCGCGACATCCCCGGCAATCAATACTGGCTGGGCTTCATCTACTACATGGGCATTTTGTCCATCTGGACGCTTATCTACTTCGGCGTGTCCGCGGAGCTTGCCGCACGCACCGAACGCATGCAGAAGATGAGGGCCGAGACCCGGTCGCTGAAGCTGGAGCTGGAACACCTGCAATTGCAGGTCGAGCCGCACTTTCTCTTCAACGCGCTCAACACCATCGTCGCGGAGATCGCCGAGCGCCCTGCGGTGGCCGAGGAGATGACCAGACGGCTAGCCGAGTACCTGCGCTATTCGCTCGACCGGCGGGGGCGCGGGCTGTGCCGGCTTGAGGAGGACATCGAGGCGGCGCAAGCCTACATCCGCATCCAGGCGCTGCGCTTCGAACGAAAACTGGAGTGCCGTTGCCAGATCGACCCGGCTACGCTGAAGATCCCCATCCCGCACATGACGCTGCAGGGGCTTGCCGAAAACGCCATCAAGCACGGCATGCGCGGCGACCACGACCGGTTCACGATCTACATCCGCACGCGACTGCAGGGCGACGCGCTCGTCATCGAGGTCAACAATCCGGGCGAGCTGCAGGCGCCCTTCGACCGGGTGGAAAGCAATGGCGGACTGGGCAACCTGTGCCGGCGACTCGCGCTGCGGTATCCCGACCGGTACGAGTTCTCGCTGGACCAGCGCGGCGACCAGACCGTTGCGCAGATTCGCCTCAGGGGCGAGCCCGTGCCGCTGTAGGTGTCAGTCCTTGACCTTTGCAGCCTGATAGAAGCAGTAGCCGCTGCTGCGCAGTGTCTTGACGGGCAGCGTCTGGCCGCTCAGGGCTTCGACGCGGCGGCGCAGCCGGCGCATCTGCGTATCGAGCCGGCGTTGGTCGTAGTCGAGGTAATCGGCGCCGAGGGCTTCGACGATCTGCCGGCGGCTGATGTTTTCGCCGGGCTGGCTCATCAGGCAATGCAGCACGGTCAGGTCCTGCTGCGACAGCGGCATGGCCGCCGCGCCAGGAATGTGCAGGCGGCGGGGGCCGATTTCAAGCAGCCAGCTCAAAGGCGCCTGATCCCGGCCCGGCTGAGGCAGCCCCAGCCGGCGCACCAGCGCGGCCAGCGTTGCAGCCAGTTCGTCGAGGTCGCAACCCTTACCCAGATAGTGGTCGGCGCCCATGCCCAGGCCCGAAATCCGGTCAGGACCGGTCTGTCGCGCGCTGAACACCACGATGCCCACTTGCTGGCCTTCCTGGCGCAGGCGCTGGATCAGGTCCAGGCCGCAGCCATCCGGAAGACCGATGTCGATGACGGCCAGATGATGGCGGGCGGGGTCGAAACGCTGGTCGAATTCCTGCAGGCTGGACACGCACGAGGGGGCGTATCCCAGCTCTTCGAGGAATTCGCCGAGCTCCTGACGCAGCACGGGTTCATCTTCGAGCAGGATCACTTCAGGCATGAGGCGCCCGCGGAATGCAGCGTGAGGGGCTGGTGTAATCTGCCGGGTTGCACGGAAATGCTGCGTAGATTGCGATTGATGAAACGGGAATGTTACTCCAGGGCCACGCTGTGGCTGACGCTGCTGGCCTGCCTGTTCGCGGGCCTGCTGGCCGCGGCCGCACCGGCGCGCGCCGAGCCGCTGCGCCTGGATGGCTTCCATAGCGTCCAGGACGCGGCCGGGCATCTTGAGCGCCTGATCGATCCCGATGGCGAGCTCGACGTGGGAAATGCCGCCAGCGCGAACGGCTGGACGCCGCTGCCTGGCAGCCTGAGCGCCGGCTTCACGCCCGCGACGATCTGGCTGCGCCTGCCCGTGCAGGTCGATAAGGTCATGCACGGCGGCTGGATGCTGCGGCTGACCAACGCACTGCTGGATGACGCGCGCATCTACGTGGGCCATGGCGGCGGCTGGACGATGCTGGGACGCAGCGGCGAGGATCTGGCGCGGCGCAAATGGCCCGTGGACTATCGCAGTCCCGTGATCCAGTTCAATCCGTCCAAGCCGGGCGAGTACATCATCCTGGTGCGGCTGCAAAGCAAGAACGCCATGGCGACGCGGCTGGAAGTCTGGCAGCGGCTGGCGTTCGACAACCAGTCGCGCCGCGAGGGCCTGCTGTTCGGGCTGTACTTCGGCTTCTATCTGCTGCTGATCTGCGCGCACGCGGCGTTCTGGCTGGTCACGCGTGCGCCGATGAGCGGACTGTTCCTGGCCTACATCGGCAATTGTGTCTTCAACGAGGTGCTGTCGCTGGGGCTGGTGCAACAGTTGACCGGCCTGCCGGTAGCCTGGAGCGATAGGCTGCTGGGCGTTGGCATCGCCGTCAGCCTGCCGGTGGCGCTGCGTGTCGCGTTCCGCCAGTTGAACCTGGAAGCTTTATATCCGCGCGCCGTGCGCTGGCTGGACTGGCTGTTCTGGGGCATCGCCGCGATCTGCTCCGCGCTGATCGTGACGGGGCACTACGGGGCCGGCATGCAGCCGATTCAGGCGCTGGCGCTGCTGGTGATCGTGGGCTTCACCACGCTGGCGGCTTATCTGCTCAAGCGCGGCTGGCGGCCGGCGCGCTTTTTCGCGTTGGCGTTCGGGGTGTTCTACCTGGGCGTGCTGATCGCTTTCCTGCGCAACCTCGGGGTGTTTCCGGTCAACGCCTTCACCGAATACGTTTCCACGCTGGGCACGATGCTGCACATGCTGCTGCTCAGTCTGTTCATTGTTGGCCGTTACGAACGCCGCCGCCGCGTCCGCGAATTGCAACAGGCGAACCTGGCGGCCGATCTGGCACGCCAGCACAGCCACTGGCTGGAACGCGAAGTCGCGCTGCGCACGGCCGAAATGCAAGGCGAGATCGAACGCCGCGTCGCGCTGGAGGGCGAGCTGCGCACGTCGCTGGAAAAGGAACGGCAGATGTACACGGAGCAGCGCGACTTCGTGGCGATGGTGTCGCACGAATTCCGCACGCCGCTGGCGATCATCACGACGTCGGCGCAGCAGCTTGGTCGCAACCTGGCTGCGCCGCTGGAGAAAAGCCTGGCGCGGTGCGCCAACATCCGCAATGCGGCCACGCGCCTGCTGGCGCTGGTGGACGAATACCTGACCGATGACCGCATGCGTGAACCGCGCGCCGAGCTGCGCATGACCCGGTGCGATCTGCCGGCGCTGCTGCAGGACCTGGCGAGCGAGTATCCGCCGGGGCGGGTGCACATCATGTATGAAACCGGCATCCAGATTCTGAATTGCGACGCGGGCATGTTGCGGATCGCGCTGCGCAACCTGCTGGCCAATGCGGACCGGCATTGTGAGGACGGGGGGACGGTAAGCGTGGCGGTGCGCGAGGACGGCGACATGCTGCGCATCGCTGTGGCGAATCCGGGCAGCAGCATCCCCCTCGCGGAGCAGGAGCGGTTGTTCCAGAAGTACTACCGGGGACACAACGCCATGCGTCATCCGGGCGCGGGGCTGGGCTTGTATCTGGTGAGTTCGATTGCGGAGCGGCTGGGCGGATCCGTGGTGCTGGAATCGGCGGGCGGTGTGGAGCCGGTGTGCTTTTGCCTCAAGTTGCCGCAGTCAGAGGCGGCCTAAGAGCGAGGAAGACTACGATTTGCCCTTGAGCACGGGGCAAATTGTTGCGTAAAAGCATCTGTTTGTTTCCGCATATGGGTGGAAGATATTGCTTCAAAAACCGGAAAAGCGCCCAACTTTCTGGCTAATTGTGGCGATATGAGGCGCAGGATTCTCGGGTCTTACAATCCGCTCAGATTCGCTCAGATTCCGTTTTGCAATGATCGGTACATTTCAGGCACGAAATTTACATGGTCACTACAAAATGTCTCGCCGCTTCCCGCTTACCCGCATTGCCGTTTTGCTTAGCCTGAGCTTTTCGCCTTTGAGCGCGCCTACTGCGTTTGCCGCGGTAGGGAGCGATTACATTCAGGATAACCTGCCGCTTCGGGGCGATGTCGTCAACACCGGCAATTACACCTCCATCAGTGTGCTCAATAATTCGACGTTGCAAGGCAACATCGTCAACGATGGCACCCTGTGGCCTGCGCCGGGCGGCAACAACGGCATTCACGTGGACTCGTCCACGGTTCAGGGCTCAATCATCAACAACGCCGGGCGCCAACTGACTGGAACTCGTGCGATCAGCCTTACGAATGGCGCTCTGATTACGGGCGACATCGTGAACGAGCATCGCATCTCGGGCAGCTACAGTACCGGTGTGGGCCTGGAAGTCCTTGGCGGCAGCAAGATCGAAGGAAGCATCATCAACAATGGCCTAATTCAGTCCGCCATTGTTGTGAACGGCGGCACGGTCCTCGGCGGGATCAAGAATGCCGGCACGATTGAGCGCAACTCGGACGACGTCGCGCTGGACGTCAGCAATGCTGCTGCTCCGATGATCATTACCAATACCGGTACGATCGCCGGAAATGTGAACCTGGGTTCGTCCGTCCTGAATATGGAGGGCGGCGACGTTACTGGCGCTATTACCGGCCTTACCTCCGTCCTGAACGTCAACGGTGATTTCGGCGCAACCTCCAAGATCAGCGTTGGCCAGATCAACGTCGCGCCGGGCAAGACGCTGTCACTCAACAACAACGTGGTGAAAGGCCTGTTGTCGGTCAGCGGCACCCTTGCTGGGACTGGTGAAGTGGGTCCGACCACATTGGAAAAGGATGCGACGCTGTCGCCCAGCGCGTCGGTGAAGTCGAACAATATGTCGGGCGGCATCATTTTCCCGCCGGGAGGGTCGGTGGGTGTTATCCCCCCGTCGCCGCAGATTGGCACCATTACGGTGGAGGGCGATCTCACCTTCAAACCTGGCTCGACGTATCGGGTCGACGCCACGGCTGATGGCAAGAGCGACCTCGTGAAGGTTAACGGCACGGCCAACCTGGCCGGTTCCGTCGTGCACATCGGTTCGGGCGGCACGTACGCCGCCTCGACGGCCTACACCATCCTGTCGGCCACCACCATCAACGGCCACTTCGACAGCCTGTCCAGCGACCTCGCCTATCTGCAACCCTCGCTGGACCAGCAAGGCAACCAGATCGTGCTCACGCTGGACATGAAGCAGGTGCCGACCGAGCCGGACAGCAAGCCGATTCCGGGCAAGCCCGTCGACAACGGCGGCAACACCGGCAATAACGGTGGCAACACCGACAGCGGCACCCGTCCGATCGAATTCGCCGATCTGGCCGTGACCGGCAACCAGCGCTCGGCCGCGAATGCGGTGCAAAGCCTGCCGAAGAACAGCTCGCTGTACACGCGCGTCCTGAACCTGCCCGAAGGCGCCCCGGCCGGCGTGTTCGCCGATCTGTCGGGCGAATCGTTCGGCAGCAGCGTGTCGGCGATGCAGAACGTCAGCAATAACGTCGCCAGCCTGCCCACGGCACAACTGCGCGCCAACATGAACGCCGGCTTCATCCCCGGCCCGCCCACGGCGCAAGTCGGCCGCGGCGACGCCTCCATGCTGCCGCGTTCGAATGCGCAGCCGCTGTGGGCGCAGGCCTTCGGCAACTGGCGCTCGATGGACGGCAACGGCAACGTGGCCAAGTCCCGTGAACGTGATGTCGGCATCTTCGTCGGCGGCGACCACGGCGTGGGCAACGGTTGGCGCCTGGGCGGCGCGTTCGGTTACACCGACAGCCGCATCACCGTGGACGACCGTTCGGCCAAGTCCGACGTGAACAGCTACAGCGCGATCCTGTACGGCGGCAAGTCGTTCGAAGCCGGCTCGGGCAAGATCAACTTCACCGCTGGCCTGGCCTACACGTGGCATGACATCGACAGCAAGCGCAACATCAACGCGGCAGGCCAGTACCAGGAACTGAAGGCTGACTACAGCGCCAGCACCGGCCAGGTCTTCACCGACGTCGGCTACGCGATCCCGCTGAACGACCGTGTCACGCTGGAACCGTTCTTCGGCGCCGACTTCAGCGACCTGCGCACCCGCGGCTTCTCGGAGTCGGGCGGTGACGCCGCGCTGAGCGGTCGCAGCAGCACCAACAACGTGGGCACCACCACGCTGGGCCTGCGCGCGCAGACCACGTTTGACGTGAAGGACACCGCGGGCCGTCTGCGCGGCATGCTGGGCTGGCGCCATGCCTACGGCGACGTCAATCCGGAAGCCACGATGTCGTTCGACGGCAGCCAGCCGTTCACCGTGGCGGGCAACCCGCTGGCGCGTGACGCGGCTGTGATGGAAGTGGGCGTGGACCTGGCAATGAGCAAGAACGCCACGCTGGGCCTGGCTTACTCGGGTCAGTTCGGCGACGGCAACCGTCAGAACACCGGCACCGTCAACGTGAGCTGGCGCTTCTAAGGCATTCCGTCTCGGCGGATGCGAAAGGCCGGCCTCTTCGGAGGCCGGCTTTTTTTTGCGTGGTCGGTTCAGTTTCGTTTAGCCCGTTGTCAGGCTCCCGCGCCTCCGTGCAATACCGGGTGTCCGGCGAAAACGCGCTCCGATACACTGTCCGGTCACCCCTATAACGAGAACGCCATGAGACAGTTTCTTCCCACCCTGGGCGCCGCCCTGGTGCTAACGCTGGCCGGCAATGCGGCCACCGCGCAGCAATCTCCGCCGCGCGACCCCTTCTTCTGGTTGGGAGAAATCAACAAGGCCACCACGGTCATCAACGCCGACGAAGGGCTGCTCGACAAGTCCATGGCGCCACGCCTGGCGGCTGGCGTGGCAAAAGTCATCCACGACGGCAACCAGCCCGGCGCCAAACGGCCGGCCACCGTCATCACCTTTGAACCGCTGCTGATCAAGGCCGCGGGCGAAGACATCACCCTGCTGCACGCCGGCCGTTCCAGCCAGGACATGCACGCCACCTATCGCAGCGCCATCCTGCGCGACAAGCTGCTGGATCTGGCGGATCAGTTGAACGCCACGTCCACCACGCTGGTGGAGCTGGCGGCCAAGCACGCGGGCACCATCGTGCCCAACTACACCAACGGCGTGGCCGCGCAGCCCAACAGTTACGGACACTATCTGCTGGGTCAGGCCGCGGGTCTGGCGCGGGACGCGCAACGCATCCGCGAAGCCTACGTCCGCATCGACCGGTCGCCCATGGGCACCACCGTGCTGAACGGCACGAGCTGGCCGCTGGACCGCCAGCGCATGGCGCAATACCTGGGCTTCGAGGCGCTGGTCGACAATGCCTACGATGCCTCGCAGATCTCGTCCATGGACCAGCCCGTCGAGGTCGCCTCCATCGTCACCAGCATTGCGCTGCGCACGGGTAATTTCGTCGAGGACGTCATGACCCAATACGCCCAGTCGCGCCCGTGGATCCTGCTGGAAGAAGGGGGCGGCAACACGTACGTGTCCAGCGCCATGCCGCAAAAGCGCAATCCGGGCCTGCTCAACGACACGCGCAGCGACGCATCCACCGCAGTGACCTTGGCGATGGGGCCGGTCCTGCAGACGCACAACATCACGCCGGGCATGAGCGATCCCAAGGACGTGAAGCAGAATTCCGCGATGGTCGATAGCGGCATTTCGGCGCTCAAGCGCTGGGATCGCGTGCTCAAGGCCATGGTCATCAGCCCCGACCGTGCGCTGGAAGAGCTGAACAGCGACTGGACGGCCTCGCAGGAGCTGGCGGACGTGCTGATGCACAAGTACAAGCTGCCGTTCCGTGCGGGCCATCACTTTGCGTCCGAGGTCGTGTCGTACGCCAAGGCGAACAACATCAAGCCGCTGGATTTTCCGTATGAACAGGCGCGCCGCATCTATGCCGATGCGATGAAGGACTCGAAGTACGGCACCGACCTGCCGATGAGCGAGGCCGAGTTCCGTTCGACGCTGGATCCCGTGGCCATCGTGAAGAACCGCGCCACCATCGGCGGTCCGCAGCCCAAGGAAATGGACCGCATGATCCAGGCCGCGCGCGAACAGCTGGCCGCGCAGGACAAGTGGATCAAGGCGCGCCGCGCGCATATCCGCGATTCGCTGGCGGAACTGGACAAGCAGTTCGACGCACTGGTGGCCAGCGCGCCCAAGCAATAACGCCCGCCGGCGAAATTTGTGCGCGCCGCCGGCGCGCTCCTCGCTGGGTGGAACTATCGGAGAGCGCCCGTCCCGCAAGCCTGAAGCACGATGCCGCGCAGCCAGCGATGGGCGGCATCGCCGTCCATTCGCGGGTGCCACAGCATCGACACCGTAAAGGGCGCCATCGCGAACGGCAGCGCAAAGCTGCGCATGCCCTCGCGCATCATGGCGGTGTGCCGTTCGGGCACCGTGGCGATCATGTCGGTTTCGCGGACCAGCGCCAGCGCCGTTGAATAGCTGCCCGCAATCGTGGCGATCTGGCGCGCGCGGCCGGCCTGCGCCAGGGTTTCATCCATGGGGCCTGATTCCCGTCCGCGGCGCGATATCAGAATGTGGCGCGCCGCCAGGTAACGCGTCAGCGTGACGTTGCCGCGCGCCAGCGGATGGGTGGCGCGCATGACGCCGATGTACCGATCCTGAAACAGCGCGCGCGTGCGCAGTTCAGGACTGGCCGACTCGCCCACGACCCCGGTTTCCAGGTCCACAGCGCCTTCGCGCAGCGGCGCGCTGTCCTTGTCCAGTTTCTGCATGAAGCGCAACCGCACCCCCGGCGCTTCGCCGTCAATCAGCGCGAGCAGACGCGCGCCAAAGTTTTCTACGAAGCCATCAGTGACGCGCAGCGTGAAGGTGCGAACGAGCGATGCAGGATCAAGGTCTTGCGAGGGACGCAGCACGGCTTGCGCATCCCTGACCAGCCCGCCGACCTGCTCGCGCAGCGCCAGCGCCCGGGGCGTTGGAACCAGACCACGTCCGGCGCGCACCAGCAGCGGATCGCCCGTGGTGTCGCGCAGCCGCGCCAACGCGCGGCTCATGGCGGAAGGACTCAGGCGCAGACGCCGGGCGGCGCCGGCCACGCTGCCCTCGGAGAGCAGCGCATCCAGGGTGATGAGAAGGTTGAGGTCGGGCGCGGACATGCGGCAAACGTAGCACGCCGGCGAAAAACGCGCCGGTATTTGGCATGGCGTCACATGCAGGTATTTGCTGCAAATGGTGCGTCTTCCGCCAGGCATGGGAGAGGCATACGCTGGGATTCCATTTCCCCTTTGCACGTCGCCATCATGTCGCTCGCCGCTTCGCCCGTATCGTCATCCTCCTCCCGCCTCTCGCTATTGGCCTGCCTGTCCCTGTCGATGCTGCTGGCGTCCCTGGGCACCAGCATCGCCAACGTGGGCCTGCCCGCGTTCGCCCACGCATTCGGCGCGTCGTTTCAGTCGGTGCAATGGGTGGTGCTGGCCTACCTGCTGGCCATCACGACCGCCGTGGTCAGCGCTGGACGGCTGGGCGACCTGATCGGCCGGCGGCGCCTGATGCTGGCCGGGATCGCCTGGTTTACGGTCGCCTCCGTGACGTGCGCAGCCGCGCCCGGACTGTGGACTCTGGTGGCCGCGCGCGCCGCGCAGGGCCTGGGCGCGGCCGTGCTGATGACGCTGGCCATGGCCTTTGCCAGTGAGGCAACGCAGAAGGGAAGGGCGGGCAGCGCCATGGGTCTGTTGGGCACGATGTCGGCGGCCGGCACCGCACTCGGGCCGACGCTGGGCGGCGCGCTGATCGCGGGTCCGGGATGGCGGGCGATCTTTCTCGTCAATCTGCCGCTCGGTCTGCTGGCGTTCTGGCTGGCATGGCGGCATCTGCCCCGCGAGTCGCAACGCGCTGCGGCGCGGAAGATGCGTTTTGATTGGCTGGGCAGCGTGCTGCTGTCGCTGACGCTGGCGGTCTACGCGCTGTCCATGACGCTCGGACGCGGCAGCTTCGGCAAGATCAACGGTGTTCTGCTTGCGGCGACGGCGGGCGGCGCGGGTCTGTTTGCGTGGGTGCAGTCGCGGACGGCAAACCCGCTGGTGCGGCCGGCGATGATGGCCAGTCCCGTGCTGGCGGGCGGCTTCGCGGCCAACGCGCTGGTCGCGACGGTGATGATGGCCACCTTGGTGGTTGGGCCGTTTTTTCTGGCAGGGGCTTTGGGGCTGGACGCGATGCGCGTCGGAATGGCGATGTCTTGCGGCCCGCTCGTTGCTGCCCTGGCGGGCTTGCCTGCCGGCCGCAGCGTGGACCGGTATGGCGCCCGGCCTATGACGCTCGCCGCGCTGATGACAATGACGGGCGCATCGGCGATGCTGCCCGTGGCGTCGGAAGCGTTCGGAGTGACGGGATACGTTGTCGCGTTGGGCGTGCTGACGGCCGGTTATGCGCTGTTTCAGGCAGCCAACAACACCGCTGTCATGGCCGGGGCGGGCATCAACGATCGCGGCGCCGTGTCTGGCATGTTGAACCTGTCTCGCAACTTGGGATTGATTACCGGTGCGTCGGCGATGGGCGTGGTGTTTGCCGTGGGCGCCGGGGCGACGGCGCTGGTTGATGCCGCGCCCGCTCAACTGGCGGCCGGGTTGCACGCGACGTTCGTGATGGCCGCCGCGTTGTGCGCGCTGGCGATGGCCGCGGTGGCGGTTGGCGGGTTGAGGCTTGCTGCGGGCCGGTCGTAAGGCGGCTTTGGCTAATGAGGTTGCCGGTCGCAACCGCGGCGCAGTGGAACGGCCTGCGCCGCGTTGCCGCTCAACGCTGACGGTTACGCCGAAGTCACTCCGCCTTCAACCCCGCCTGCACGATCAGCGGCTGCCACTTCTGCCGTTCGCTGCGTGCAAACGCGGCCAGTTCCTCGGGCGTGCCGCCGCCCGGTTCATGCCCCAGATCCAGCAGCTTCTGCTTCACTTCCGGCCGCGCCAGGATCTTGGCCAGGTCCTCGTTCAATCGCTTGATCGCCGCCGGCGGCGTGCCCTTCGGCGCATACAGGCCGTTCCACGCGATCACCTGGAACCCATCCAGCCCCTGTCCCGCCACCGACGGCACGCCGGGCAGCAGGGCCGACTCCTTCAACGACGTCACGGCCAGCGGGCGCAGCTTGCCGCTGGTGATGAACGAGCGCGCGGCGCTGACGGTGTCGATGCCAACCTGCACCTGGCCGCCCAAGAGGTCCGTCGTGGCGGTGGCCGAGCCCTTGTAGGGAATGCCGCGAACGCTGTTGACGCCCTGCTGCTTGAGCAGTTCGTACACAAGGCGCGCGGTGGTGCTGGGCATGCCGACGTTGACGCTGTCGGGCTTGGCCTTGGCGCTGTTGCGCAGGTCGGCCAGACTGGCGTAGGGCGAGGACGGCGTCGTCAGCAGCACCATGGGAAACGAACTGACCAGCATGACGGGCGCGAAGTCCTTTTCCGGATCGAAGTTGGTGGACGCGTACATGTACTGGTTCAGCACGTGCGTGCCGTTGGTGCCCATCAGCAGCGTGTAGCCGTCGGGCGCGGCGCGCGCGGCTTCGGACGCGCCGATGTTGCCGCCCGCGCCGGGGCGGTTCTCCACGATGAAGGGTTGGCCCAGGTCGCGGGCCAGGTATTCGGCCAGATATCGGGCGGCGACGTCGGTGCCCTGGCCGGCCTGGTAGGGGACGATGATCTTGACGGGTTTGGAGGGGTAGCTGTCGGCGGCCGCGGCGGGCTGCGCGAACAGCAGCGGCGCCGCTAGCGCGGCGATCAGGCGTAAGGTCTTCATGGTGGTCTCCTCGTTTTTATATATGGCTGCATCGGATTGCGGCTAGGGCTTGGGAGGCGGCCATCGCGGCAGGATGCCCTGTTCCTGCAACGCCGCGATCTGTGAATCGCCGAAGCCGGCCTCGCGGAGGACTTCGACGGTGTGCTGTGCATAGGCGGGCGGCAGCCGGTCCACGCGCGCGGGCGCTTGCGACAGCCGGACTGCGGGACCGATGCCGTGATAGCCATCGCGATCGACGCGCATGCCGCGATGCGCGGTGTGCGCCTGCGCAAAGGCTTCGGGCACGCTGTTGACCGGCCCAGCCGGTACGCCAAGCTTCATCAGTTCCGCGCACAGCGCATCGCGCGCACGCGTCGCCAGGGCGCTTTCAATGGCGTCCCGCAACGCGTCGCGGTGCGACAGCCGCGCCCGGTTGGTGGCAAAGCGCGGATCGTCCGGCAACGATGGCAGGCCCGCGTAGTCGCAGAAGCGGCGGAACTGGCGGTCGTTGACGACGCCCAGGAAGATCTCGCCATCGCGGCAGGCGTAGCGGTCATACGGCGCGATGTTGGGATGCGCGCTGCCCAGGAGGCCCGGCGTCTGGGCGGTGTGCATCCAGTTGGCGGCATGCGGCACCAGCAGGCTGAGCGCGGTGTCGAACAGGGTGACCTCGACCCGCTGGCCAAGGCCCGTGCGCGCCCGGTGGTAAAGCGCCAGCAGGATGCCGGACTGCGCGGTGTAGCCGGTCAGGTGGTCAACGATGGGCACGCCGACGCGGGTCGGTCCGCCGGCGGGCTCGCCGTTGATGCTCATCAGGCCGCACATGGCCTGCAGCACCGCGTCGTAGCCGGGCAGGCCGCCCAGCGGCCCGTCTTCGCCGAAGCCTGTGATGGCGCAGTGGATGAGCTGGGGAAAGCGGGGTTTCAGGTCCGCCTCGTAGTCCAGGCCCCACTTGGCCATCGTGCCGGGGATGAAGTTATCGATCAGGACGTCGGCGTCGGCCAGCAACGCCAGCAGCACGTCGCGGCCGGCGGGCTTGGACAGGTCCAGCCCGATGGCGCGCTTGCCGCGGTTGACGGCGGTGAAGTAGGCGGCGTCGCCGTCGGCGTTGACCGGCGGGCCCAGCGTGCGCGTTTCGTCGCCGCCGGGCGGCTCGACCTTGATGACGTCCGCGCCCTGGTCCGCCAGCATCTGCGTGCACAGCGGGCCGGCCAGGACGCGCGACAGGTCGATGACGCGCAGGCCGTCCAGCGCGCCCCGCGGACGGGCCTCGGGGCTTGGTGCAGCATGTTCCGATGAATCAGACATCGCCCACCTCGTCTTGGGGGTTGCCGCCGGTCAGGCGCGGGTAGGCAATTCGACCACACCGGTACCCAGGACGGAAAGCTCGTCGTCCTGGTTGCGCGCTTCCTGTTCGATCTCGACCAGGTGACGGCCGTCTTCCACGTACTTGCGCACCACCTTGCCCTTGAAGAACAGCATGTCGCCCTCGGGGTTGTGGCGGCGGATCTTGCACGTCGACTTGCGCAGGAACCCGGCGTCGCCCATCCAGTTGGTGAGGTGATGGGTCAGCCAAGAGTTGCGCTCGGGACCGTAGTCGTAGGCGCCGGGCGCGCCGACTTCCAGCGCGAAGTCTTCTTCCCAGTGGACGCGCTCGGGCACATCGGGAATGCCGAAGCGGTTGGTGATGCCCACGCCCGGATGCGCGTCGATGAGCTGCCACGCCAGCTTGTTGGCCCGGATGTACAGGCCGCCCCAGCCCTGCGCGAAGGCAATGAAGCCGGTGACCGTCATCGGCCCCTTGAACATCACGGGCAGTTCTTCGCCTTCCTTCACGTCTTCCCAGTAGCGGGGCGTGGCGCCGCGCACTTCTTCCTGGGCGTAGAGCTTGTAGGCTTCCTTGATTTCCTCGGGGCTGTAGCGGCGCGGTTCGCGGGCGCGGACTTCCGCGTATTTGCTGCCCTGTTCGCGCGCATGGTCGCGTTCGGTGCGGAAGCACCAGCTGTCGGCCTCGGCGACCTTGTCGCCGTCCTGGTTGAAGAAGTCCACGTGATAGATCTGCTGCACGGCGCGGCCGGCAAAGCGGGTCTGGTGTTCGATCAGGTTCTTCAGGTGCGCTTCGGTGGAAATGATGTCGTTGCGCTTGACCGTCTTGTGCCAGGTCCAGTCCGCGCCCGACCACATGGCGTGTACGCCGGGCAGCCCGCCCACGTAGCCGGACACGATGCGGCTGGTGGCAAACAGGAAGCTGGGCAGCGCGATGATGCCGCCGTGCTGGGTCTTGGCTGCGTACTCCGGGTCCGACCACAGCGGGTTGTCGTCGCCGATGCCGTGAGCGTAATGGCGGATGTTGTCGCGCGTGGCTTCATAGCACCACGGCTCGGCGGTGGCGCCGATTTTCACGCCGATGCGTTCGCGCAGCTCGTCCAGCCCGCGTTCGGTGATCTTGGGAAAGCTGCGTTCGGTCTTGGTCTGGGTCAGCATGATGTCTCCTGGGTTTGAGAGGTGGCCTGTGCCGGGTAGCCCTTGGCGTGGGCGGCGCCGGCGGGCGTGGTGTCGGCGGTCGCAAGCTCTTGCTCCCGCAATTTCCTGCGATGGATCTTTCCGGCGGGCGTCTTGGGCAATTCAGCCACAAACACGACCTGCCGCGGATACTCGTGCTGCGCCAGGCGGCTGCGCACCGCGTCCTGGATTTCCTGCACGAAGGCGTCGTCGCCGGGGCGCGCCGACACCACGAAGGCCTTGACGACCTGGCCGCGCAGCGGGTCGGGCACGCCGATGGCGGCGGCCTCCGTTACGTCGCGGTGCTTGAGGATGGCGTCTTCGATCTCGACGGCGCTCATGGTCCAGCCGGCCGAGATGATGACGTCGTCGGCGCGGCCCCCATGCCAGAAGTAGCCGTCTTCGTCCACGCGCCCGAGATCCTTGGTGGCGACCCACGCGTCGCGGCGCCACAGCTTGAGCTCGCCGGTTTCGCCGGGCGCGCAGGGCTGGCCGTTCGCGTCCTGCACTTCGACGCGCAAGCCCGGTACGGGTTTGCCCAGCGAGCCGGCCTTGACCGTGAAGTCCGGCGCGCCGGGATAGTTGACCAGGCAGACGCCGATTTCCGTCGTGCCGTACATGCTGCAGACGGGCCGGCCGAAGGTGGCTTCGACGAAGGCGGCCGTTTCACTATCGATGGGCTCGCCGGTGAAGGACACCTTGTCCAGGTGATAGCGGTAGCGTCCGGCCGCGCCGCTGTTGCGCATCATCCGGTAGTGGGTGGCGGCGGCGGAGATGTTGGTGAAACGGTGGTCCTGCAAGGCCTGCAGCAGGCGTTCGGCATTGAACTTGCCGGCATACGCGCCGATGGTGACGCCCAGCGCCAGCGGCGCCAGCGTGCCGTGCCACAGGCCGTGTCCCCAGGCGGGCGACGACGGGCACATGTAGCGGTCGCCGGGCCGGATGCCGGTGCCGTACAGCGCGGCCAGCATCAGCGTGACCAGGGCGCGGTGCGTGTGCTTGACGGCGTCGGGCAGCTCGCGCGTCGTGCCCGACGTGTACTGGAAGATGGCCAGATCGTCGGCGCGCGTGCGGCATTCGTAATGGGGCGGGTAGGCGGCCAGTGTGCCGAGAAAGGCGTCGTCGGCGATGACCACGCGCATGTCCTCGCCGCCGGCGGCAAGCGGGGCCTTTTCGGCGTTGGTCACCAGCATGCGCGGCTGGCAGTCCTGCACGCGCAACCGGATGCCGTCGGGGCCGAACAGCGTGAAGAGCGGCACGGCGATGGCGCCCATTTTCATAGCGCCGAACATGGCCACGTAGAACGGCAGCGACGGTTCCAGCATGACGGCGACGCGGTCGCCGGCGCGGATGCCCTGCTCAACCAGGTAGTGCGCGAAACGCGAGGATTCCTCGGCGATCTGGCGGAACGAGTAGGTCTCGTCCCCGCCGGCGGCGCGCACCAGGATGATCGCCGGCTCGGCCTTGTTCGCATGCCGGTCGATGCATTCGTGCGCGATGTTCATGTGTTCGCGGTTGCCATCGAACAGCTCCCAGAGCTTGTCCGAGGAGCAGAGCGCCTGGGCGTCCGCGTAGGAAAGGGTATCGGTCAGCTTCGTCATTTCGTCGTACCTGTGTGGGTCGGCAACCTGTGGAACCCACTATGCGCGCCGCCGAATAAATTGTCAATGACGTTTATTGATTGTATATAGACAATTCGAATGGCATGGAGTCGGGCCCGCGAGTGGGGCGCCGCACGGTATGCTTGCCGCAATAAAAATGGAGAACCCGATGAGTGAAACCGGTACCCCGGAAATTGCCAGCGCCGGCGGCCCGCGCGTGCGGCCTGTGCCGGCCGTGACGCGATCGATCGCGATCCTGCGCCTTCTGGGCCGGGGCGGCGAGCCCATGACGCTGAAGGCCATCTCGCAGGAATTGGGCATGGTGACCAGCACGTGCCTGCACATTCTTCGCGTCCTGGTGGAAGAAGGGCTGGTGAAGGTCGACCCCGGCGCCAAGCGGTACAGCCTGGGCGTAGGCATGCTGACGCTGGCGCGCAGCGTGATCGAAAGCAACCCGTTCCCCGCGCTGGCGCAGCCCGTGCTGGATCGCATCGCCAACGCGGCCAGCGTCACCGCGATCGGCGTCGAGGTGTCCGGCAGCGATCACATGGTGGTGTTGGCGCTGTCACGGTCCAACGCGCCGTTCCGCCTGCATGTGGACGTGGGAAGCCGCTTTCCGGCGCTGATCAGCGCAACGGGCCGGTTGGTCGCCGCGTTTGCGGATCTGTCCGAGAAGGAGCTGGAGCGGCGCTTCAAGGCCCTGCGCTGGGATCAGGCGCCCGAGTTCGCGGCGTGGAAGGCCGACGTTGACGCCGTGCGGCGGCAGGGCTACAGCGTGGACCGCAACAACTACATCAACGGCGTCGTCGTGATCGCGGTGCCGGTGTTCGACAGTCATCAGCGGCTGACGCATGCGTTGGTGGCTGCGGGGCTGGCCGAACAACTCGATGCGGCGCGCGTGGAATCGCTGGCGGCGGAACTGCAGGGCGAGGCGCGCGCGTTGTCGCAACTGATGGCGGCCAGGAGCTAGACCCATGGACACGCATTCGGCCGACGATTCCGCCGTTCCTCCCGGTTGGCGCAAACGCGCGCTGCCCGGGTTTGCGGGCCTGATCGGTCCGTTGTGGGTGCGCAAGGAGGACGATGGTTGGGCTTATGGCCTGTTGACCACCGCCGACCATCTGAATCCCGCAGGTGTGGTGCATGGCGGATTGCTGACTGCGCTGCTGGACCACGGCATCAGCGCGATTGCGTGGGAAGCGCTGGGCCGGCGCGCCTGCGTGACCGTGCAACTGGACACGCATTTTCTGGCGGCGGCGCGCGAAGGACAGTTTCTGCAAGTGCGCGGCCGCGTGGCGCGGGCCACGTCGTCGCTGGTGTTCATGCAGGGGGAATTGAGCGCGGACGGGGAGGTCGTCGCGACGGCGGTTGCCGTGCTCAAGCAGGTCGGCCCGCCCCGGAAAACGGGGGGAGAATCTGCGGCGGGGGGGCCCGCGGCCGGGGG
>NZ_DCYD01000003.1:0-269 GCF_002331005.1 Achromobacter sp. UBA2119 | reverse complement strand
AGAATCTGCGGCGGGCGGACCTGCGGCAGGCGGACCTGCGGCAGGCAAATCTTCGGCAGGTGATCCTGCGGCAAACACGCCGGCGGAGTAACACCCCACCGGCGGTTCCGGATCAGCCCTGCGGCAGTGCGATCAGCCGGCCGGCGCTGGCCGCTTCTTCCTCGCGCAGCTTGAACCGCGCAACCGCATCTGCCAACACACGCGCCTGATCGCTCAACATCCCCGACGCCGCCGTCGATTGCTCGACGAGCGCCGCGTTCTGCTGCGTG
>NZ_DCYD01000018.1:0-521907 GCF_002331005.1 Achromobacter sp. UBA2119 | reverse complement strand
ATTTACGTCAACACGAACCCGCTTGCAAAAATCGGGCTGACCATAGATTTTTTTGCCTTTATCCGGGCAATTCGGATCGGCGCGCAGCCTGTATAACGAAACGTTTCAATACAATCCAGGCATGCCGGTGAGACGTCGGCCGCCAACGCCGGGGAAGCCCCGGCGCATTTTTCCTGGAGGAAGCCTGCCAATGATCCGGCTATTGCCGCCGACGCTGTTGCTGACGCTAGCCGGCTGCGCCACCGCGCCGCCCTCGAATCCCGACAACATCTGCGCCATCTTCCGAGAGAAACCGGAATGGCACGACGCGGCGCTGGACGTGCAGAAGAAATGGGGCGCCCCGGTGCCGGTGCCCATTGCCATGATGTACCAGGAGTCTTCCTTCAAGCACGACGCCTTGCCGCCGCGCTATTACTTTCTGGGCTTCATCCCGTGGGGCCGCGTCAGTTCCGCCTATGGGTATGCGCAGGCCAAGGACGAAACCTGGGCCGACTACAAGCGCGAAGCGGGCGGCTGGACGTCCAGCCGGGACAATTTTGCCGATGCGCTCGACTTCATGGGCTGGTACATGAGCAAGACGCAGCGCATCAACGGCATCTCGAAGTGGGATGCGTATGGGCAGTACCTGAACTATCACGAAGGCTGGACCGGCTACCGCAACCGTAGTTATGACCGTAAGGCGTGGTTGAAGACCGTGTCGCAGAAAGTGCAGGCGCGCGCCGAGAAATTTACCGCGCAGTACAAGAGCTGCGAGTCGAGCCTGTCGCGGGGCGGATGGTTCTGGTAAGGCGGCGCCTGTCGGGTGTCTGACACCCCGCAGAGACGGCGGTACAGGCTGAGGAACGTCTCCCGAGGGTGTCAGACACCGTTGTGCACCTGCGCGGCGACAGGTCAAAAAAAAATCCCCCGCGCCGCAAGGCTTTCGGGGGATTTTTCATCTACGGGCATCAGCCCGCAGCGATCAGAAGTCCATGCTGGCCGACAGCGAGAACGTGCGCGGACCGCCAAGGACGAGGTAGCCGTTGCCCGGATAGCCGCCCACCGACGACCAGTAGTTGCGGTTGGCAATGTTGTCGACGCGGGCGCGCAGCGTCACGACGTGGCCGTCGACGTCCATCATGTAGCGCAGGCCGGCGTCAAAGCGCGTCCAGCCGGGAACCTTGAGCGTGTTGGCGTCATCGGCATACGACGAGCCGGTGTAGACCACGCGGCCATCGATGGCCAGGCCTTCCACGCCCGGGATGTCCCATTCCACGCCCATGTTGGCCTGGAAGCGCGGTACGCCGATCACGCGGTTGCCGTTCAGCGAGGCGGTGCCGGTCTTGACCTGCTTGGCATCCAGCCAGGTCAGGCCGCCCAGGAGACGCACGCTGCGCACGGGCTCGCCGAAGACGGTCAGTTCGACGCCTTGGTGGCGGTCCTTGCCCGAATTGGTAAAGGTGTTATCCGCGGTGTAGGTGGCGCGCGGCTTGTCGGTGGTGAAAAACGCCAATCCGCCGCCCAAACTCTCGCCCTCGTACTTGATGCCGACTTCCTTTTGCTTGGACACGTAGGGCTGGAGGCTTTCCCCCCCGTTGGTCACGTCACGCCCGTTAGCGGTCAACGGCGCGGTGTCTCCGGCCACAAGCGCTTCAATATAGTTGGCATAGAGCGAAACGCTCGGCGAAACCTTGAAAACCAAGCCAGCCGCCGGCGAGTTGTGGCTGGCGTTGTAGGAGCTTTCTACCCCTCCATCGTTCTTTCCCGTGTCATAAGAGTAGTTTTGGTTAGACAGTCGTTGATGGCGAATGCCAAGTGTCAGCAGCACTTTGTCGTCGAAGAACGACATGGTGTCGCCTATTGCGTAGCTGCTAAGTCGAACGCGACCCTGGAGAGCCGGATTATCCATATCGTTGCCACGCAGCGCCCTGGCGCTGAACGCGGGCTTAGGATACGAAATCGGGTCGTAGATGTTTGTGGGGAACGTATTTGCAAAGTCCATCACGTACGCGTTGTACTTCTTCAAATCGAAGAAGGACGCAGACGCGACAAACTCGTGTCCCACTGGACCGGTGCGAGCCTTGGCGCGCAGGCCCAACTCACCAGTATTCACGCGGTCTTCACGCGCGTTGTCGAATCGATAGAAGTTGCCGTCGCCGGTGGCACCGTTCGTCAGCGTCACGTTCCCCAGCGAATTCGCTTCTTTACTGCGGCGCATGCCAAACGCGGCATACGCAGTCAGCTTGTCGCTGAAGTCATGTTCGGCGCGCACCGTACCAAAAACGTCGCGCTCATTGGAATACGTCCAGGGCTGCGCATAATTGGAGCTCGCGTCGGGCGCGTCCGGCACCGTCGTCACCCCTCTAAGCGTCACGTTGGGACGCGCTCGTTTGAGCCTGTTGTTCTGCCAGCCAATATCAGCCGACAACCGCGTGTCGGCAGAGCGCCAATCCAATCCAAGCGACAGCACGCTCGTTCTCATGCGTTCATCGTCGACGCCAGTGCCGCCGGTACGCTGGGCAGCATTGATCCGGATGCCGGTGCTATCGTCCGGGCCAAACCGTCGCGCAATGTCAGTCGACAGCAGGAACTGCTCGCCGCTGGATACGCCCGTCGTGACGCGAGTCAAAGGTTCATTGGGCGCACGCTTTGGCACCAGATTGATCATTCCCCCGATACCGCCACCCCCAGGCGAGGCGCCCGTCAAAAAGGCGGATGCGCCGCGCAGCACCTCCACACGTTCAAACAGTTCTGTAGCGATGTACTGGCGAGGCAGCAGGTTGAAAAGACCGTTGTACGCCACATCATCCGAGCTGGTGATGAACCCGCGGATGAAATACGACTCCTGGAAATTGCCGAAACCGCGAGCGACCCGCACGCCCGCATCGTTCTGCAGCACGTCCGCCACGCTCTTCGCCTGACGATCCTGAATCAGCTCATTCGTGTAGCTGGTCACGCTGAACGGCGTGTTCATGAAATCCTCGGTGCCGAGGATGCCGACACGGCCGCCGCGGGCCACCTGGCCGCCCGCGAACGGCGCCGACAGGCCGCCGGCGGATGCGTCAGCGCTCGCCTCGACCCGGATGGCGTCCATCGAGGTCACGGGACCGCTGGTCGTGGCGGGCTGGGTCGTCTGGGGGGCTGTCTGGGGCGCGGTCTGGGCGTGGACGGCGCCAAAGCACGGCAGCGCGGCGGCCATGCAAGCGAGAGTTCTGATTTTCATAGGGGGACGCTGGTGGTGCGGAAACAAGCTCCGCGGTGCGGTGGGGAGATCCGCTTGAGAGATCTGACGCGCTAGATGTTACCAAAAGAGAATCGTTCTCATTGCGTCCCTCAAGAAGAATCCGTGCTCAACGTTGCGGCTGAACAACAGATTCCGTCCTGATTCAGCAGATGCTCAATGCATCTTCCGCCGCCGGGCTCTCCACGGCGTCGTATGCCGTCAGCGCCTCGGCAAGGGCCGCATCGGCAGCCGGCGTGATGCCGGCGCCCTGCTTCGACGCCGCCACGACGGCGGGGCCGGCCACCAGCACAAAATGAACGGGCACCTTGCCCGCCATCAGCAGCAGCACCCCTTCTTCACCATCCGGCGTGGCGCTGGCGGCAGCGGCGGAACCGGCGGGCAACACCGCAAAGTCCGGATCGCCCCCCGCCACCTTGGGCAGCGGCGGCCCGCCCTTGCTGCGGTGCCTGGCGCGCACGCCCAAGTCGCCCTGCACCGCATAGAACCAGGCATTCCAGCCAGGCGGCATGGGCAGGAGCGTCGTCGCGCCCGGCCGCAGCCAGCCGTCCAGGATCAGCAGCGGTTCGGGCGCGCACAAGGGCGATTCAAGACCGGCATAGCTGCCCGCCACCACGCGGACCTTGCCCGAGGGGGTCTGGATGACCGGCATGTCCGCAGCGCGCAGCAACGACGTAGACGGCGGCAGGGACTTCAGATGCGCCGGGTGGTCGATGAAGATCTGCAGTCCGTGCAGCGTGGCGTCGCCCCCCGGCCGTTGCGCGTGCACGATGCCTCGCCCCGCTTGTGTCCACTGCAGGTCGCCCGCGCGGATTTCGCGGTTGTTCTCGATGCCTTCCAGGCTCTGCATGACGCCCGTGCTGTCTTCCAGCAGCAGCGTCGCGGCGCTGACGCCGGCGTGCGTATGTGGCTCAAACGTGGGACCCGCCATGACGAAGTGGTCCACCAGCACCACGGGCGACATGTACCCCGAAAAATCGGTATGGCGGAACTGACGGATGGTGCAGGCGTCGCCCAGGTAGCGGCTGGATCCGGCGATGACGGCGCTGAGATGAAGAGTCAAAAAGTGCTGCCTTGCTGTTTGCTGAACATGTATTGCGGCGACAGCTTATGAGGTCGGCCCGCCGGACAGTAGGGGCCAATTTCAGGAATAATTGTCCCGGCTGTCAGGACAATGCCACCAAATTTTCGAATTTCTCCTATTAAAACGCTGTATGCCTAACTACGTTCATCGCCTTGAAGACCTGCTGCTTTTCAGCGAAGTAGTCGAAAAAGGTGGCTTCTCGGCGGCCGCACGTGTGTTGAATATGCAACGTTCCAAGCTCAGCCGCCGGGTTGCGGAGCTTGAAGCGCGCCTGGGTGTGCGGCTGCTTCAACGCAATACACGCCGTGTGTCGCTGACGCCGATGGGCGAACAGATACATGCCCACGCCCAGGCGCTGGCCCGCGAAGCGCGCAGCGTCTTCGATCTGGCTGCGTCGATGGGCGATGCGCCAGCCGGCATGCTGCGCATCACCGCGCCGGCGCCGCTCGCGACGCGGGTGTTGGGCGGGCTGGTCGCCCGCTTCTGCGCGGACCATCCGCGCGTGCGGGTGCTGCTGGATACCCGCGACCAGATCATCGATCTGGTCGGTGAAGGCTACGACCTGGCGTTCCGCGCCCAGGCGTCTTCGCTCACGGATGCCAAGCTCAATGCGCTGGAAATTGCCCCTGTGCCGCTGGCGCTGGTGTGCAGCCCTGCGATGGCCAGATCCGCACCGCGCCACCCGCGCGATCTGGCCGCCCTGCCCCTCCTGGCCCACGGCACGCAGGACGGCCCGCACACCTGGCGGCTGACCGGGCCAGCGGGCGAGATGGAATCGGTGGAGTTCCAGCCGCGCAGCCTGAGCAGCAATATGGACACGCTGCGCGCAATGGCCAGCGCGGGGCTGGGCGTGGCGCTGGTCCCGCGCTATCTGTGCGGCCCTGAACTCGACCAGGGCGATCTGGCGCATATCCTGCCCAGCTGGTCGGCGGCACCCGCGCGGATCTACGCCGTCATGCCCGCGCGCTGCGGTGAGCCGCTGGCGTTGAAACGATTTCTTGAATACGTGGCGGCGGAGCTGCCGGCGCGCCTGATCTAAGGGCCATTCTTGCGCGCGCAGGGTCTTGCAGGCTTGGCGCGCGTCCGCCAAAGTAAGGGTTTCGCCGAATCCGGACCGGTCTGGGTCGATAAAGGGCCGGAACTTTGACGCGTCGCCCAAGTCTTATATAAGATATAAGACATAAACCAAGATATAGACCCTCGGCAAACTTGTCCAAGAGACAATGACAAACCTGCCGAAACGCCTGAAAATGCCGCCTTCAGCCTGGGCAAAACCACGGAGTCCATCATGCCGCACAACACCCTAGACACACTCAAGAATTTCAAGATCGGCAACAAGTCCTGTCAGTTCTACTCGCTGCCGGCGCTGGGCAAATCGCTTGGCATCGACGTGCAGCGGCTGCCGGTCTCCATCCGCATCGTGCTGGAATCCGTGCTGCGCAACTGCGATGGCAAGAAAGTCACCGAAGAACACGTGCGGCAGCTCGCCAACTGGCAGGCCAACGCCAAGCGCGAAGATGAAATTCCCTTTGTGGTCGCCCGGGTCGTGCTGCAGGACTTCACCGGCGTGCCGCTCTTGGCCGACATCGCGGCCATGCGCTCGGTTGCCGACAAGATGGGCAAGAGCCCCAAGAGCATCGAACCCCTGGTGCCCGTGGACCTGGTGGTGGACCACTCGGTCATGATCGACTACTTCGGCACCAAGAACGCGCTGGACCTGAACATGAAGCTGGAGTTCAAGCGCAACCAGGAGCGCTACCAGTTCATGAAATGGGGCATGCAGGCGTTCGACACCTTCGGCGTCGTGCCGCCGGGCTTCGGCATCGTCCACCAGGTCAACCTGGAATACCTGGCGCGCGGCGTGCACCAGGACAAGAAGAACAACGTCTTCTACCCCGATTCGCTGGTGGGCACCGACAGCCACACCACCATGATCAACGGCATCGGCGTGGTCGGCTGGGGCGTGGGCGGCATCGAAGCCGAAGCCGGCATGCTGGGCCAGCCCGTGTACTTCCTGACGCCCGATGTGGTGGGCGTCGAGCTCAAGGGCCAACTGCGCGGCGGCGTCACCGCCACCGACCTGGTGCTGACCATCACCGAAATGCTGCGCCGTGAAAAGGTGGTGGGCAAGTTCGTCGAATTCTGCGGCGAAGGCACCGCCAGCCTGACCGTGGCCGAACGCGCCACCATCGGCAACATGGCGCCCGAGTACGGCGCCACCATGGGCTTCTTCCCGGTCGACGAACGCACCATCGACTACTTCCGCGGCACCGGCCGCACCGAAGAGGAAATCGCTGCCTTCGAGGCCTATTTCAAGGCGCAGAAGATGTTCGGCGTTCCCGCGGCCCAGGACATCAACTTCACCAAGCTGCTGACGCTGGACCTGTCCACCGTCGCCCCGTCGCTGGCTGGCCCCAAGCGTCCGCAGGACCGCATCGAGATCGGCAACGTCAAGAACACGTTCATCGACCTGTTCTCCAAGCCGGTCGCCGAAAACGGCTTCAACCAGCCCGCCGAAAAGCTGGATCAAACCTTCACCACCAGCACCGGCACCAAGGTCAAGAACGGCGACATCCTGATCGCCGCCATCACGTCCTGCACCAACACGTCCAACCCCAGCGTGCTGCTGGCGGCGGGCCTGTTGGCCAAGAAGGCCGTGGAAGCCGGCCTGACAGTGCCCAAGCACATCAAGACCTCGCTGGCCCCCGGATCGCGCGTGGTCACCGAATACCTGACCAAGACGGGCCTCTTGCCCTACTTGGAAAAGCTGGGCTTCGACGTGGCGGCCTACGGCTGCACGACCTGCATCGGCAACGCCGGCGACCTGACGGCTGACTTGAACGAAGCCATCACCAGCAACGACCTCGTTTGCTCGGCAGTGCTCTCGGGCAACCGCAACTTCGAGGCGCGCATCCATCCGAACATCAAGGCCAACTTCCTGGCCTCGCCGCCGCTGGTCGTGGCCTACGCCCTGGCCGGCACCGTCACGCGCGACCTGATGACCGAGCCCGTGGGCCGCGGCAAGAATGGCGACGTGTGGCTGGGCAACATCTGGCCGACCACCGAGGAAATCGACGCGCTCCTGAAGTACGCGCTGGACCCCGAGGCCTTCGAGGCCAACTACGGCCAGGTCAAGAGCAACCCCGGCAAGCTGTGGGAAAACATCAAGGGCGTCACGGGCGATACCTACAACTGGCCCGACTCCACGTACATCGCCGAACCGCCCTTCTTCGAAGGTTTCGGCATGACGCCGGGCGCGATGCCCACGGTCAAGGGCGCGCGCGCGCTGGGCGTGTTCGGCGACTCGGTCACCACCGACCACATCTCGCCCGCCGGCTCCATCAAGGAAAGCTCTCCCGCCGGCAAGTGGCTGAAGGAAAACGGCGTCATGAAGGCCGACTTCAACAGCTACGGTTCGCGCCGCGGCAACCATGAAATCATGATGCGCGGCACCTTCGCCAACGTGCGCATCAAGAACCTCATGATTCCCGCGCTGCCGGACGGCAGCCGCTTCGAAGGCGGCGAAACCCTGTTCCAGCCCACCGGCGAACAGATGTCGATCTACGACGCCGCCATGAAGTACGTCGCGGCCGGCACGCCCACCGTGGTGTTCGGCGGCGAAGAATACGGCACCGGCTCGTCGCGCGACTGGGCCGCCAAGGGCACCCAACTGCTCGGCGTCAAGGCAGTCATCACGCGCAGCTTCGAGCGCATCCACCGCAGCAACCTGGTGGGCATGGGCGTGCTGCCCCTGCAGTTCAAGGGCAACGACAGCGTGCAGTCGCTGGGAATCACCGGCGAAGAAACGTACGACATTTCGGGCCTGGAAAACGGCATCAAGCCGATGCAGGACGTGACGCTGACGATCACGCGCAAGGACGGTTCGAAGCAGGACGTGACCGTGCTGCTGCGTATCGACACCCCGATCGAGGTCGATTATTACCAGCACGGCGGGATCCTGCCGTTTGTGTTGCGCCAGCTGCTCGCTGCCTGATCGTCAACGGTTGCAGCTTAGTAAATACGCCCCGGGACCTTGCGGTTCCGGGCGTTTTTCTTGGGCGGCAGAGGTGTCTGACACCCTCCAGAGATGTCTTCGGCTTGCGGCCGTTTCTCAACCGGTGTCAGACACCAGGTAACGGCGCGGGCTTAATCAAACTGATAGGCGTCCATCGCCAACGCCGCGTACGACACCTCGTCATTCAGCCGCCGCGCCTTCGTGCCGCCCGCGCCCAATGCCACATACAGCGGCATCAGATGATCGTCATGCGGATGCGCCTGCATGGCGCCGGGCGCCTGCGCCTGCCAATCCAGCAGCGCAGGCACATCGTGATGCGCCAGCTTGTCCGCGTACCACGCCTGAAAGCCCGGTACATAGTCGGCCGCCGGCGCGTTCTGCGGCATGCGGACGTGGCGCAGGTTGTGCGTCAGCGACCCCGAGCCGATGATCAGGATGTCTTCGTCGCGCAGGCGCGCCAGCGCGCGGCCCAGTTCCATCTGTCCCGCCGCGTCGCGCCCCATGTCCAGTGACAGTTGCACAACCGGCACATCCACATCCGGGTACAGATAGCGCAGCGGCACCCAGGCCCCGTGGTCCAACGGGCGCCGTGGATCACGATCGGCGGCGATGCCCGATTCGGCCAGCAGCGCCTGCACGCGCGCGGCCAGTTCGGGCGACCCGGGCGCGGCGTACTGCAGCGCGTAAAGCTCCTGCGGGAAGCCGCCGAAGTCGTGCCAGGCGACCTGCTGATCGCGGGTCGAGAGCGCCAGCCCCTCGCCCATCCAGTGCGGCGAAACGACCAGGATGCCGCGCGGCTTGCGGCCCTGCGCGGCGCTCCAGTCCGCTAGTGCGGGGCCGGTGCGGCCGGGCTCGACGGCGAGCATGGGAGAACCGTGAGATACGAAAAGCGTAGGCCAACGCATGGCTGTGCCTCCAGAAACAATAACGATGCCGCCATTGTCGGCCGATTCAAACGAGCAATAAACCCCCGGCTTCGGGATAATCTGTTGCCCGATAAGCATCAATGAAGATCGTGCGCGCTTGGGAAGTCTGCCGTGGTCACGCCCCTACCGGACGGCGGCGGGGTCAGTCAGGTCGCCGCGCAATGGGCCGTCACCCCGCCAAGGGTGCCGGGCGTTAAACTACGTCGTTACACACTGAATGGACGTTCCCCGAAGTTATGGCCCGATCCCGCAGCCAATCCGCTCCCCGCATGACCCGTGACGCTACCCGGCTGGTCGCGCTTGCCCAGGCGCTGAACCGCTCGGGCAGCCGCGTCGAAGACGTCTTCTGGGAGACCCAGCTTGGCGAAGCGATCCCGAAGCTGCTCAAGGCTGGCCAGGACGCCCCGCTCGAAGCGGCGCTGGACCACCTTGCCCAAAGCGACGTGGGCGCCTACGAGGTTCTGATCGAACAGGCCGAAACCCTGTCCGAATCGATGAAGATCGAGAAAAACGGCGTTCGCTACGACATCCTGCTGATCGTCGCGCCCATCGTTGCCTGGACCCGCTACGCCATTCCCACCGGCCCCATTTCGGCCAGCGCCCAGCAAGCCCTGCTGGCCCAGCTTCACGGGCATGTCTTGTCGAGCAACGCGCGCACCACGTTGATGCCGCTGCTGGTCAGCGTGGACCAGATGCCGCGCACATTCTCCGAAACCTGGCAATGGCTGCAACGCCTGGGCTCGCAGGCGCTGGGCGCCGAGACCACCAAGCCGGCGCTGAACACCGACACCGAAACCGCGAACATGCTGGCCGACACGCGCTACATCGTCGGCACGGTCGCCGTGCCCGAAGGCGAGCCGATCTTCCGCTGGCAGGAAAAGCTGGGCGATGCCGACGCCAGCCGTGATGCCTGCCTGGCGCAATGGGCCGCGCAAGCGCAGCCCACACTGGCCGCGCTGCTGCCGGGGTGCGGTTTCGAGGCCCTGCTGCCCGACGCCTACTACGTCAGCAACCGCGAAGCCGACCGTCAGGTGCGCCCGCTGTCGCTGCGCGCGGCGGTCAGCTGGCTGGAAGGCGCCGTCAACCTTGAAGCCTCGCAGCTGCGGGCCGTGGTGGCCGGCTGCGGCGAAGGCCGCATCGACGAATACCGCATCGGCTTTACCGCGCGCAGCAGCAACGACGTCTACTACGGTTGCGTGTGGCCGCTGTACGGCCGCGAGGAAGACCTGGTCATGGACGAAGGCCAGCCCGACGTGGTCGACGAGATCGCGGCACTGCTGAAGGAATACGGGGTCACCGACGTTCGCCGCATCCCCGGCGTGCTGCCGCCCGAGTACTGCGAGGACTGCGGCGCGCCCTACTTCCCGAATCCCCTGGGCGAACTGGTGCACGCCGAACTGCCCGAGGACGCCGAGGCCGCCCCCGCCCAGTTCCACTAGGCCAGCCATGCAAGCGGACATTTTCTGCCGCGTCGTCGACAACTACGGCGATATCGGCGTCTGCTGGCGTCTTGCGCGCCAGCTCGCGCGCGATTTCCAGTGGGATGTCCGCTTGTGGGTCGACGACCTGGCCAGCTTCTCGCACATCCAGCCCGGCGTCTCGGCCGACGCCGCGCGCCAGCAGTTGTTGGGCGTCGACGTCGTGCATTGGTCCGATGCACCGGACGCCACGCTGCAGGCGCGCGACGTCGTGATCGAGGCGTTCGCGTGCGATCCGCCCGAGGCCTTCGTCGCGTCCATGCGCCGCAGCCACCCCGTCTGGATCAACCTGGAATATCTGAGCGCCGAAGCGTGGGTCGAAAGCTGCCACGGGCTGCCGTCACAGCGGCCGGACGGCCTGGTGAAGCACTTCTTTTTTCCGGGCTTTACGCCGGCCACGGGCGGCCTGCTACGCGAACCGGCCCTGGCCGTGGAGCGCGAAGCGCTGCAGGGCTCGGCGGACATGCAGGACGCCTTCCTGCGGTCGGCCGGCGTGCCGGACGATGCGCTGGCGCTGCGGCGCAGTGGCGCGCGCACCGTGTCCCTGTTTTGCTATCCGTCGGCGCCGGTGGCCGAACTGGCCCAGGCCCTGGCGGCCGACACGCGCCCCACCCTGCTGCTGGCGCCGCAGGGCGTCGCGCCCGCGCTGGAAGCGGCCTGCCAGTCGGCTGGCGCGCCGCGCGTCGTCCGGTTGCCTTTTCTGGCGCAGCCCGATTACGACCGCCTGCTGTGGTGCGCGGACCTCAATTTCGTGCGTGGCGAAGATTCCTTCGTGCGGGCCGCCTGGGCCGCCCGGCCGCTGGTCTGGCAGATCTATCCCCAGGACGAAAACGTCCATCTTGAAAAGCTGGAAGCCTGGCTGGCGCGCTATCCGGCCCCCGAAACGGCGCATGCGCTGATCCGCGCCTGGAACGAGTCCGAACCCGGCCGCACGGCCCCGGCCGTCAGCGGCGCGCTGGCGCCCGACGCCTGGCACGCGTGGTCCGACGCAGCCCGCCACTGGAACGCCAGCCAGTCGGCCCTGCCCGGCCTGGCCGAAAATCTGGCCACGTTTTGCGCAGAGTTGGCCAAGAAACGTTAGAATAGAGAGTTTTCTGAGTTGCCCTGAATCTGTCGGGCCTCAACTATGACGCCTCCCGGGGTGTGCAAAGCCTCACGCGGCTTATGCAAGCACGGCGAGTGCACCCATCACCCCCGGAGTTTTATCGATGAAAACCGCTCAGGAATTGCGAGTCGGAAACGTGGTCATGGTCGGCAAGGATCCCCTCGTGGTCCAGAAGGCCGAATACAACAAGTCTGGCCGTAACGCCGCCGTGGTCAAGCTGAAGTTCAAGAACCTCTTGACCGCCTCGGCCAGCGAATCGGTCTACAAGGCCGACGAAAAGTTCGAAGTCGTTCAACTGGATCGCAAGGAATGCACGTATTCCTACTTCGGCGACCCGATGTACGTCTTCATGGACGAAGAGTACAACCAGTACGAAATCGAAGCCGAAAGCATGGGCGACGCGCTCAACTACCTGGAAGAAGCGATGCCCGTGGAAGTGGTCTTCTACGACGGCCGCGCCATCTCGGTTGAACTGCCCACCACGCTCGTGCGCGAAATCACCTACACCGAACCCGCCGTCCGTGGCGATACCTCGGGCAAGGTGACCAAGCCGGCCAAGATCAACACCGGCTACGAACTGAACGTGCCGCTGTTCTGCGCCATCGGCGACAAGATCGAAATCGACACCCGCACCAACGAATACCGCAGCCGCGTCAACAACTGATCCGGCCCAGCGCAAAAAAGCCAGACCTATTTCGGTCTGGCTTTTTTTTTGGGCGGTGGGTGGCAAGGTGTCTGACACCCTTTGAGACGCTGCTTCAAACTGCAGATTATCCAGCCAGGAGAGCCGGACACCTCGGCCCGCTATTGCAATCGTTCGTCGTCCAGAAAATCCGGCACGGCCATGACTTCGATGCCGTCCTCGGCCAGGGCTTCGCGTTCTTCCACCGTGGCGGTGCCGCGGATGGGGCGGTCGTCGGCGTCGCCTTCGTGGATGCGGCGCGCTTCTTCGGCGAAGCGGGGGCCGACGTTTTCGGTGCTGCGCACCAGCGCGCGAACCTGGCGCATGACGGCGGCCTGCAGGGCCGCCATCTTTTCCGCGTCGGACGCGCCGGCCGGCACGAGCGGCTTGGCCGCGGGCGCGTGCAGATGGGCCACGTTCAGCCGGGGCGCGGACAGGCGCTTGGTGATGGTGGCGGACCCGCAGACGGGGCACGTGACAAGGCCGCGCGCTTGCTGCGCGTCGTAGTCTTCGTGCGACCCGAACCACCCTTCAAAGATGTGGTCGTGGTCGCACTGGAGGTCAAAAACTTTCAGAGCCATGGCGTCTATATGGGGTGCAACAGCAAGAGTACAAGAAGGCGCGCCATTTGGCCCGGGTTTGCGCCACCGGGCTGCCGACCAGCGCCTGTTGCGCCTGCAGGGCGTCGATCTGGCACTGCAGGTCGCGCAGTCGCTGGCGTATGTCCTTCAACGGATCCGGCCACCTCGGCCGGATCCGGCTTTAATTCATTCACGCAGCGTGAGATGGATCAGTCCGCGTCAGGCGGCCCGAAGTGCAGACGCGGCACCGCGGCCAGCAGCCGGCGCGTGACTTCCTGGCGCGGCGCCAGCAAGACCGACTCGGCCTGACCCAGCTCAACGATGCGGCCCTTGTCCATGACCGCGATGCGGTCCGCCAGATACTCGACCACCCCGAAGTTGTGGGTGATGAAGAGATACGCGATGCCCAGATCGGCCTGCAGCTCGCGCAGCAGATCCAGAATCTGCGCCTGTACCGACACATCCAGCGCCGAGGTGGGCTCGTCGCAGATCAGCACCTTGGGTTCGACCGCCAGCGCGCGCGCAATGGCGATGCGCTGGCGCTGTCCGCCCGAGAATTCATGCGGATAACGCGTCAGCGTGTTGGCGGGCAACCCGACCCGCTCGATGAGCTGCGCGGCGTGCTTCTCGCGGTCCTGGCGGCTCATGCCGCGCTTGAGCGACGCCAGCCCCTCGTCCAGGATCTCGCCGATGCGCATGCGCGGATCCAGCGAGGCATACGGGTCCTGGAACACGATCTGGATGTCCTGCCGCAGCCGCTGCAACTGGCGGCGGTCGGCGGTCAACAGGTCCTGGCCTTGCAGCATGGCGCGGCCCGAAACGCGCGCGCCGTCGATCAGCCGCAGCAAGGCCTTGCCAGTGGTGGTCTTGCCGCAGCCGGATTCGCCCAGCAGCGCCAGCGTTTCGCCCGCGCGCAGCGTGAAGGTCACGCCGTCCACGGCCTTGACCCACGACACGATGCGGCGCAGCGGCCCCTTGCGTACCGGGTAATGGACCTTCAGATCCTGCACATCCAGCACCACGCCCGCCGTGCGGTCCGGCCCGGCCTGCTGGCGCTGCTGCGCGGCCACGGCCCGGCCCTGTTCGGTCAGCGGCACGCCACGTTTGTCGAAGGTGGGGATGGCTTCGAAGAGTTGCTTGGCATACGGATGGCGCGGCGCGCGGAAGAATTCCTCGGCGCTGGCGCTTTCGACGATCTCGCCGCTGCGCATCAGGGCGACGTGATGCGCCACGTTCTTGACCACGGCCAGGTCGTGCGTGATCAGCAGGACGGCCATGCCCATTTCCTGCTGGATGCTGGCCAAAAGGTCCAGCACCTGCGCCTGCACCGTCACGTCCAGCGCGGTGGTCGGCTCGTCGGCGATCAGCAGCACGGGCTCGGCTGCCAGCGCGATGGCGATCATGACGCGCTGCTTCTGGCCACCGGAAAACTGGAAGGGATAGTCGTCGATGCGGCGGTCGGGATCGGGAATGCCTACCCGGCGCAACCAGTCGATGGCCCGCGCCCGCGCTGCGGCCCCGCGCAGCGGCGTGTGAGCCGTCAGCGTCTCGATGATCTGGTCGCCCACGCGCATGACCGGGTTCAGGCTGGTGGACGGTTCCTGGAAGATGATGCCGATGCGCCCGCCGCGCACGCCGCGCATGGCGCTTTCCGGCAGGCGGTTCAGGTCTTCGCCATCCAGGTCGATCTGCCCGCCCACGATGCGTCCGGCGTCCGGCAGCAGCCGCAGCAGCGCCAGCGCGGTCATGCTCTTGCCGCAGCCCGATTCGCCCACCAGCGCGAAGGTCTCGCGCTGGGAGATCGCCAGTTGCAGGCGCTTGACCGCATGCGTCATGCCGCTTTCGCCCGCGACGTCGACGTCCAGGCCGTTTACGGTCAGCAAGGGAATGTCGTAGCTCATGGCGCCTCTCCGGTCTTGGAGGCGCGGCCGTCCGCTGCCAGCATGGCTTCCGGACGGCGGCCAAGAAAGCCCAGGCGCGCCAGGCGGCTGGGCTTGTAGCGCCGCGTGCGCGGATCGAAGGCGTCACGCACCGCGTCCGCGAACAGGTTGGCGGCCAGCACCAGCGCCAGCATGAAGAGGAAAGCGGTCATCAGATTCCACCAGATCATGGGATCGCGCGACATTTCGAGCCGCGCGCCGTCGATCATCGAGCCGAAGGAATTCATGCTGGGATCCACACCGATGCCCAGGTAGGACAGCACGGCCTCGTAAAGCACCAGGCCCGAGAATTCCAGCACCACGGTGATCAGCACCAGATGGGCCACGTTGGGCAGCAGGTGGCGCGTCATGATGCGCCAGTGCGACACGCCAAATGCACGCGCGGCCTGCACGTATTCCAGTTCGCGCAGCTTGAGCGTTTCGGCGCGCAGCAGGCGGCACAGCCCTGCCCAGCCGGTCAGGCCCAGGATCATGCACAACAGGAACAGCCGCAGGTCGGCGCGTGCCGCCGAGGTGTCGAAGAGGTCGGAATGGTTGTCGATGTACACCTGCATCATCAGCGCGCAGGCGGCCACTAGCAGCACGCCGGGGATCGATGTGATGGTGGTGTACAGGTACTGGATGGCGTCGTCGACCTTGCCCTTGAAGTACCCGGCCGCGATCCCGAAAATGATGGCCGGCGGCAGCATCGCCAGCGTGGTGAGGCTGCCGATGACGAGCGCGGTGCGGATGCTTTTCAGCGCCTGCCACAGCACGTCGTTGCCGATGCGGTCGGTGCCCAGCGCGTGATAGCCGGTGGACAGCCCGGCCAGCGCCCCCACGGTCAGGCACAACAGGGCGAAGGTGATCGTCATGGCGCGCCAGGGAATGTCGGCGCGGCCGGCCAGCAATTCCTCGGCGGCATGGGACGCCGATCCGGTGGCGCGCGTCAGGCAGGCAAACAGCAGGACCGCGCCGGCCAACGCAACGGCCAGCCCCGCGGCAAGTCCCCATCCCAGCCGCATCGCGATATCGCCGCCGCGCTCTTTCTCGGGATCGGTCAGGTGCAGCGCCGCCCCGCGCAGCCGCGGAAAATCGCGCACCGGCTTATCGTCGACCAGCATGGTCTCTTTGGTGAACTGATGCGCGGCCAGCGGTTCGGAATAGGTTTTTTCGGGGCGCGTGAGCACGGTGCCGGCCAACAGGCCGTCCAGCGCGGACCGCACCGCGGGCGCATAGACCGGCGGGGCGTCGGCGGCGGCGCCCGGCGCGGGCGGCAGCAGCGGGCGGTAGTGGACGGAATCCAGCAGGCCGACCACCGAAAAGGCAACCAGGATGACGGCCGAACACATGGCGGGCGTGTCGCGGGCCACCCGCGCCCAGGTGGCGCGCAGATTGGGACTGCGGCGCACGTGCCAGACGTAGGCCAGCGCGCCCGCCACCATCAGCCACAGCGCGATATCGGTCCAGAGAAAGACGAACTTGGGCATGGCGGCTACTCGAAACGCACGCGGGGATCGGCCAGCGTGTAGGAAATGTCAGCCAGGATCAGCCCCACGATGTAAAGCGCAGCGCCCAGGAACACCATGGCGCGCACGATGGAAAAGTCCTGGGCATTGATGGCGTCGATGGTGTAGCTGCCCAGCCCCGGAATGCCGAAGAACGATTCGGCGATCAGGCTGCCCATGAAGAGCAGCGGCAGCGCGGCGACCGTGCTGGTGAGGATGGGCAGCATGGCGTTGCGCAGCACATGGCGGAACAGCACGACGCGTTCGGCCAGGCCCTTGGAGCGCGCGGTGCGCACGTAATCCTTGCCGATCTCTTCAAGAAACAGGGTGCGGTAGAAGCGCGCCTCGGGCCCCAGTCGCGACACGATCGCCACCAGCACCGGCAGCGCCAGGAACTTGATCACGTCCAGTCCGCCCGAATAGCCCGAGAACGGCACCAGCCGCAGCAGCTTCGCGAACAGCCACTGCCCCGCGATGATGTAGAACAGGCTTGATATCGACAGCAGCATCACGCACAGCACGACGCCCCAGAAGTCCAGCCGCGTGGCGCGGAAATACACCAGCGTCAGCGAGAACACGATGCTGGCGAACAACCCCAGAAAGAACGTGGGCACCGCCAGCGCCAGGCTGGGCCCCATGCGCGTCTTGATCTCGCGGCCAATGTCGCGGCCGCCATCCGACGCGCCAAAATCCATCACCAGCAGCGGCACCGAACGCCGGTAGAACACCGTGTCCGTGAGCTGCGCCGCGCCCTGGGCCGCGGCATTGAAAAACAGCGGCTTGTCGTAGCCGCGCTCGGCCTTCCATTTCTCGACCGCGTCTTGGCTGACGCGCTGGCCGCCGATGGCCAGCCGAGCCATGTCGTCGGGCGTGTTCACCGCGAAGAACAGGATGAAGGTAAAGAGATTGACGCCGATCAGAATCAGCACGCCGTACAACAGCCGGCGGATGACATAGCCGATCATGATTGATGCTCCTTGCGTTCGGGCGGCACAAACGCCGTCTGGCGTTCACGCCGCTTGAGCGCCACATACGAAGGCCAGATCGCCAGCGCCAGCAGCAGAATGAAGACGCCGACGGGCCACCAGATGGGCGAATTCCATTCGTCGATCTTCTGCTGTCGCAGTGCCGGGTCGATCTTCATGTACTGCAGCGTGTTGCGCACCATCTGCGTGGGCTTGGCGTTGCCGACCCACTGCTGATAGGCCCCGCCCGACATCGGGAAGTAGCCGAACATCCATGGCGCGTCGCGCTGGACGACGGTGATCATGTCGGCGATCAGGGCGGCCTTCTCGGGGCCGTCATCCAGGAATTTCATCTGCTCGAACAGCTTGTCGAACTCGGGGCTGGCATAGTTGGCCGCGTTTTCACCGCCGCCCTTGGCTTTGGCATTGGGGCCATACAGCAGGAAGAGGAAGTTCTCGGCGTCGGGGTAGTCGGCATTCCAGCCCCACAGGAAGATCTGCGCGGCGCCGCGCAGCATCTTGTCCTGGAAGCGGTTGTAGTCGGTGGCCCGCACGTCGAGCTGCACGCCAATCTTGGCCAACTGGCGCCGCATCCAGTCGGACTGCGGGTTGGAGCCGCCGCCGGACATGGAATCGAAGTACAGCACCAGCGGCGCGCCCGTCTGGGCGTTGCGCCCATCCGGGTAGCCGGCCTCGGCCAGCAGCCGCTTGGCCACATCGATGGATTTGCGCACGGGCTTGCCGTCCACCAGGTCATACACGACGGGATTGATGCCTTCGGGCGGATCGCGGTAGCCCAGCACGCCGGGCGGCACCGGGCCATAGGCCACCGACGCCTGGCTGTTCTCGAACACCGCCACGTATTCTTCCCAGTCGAAGGCGATGCTGATGGCCTGGCGCAGCTTGCGGTTGCGTTCCTGCTGCTCGGGCGTATCGCCCTTGCCCACCACCGGATCCAGCCAGTTGAAGCCCATGTACCAGTTGGCGGTCTCGACCGTGGTCGGCAGCTTGATGCCGTGCTCTTGATATTTGCGCGCCTTGTCCTGGCTGTCGCCAGCCGCCACCAGCATGGCCACGCCGTACTCGCCGCGCTCGATCTGCGGCACGTCGTAATAGCCCTGCATGAACTTGCCGGTCAGCGGAATGGCTTCCTTTTCGACGCTGAACTCGGCGCGGTCGATGAAGGGCGTGGGCTTGCCGCAGTCGGCCAGCAGGCCCGCCGCCTTGTCACCGGGTTCGCCTTCGCAGGGATAGGGCTCGCCGTGGTAATTGGGATTGCGGCCCAGCACGTGGCGGCGGTTCTGCAGCGATTCGACCAGCATGTACGGGCCGGTGCCCACCGGCCAGGTGTTCAGCGACAGGTCGTGCGCGGCCATGCCGGGCTGGTTGTAGAACCGGTCCGCTTCCCAGGGGATGGGCGCGGTGAAGGTCATGGCCAACCAGTACTTGAACTGCGGATACTTGCCGTCGACGCGGATCCGCAGCGTGTGGGCATCCAGCGCCTCGACACCCTTGAAGCCGTCGTCCTCGCGCAGGTCCAGCCAGGGCGACGCGCCCGCGCCGCCGGGCACATCGCGCCGCAGGTCCTGGTCTCGCTTGCGCAACCGGTCGCCGTAGTCTTTGAGCCCCTGCACGTGTTCGGCCATCAGCGAATAGATGGGCGACACCACGCGCGGGCTGGCCAGGCGCCGGAACGCATAGACGTAGTCGTCGGCGGTGAGCTCGCGGGTGCCCGTTAGCGGGAAATCGGGAATGTAGAACTTGTCGTCGAGTTCGCCGGGCGCCAGCGGAAAGTAGGCGTAGCTGCCGTCCGGCTTGCGGGCGAAGGCCGGATGCGGCGCGAAGCGGATGCCCGGCCGGATCTTGATGTCGTAGATGCTCTGCGCGATCTGCTCGCCGGGCGCGTCCGCGGGCAGCGTGTTGCCATCCTTGTCCAGGTACACCGGCGGATCGATCGACGCTGCCGCGCGCGGGATCAGCTCGTAGGGCCGCTTCAGGTAGTGATACGCGTAGAGCGGCTCATAGATGTTGTAGGTATATGGCGTTTCGTCGCCGGAATAGGAACTGGCCGGGTCCAGGTACTTCGGAGAGCGTTTGACGAACGCGGAATACAGCGTGTTCTGGCTTTCGGCGCCGGATGGATAGGGGCTGTTGATGGGGCTTTCTTGCGAGCAGCCCGCCAACGCCAGCGACAGCAGCATGGCCGACGCCCAGAGCCGCTTCAGTACACCCATGGAAACCTTCCCTTCGTTTCGTAGCGACAGAGGATAGCAAAAGGGGGGCCGGGGAAATACCCCGGCATGCCCTTAGAGGCGCTACGGGCGGATCGGGTTGGCGCGGGCCGGGGTGCCGGCTGGGCGGCTGGATGAAGGTGAGAAGCCCGGATGACGGCGAAGCATCCCGATGGCGGCGCTCAGCCGCACTGGCGCTGGCGCCAGCAGTCGTAGCGCCATTTCCAAGGCTGCACGGGGTCCGGCCGCGCCCACAGCCCGCGGCCGGCCGCCTTGGCCTGGCGCTGCAGGTCCGGCATCGCCTTGTCGTGCAGGTAATCGCCCTTGCGGGCCGTGTAGGCCCACTGCACGCGGTTGGCGGAGCGGCCATCGTCCAGGATCAGCGCGCAGACATCGCGGCCATATTGATCCTGCTCGTAGCACTGCGCGGTGAGCGTTTTGCCGGCCACCAGTCCGGCCAGGTGCTTGCGCGACGCCTCGGCGTCAGGCTGGCCGGGCTGATCCGTGCCATGGCCCTCTTCCGGCGCGTCGATGCTGTCCATCCGGATGCGCCGCTGCCCGTCTGGCGCCCGTAGCGTCACGGTATCGCCGTCCGCCACATTCACGATCGTGCCCGTCAGCGTGTAGCTTCCTTGCGGCACACCGTCCGCAGGCGCCGTGGCGGACGGTTTACCGCCCGCCGGCGCTGTCCCCGAGGGCTTGCCGGTTGCCGTCGGCCCCGGGCGCTGCGGCGCGGAATCCTGCGGCGAAAGCCAGTTCACGATGGCGCCCGCCGCCGCCAGAACCAGGGCGACGACAAGGGCGGTCAGCTTGCTGCCGCCGCGAAAGGGGGATTTGCCACGCACCGGCGGAACTCCAGAGGGAAAACGACAGCGAGTTTGCCACAAGGAAGCTCGCTGCAGACGCCTGATCGACGTCGTCTGACACCCCGGGATTACAACCAGCCCGACTTCCGGAACCGCCAATACAGCACCGAGCACACGGACGCGATGACGCCCAGCGTGACCGGATAGCCCCAAGGAGATTTCAGTTCCGGCATGAACTCGAAGTTCATGCCATAAATGCCGGCGATCGCGGTGGGCACGGCCAGGATGGCAGCCCACGACGCAAGTTTGCGGGTGGTGTCGTTCTGCGCCGCCTGCCCGATCATCAGGCTGGCTTCAAAGGCGAACGCCAGCGACTCGCGCAGCGAATTGAAAAGCTCATCCACGCGCAGCACGCGATCCGCCACTTCGCCAAAGTAAGGCCGTGCGTGCTCGTCCACCGCGGACATTTCGACGCGCGCCAGCCGGCGGCAGATCTCGGCCAGCGGCGACACCACGGTATGGATGCGCAAGAGATCCCGGCGCTGCCGGTACAGTCTGCGGATGTCCGAGTCCTTGGCGCCTCGGATCAGCAGCTTCTGTTCGGCGCCTTCGACGACGCTTTCGATCTTGACGGCCGCCGCCACGTAGCGGTCCACCAGCCAGTCCAGCAGCTCGGACGCCACATAATCGCTGCCGCGCTTGAGCAGGTCGGGCGAGGCTTCCAGGCGCTCGCGCAGCGGACTGTGCCCGGCGGTGGCGCCGCGCCGCACGGTGACCAGGAAGCCGTCGCCGATGAGGAACTGCGTCTCGCCGAAGATGGGACGCTCGGCTTCGACTTCGACCGTCACGGCGACGATGAGAATCATGTTGCCGTAGTCGATGATCTTGGGACGCCGGTGGGCTTCCAGCATCTCTTCCTGGTTCTTGTCGCACGCGCCAAGCTCGCGCGACACCTTGGCAAGCGTCTCCGGACTGGGGTTGCGCAACCCGATCCACAGCATGCTCTGGCCCTGAAGCTGGGCAACGTACTGGCCGGCCTCGTCGATGGGGACCTCCCGGTCCCGCCGTCCGTTCACGTAGGCGATCGATGCCACGACTTCGCCCTTGGGCGCGTCGGCGGCTTGCTCTTCAGTAGACATAGACATCCTCGGACAAATCGATCCCTGCGGTGCCGCGTGTGATTATCGGCCGATGATAGCCCAGCCTCCGGGCGGGCCGCCGTCTCAGAACAGGTTGCGCACCCGCTTGGCCACGTCGATGCGCGGCGCCTGCGGCTCGCGCGGCTCGGCCCGTCCGGGCGGCAGATCGGGCAGCTTGGGCAGGTGGTCAAAGAGCGGCAGCATGGCGTTGGTGATGAACCGCGTGCGCGAGCCGTACACGTGCCGGTCGCCCATCCCCGTCTGCTGATGCACGTAGAAGCGCTGCGGCACGACAAGCTGCAGCCGTTCCTTGGCCCGCGTCATGGCCACATACAGCAGCCGGCGCTCTTCCTCGATCTCTTCGGCCGTGCCCGTGCTCATGTCGGACGGGATGCAGCCGTCCACCACGTTCAGCACGTAGACCGCCTTCCACTCCTGGCCTTTCGCGGAATGGATCGTGGACAGGATCATGTAATCCTCGTCGCGCAGCGGCGCGCCGGATTCGTCGCTGGTGGCGTCGGGCGGGTCCAGCGTCAGTTCTGTCAGGAAGCGCTCGCGTGTCGGATAGCCCGAGGCAATGCGCACAAGCTGGTCGAGATCTGTCTTGCGCACGCGCGCATCGTCGTACAGGCGCTCGAGCTGGCCGCTATACCAGCGCAGCGCCAGGTCCACGTCGGCCGGCCACTTCAGCGTGGGGTCGCACAGCGCGGCGTACGTGTCGGCGAAGGCGCCCCACTCTTCCTGCGCCGCCGCGCCCGGCTTGAACTCGCGCAGCGTGCGCAGCGGCTCGGTGGACGCGGACATCGCATCCATCAGCTTGCCCGCCGTGGCGGGGCCGATGCCCGGCATCAGCTGCGCGACGCGGAATCCCGCCATGCGGCCGCGCGGGTTCTCGGCCCAGCGCAGGATCGACAGCAGGTCCTTGACGTGCGCCGCTTCCAGAAAGCGCAACCCGCCGAACTTGACGAAGGGGATGTTGCGGCGGGTCAGCTCCAGTTCCAGCGCGGCGCTGTGGCTGGCGGTGCGAAATAGCGCCGCCTGCGACTTGAGCGTTGCGCCGCCTTCGCGCTGCGCCAGCACCTGATCGGCGACCCAGCGCGCCTGACCGGCTTCGTCGCTGACCGTGACCAGCTCGGGCAACTGCGACGACTTGCGGTCGGTCCACAGGTCCTTGGCATAGCGCTCGGTCGCCTGCGCGATCACGGCGTTGGAGGCGGTCAGGATGGGTTGCGACGACCGGTAGTTGCGGTCCAGAGTGATGACGCGCGCGGGCGCGGGAAACAGGTTGGGAAAATCCAGGATGTTGCGGACCGTGGCCGCGCGGAACGAATAGATGGATTGCGCATCGTCGCCCACCACCGTAAGGCCGCGGCCGTCTGGCTTCATGGCCAGCAGGATGGCCGACTGCAGCCGGTTGGTGTCCTGGTATTCATCCACCAGCACATGATCGAAGCGCGCGCCGACATCCGCTGCGATCTCCGCGTCCGACATCATTTCGGACCAGTACAGCAGCAGGTCGTCGTAGTCCAACACCTGCTGGTCCTGCTTGGCCGCGACGTACGCCCGGAACAGATTCTTGAGCTCGTCTTCCCATTGCGCGCACCACGGAAACGACGTCTTGAGCACGTCGCCCACCGGCGTCTGGCTGTTCACCACGCGCGAATAGATCGCCAGGCACGTTCCCTTGAGCGGAAAGCGCGATTTGGTGGAGGACAGGCCCAGCTCGTGCCGCACCATGCCCATCAGGTCCTCGGCGTCGCCGCGATCGTGGATGGTGAAGGCTTCGGACAGGCCGATGCGCAGCGCGCAATCGCGCAACAGACGCGCGCCAATCGCATGGAAGGTGCCCGCCCACGGCAGCGACGGCGCCTGCTGCGACGAACGCAGGTTCATCGCCCGCTGCAGCACCGACCCTACGCGCCGCTCCATTTCCAGCGCCGCGCGGCGCGAAAACGTGAGCAGCAGCATGCGCTGCGGGTCCGCCCCGTTCAGAATCAGATGCGCCACGCGGTGCGCGAGCGTATTGGTCTTGCCGGACCCCGCGCCCGCAATCACCAGCAGCGGGCCGTCGTTGCCGGGCGCGCCGGCCACACCGAATTCGGCGGCCTCGCGCTGCGCGGGATTCAGGTCGGCCAGCGGATCGGGCCGCTCGGCCGGACGGGCGGCGGTCTGGGGGTTGTCGGGCGTGCTGGGAGTCTGATCTTGGTCTGGCATGTCGCGGAGCCGCAGCGCTGCGGCCGCAAAAAAGGAAGGAGCCAAGGCTGGCTCCGGATGAACACTGTATATTTATACAGAATTTTTTGACTTCCGTCTGAACCGCCTTGGCGCCATGCCCGATTTTCCCCGCATCCTGACCGGCACCGCCTCCTGGACCGACCCCACCCTGCTGGCCTGCGGCCGCTTTTATCCGCCCGATGCGCGTAGCGCCGAATCGCGGCTGCGGTTCTACGCGTCGCGCTTTTCGCTGGCCGAGGTCGACGCCAGCTTCTACGCGATGCCCACGCCGGACAACGCCTACCTGTGGTCCACCCGTACACCCGACAATTTCGTCTTCAACATCAAGGCCTTCCGGCTGTTCACCGGCCACCAGACCCCGCTCACCGCCCTGCCCGGCGACATCCGGCGCGAACTGGCGGACTGGCCGGAGCCCATCATTTACCACGACCGCATGCCGGCCGACCTGCGCGACGAGCTCTGGCGGCGCTACCAGCTGGCCATCGAGCCGTTGCGGATGGCGGACAAGCTGGGCGCGGTGCATTTCCAGTTTCCGCCGTGGGTACGGCGCGACGCCCGCGGCATGGCGCGCGTGGCGGACTGCGCGCGGCGGATGGAGGAACATCTGGTGTCGGTGGAATTCCGCCACCACAGCTGGTTCGAAAGCCCGGCGGCCACGGCGGACACGCTGGCCTTCGAACGGGATCTGGGTGTCGTGCACACGGTTGTCGACGCGCCGCAAGGGTTCGAGAACACCGTGCCCGCGGTTTGGGAAAGCACCCATCCGGAGCTGACGCTGTTGCGCCTGCACGGTCGCAATGCGGCCAAGTGGAACGCGTCGGGGCCGGCGTCGTCGGGGCGGTTTCAGTACGAATATTCGGAAGCGGAACTGGCCGAACTGGTCGCGCGCTTCACGCGGCTGGCCTCGCAATCGGCGCAGGCGCACGCGGTGTTCAACACCAACTTCGAAGACCAGGGCATGCGCAACGCGGCGGCCTTCGCGTCGGCGCTGCAATTGCCGGGCCTGTGACTGGGGGTTAGGCACCCGCCTTCGCACCCGCCCTTATCGCCGGCCGCGCCACCTCCGCCAGGCTCTCCAGCAGCACTTCAAACTTGCGCGCGATGTCGTGCTCCGGCACACAGGCATATCCCAGCAGCAGCCCCGGCCGGCGGCCTTCCTCGTTGACGTAATACCGCGACAGCGCGCGCGTCAGCACGCCTTTGCTGCGCGCCACCTCGACGACGCGCAGGTCGTCCATGTACGCCGGCAGGGTCAGCACCAGATGCAAACCCGCCATGCTGGCATCGCGATGCAGCCAGTCCGGACCCAGCCGGCGCTCGATCAGGTTGACCAGCATGGCGCGGCGGCGGCCGTACAGCATGCGCATGCGGCGGATGTGCGCCGCGTAATGGCCTTCGGAAATGAACGTGGCCAGCGCCGCGTGCGTCATCAGGTGTCCCTCGCGGTACAGCTCGGCATGCGCCGCCTGAAATGCCGCCGTCAGCGTCTTGGGCAGCACCAGATACCCCACACGCAGGCCCGGATACAGCGTCTTGCTGAAGGTCCCCATGTAGATCACCGGCGCGTCAGACTCCAGGCCCAGCAGCGACGCGATCGGGCGGCCGGAGAAGCGGAACTCGCTGTCGTAGTCGTCTTCGATGATCCAGCTGCCGCACTGCCGCGCCAACGCCAGCAACTGCCGCCGGCGTGCCAGCGACATCACGGGTCCCAGCGGATATTGATGCGACGGCGTGACGAAGATGAATCGCGGCGGCGTGTCCACGGCGTCAGGCACACGCATGCCTTCTTCGTCCACCGGCAGATGCACGGTGCGCAGGCCGTTGGCTTGCAGGATGGTGCGCGCGCCCCAATAGCCCGGATCTTCGACCCACGCCGTTTCACCGGCCTCGCCCAGGATGCGCGTGGTCAGGTCGATGGCCTGATGCGACCCCTCGGTGATGATGATCTGCTCCGGGTCGCAGTCGATGGACCGCGTCAGCGCCAGATGCTGCGCCAGCGCCTCTCGCAGCGCCGGCAGGCCGCCGCCATACGAATACGTCAGCAGATCGGGCGCGGGATTGCGCCACAGCGCGCTGAAGATGCGGCCGAACTTCTTGTGCGGGAACTCGGTCAGGTCGGGCACCCCCGGCATGAACGCGCCCCATTGGTAAGGCGATGCCGACACGCCATCCACGATGGCCGCGCCGCGCGGCGACAGCGCCGGACGCGACGGCGCCTGCTGCGCCTGTCGCGCGCGGCGGCCGCTGGCCAGGTAAGAGTCCGGTACCGAGGCGTTGACGAAGGTGCCGTTGCCCTGCCGGCTGCGCGTGTAGCCCTCGGCCAGCAGCTGGCTGTAGACGTGAACGACGGTGTTGCGGGCAATGCCCAGTTCGGCCGCCAAGTCACGGGTGGCGGGCAGGCGCGAGTCCGCGGCAATGGATCCATCCAGGATGGCTTCACGGATGCCGCGATAGAGCCGCTTGTTCATGGGCTCGCTGGCGCCGTCGGCCAGGCGCAGCAGCAGCAAGTCACCGACGATGGACCGCAATTGGTTCTACCTGATTTATCAAAGTGGTTCCCACAAGTGGGGCCATCGTAGCATTAAATAAGTGCTTTACCGCCCATCACTCTCATCGAGACCGAGATGAAGAATCAGGATCTGAATACCCGCCGTTCCCTGGCCACGCCGCGCGGCGTCGGCGTCATGTGCGACTTCTACGCCGTGCGCGCGGAAAACGCCACGCTGTGGGATGCCGAAGGCAAGGAATACATCGACTTCGCAGGCGGCATCGCCGTCCTGAACACGGGCCACCTGCACCCGAAGGTCAAGGCCGCGGTCGCCGCGCAACTCGACAACTTCACGCACACGGCTTATCAGATCGTGCCGTACGAAGGCTACATCTCGCTGGCCGAGCGCATCAATCGTCTCGCCCCCATCGACGGCCTGAAGAAGACCGCCTTCTTCACGACCGGCGTTGAAGCCGTCGAGAACGCCGTGAAGATCGCGCGCTCGTCCACCGGCCGCTCGGGCGTCATCGCCTTTTCGGGTTCGTTCCATGGCCGCACGATGCTGGGCATGGCGCTGACCGGCAAGGTCGCCCCCTACAAGCTGTCGTTCGGCCCCATGCCGGGCGACATCTATCACGTGCCGTTCCCCAATGCCACGCAGTCCATCAGCGTGGCCGATTCGCTCAAGGCGCTGGACCTGCTGTTCAAGGTCGACATCGATCCGAAGCGCGTCGCGGCCATCATCATCGAACCCGTGCAAGGCGAAGGCGGCTTCAACATCACGCCGCCCGAACTGATGACCGCGCTGCGCAAGGTTTGCGACGAGCACGGCATCCTGCTGATCGCCGACGAAGTCCAGACGGGCTTTGGCCGCACCGGCAAGCTGTTCGCGATGGAACACCACAGCGTGCAGGCCGACATCATCACCATGGCCAAGAGCCTGGGCGGCGGCTTTCCGATCTCGGGCATCGTCGGACGCGCCGAGGTCATGGACGGCCCCGCCGCGGGCGGCCTGGGCGGCACGTACGCCGGCAATCCGCTGGCCGTCGCCGCAGCGCACGCCGTGCTGGATGTCATCGCCGAAGAAAAGCTGTGCGAACGCGCCGCCCAACTGGGCGAGAAGCTGCGCGCGCATCTGGAAGGCCTGCGCGCCAAGGTGCCGGGCATCGCCGACGTGCGCGGCCTGGGCTCGATGGTCGCGCTGGAACTGAACGACGCGGCCGGCAAGCCCGACGCTGAAGCGGTCAAGCGCGTGCAGCAGCGCGCGCTCGACGCCGGCCTGATTTTGCTAAGCTGCGGTGTATACGGAAACGTCCTGCGCTTCCTGTATCCCTTGACCATTCCCGACGCCCAGTTCGCACGCGCGCTGGACATCCTGTCCGAGGCGCTTGCCGCCTGAGGCAAAGGCCCTGAATAACCGGTTATTCGGCTGGCAGGAACAACGATTGCGGGCGTAGCAGGCAGGCGGCTTGATGAACAGGCCGCACGCCCGCCACGCCCGCAATCGCTTGGCCCGCCGCACCCATCAAGGAGACTTCCAACATGACAGCACTGTCCCATCCCCTCGCCCGTCCCGACCTGCTGCGCGACGCCTGCTACATCGACGGCAAGTGGGTCGGCGCCGGCGAAGGCGCATCGATCCCCGTCGACAATCCGTCCACCGGCAAGACCATCGTGTCGGTGCCCAAGCTGGGCCGCAAGGAAACCGAGCAGGCAATCGCCAGCGCGCAGGCCGCGCTGCCCGCGTGGGCCGCCAAGACGGGCAAGGAACGCGCCGCGATCCTGCTGAAGTGGGCGCAGCTGATGATGCAGCACCAGAAAGACCTGGCAGCCATCATGACGTCCGAACAAGGCAAGCCGGTCACCGAAGCCGCGGGCGAAATCGCCTACGCCGCGTCGTTCCTGGAATGGTTTGCCGAAGAAGCCAAGCGCATCGACGGCGACATCCTGCAAAGCCCCAAGGCCGGCCAGCGCCTGATGGCGCTCAAGCAGCCCATCGGCGTCACCGCCGCGATCACGCCGTGGAACTTCCCGGCCGCCATGATCACCCGCAAGGTCGGCCCCGCACTGGCCGCCGGCTGCACCATGGTCGTCAAGCCCGCCCAGCAGACGCCGCTGACCGCGCTGGCGCTGGCCGTGCTGGCCGAAGAAGCCGGCGTGCCGGCAGGCGTGTTCCACGTCATCACGGGCAGCTCGCGCGACATCGGCGCGGCCCTGTGCGAAAGCGACGTGGTGCGCAAGCTGAGCTTCACCGGTTCCACCGAAGTCGGCCGCACACTGATGGAGCAATGCGCGCCCACCATCAAGAAGCTGTCGCTCGAACTGGGCGGCAACGCGCCCTTCATCGTGTTCGACGACGCCGACCTGGACCGCGCGGTCGACGGCATCCTGGCATCGAAGTACCGCAACGCCGGCCAGACCTGCGTGTGCGCCAACCGCATCTACGTGCAGGCCGGCGTGTACGAGGAAGTGGCCAAGCGCCTGGTCGACAAGGTCAACGCCATGAAGGTCGGCGACGGCTTTGAAGACGGCGTGACGCAAGGTCCGCTGATCGACAAGAACGCCATCGAAAAGGTGCAGGAGCACATCGCCGACGCCACGGCCAACGGCGCCAAGGTCATCGCCGGCGGCAAGCCCCACGCCAAGGGCGGCACGTTCTTCGAACCGACCGTCGTGCGCGACGTGACGCAATCGATGCGCTTTGCCAGCGAGGAAACCTTTGGTCCCGTCGCGCCGCTGTTCCGCTTCGATTCGGAAGACGAAGTCATCGGCATGGCCAACGACACCATCTTCGGCCTGGCCGCCTACTTCTTCACGCGCGACTACGCCCGCATCTGGCGCGTGTCCGAAGCGCTGGAATACGGCATCGTCGGCATCAACACCGGCCTCATCTCCAACGAAGTCGGCCCCTTCGGCGGCGTCAAGCAATCCGGCCTGGGCCGCGAAGGCTCCAAGTACGGCATCGAAGAGTACCTGGAGATCAAATACCTCTGCGTCGACCTCGGCGCGTGAAGTCTGGCGCGCGCGGCGTCCTGCCGCGCCCGCCTGTCGTCCGCGTGGCCGATGCATGCGCCACGTTCACTCGGATACCATCCAGGCATGTTAGATTTGCGCGTTCCCTGGACGAGTCCGTATGAGCAGAACTTTCACCCTTGAGGACACCCGCAAGCTGGCGGCCATCCTGGCGGAAACCGCGCAGACCGAGGTCATGCCGCGGTTTCGCAACCTGCCCGAAGGCGCCGTGCGCGGCAAGACCTCGCCGCGCGATCTGGTCACCGACGCCGACGAAGCCGCCGAACGCCTCATCGCCGCCCGCCTGTCCAAGCTGCATCCCGGCGCCGTGCTGATCGGCGAGGAAGCCTCGGCGCGCAATCCCGCTCTCTTGAACATGCTGGTCGACGCCGACCTCGCCTTTCTCATCGATCCCATCGACGGCACGCGCAACTACGTGGCGGGCCTGCCGCTGTTCGGAATGATGATCGCGGCCTGCCATCGCGGCGACGTGATTGCGGGCGTGATCTACGATCCGGTCAGCCGCGACAGCGCGCTGGCCGTGCGCGGCGAAGGCGCCTGGCTCGAATTCGAAAACGGCAAGCGGCTGCCGCTGGCCGTCGCCAGCCCCGCCCCCCCCGAGGACATGGACGGCCTGATCTCCACCGGCGCCCTGCCCGAGCCGCTGCGCACGACGGTCAACAGCAACCTGTCGCGCCTGGGCAGCACGGCCTCGCTGCGCTGCGCCGCGCATGAATACCGCATGATCGCCGCCGGCCATTGCCACGTCGCGCTGTACAACCAGTTGACGGCGTGGGATCACGCTGCCGGCTGGCTGCTCCATCGGGAAGCCGGTGGCTATGCGGCGCATTTTGACGGCTCCCCCTACAAGCCCACGCATCGCACGGGCGGCTTGCTCTACGCGCCCGACGCGGGCAGCTGGCACGCGGCGCGCAAGGCGCTGCTGGGGGACGCATTGGAAGGCATCGAGACTTGACAACAGCGGCCGGGACCACCCCAAAAAACTGGGGTTATCCCTAGGAGTTATCCCCAGTTCCTGTGGACAACCCTATGGAAAGGTCTGTAACCGGCCGAAAAAATCGTTGCCGGGCAAGCACTTGCTTAGACCGGTCAAAAACCGGCCGCCCCCGCTTCTTTCTAAAGCGCTTCCAGCGCCAGCGCGATGGGTTGTTCCACTTTCAGGGTCAACAGGCTGTCCGCGCGGGTGCGTCCCAGATTGATGGCGGCAATGGGTAGGCCGGCTCGCGAGGCGGCCGTCACGAAGCGATAGCCGGAATACACCATCAGGGACGAGCCCACCACCAGCACGGCGTCGGCGCTCTCAAGGCCGGCATTGGCCCGCTCGACGCGCTCGCGCGGCACGGTCTCGCCGAAGAACACCACATCGGGCTTGACGATGCCGCCGCAGCGCGGACACGGCGGCACCGTGAACCGCGAAAAATCGTAGCCGTCCAGATCGGCGTCGCCGTCGGGCGCGTCGCTGGCTTCAAGCTGCACCCAGTCCGGGTTCAGCGTGTGCAATTTTTCCTGCCAGTCGTGGCGGCCGCCACGCCAGTCGCAATTCATGCAGCGCACGGCATCCAGCCGTCCGTGCAGGTCCACGACATCGCGGCTGCCCGCGGCTTCGTGCAGGCCGTCCACGTTCTGCGTCACCAGAATGGCGACGTGACCGCGATCCTGCAGTCGCGCCAGCGCAAGATGCGACGCGTTCGGCTTGACGTGCCCAAAGCGGCGCCAGCCCACCATGCTGCGCGCCCAGTATCGCGCCCGCGAAAGCTCAGCGCCCATGAACGTTTGCAGCGTCATGGGCGGCTGGCGTTTCCATTCGCCTTCGGTGTCGCGGTAGTCGGGGATGCCGGAATCGGTGCTGACCCCGGCCCCGGTCAGGACGAAGAGCCGCGGATGGCGGTCGACAAAGCCGCGCAGCGCGGCCAGCTCCGGAAGTGCAGTATCCAATCCTCGCTCCTTGCGTCCCGCTACCGCGCGGCAATCAGGCCGCGCGGCCCGCCGCGGATTAATCAGGCCGCGCGGCCCGCCGCGTTCAACCGCCCAGCCCGCAATCGGGCATGTCGCTGACCAGGCTGGCCTGCGTCACGTTGCTGCCCGGCGGCACGCTGCGCGTGAGCCAGACGTTGCCGCCGATGGTCGAGCCCTTGCCGATGGTGACGCGGCCCAGGATCGTGGCGCCGGCGTAGATCACGACATCGTCTTCGATCAGGGGATGGCGCGCCAAGCCCTTTTTGAGTTCGCCGTTTTCGCCCGGCGGGAAGCGCTTGGCGCCCAGCGTGACCATCTGGTAGAGCCGCACGCGGTCGCCGATGATGGCGGTTTCGCCGATCACGACGCCCGTGCCGTGGTCAATGAAAAAGCTGCGGCCGATGGTCGCGCCCGGGTGGATGTCGATGCCGGTGTCGGCATGGGCGATCTCGGCCACGATGCGCGCCAGCATCGGCACGCCCAGCCGGTACAGCACGTTGGCGAGGCGGTGATGGATCATGGCCGCGACACCCGGATAGCACAGCAGGACCTCGTCCACGTTGTGCGCCGCCGGGTCGCCCTGGTAGGCCGCCATCACGTCCAGATCGAGCGCGGCGCGCACGGCCGGCAGCTCGGCGCCGAATCGGCGCACGATCTCGGTGGCGCGCTGCTGCGTGTCCGCCTGCTGGGCCGGATCATGCCGGCCTTCGTACTGCAGTTCCAGACAGACCTGATGCAAGAGCGCATCGAGCGCGGCGCCGATGGTGTGGCCGACGTAGAAGTCTTCGACCTCTTCGCGCAAATCGATGGGCCCCAGGCGCATGGGGAACAAGGCGCCACAGAGGTCCTTGATGATCTGGCGCAGGCTTTCCTGCGAAGGGAATTCACGCAGGCCGGCGTCGTCGCGGAGGCGGCCGCGCGGACCGCGCCACGCAACGCGCGCATCGCGCAGTCCGGACACGATGCCGTCCAGGTTCCAGTGCGCCGTGGGGAAATAGCTGGGGCCGCTCATTGCCGGACTCCGGACAGGGAGCCGGCGCGTGCGGCAGAAGGATGGATAACGAACATGGGTTTGCCTCGCTGACGATGCGAAGCCCCCCGCGCAATGCCCCGGGGAATGCTGCTTCGCAATAATTCCGTCAACTGTAACCGCTCTGGCGTATACGCCGGAAGTCCTCCGACACGGCGTTGGGGTTATGCCGCGGCCGATTCCGAGACCGAGACCAACCCCGGCTCCGCCTCATACCCTTGCGGGTTGCCCTGCTGCCAGCGCCAGCCGTCCGCGCACATGGCTTCCACATCGTGCGTGCTGCGCCAGCCCAGCAGCGTCGCCGCCAGATCGGGGTTGGCCCACATACGCTCGACGTCGCCCGCGCGCCGCGGCAGGATGCGCAGCGGGATCTTGCAGCCGTTGACGCGTTCGAACGCCCGCACCAGTTCCATGACGCTGGTGCCCTGCCCCGTGCCCAGGTTGACCGCCACGAAGCCGGGATGGCTGTCCGCATAGGTCAGCGCCTGCACGTGGCCGCGCGCCAGGTCCATGACGTGCAGATAGTCGCGCACGCCGGTGCCGTCCGGCGTGTCGTAGTCGTCGCCGAAGACGCGCAGAAACGGTTGGCGCCCCACCGCCACCTGCGTGATGAACGGAAAAAGGTTGTTGGGCAGGTCGCGCGGACTCTCTCCGATCAGTCCGCTGGGATGTGCACCGATCGGATTGAAGTAGCGCAGCGTGACGGCGCTGAATGCGGGATCCGCCACGCACACGTCGCGCAGCATCTCCTCGACCATCAGCTTGGTGCGGCCGTACGGATTGGCCGGCGCCAGCGGATGAGCCTCGGTAAACGGCAGATACTGCGGTTCGCCATACACCGTTGCCGACGAACTGAAGACCAGCCGCGACACGCCCGTCTCGCGCATGGCGCGCAACAGGACAAGCGACCCCTGCACATTGTTGTCGTAGTACTTGAGCGGGTCAGCCACCGATTCACCCACGGCCTTGCAGCCGGCCAGATGCAGCACGGACTGCACGGGCGAGCCCCGCGCCGCCGCATCCGCCAGCACGGCCGCGACCAGGCCGCGCGAGCGGATGTCGCCTTCGATCAGCGGTATCGGCGCACCGCAAAGCTGTTCAACCCGGCGAACAGCCTCTCGGCTGCCGTTGCTGAGGTTGTCCAGCACGATCGGCCGCAGGCCGGCGGCGATCATCGCCACCAGCGTATGCGTACCGATGTAGCCGGCGCCGCCCGTCACCAACACTTGCGTGTCCGGCATGTCCATGCTCCGTCAGAGGTGGGCCGTCATGCCCGGCACCCACGCATGGCGGGGACGCGGGGCCTGCGCATGGCTGCGGTAGCGATCGATCCAGTACGACGTGGAAGCGTCATGCCCCCAGTCGACCACGCCCGCCGACACCGGCACCGCCAGCTCGCGCTCGATGCCGCTGGCCAGCCGCTTGCCCAGTTCCACGCCGTACTGGTCGAAGGGGTTGATGCCCCAGACCACGCTCTGCACGAACACCTTGTGCTCGTACAGGGCCAGAAGCGCGCCCAGACCGCGCGGATCGAGCTGACGCAGCACGATCAGCGTCGACGGCCGTCCTCCCGGATGCACCATGTGCTGCGCCAGCGTCAGCGCGCGCTCCTGGTTGTCGATGTGAGCGACGTCCAGCAGCGCCTGCTCCAGGCTCTTGCCGCGCATCAGCGCCTGGCGCTGCGCCAGGCAGTTGGCCAGCAGCATGCGATGCGCATCGGGGCTGTCCGCGTGCCCTTGCAGGCTGGCGATGAAGTCCACCGGCGCGCCTTCCTCGCTTTGATGCAGCCACTGGAAGAAGGTGTGCTGGCCGTCCGTGCCCGGCATGCCCCAGATGATGGGCGCCGTCGGCACGCCGACCGCGGCGCCGTCGCCAGCGACCCGCTTGCCCAGCGATTCCATTTCGAGCTGCTGCAGATAGGTCACCAGGTGCAGCAGGCGCCCGCTATAGGCCGCCACATTCAGCGAGTTGAATCCCAGCACGCTGCAATTGACCAGGCCGGCCAGCGCCAGCTGCACCGGCGCGTTGGACGCAAACGGCGTCTGCAGGAAATGCTGGTCCATGGCTTCCGCACCCGCGCGCATCCCGATCAGCACGTCCAAGCCCACCGTCAGCGCGATCGACAGGCCGGCCACCGACCAGACGGAATAGCGTCCGCCCACCCAGTCGCACATCTTGAAGACCTGGCTGGACGGCACGCCCAGTGCGCGCGCGGCCGGCGCATTGGCGGTCACGGCCGCCAGATGGTCGGACACGTCGGCCACGCCGCCCTGCTTGAGCCAGGCGATGGCGGCGCGAGCGTTGTGCAGCGTTTCCGACGTGGTGAAGGATTTGGAAGAAATGACCACAAGCGTGCGGCGCGGGTCCAGCCCGGCCACGGCGTCATGGAAGGCATGGCCGCAAATGTTGGACACGAAGCGGATCTGCCGGCGCTGCTGCGGTCCGCCAAATGCCTGCACGGCCAGGCGCGGACCCCAGTCGCTGCCGCCGATGCCGATGTGCAGGACGGTGGAGAAGTCCGCCGTCTGGTCCACGCGCCGCACGAAGTCGGTCATGCGCGAATACTCGCAGACGGAATCCGCGTCCTGCCCTTCCGGCTGCTCGCGGGTGCGCCCGGCACGCAGCGCGGTATGCCATGCTGCCCGGTTTTCAGTCCAATTGACCGGTTCCCCGGCAAACAGCGCGTGGCGCGCCTCTTCCAATCCGCGCGCCTGCAGCAGCGCCTGTCCCGCGCCGTCCAGCGACGCCGACTGGCGTTGCATGGTCAAGTCCACGCACAATCCTGCCGCTTCGATCACCTTGAGCGCACTGGCGTCCAGTTCAGCGTTTTGCGCGGCCTGCGCGAAAGCCACCCACTCCGGGCTGTTTGCCAGTCCGGAGTCTGCCCTTAACGCCTCAATCGCCTGTTGAGCCTTTCCCATCGCGTGATGCTCCTTAGAACGGTAAACGAATGTGAGGTGCAATGCGCCTGAACGCCTTGCGAAAGTCCTCCTCGATACGAGCCAGCGCGGCCACGTTGTCTCCTTCGAACCGGAGTACCACCGTCGGTGTGGTGTTGGACGGTCGCGCAAGGCCGAAGCCATCCGCGTAGTCCACACGGATCCCGTCGAGCTCGTTGATGGACACTGCGCCGGGGAACTCCCCTTGGTCGCGCAGCGCCTGCACCAGCTCGACGCCTTCCGTGGTCTCCAGTTTCAATTCGGGGGTGGCGCAGGACTGGGGCAAGCTTTCCAGCAATGCCGAGGGGTCCGGCGCCGACGAGAGGATCTCCAGCAGGCGGGCGGCGGCGTAGATGCCGTCGTCAAAGCCGTACCAGCGCTCCTTGAAGAAAATGTGGCCGCTCATCTCCCCAGCAAGTAGCGCTCCCGACTCGCGCATCTTGGCTTTGATAAGGGAATGCCCTGTCTTCCACATGGTCGCCTTGCCGCCCGCCTCGGTGATGGCGCGGGCCACATGGCGGCTGCATTTGACGTCGTAGATGATCTCGGCGCCCGGGTTGCGCGCCAGCACGTCGCGGGCGAACAGGATCAGCTGGCGGTCCGGCCAGATGATCTGTCCCGATTTTGTGACGACGCCCAGCCGGTCGCCGTCGCCGTCGAACGCCAGTCCGACCTCGCAGTCCGAATAGCGCAGGCAGTAAATAAGGTCCTGCAGGTTATTGGGATCGGCCGGATCGGGGTGATGCCCCGGAAAGGATCCATCCACCTCGCAGAACAGCTCCGTCACCTCGCAGCCCAGCGCCCGGAAGAGCGCCGGCGCCACCGCGCCCGCAACCCCGCTGCCGCAGTCGATGGCGATCTTCATGGGCCGCGCCATGCGGATGTCGCCCATGAGGCGTGCCGCGTAGCAGGGCGTGATCTGCATCTGGGTGCGGCCGCCGGGCGTGGGCGCCGAATCGATTGGCTGGCGCATCGCGTCGCGCAGCGCGGTCAGGCCGTCGCCATACAGCGAGCCGCCTTCCATCACGATCTTGAAGCCGTTGTGCGTGGGCGGGTTGTGGCTGCCCGTCACCGCGATGCCGGTCCCGGTGTCCATCAACCGGGCCGTGAAGTACACCATCGGCGTGGTCGCCATGCCGATGTCGATCACGTGCATGCCGGCCGAGCGCAGCCCGGCCTGCAGCGCCGCGGACAGCTCGACACTGCTCAGCCTGCCGTCGCGTCCCACCACGATCGACCGCACACCCTGTGCGTGCGCCTTGGCGCCCACCGCCATCCCGAGGCTGTGGGCAAACCTGGCATCCAGCTCGTCCGGGACCGTTCCCCGTATGTCATAGGCCTTGAAAACCGCCTCCAGAATTTGCGGCGTGTCCCAGCCAAAAGTTCCGTGCATGCCAGTTTCTCCGTGTGGCGTTCACTTGGGACCGTTCTGTTTGAAATCACCGTAGTACGCCGCACGGGAGTAGCGATAACCACCGTACTTGGACCGGAACCCGAAACGTTCCGGCAGCAGCTTCAGACCGTTGAAGACCACGCCATCGACCGGCGCGCCCGCCTGGATCAGGCGCTTGGCCGTTTCGCGGATCTCGCCGACCGTATTCATGCCCGACCGCACCACCACCATGACTGCCGCGGCATGCGTACCGACCACGGCGGCATCCGGCGACGACAGCACGGGCGCCGTGTCCAGGATCACCATGTCGTACTGCGTGGCCAGTTCCCGCAGGGTCTCGCCGAACACCGGCGAGGCCAGCAATTCCGACGGATCGAACGTGACGGCGCCCGTGGCGATGAAGTCCACGCCTTCGGACACGCTGTGCTTGCGGACGCGGCTGAGCGGGATCGTGCCGGTCAGCACTTCGAACAGGCCATCTTCCTTCGGCACGCCGAAATAGCGGTTGAGCTGGCCCTTGCGGAAGTCGGCATCGATCAGCAGCACGCGCTTGCCGACGCCGCCCTGGATGAAGGCAAAGTTTGCAGACAGGAAGGATTTACCCACACCCGCCACCGGACCGGTGAACATGACCATGTTGTTGGCGGACTGGCGCAGCGAGGCCTGCAGCACGTTGCGGAAGGATCGCAAACTCTCGATCGGTGGCGAGTTGCCCTGGCTCTGCGCCAGGAGCGCAGGCACGGTGGCGTTCTTGCGCCGGCTGCGGCGCCACAGCTTGTCCTGCACGTCGCTGTACGGAATGGCGGCCAGCACCGGCAGGCCGGTATGGCGCTCGACGTCTTCCGGCTCCGACAGGCCGCCGAACAAGGCGTTGCGCACGAACGCGCACAGCATGGCGAAGATCAGACCGGCAGCGGTGGCCACGCCGATGATGATCGCGCCCTTCGGACGCACGGGCTTGTCAGGCTGTACGGCGGCATCCAGGATGCGCACGTTGCCCACCTTGCCGGCGCGGATCAGCTTGAGCTGCTGCGTGTTGTTCAAGAGCGCCGTGTAGAGCTCGGTGTTGACGCGCACGTCGCGCACCAGGCGCACCACGTCCTGTTCCAGATCCGGCAGTTGCTTGATGTTGTTGCCCAGGCGGTTGACGTCGCCCGTCAGCGATGCGATCTGACGGTCGATGCCCACGATGCTCGGGTGCGTCGGCGCAAAGCGCGTGATCAGTTCCTGGCGCTTCTGGCGCAGCTCCATCACGCGGGTCTGGGCGTCGACCGACTGCCCGAGGATCAGCTTGGCTTCTTCGCTCAGGTCGATCGTGCCGCGCTTGTTGCGCAGCTGGTTGTACTTGGTTTCCGCTGCATCAAGCTCGGCCTTCAGTTGCGGCAGCTGCTGCTCCAAAAACACCAGCGACTTCTCGGCCTGCGCGGACTTGCGGTTCACGTTCTGCTGCACGTATTCCTGGCCGATCTGGTTCAGCACCGCGGTGGTCAGTGCCGGATCGTTGCCCTCCAGCGTGACGCCGATCACGCCCGACGTGCGGCCGCGCTCAAAGATGCCCAAGCGCGATTGCACATCCTCGATGGCCGCCAGGCGCGAGCTGCGCGACACCGTGAACTCGGTGCCGGGACGGCCCGACAGCGCGTCGACGTGCACGTCCATCGCGCCGCCACCCGGCAACAGGAAGCGCTCGGGCTTGCCCACCGTGCCGGTGAACGTGGCGCCGGTCAGCTTGTCGCTGAGCGTGTAGCGGCCCTCGCCCAGCGTGGTCAGCCGGAACGGCTTGCCCAGCCACTCGTTGGGCACGTCCAGTTGCGAGATTGCAATGGACTCGCCGCCCCACGCATAGCCCCCGCGCGGCAGGCTGGACGGATACGGCAGGCTTTCGTAGCGCTGCGCCAGCCATTCGCCCACCACGGGGAAGTAGCGCGGCTTCGCATGGATGTAGAGCAGGAACTTGTCGACGGCGGGACCGACGACCATGCGCGAGCGCAGCACTTCCATTTCGCCCGACGTTTCCGCCTTGGTGTCGAACATGGATGAGACATCGCCCAGCAGGCTGCGCGCCTGTCCGTTCGGGAGCTCCTCCTCCACCTGCACGATGATGTCAGCCGAATAGACCGACGGCGTCACCATCACATAGGCGAGCGCGCCGAGAAACGCGAACATGGTGATCGCAATGATCATCCAGCGGTTGGAAAAAATGGCGTCCACGTGGGACGACAACGGGGTTTCCTGCTGACGGGCCGGTACTGACGGCTCGAACGATTCGATGGGCAACGACATGCAGCTCTCCAGGAGAGGGCGCCGCCGCGGTTGCGGCGCCCCCAAAGGCGGGGTTTTGAGGCGGACTAATCGATGGACCTGACGGTCTGTACGGTCTGCGCGCTCGGGAAGAGGTTGCTGATGAAGCGGTTCCACCGCACCAGGCCCGCCGAATCCACGAACACGACATCCTTGGGTTGCAATTCAAACTTGGCGCCCACCGCCAATGCCTGCGGCGATGCGGCGTTCAGGTGATACACCAAAGGCTTTGCCTCCTCCGTGGCGCGCACGACGAAAATCTGCGAGGTGTCGGCCGTGATCTGGTTGGGCCCGCCAGCAAGACCCAATGCCTCGGTCAGCGACAAGCGTCCATCACGCATGACGGAAGCCCCGGGGATGAACACCTCACCCATCACGAACACCTTGCTATCCTCGCGCGGCGTGACTCTCACGATGTCCCCTGCCTTGAGCATGACCTGGTTCAGGTCCTGGCCGCGCTCGATCAGCGCGGGAAGGTTCACGCGAGTACGCTTGCCATCGCGGATCACATAAACCGCACTGCGGTCTCCGGTTGGCAGGATGCCTCCGGCCCTGTTGAGCGCTTCCAACAGGGTCATGGGCACATCATTGATCGCAACCGTACCCGGCGTGGTTACCTCGCCATCGACGAAGATGCGCTTGCTGCGGAATCCCAGAACGCGTACGGTGATCTGCGGGTCCTGTATGTACTTGCCCGAACTATTGACTATGAGATTGCGCGCCTGAAGTTCAGTCAACCCCGCCACTTTCAGCAGTCCCGTATACGGAAACTGGATATATCCAGCGGATGAGACCGTATAGCCCGGAATGCCCGAGGCGGTATCCCCAATAGCTAATTCCGTTGCCCCTGATCCGATGGCGTAGGTTTGCGTCGGAAGCACCAGCTCGGGGTGGTCCCACACGACGATCGAGAGGATGTCTCCCGGCCCGATGAGGTAGGGAGCCGGCTTGCCGATGAGGTGACCGATGCCTTCGTTATCGATCAGCGCTTCACGTGCGCGCTGCTCTTCAAGAACGAGGGAGGGCGTGATCTGTTTGATGACCGCCTTGGAGTTCGGGTCCAGCGGATCCGCGAGCTGATTGGCGTTGAACGTCATACCGGGTGATAGGGCGCAAGCGCCTAGCGAGGACACGAGCGCGATAGCGGCTATGGCTCGGCTCATCGTTCCGAAAAATGTAGTCATGGCGAATCCACTGTGAATGACTTCGTTGCCTGGAAAGGAGCCCGATGCGTAACGGGTTGCGACATTCCACACGCTTTTCCTAAGCCCGCACATTCGACGGATGCCCTAAGCCTTCTCCTACACCGTTTGGAGGTTTCGGGTGAGTTGCGCACTCAATAAGATTTTGTCGGTAGCCACATGCTTTGCGGCACTGCACAGTTTTTGCTTTGCGCAAGGCGTTTCCCCCGAACAGGAGTGCGCGATGGACCCGTCCCAAACGGACACGTCGGCAAGGTTCAGTGGGGCAAGCTATCTGTATCGCTTGCTCGACGCCGCGATCGTCATCACCTGCGGCCTCACTGCCACCGGCTTGAAGTTCTCGGAAGATGCTTTTACGGATCCTCCGCAGATTCATTTGTTCCTGATCTATCTGTGCGGCCTGGGCGTCATAGCGCTCTTCCCGGCCTTCCGCCTGTATGTGTCGTGGCGGGGACGCCTGCTCACCGATCTGGTGGTGCGCAGCCTTGCCGCGTGGGCCACCGTGTTTGCGTTGGGCATCTTCGTCAGTTTTCTCATGCACCAGACCGGCGCGATATCCCGCTTATGGGCTGCAACCTGGTTCGGCATGACGGCGTTGGCGCTGGCCGGCGTGCGCATCGCCGTCTATGCGGCGCTGGGCGCGGCGCGCGATCGCGGCATGGACAAGAAGCGGGTGCTGCTCGTGGGCTTTGGCGCGCTGGGCCACGACATGTGGCGCCGCGTGGAAAAGTACCGCGAGGCCGGCTATCAGATATCGGGGATATACGCCGAACCGCATGAGATCCTGCCGCCGCAGGTCCGCCGTCTGCATGACCTGGACAACCTGACCGACTTCGTTCGTGAGAACAAGGTGCGCGAGATCTGGATCGTGCTGCCGATGGAAGCCGGCCAGGAGCTGCGCGAAGTGCTCTATCACCTGCGCAACGACCTGGTGGATATCCGCTGGATTCCCGATGTGATGTCCATCCAGCTGCTGGGCCATCGTATCGGCGAGTTCCTGGGACTGCCCGCGATTCAACTGAACAGCCTGCCCGCCGCCGGCGTGCGCGGCTGGGCCAAGGAAGCCTTCGACCGCAGCTTCGCGCTGTGCGCGCTGATCGGCCTGGCGCCCATCATGCTGACCGTGGCCATGCTGATCAAGCTGACGTCGCGCGGCCCCGTGTTCTTCACGCAACCCCGCCTCGGCGTGGACGGCAAGGTGTTCCACGTCTACAAGTTCCGCACCATGACCGTGCACCAGGAGCACGGCGTGGTCACCCAGGCCACGCGCAACGACAACCGCGTCACGCGCATCGGCGGCTTCCTGCGCCGCACCAGCCTGGACGAGCTGCCGCAATTCCTGAACGTGCTGATGGGCGACATGTCGGTGGTGGGCCCGCGCCCGCACGCGTTGGAGCACAACGAAATGTACAAGGACCTGGTGCAGCGCTACATGATGCGCCACCGCGTCAAGCCCGGCATCACCGGCTGGGCGCAGGTCAACGGCTTTCGCGGCCAGACCGACACGCTGCGCAAGATGAGCGACCGCGTCGAACACGACATCTATTACATCCAGCATTGGACGTTCAGGATGGACCTGCTGATCATCGCGCGCACCGCGATTTCGGGATGGACGGGCCGCAATGTCTACTGAACCGTTGGGATGGCCCGTGCGTGAAGCGCCGGGGCCTCGTGGCGGCATGCTTGGCCGCTCGGACTTCCGCCAGGCCGTGGAAATGCTGCCCCTGGTGTCGATCGATCTCCTGCTGCGCGATGGCGCCGGCAACTACCTGACCGGGCTGCGGGCCAATCCGCCCGCCCAGGGCGCGTGGTTCGTGCCGGGTGGCCGGATCCGCAAGAACGAGTCGCTGCGCCACGCGCTGCGCCGCATCGTCCACGACGAGCTGGGCCTGTCGTTGCCCGACCTCGAGTGGACGCCGCGCGGCGTGTACGAGCACTTCTACGGCACCAATTTCGCGGGTGAGGCGGGACGCTCCACCCACTACGTCGTCCTCGCGTATGAGGCCGAGCTTTCTCTGGATACCGCAAGCCTTCCCCTGTCCCAGCACAGCGGCTATCGCTGGCTGCCGCGGGAAGTGATCGCCGCCGATCCCGGCGTGCATCCGTACACCCAGGCCTACTTCAAGGAGTGAGAGCCATGACCAATCCCCGTCCTCCGTACCGGGCAGTGATTCTTTGCGGTGGTTCAGGCTCGCGCCTGTGGCCGCTGTCGCGCGAACTGTTGCCGAAGCAGTTCATCCGTTTGACCGATGACCGCAGCCTTCTGCAGAACACCCTGCGGCGGCTGGAGTCGGCGGGCGCGCAAGAGCGGCCCATCCTGGTCTGCAATGAGGCGCATCGCTACATCGCGGCGGAGCAGGCTGATGAGCTGGGCATCAAGGACGTCGAGGTCATCCTGGAGCCGTTTGCGCGCAACACGGCGCCGGCCATCGCTGCTGCCACGCTGCGGGCCATGCAGGATGGGGAGGACCCCATCATGCTCATCATGCCGTCGGACCACGTGCTGGAAGACGGCGAGGTGCTCAGCGCGGCATTTGCCCAGGCGTACGACGCGGCCCGCCAAGGCGCACTGGTGACGTTCGGCATCAAGCCGACCGCGCCGCTCAGCGGCTACGGCTACATCCAGGCGGACGAGCCCGGCGCCATGGCCCCGGCGCGCCGTGTGCGCCGGTTCGTGGAAAAACCGTCGCCCGAGGTCGCCCAGCGCTTCATCGACGACGGCGGTTACTACTGGAACAGCGGCATGTTCGCCTTCCAGGCGTCGGTTTTCCTGGCCGAGCTGGGCCGGCTGGCGCCCAAGATCCTCGCGCAGGCGCAGTCGGCCGTGGCGACGGGGCATGGCGACAACGGTCTCTTCCATCTGGACGGCCCGGCGTTCGAGGCATGCCCCAGCGATTCGATGGACTACGCCATCATGGAGCGCACCGACAGCGCGGTGGTCATCCCGCTGGCCGCCTCGTGGAGCGACGTGGGTGCGTGGGACGCCGTATGGGGCATCGCCCAGAAGTCGGTGGAGGGCAACTCCACCACGGGCGACGTCATGGTGGAGGATTCGCGCAACTGCCTCATCCATTCGACCAGCCGGCTGGTGGCCTCGGTGGGCCTGGACGACATCGTGGTCATCGAGACGGCCGACGCGGTCCTGGTGGCGCACAAGTCGCGCTCGCAGGACGTCAAGCGCCTGGTCGAGGTCTTCAAGTCGCAGCACCGCAGCGAACTGAACCACCACCGCGAGGTCCAGCGGCCGTGGGGGTCGTACGACTCGGTCGGCCAGGGGCCGCGATACCAGGTCAAGCGCATCACCGTGAAGCCGGGCGCGCGGTTGTCGTCGCAGATGCATCACCACCGCGCCGAGCACTGGATCGTGGTGTCGGGTACGGCGCGCATCTACAACGGCGACAAGCAGTATCTGCTCACCGAGAACCAGTCGACCTACATCCCGCTGGGCGAGATCCACAGCCTGGAGAACCCGGGGAAGATCCCGCTGGAAATCATCGAGGTGCAGTCGGGCGCCTACCTTGGCGAAGACGACATCGTGCGTTTCCAGGACATCTACGGCCGTGTCTGAGCGGGTTTCAGTTCCTTTCTGGCGCCCCGGCATGGCAAGGATTTGCCTGCCCGTGGCGGCCCTCTTTTTCATCGTTCTGATCACGGTGGGCAACCTGCCCGGGCTGGCGGCGGACATGTCCGATGCCTTTGGCGACAAGCGGCTGCATCTGGCCGCCTACGCCTTCCTGACCGGGCTGATCTACGTATCGGTCAACCGGCGCCCGGCGCTGGTGGCCATGCTGACGGTTACCGCATTGGGAGTGGTGGACGAATCCATCCAGTCCCTTTTTCCCTACCGAGAGGCTGAACTCTTAGACCTTTTGGCCGATATCTCAGCGGCTGGTGCAACAGTAATCTCTTTGCACATTGGTAACGCAGCCATCGGCTCCTTTCGTGCAGTCACTAAGTCTTAAGGACACAACCATGCCAAAACGGGCACTGATTACCGGCGTAACTGGCCAAGACGGGGCCTATCTGGCGGAGCTTCTGCTGGCCAAGGGCTATGAGGTCCACGGCATCAAGCGGCGCGCTTCGCTGTTCAACACAGCGCGGATCGACCATCTGTACCAGGACCCGCACGACCAGCCCCGCAATTTCGTCCTGCACCACGGCGACATGACGGACTCGTGCAGCCTCATCCGCATCGTCCAGTCGGTGCAGCCTGACGAGATCTACAACCTGGCCGCGCAAAGCCACGTGGGCGTCTCGTTCGAGGAACCGGAATACACGGCCAACGCCGACGGCCTGGGCACCCTGCGCCTCTTGGAAGCCATCCGCATCCTGAAGCTGGAAAGCAAGTCGCGCTTCTACCAGGCGTCGACGTCCGAGCTGTACGGCCTGGTGCAGGAAACGCCGCAGAAGGAAACCACCCCCTTCTACCCGCGCAGCCCCTACGCCGCCGCCAAGCTCTACGCCTACTGGATCAGCGTGAACTACCGCGAAGCCTATGGCATGTACGCCTGCAACGGCATCCTGTTCAATCACGAATCGCCCAAGCGCGGCGAAACGTTCGTGACGCGCAAGATCACCCGCGGCCTGGCGCGCATCGTGCTGGGGCTGCAGGAATGCCTGTACCTGGGCAACCTGTCCGCCCTGCGCGATTGGGGCCACGCCCGCGACTACGTCGAAATGCAGTGGCTGATGCTGCAGCAGGACACGCCCGAAGACTACGTCATCGCGACGGGCATGCAATACAGCGTGCGCGAGTTCATCAACACCGCCGCGCGCGAGCTGGGCATCCTGCTGGCATGGGAAGGCGAAGGCCTGGAAGAGACGGCCACGGTGCTGTTCTCGCCGGTGCATGACGTCAAGGCCGGCCAGGTCATCGTTCGCGTCGATCCGCGCTACTTCCGTCCGACTGAAGTGGAGACCCTGCTGGGCGATCCCACCAAGGCCCGCGAAAAGCTCGGCTGGTCGCCCCGCACCACGTTCGCGCAGCTCGTCAAGGAAATGGTCGAGGCGGACCTGAAGGACGCGCGGCGCGATGCGCTGGTCGAACAGAACGGCTACGAAATCTACGCCTACAAGGAGTAGCCCGCCATGACGAACCTGGACCAACGCGTTTTCGTCGCCGGCCACCGCGGGATGGTGGGCGCGGCGATCACCCGCGAACTGCACCGGCGCGGCTACGAGAACGTGCTGACCCGCAGCCGCGCGGAACTGGACCTGGAAAACCAGAACCAGGTGCACCGCTTCTTTTCGACCACGCCGGTCGACGTGGTGTACCTGGCCGCCGCCAAGGTCGGCGGCATTCTGGCCAACCAGACGCATCCGGTGGACTTTCTGTACAAGAACCTGATGATCCAGTGCAACGTGATCCGCGCCGCGTATGCGGCCGGGGTGCGCAAACTGCTGTTTCTGGGTTCGTCATGCATCTACCCGCGCGAGGCGCCGCAGCCCATTCGCGAGGATGCGCTGCTGACCGGTCCGCTGGAGTCCACCAACGAACCGTACGCCATCGCCAAGATCGCCGGCCTGAAGCTGTGCGAGGCCTATCAGCGGGAGCACGGCGCGCGCTTCATCTGCGCCATGCCCACCAACCTGTACGGCCCGCACGACAACTACGACCTGCACAGCAGCCATGTGCTGCCGGCCTTGATCCGCAAGTTCCACGAGGGCCGCGAGGCCAACGCGGAAAGCGTGACGATCTGGGGCACCGGGTCGCCGCTGCGCGAGTTCCTGTACGTGGACGACCTGGCGCAGGCCAGCGTCATGCTGATGGAGCATCCGGACGCCGAGGGCATCTACAACATCGGCGCCGGCCAGGACATCTCCATCGCGGACCTGGCGCGGCTGGTGGCGCGCGTGATCGGCTACGAAGGCAAGATCGTCTACGACACCTCCAAGCCCGACGGCACGCCGCGCAAGCTGATGGATTCGTCGCGCGTGCAGGCGCTGGGCTGGCGGCCGGAGATCTCTCTGACGCATGGCATCACGCTGGCCTACGGCCATTTCCTGCGCGAGCGCACGCAACAGGCGCTGCCGGTGGCCTGACGGCCGCGCCAGCATGACAGACAGGGTTACCGATGCTTGGATTCGTGAAGAAACACATCGCCGGCAATGCCTCATTCTGGGGGCTGGTGGAATACGGCATCGGTCCCGTCGCGGCGCTGGTGGCGCTGCCGATCCTGTTTCGCCAGCTCGGCACGGTCGGCTTCGGCCAGTACTCGATGATCATCGCGCTGGCCGGCTTCGGCAACGCGGCCAACCTGGGCGCGGCGGTGACTGCGACCAAGCTGGTGTCCGAGAGCGCGCACGAACCCGGCGGCGCCTATCGCGCGGCCGGTGTCAGCATGTCGCTGATCGGCTGTGCGCTGGCCGTCGTGACCCTGGCTGCCGTGCTGCTGTGGGGCGTGGTAGGGTTGGGCTGGCCAGAAGCCACATTCGGCGGCGTGGCGGTGACGATGCTGGCCATGCCGGCGCTCGCCATCTATCTCACGCAGCAGTATGACCAGCTCTTTTCCGGCTGCCTGAAGGGGCGCGAGGACTTTCGCGCCACCGCGCTGTGCGAGGTCTTCAGCCGCACGGGCACGATGGCGCTGGCGTGCGCGGCCGCCTGGTACACCGCCTCGCCCACGTGGACGGGACTGGCGCAGGCGCTGGGCCTCCTGATCGCGGGCAGCGTCAAGATGCGCGTGTTCTCGCGCGCCTACGACCGCTACATCGTGCGGCCCGTGCGCGATCGCGGCGCCATGATGGCCGCCTTCCGGTTCTCGCGCTGGTCGTGGCTGAACAGCCTGAGCGCGCTGGCCTTCGGCTCGGTCGACCGCGTGCTGGTCGGCAGCCTGATGGGGCCGGCGGCGCTGGCGATCTACACCGTGGGCGTGCAAGTGGGCCAGATCATCCACACCGCGTCCGTCGCCATCTTCCAGAAGGCCATGCCGCGCGTGACCCGCCTGTCGGTCTCGCCGCCCTACCCGGGCGCGGCCGAACGCGAGATCCGCCGCATGATGCTGTGGAATCTGGCGCTGTCGGCCGGGGCAACGCTGGCAGTGCTGGCGGTCAGCCGGCCGCTCTTGAACGTGCTGCTGGGCGACAACGTCGCAGGCGGCCATCTGGGCACATTCCAATTGCTGATCGTGGCGTCAGGCCTCTTGTCCCTGAACGCTGCGGCGCATTTCTCCCTGCTGGGGCTCGGCAACTCCCGCGCCGTCGCGATCCTGAACGGATTGGGCGGCCTGGCAATGCTGTGCGTCATGGCGGGACTGGTTCACGTGGCGGGGGAACACGCCGCAGCCTGGGGCCGCATGGCCTACGCGGCGATCACGCTGGCCGGCGTGGCCCTCGCCATCCGTCAATCCCGCCCCGAGTTTCCGGGCGCCATGCCTGCGGCCACCCGATAACCAACATGCTGAGGTCTTACATGCGCAAGCGCCACAACGAGTATTCACGCCAGCTCATCGACTTCGTCCGCGAGCTCCGTCCGCCAGCGCCTATCGCCAGCGGCCTGCTGCCCAAGGTGACGATCGTGACGCCCTCGTTCAACCAGGCCAAGTTCCTGGAGCGCACCATCCTGTCCGTGCTGAACCAGGGCTATCCGCGGCTGGAATACATCATCATCGACGGTGGCTCCACGGATGGCAGCGTGGACATCATCAAGAAGTACGAGCGCTACCTGTCCTACTGGGAAAGCACGCCGGACCGCGGCCAGTCGCACGCGATCAACAAGGGCTTCGAACGCGCCACGGGCGATTACGTCGGTTGGCAGAACTCGGATGACCTGTATTTCCCGGGCGCGCTGCGCAAGCTGGGCACGGCCGCCGCCAAGGGCCGCGCGCCGATCGTCAGCGGCAACCTGTTCGTGGCGGATGCCAACAACCACATCTTCCGCAAGATCCACTACACACCCGTCAACCGCGGCACGCTGACGGTGGTGAAGGCCTCGATCCCGAACCAGTCGGCCATCTTCCGCCGCGACCTGCTGCGCAAGTACGGCCTGCTGCAGGAAAGCATGCGCTATTGCATGGACCTGGAGTTGTGGAGCCGGCTGCTGCGCGAAGGCAAGAACCTGATCGTGCCGGACGCGCTGGGCGTGTACACCGCCCACGACGAGACCAAGACGGCGCTGATGCAGGACGTGCTGCTCGAAGAGCGCGAACAGATCGTCAGCCGCATCCGGCGTACCGAACCGGGTCTGGGCAAGCTGTTCGAACTGTCCTGCCGCGCCTCGAAAGTTGCCGCGCACGCACGCCAGGGCGATCTGACGTATCTGCTGGAGAAGCTGACCACCAAGATCTTCGGACGCGACGATTGGGCCGCGCACTAGGCCGGACCGACACTGATACGGAACTGCAATGACTACGCGCCGGCTTTCCACCCTGCACCTCCTGGGCCTGTTCGTCTTCACCGCGCTGGCGCTGAACGACGACAGGTTCGTCATCGGGGTGGGGAGCTTCAAGCTCTCGCCCTTCGACCTGCTGTTCGTGGCCATGCTGGGCGTCAAGGCGCTCCGGCTGGCCGACCCGGGCGCGTACGCGTTCCCGCGCGGCGCGCTGGGGGTGCTGCTGGGCATCCAGGCAATCTCGGTGATCTATCTGCTGGTGGTGTCGAGCCATCACCCCGGCATCGAGACGGGCGACGTGGCGCGCGACCTGCGCATCGTCTTCTACTTCCTCTGCACGCCGTTCCTTTGCTACAAGGACATCGACAGTCCGCACGCCTATGCGATCCTGCAGAAGTACATCGTTGCGGCGAGCCTGGCGGTTGCCACGTTGATGCTGGTGGAACAGGCGGCCGGCTTCAGCGTGGCCAATCCGCTGCGCAACGTGCGGCTGGGCGTGTGGGCGATCCCGATGGGCGTGGTGTCACTGCTGTACTTCCGCCGCACGCTGAACGTATCGGGCCCCAAGGCCTACATGCTGACGCTCTACATGGTGATGGCGCTGGTGTTCTCGCTGAACCGCAGCCAGTACCTGCAGCTGGCGATCTCCGTCATCATCGCCGTGCTGCTGGCCGGCAGCGCCGACATCCGCCGCCGCGCCGTGATGATCTTCGCGCCCGCGGCCGTGGCCGGGGTGCTGATCTTCGGCGCCATCGGCTATCTGGACGTGCTGACCGATCGGATCTTCAGCGTCGAGCGCCTGGACGAAGACTCCAGCTACGGCGCGCGCGTCCAGGAGATGGAAGGCCAGATGCAGTTCTTCGCGGAAAGCCCCGTGTTCGGCAAGGGCGCGGGCTTTCGCAGCTGGGTGATGGGCGAAAACGGCTTCGAGCTGAGCACGTTCGCGCACAACTCATGGGCCTTCTACCTGATGAAGTTCGGCGTGGTCGGCACAATCATGATCATGTTGCCGCCACTATTGATCCTGCTGTTCTCGCTCTTTCGGCGCTACGCCCATCCCGGGCTGGAGATGCACCGGCGATATCTGCTCGCCACCGCGCCCATCTACATCTTCATCGACTCGATGTCCGGCGGTCTGGCCTATGCGCCCAAGACCGCGTTTACCGGCTTCCTGCTGTGCTATTGCCTGTCGCTGATGCGCAATGCACAGATCATGCCCGTGCCTCGCCAAGAATCTCCCGCTCCCAGCCCTCGCCCGGATATCGTGCGCCGGGCGCCACCCACGCGAGTAATACCCCATGTCTGATGTCTTGTTTGTCGCACCGGACTTGCATGGCGGCGTCGGAAGATGCGTCGCCTTCATTGTGGATGCGTTGCCGGAACAGGGGGTGGACTCCGCCCTGTTCCTGCTGCGTTCGCGCAATCGCGAGTATCCCATCGCCAATCCCAAGGTCACCCGCGCATTTCCGATCATCGAGTCCCCAACCAAGCTGCGGCTGGCGCTGCCCGTGGCGTTCTTCAAGCTGCTGCAGCACATCCGCCGCGAAAAGCCCGCCATCGTCTGCTCGCACGGTCTGTTGTGCAACATGCTGGTCGTGCTGGCCAGAAAAATCCTGCGCGGCAACTTCCGTACCGTGGCCTTCGAGCACAGCAGCCCGGCCATCCACTACGGCGCATCGAAAATGCGCCGTCTGAAGTGCTGGCTGGTCAGCCAGACTTACCGGCGCCATGACGCCGTGGTGGGCGTGTCGCGCGGCGTGAAGGAAGACCTGGTCAGCATGTTCCCGCCGCTGCGCGGCAAGGTCCACACCATCTACAACGGCGTGCCGCTGGACAACGTGCGCCGGCAAGGCGCGCAGCCCAGGCTGAACGACGGTGGCGAGTCGCCCTACCACGTCGTGGCCGTGGGCCGGCTCGAGGCGGTGAAGGACTATGCCACCTTGATCGACGCGGCCGCGCTGCTGGACGACCCGCGTATCGCATTCACGATCCTGGGCGAAGGCTCCGAGCATGCCGCCCTGCAAAAGCGCATCGACGACAGGCCATCGCGCACGCAGGTCACGTTGGCGGGCCATATCGACAACCCCTTTCCGGTCATCGCCGGCGCCGGCGCCTTTGCGCTTACCTCCGTGCGCGAGAGCTTCGGCAACGTGCTGGTGGAGGCCCTGTGCCTGGGCGTGCCCGTGATCTCCACGGACTGCCCGCATGGTCCCGCCGAGATCCTGGACGCCGGCCGCTACGGGCTGCTGGTGCCGGTCGGCGACGCCGAGGCGCTGGCCGAGGCGGTGCGGCGCCTGGCCTACGACGGCGAGATGCGCGAGAAGCTGGCGGCCCAGGGCCCCGAGCGCGCGGACGCCTTTTCCCTTGAGCGGCACTGCCGCAACGTCATCGATCTCTTCCGCCCGCTCATGCAGCGCGGAACGCCCTGAACAGGACAGCATCATGCAGAAGATACCGGTATCCGTCGTGGTGATGACGAAGAACGAGGAACGCAACATCGCGAAGTGCCTGAAGGGGCTGGTGGAGTTCGACGAGGTCTTCGTCGTCGACTCCAACAGCACGGACGCGACCTGCTCGATCGCCACGGCGATGGGCGCGCACGTGTCGAACTTCAATTGGGACGGCAAGTATCCGAAGAAAAAGCAGTGGTGCCTGGAGCAGCTTCCTTTTTCGCACCCCGTCGTCCTGTATGTCGACGCCGACGAAGAAATGACGCCAAGCCTCGCCGCCGAGATCCGCGAGGTGCTGCCGCGCTTTGCGGCCGGCGCGGGCGGCGCCTTTGTGCCGTTCGACTACGTTTTCTGCGGCAAGAAGCTCGAACACGGCCACCGCGTCTACAAGCTGGCGCTGCTGGCGCGCGACCGCTCGCGCTTCCTGGACTACGACGACCTGGACGTCGCCAACATGTGGGAAGTCGAGGGCCACTACCAGCCGCAGGTCCAGGGCGAAACGTTCGCGCTGCGCCAGCGCATGGTGCACAACGACCACGATTCGCTCTATCACTACTTCGACAAGCACAACCGCTATTCGGACTGGGAAGCGAACCTGCGCACCAAGGGCCTGATGAACGACCCGCGCGAAGCCAATGTGGGCGGACGCGCGCTGCTCAAGAAAATCTTCCAGGCCATGCCGTTCAAGGCGCCCATCTCGTTTCTGCATTCCTACGTCTTCAAGCTGGGCTTCCTGGACGGCAAGGCGGGCTATGACTACGCCGTCGCACGCGCCATGTACTACTGGCAGATCCGCATCAAGACCGAAGAAATCCTGAAGGCGCGCCGGGCCAGCGAGGCCGCCTCGCAGCGCGATGCCGTTGCGGGAGCGGCCAAATGAGCACCTTGCAACGCCTGGACCAGTTCGCGCTGGCGCCGGGTCAGCGCGGGCGTTCGGCGCTGACCGTGCAGTTGTGGTGGATGGTGCAAGGCACGCTCTTTCGCTGGTCGCCGCAGGTGGCCTACGGCTTTCGCCGCTGGCTGCTGCGGTGCTTCGGGGCGCGCGTGGGCCACAAGGTGCTGATCCGGCCCACGGCCACGGTCACCTACCCCTGGAAGGTCGAGATCGGCGACTACGCCTGGATCGGCGACGACGCGGTGATCTACAGCCTGGGTCCGATTCACATCGGCGCGCACGCCGTGGTGTCCCAGCGCAGCTATCTGTGCGCGGCGGACCACGACGCCGGCCGGCCCGACTTCCCGCTGCGTGAACGCGCCGTGCGCGTCGAAGACGGCGCGTGGGTGGCGACCGACGTGTTCGTCGGACCGGGCGTGACGATCGCGCGCGAAGCGGTCATCGGCGCACGCAGCTCGGTGTTCCGCAACATGCCGGCCGCAATGGTCTGCCACGGCAACCCGTGCCGCCCCATCCGGCCCCGCACCGCCACGCCAACATGAAAATACTCATCTATGGCATCAACTACGCGCCCGAACTGACCGGCACCGGCAAGTACACCGCCGAACTGGCCGAATGGCTGGCCGCGCGCGGGCACGAAGTCAGTGTGGTCACCGCCCCGCCCTACTACCCGCAATGGAAGGTGCACGAGGGCTACCGCGGCTCGCGCTATGCCAAGGAAACGCGCCGCGGCGTGACCGTGCGACGCGCGCCCTTGTGGGTGCCCGAAAGACCTGGCGGCGCCAAGCGCCTGGTGCACCTGGCAAGCTTCGCGCTGTCCAGCCTGCCGTCCCTGCTGCGCGCCGCAATGCGCCGCCCGGACATCATTCTGGTCGTCGAACCCGCCCTCTTCTGCGCCCCGGCCGCATGGCTGACCGCGCGCCTGACCGGCGCGCGCGCCTGGCTGCACATCCAGGACTTCGAGGTCGACGCGGCGTTTGAGCTGGGGCTGCTGAAGGGCGGCGCCTTGCGATCGATGGTCAAGCGCGCCGAGCGCTGGTTGATGCGCCGGTTTGACCGCGTGTCGACGATTTCAAACCGGATGCTGGATCTGGCGCTTTCAAAAGGCATCGATCCCGCCCGTGCGGTGCTGCTGCCCAACTGGATCGATGTCAACGCCATCACGCCGCTGGCCGAAGGCGGCGATTACCGTGCACAGCTCGGCATTCCGGATAACGCCATCGTTGCGTTGTATTCGGGGAACATGGGCGGCAAGCAGGGTCTGCAGATTCTGGCGGACGTGGCGCGGCGTCTCAACCGCGAGGACCGCCTGTGGTTTCTGTTCTGCGGCCAGGGCCCGGAACGCGCGGCGCTGGAGGAAAAATGCCGCGGCCTGACGCGCGTCATCTTTCTGGATCTGCAGCCTGCGGAACGCTTGGGCGCGCTGCTGGGCACCGCGGACATCCACCTCCTGCCCCAACGCGCCGGCGCCGCCGACCTGGTGATGCCTTCAAAACTGACCGGCATGCTGGCCAGCGGCCGCCCGGTGGTCTGCGGCGCGGCGCGCGGTACGGAGCTGGCCAGTGTGGTTTCGCGCTGCGGGCTGCTGACACCGCCCGAGGATGCCGTGGCGATGGCCGAGGCGGTGCGCAAGCTCAGCTATAACGCACAAATCCGCGAAACTTTGGGCGCGGCGGCACGGCAGTATGCGATGGCGCATCTGCATGTGGACGCGGTGCTAGGTGCGGCGGAGCGGGAGTTTATGGCGATTGCGAAGAGCAAGGGCCGCGAAGCGCCGGCGGGGACGCGGGCGAGTGAGGGGGATGTTTGAGAGGCGGTGTGTGTCGGACTTGGCGCACGCATTGGCGGGCTCGGGACATCATGCACAGCGTCGCCTTGCCCCGCCGTTCTTGTTTAGCCCGAAGAAAAGCCACAATGTCGATTGTTCTCTTCCGGGAATTGAATCTCCGGGTATAGGAGAACGATCAATTGCGGCAAGGCCATGGACGGCATGAACACGAGCAGAATCGCCAAATCAACCCAGATCGTCACAGGCAACCATAGCCGCCCCTTCCTCGTCGTCAGGGACCTAAAGATCCGGCGACCACCATAGCGCATCAGCACGTCGCCCGGATTCTGAGGAAAAAGGATGATTTTTGGTGGGGGAAGGTCTCCGACTTTATCCATAAATAGATGAAGCCAAGCCCAGATCTGGGTCCCGAAAATCTTCTCGTTAAAGATTACGGGTATCTTGACCAATTGAGGCTCGGGGAGGTTGCACGTATAGCCAACAAGGTAAAGATACGGTTGCGCCTGACCTGTTGACCATTGAATTCCCAGCATCTGATCCCAATCAAGCTCCCACACCGCTTCCGAGCTTTCGTCCGGATACGGAACATAGTAGACACGACGACTACGGCGATCAAAACGCACTTTCGAACAACGATATCGATAGCGCGGACTCAAGACACGAGGAATGAAAAACGACAGAAGACCAATACCAGGGAGGCCGAGTGACAGTATCAACACGCCTGCAGACCAGCCGTCAAAGCCTCCGATCAACGCATAGAGGAATAAAAAAATTCCAGAGAAAACGAAAATTCGTAGAAGCGCCCCCTCCTTTCCGGTTTGCAAAGTATCGGAAACCACTTCGACGCAATTTTCATTGAATCGCGTTGCTTCGATGGCGGGCGTTTCGTGAGAGTCAGCGTCCAGTGGCAATAACGTACTTGCGAAGCGAAACAGCCGCCACTTGCTTTGGATCTCATTGAACGATGGGCGCGGCTGCCCGATCTGCTTACTAGTCCGCATCACTTAGTTTCTGAACGAATGAAGAGACGATGTTTGTGAGTGGCCCCTTCAGGACCGGCGCATGCGCTGGTAGCTGCAGGGCAGCATGGAAAGCATCACCCCGCGCCGCGGTTCTTGTTTAGCCTGTAGAAAAACCACAATATCGATCATTCTCCTCTGGAAATTCGATCTCGGGATACTGGAGAACAATTAGTTGCGGCAGGGCCCAAGACGGCATGTATAGCAGCAGAATAGCCAGATCCACCCAGATCGTCAGGGGCAACCATCTCCGTTCGCTCTTCGTCAGTGACCGCATGACCCAGCGGCCACCGTAACGCATGAGCACATCACGCGGTTTTTGAGGATGCGTGATGATAATGGGCGGCGGCAAACCTTCAACTTTGGCCATAAATCGATGAAGCCATGTCCAGATATGGCCCGCAAAAACCCTTTCGTTTGACATTATGGGTATCCTGACCAACTCCGGCTCAGGCAGATTGCAGGTATAGCCCACAAGATAAAGATATGGTTGCGCATGACCCGTCATCCACCTAATGCCCTGGAGGCGATCCCAATCAAGTTCCCATATTGCCTCCGAGCTTTCCTCCGGATACGGGACATAATAGACGCGGCGATTACGGCGATCAAAACGTACTTTCGAGCCGCGGTAACGGTAGCGCGGCGCCAAAGCGCGAAAAAGGAAGAACCACAGAAGCCCCATACAAGGTATGCCAAGTGTAAGTATCAATACGCCTACAGACCACCCGCCAAAGCCTCCAAACACCGCAAATAAAGATGAAAGAAGGCCATACAGAGTAAGCATTCGAAGAAAAATTCCTGCATTTTCGTTTTGCAACGTATCAGAGACAACTTCAATGCAATGCTCGTTGAACCGCGTTGCCTCTATGGCGGCAGGATCCTCCCTGTCAGGTCGCAGAGGCAGCAACGTACTCGCGAAGCGAAACAGCCGCCACTTACTCTGGATCTCCCTAAAGGATGGACGCTCCCGCAGAATCTGCTTAGTCGTGCGCATTATTTTGGCTCCTGAACTGGAGCGACCAATTCTTCGCGAATAGGATCTATGAGCCACGCACCGCTTGTAAAAACAAGCGGCTCCTGCTGGGGAAACAGTGCGAGGTTTGGCTGGTTCACGATGTCCGGCCTGTAACAGTAATCCAACAAGACCTCCGTATCTCCTCGCATACTAATTTGCCAACTCAACTGACGAGTACCGTCTTGAATGAAGTCCTTACCAATAACTAGGCATTCCGTGTCATAGGGAAAGCGGTAACCCGGAGCAGTTGCGATAGGTCCGCGGACCATACTCAGGCTTTGGCCATTTCTCCTGGCTTTGAGGGTGTACTGGAAAACGTCAGCATGATCCGTGAACGGCGTGCCTTCGCCTAAAGTGGGATAGCCAGGCAGGGCTATAGATAGCGAAAGTGTCCCTATGCTTTCCTTGGCGGCAGCACGTTTCAGGTCAAAGCTGTCTTGCCAGAGGCCGTAAACAGGGATGCTGCGAATCACGATGTCTCGTGCTGACATCGAGGGAGTTTCCCAATTCGCTACAGCGCGAACGCCATACACGGCACCGTGAAAGGCAGTGAGTTCCTGTTCCAGATTTTTATAGCGATATTTCCGATCACCCAGACTCCAATAACTGTGGGCCAACCACACTTCATCGGGCTGGAATTTCGCAAGAGCGGCCTGAACGCTGAAGTAAGCTACTCCGACAGTGGCAATAAACGCAAACACAAACCAGCCGACTGGCCCGATGACGCCGAGGACGGTACCTGAGGCGCTTAGAAGAAAACCAGCTGCCGCCAAGACTCCACATCCAGCCGACGCCAGATACATTCGCCCGGCTTCGGCATTCTGTTGCGTGGTAAAGGCGTAAGCAGCGCGCAACCCGTCCCCGATGGCCGCAATACCGGAACTTATCGCGCCCGCGAATGTGGCTTGTACTCGAGAATTCAATGCAGCCTGTCGCGCTAAGGCAAGGGACTTTCCGTTCGCCAATGCACGTAATTGGATCAGATCGCCCTTCACAAACAAACCGGCGCTGATTACAGCTGTCACTGCAGCAAAGGCACTAGCGCCGATAGCGACCCCGACAAATGATCGATCAACCTTGCCGTTCGCGAAATCTTTGATCGACGATCGAAGCGCCATGATGGCGGAAATCGCGGCTAGACCTGTAAACCCATATTCCCCGCGCACAATCGCAGTCTGCGCGGCGCCGTAGACCCGACTTTGACGGCCCTGCTCCAACATACGCTTGAATACGTTGCCTTCAAGTTGGAACGGCTGCCGATTGTTCACTGTGGGTTGAGCGGACGAAATGCGTTTTACCTGATCACCCACGCGCACCTCTTCGTAAAGCAGCACGGTCGCAGCCTGATTGCGCAATGGCTGCTTAACAGTAATACCCCATTTCCTAAGCTGTTCGGTGTTCATTCTTTGCTCTCCATGAAACTGGGAGTATTGATAGTGCGCCTCGGCACTAGAAACGCGGTACGTGACGATCGTGCTGCCAACACGGACTTCAGCAAATAGGCGTAATCGTCGAACTATCCTATCGGCCGTAGCATCGGGCAAACTCATATCGCCCAGCTGAGACAACATCTGTTTTACAAGTACATCTGAGGACTTAGTCGCCGGATAAGAGACATTGAACTCAAAGATTGGCGCAAAGGCGGCAACCCCAATGTCCAGCACATTTTTCAGCAGCGGAGGGTTGGCGAAGCTGCCGTGCAGCTCTCGGATGCCGTGACCCAGCGCCAACCAGACAGGACTTTTTTCTGGTTGGGCCAACAACATCTTTCGGTAAGTGGATCGACCACTTTCGCTGTGAGTCAGATTTCCAACGCAGTGGGCAACAACGCGCTCATAGTCTTGCGCATTCTCTTTTGCGCCCAGGTCGAAACAGGACAGCACCTTGCCGAACCACCCATCCTGCCAATCCTTGGCTATGGCGCTGCCCCCAGTCTTGATCCAACTCTCTAGGTCGTTCACTAGCGTGTCGATGACGGACTGCTTCCGCTGGACCGCTTGTTCGTACGCTTGCATGTATGGAACAGCATTCCCGAACAAGACATCCGCATTGCTGTTTTGATCGAAGCGAACCAGATCTCGCCTTTTGGCGTAGGCTTGCGGGGTCGCCTGCTTCTGAACGCTCTGCAAGTACTGTTTGATGACGGTCGCGCTCGTGTATGCGTGATTGTTATCGATTTCATAAACCTGCCGATCTGCCGCGGCAACAGCGACGAGATGCGCCAATTCACTCACGACGCCGATCGGGTCGTGCAGTACGACCGCCAGCGGAACGATATCCCTTATCGGAACAAGCTCGACGTGAGCGCCTGGAATGACGGTGTCGTAGGTCGTGAACGACTCGGGGAGAGATATCTCGCTCCATGCGTAGCCCGGCTTTTCGTTCGAGCCGGGTCGTCGCAGTTCCGGTGTTGCGTGAGCAAGCAGCGCAATGTTGAACGCGTGGGGCTGTTCAACGCCACCGGACGGTCTGACCGTTGTCGCCAACCTGGTGCGGATGCCATCGGCATCATTTTCAATGTTCCATAGCCGGGCATGGGTGAGCATCGTCTCACTGGTCAGCAGGTAGACAATGTCCGCTGTCTTGCTCTCTGGGGCAGATAGATAGGGTCTGGCGCTGGCGATCTCGGGGCGAGCGAGCCGCCCCGGGATGTCATCCTGATCGTCTTCGCGAGTCCACCAAATGCGTGCAAAGCGCAGGTCATCGGTGACTTGATAGTGCTGCGTCCACATACGGCCGTGCTGGAAATAGCACAGGTAGACGTAGGCGCCGGGACGCAGCACACGCAGGCCGTATGCCTTGCCAGCGGCCAGCTCGGGATAGCCATCGGTGCTAAGCGTCGGAAACACGCCTTCTTCCCAGGAGCGCTCTGCAACGCCATAACGCAAAGGATAGATGGGCACGCATCGCTGACACGCTGGCGGTGAGATGGCCTTGCCCAGTTGTTTTTCATTGGGACGGTCGGGACCCAGTGCTTTTTTGTAGGGCCGCGTCATGTCGGGTTCCTCAAGATGGCGTGACACCGGATCGTGAGCGCCGCTGCGTGATCAAGAACATTGCGGAGGTCGGCGGCCGCATTGGCGATAGCCAGGGCCACATGCATCACGAAGTTCCTGGACGGACCTCTCTGCAATGTGAAATCGACGACGACGAAGGACTTGTCGTAGACGGCAAATGTGAACCGAAAATCGGACTGGATAGGAATGGCGTGCTCCCGGGAACGACAGGCCTTTCTCATCCCCGATGAGTGCTCAGCCTGCGCGCGGCTATTACGGCACGCGAGCGCAGGCTTGGGTATCAGACACGTATGATTTTGAAGTTCGTCAGATGAGAACTTGATCGCGTTCGCAAGTGCTTCGTTTGATGGTGGCCGGGGTCAGCCACGCGCGTTGCAAATCTCATTGGCTCAGCACCAATGCCACCACGCTCAACGAACGACTTTTATTGCGATAACTTTCACGCGCCCAAAAAAAGCAGGGCCCGTGCAGGCAGCATCGCCACCCGCACAGGCTCTGACTCGCGCCATCGCATCAACCCGCTTCGCCCTTCCCGGGCGCAGGCTGCCCATTCGAGCTTCGCACCAACCCCATCTGCACCGCGATGTACGCGGCCTCGGCCTGGTTGCGCGCATTGAGCTTCCAGTACAGCGTGCGCGCATGGCTCTTGACGGTGGCGACCGAGATGCCGACCTGCTGGCCGATCTCGCGCATCGTCTTACCCTGCACAAGGAGCTGCAGGATTTCCTCCTGCCGCTGCGTAAGTTCACGCAGCTCCTGCACGGACGCGTGTGTCGTGCTGGGCGGCCTGCCTGCGGGTTGGGGATAGCATTCGCCGCCTGCGATCACCAGGCTGACGGCCGCGGCCAGCGCGTCGGGGCTGGACGCCTTGGGCAGATAGCCCGCGACGCCGGCGCGCGCGCACGCGGCCATGACGCTCTGGTCCATCGCCGAATACAGCACAAGCACCAGCCTGGGCATGAAGAACGCCATCGCCTGGGAAAGAAGCCCGATGTCCTGCTCCGCAGTGCCGCTGCAACCGACCACCAGCAACTCCACTGGCTTGTTGATCGAGCTGGACATATTGAGAAGGTGAGCTGGCGAGATGGCCAGGATATCGTCGGCGTTGCGCACACGTTCCAGCACATGCTGAATTGCGACACGAAGCAGAGCGTAGTCTTCGATCAGTACGGTTGTCATCCCGGGAAGAACCTTGTGACGCATGGCCCATTACGGCTCCCATGACGCTGGCGCGACGCCGCGCAAGGCGCGGGTTCACGCGCGTCGCCAGGTTCAAGGGAATCCTGTCCGCAGCCTTGGGATTGCAGTGGCGAGACTAAGTGATTCGCCCTATCAATCCATGCTTGCGGACACAACTCATGCTATCAGCGGCTACGTTCGCTGAATCTCGTTCAGGAGGATGATTGGTGGCGGAAAGCGAGGTGACAGCAACCCGAACACCTGCTTTCTATGCCTTAGCCGTATTGGCTATGCGCAACCCCGGCAGCGTTGGAACTGGACGTTCCTGCTGCCGGGCAGGCAGCGCAAAACTGACTCAACCGAGCTTGCGCCCATAGATCTGCCCGGCATCCACTTCGCGCCCGTTCGGTTCATGCCATTCCAAGGTCGCACCGCGTTGCAGCGCCGCGTAAACGGCTTCGCCCTTGTTCTTGACATGCAGGCGTTGATACAGCGTGCACGCGTGCGTCTTGGCCGTCGCCACCGAGATGTTCAACATCCGGCTGACGGTCTTGATGGGATAACCCCGTGCAAGCAGCACCAGCACTTCGTACTGGCGCGGCGTGATCTGCAGGAGCTGTGCCCCCGCGCTCACGGGCATGGTGCCCTTCGAGCCGGCTTCTTCCGCGTCCCGCGACGGCAAGGCGCATACGGTGGAGGCCGGAGCCTGCAGCGCCTGTTCGCTGGGGAAGCATTGCCCGCCCGCCATGACCAGGCGGATGGCGGCCTCGAGGATCTCGACCGAAGCCGTTTTCATCAGGCAACCGTACACACTGGCGCCAGGCAGGCCTTGCACCGGCATGGGCAAGGGCATGACGTCCGTCAAAAGCAGAATCCGCTTGGGCGTCAGAACGCGCTGAATCTCGTGCAACGCGCTCCATGCTTCATCGGTATCCACTGGCAAACCATAGATCAGAAGATCGGCGCCCGCGTGCACGCCGTCGGCCTTGGACACGTCCGCAAGGCCCATCCCCTCGATCTCCCACACATCATCCAACTTGCTAAGAATCTGCCACAAACCCAACCGCAGTAGCGGATGAGCTTCAATCAGGACCATCTTGGCCATGGTGTCCTCCCGGTTTTTCGACGGGCCTAGAAGGGATCTTCGCTGTGCTGAAGACTATTTTTTATCCAGCCCTGCGGGGGTGGTCCGCATATCCCGGAATATCTAATGAAGCTGAACCGGGATGTTTGGGCTGGGCGACTTTGGTAGCCAACATAACGGATGGCATGGAACCCATCTTATGGTTCGGATTTGTCAAAATCAAGACGTTTCAGGGCGATATAATCCGACAAAATCAGAAATCAATCGTTAGCCTTAATCACGTTCCTAAATATGGATGAGAAGTTCATCTCGTCCTTTTCGCCGCTAGGGTTTTCACCAGCGGCGACGGGCTTCGGGGACGTGTCTCCCTCTATGAAACGGCCCGTCAGGGCGGCCCGCACAGGCGCTCTGGCCCTTGTTACAGACGAAAAAAAGCCGCGTCGGGACATCAGCCGGACGCGGCGTCGAATAGCCGGTGGAAGAGGGAAACCTGTCAACTTGTATCCGTAGACACATCAAGCCCGTGAACAGTCCCTGTATTCGAAATAACGGTAACATTTTTTATTTACACGCCCGCAGGCGGATTTACTCCATATAGGCGAAGTCAAATACCGTGTGCCCCCCCTGATGATGCCAATGGTGCATTGAAGCATGGCGTTTTCTCAGGAAGTTTGCGTAGTGGATTTCGCCGTCGGTTTCGACATAGGTGGAAGGCGTCAATTCCTCGATCTGGTTGAGCGAGACACCCTTGCCGTAGTGACAGAAGCCCTGGTACTGCGCGCACCGGATCACGTCTCCCCCAGGCGAGACAACGATTCCGGCGTTGCGGGCGCGCATCGGGTTGCGCACGATCGGGTTGCAGGCGTGCGGCGCCCAGGTCGTGGAACGTGGCGAATCGGAGAAGAACGCGAACAGCTCGTCGCAATGGCTCTGCCCGTCCGTCCGATCGATATTTGTTAATAGCCACCAGTATTCGCCGTGTTTAAAAATAATGGTATCCACGGCCGAAATATTGGTCATCAGATTAACATCAAGCTCCCATTTCAGCGGAAATTCAGTGCATTTCCACAGTTCAATACTGCGATTTCCGCACGTTTCCGGAACCATGTACGTCACGCCTTCGTGTTCAAAAATATACGGAAACGAAAGGTGATAGGGCAGGTTCAGCGCAGTGCCCAGCAGCCGGAAAGCCCCGTCGGAGTAGGTCGCGACCGAGATCGTGCCCTTACGGGACGTAAAATCGTAGTCTTCGAAAAATATATATGGTTTTTTATCGTGCGTATAAACGAAAGGGTCGGCGAAAAACCGGCCCTTTGGCGGCTGCAATACCATGGCTTCGGAGACCACGGCCTGCTGGCGCGCAGACGGAAACATACCGATCCGCCAGCGGACATTGCGTTTCATGATGCGGCGCACAACAAGATCGGACATTAACCAAGCCTGGCGCGCAATATATGCAGCGCTATCCCACTCTGCCGGATCGGCCCGGCGCGGGCCGCTCATGATCTGCATGGCGGGCGGGGCGACGCCCGGGCGGTCATGGGCCAGCGCCTGCAAGGCGTCGTAGACCATGAAGTTTCCCAAACTGAATGCGCGCGCCTGATTCTTCAGCCAGAACACTTCCGTATTGAAGCTGCGCTGGTCCAGAAGCTCGTCGTCTTCCTGCCTGGCGCCCACGCGCCAGAGTTTCACGGTGGTGTGATCCTCGCGCTGAAAGACCTCCCAGAAACCCGCATACCGGCTTGTCGCCACCGCAATATCGGAATAGCTCAACTGCCAGACGCCCAGCCGCGACCAACTGGCGAGTTGCGCCCGTGTGGCCGGCGACGCACCCAGCGTGATGACCAGGTCCAGCCCCAGCGCCTGGACCTCGGTGCGCGCGTGCGGATCCTCGTCCCCCGGCGCCAGCGGGATCACCGACGCGCCCGCCTCCTGCAGGCCATCGCGCATGTCGCGGCAGGCCAGCATGTCCCGCTGCTTCTGCGGCAGCAGTTTGCCTTCCAGACGCGACAGCGAGCCAAACAGTGCCTTCACGCTCAGCCTGGGCGCGGTATCGGCGGCTTCGCCGTTCATCACCAGCAGTGCCGTCAGGTCGAAATCCTGGCTATGGAGTAACCACTCAACCATCTCGTGCATCCAGCCGGGTTGCTCATACCCGTCAACCAGCAGTCCCACCTTGTACGTCTTCATTTCTCGTGCTCCTGTATCAGGGCGATTGGCCTGCCGCGCCGTGACTGCGCAGGTGCCTCGCCCGGCACACACCCGGGGCAATGCGTTCATGTTCTCGCGCTGATACTGCGGGGTTTTGGGCGTGCGTTCCAGAGCACATTCATCCTAGGGCCGGTGTCCGAGGCCGATCGGCCAAAACTCAACCTGGCGGACATGTCGCGCCTCATCCTTCTTTCCGGCGGGTCTCGTCCTTACGCCCGATGCGAAGCGCACGTGCCGCAAAACCGACATATCACGCGCGCACGGTTAGGGGTAAACCCTATTGGGGATAGCAGAGGCTCGCCTCTCATTCCTGCCTCCCGCATAATGCTTTGAAACAAACGTTTGAATTCAACCTTATGCAAGAAATCCGCGCCACGTCCACCAGAGAAACCATCCTCGACACCGCCGAGTCCCTGTTCGCGCAACAGGGACACGAAGCGACGTCGATGCGCCAGATCACGGGCGCGGCCGGTGTGAATCTCGCTTCGGTGAACTATCACTTCGGCTCGAAAGAGTCACTCGTGCAGGCGGTGCTCAAACGCCGCCTGGAAGTGCTGAATCGCGAGCGCATGCGCCTTCTGGACGAACTCGAGGCGCAATCCGGCGGCAAGCCCCTGAAGCCCTCCCAGATCGTGGACGCGTTCTTCGGCACCCTCCTGCGTCTGGCCGCCGATCCGGCGCAGGCCGGCAGCACCTTCCTGCCGCTGCTGGAGCGCACGATGACCGACCCCACGGATTTCATCCGCGCGCTGTTTGCCGAGGAATATGCCGACGTGCTCGCGCGCTACCGCAACGCGCTGTTCGCCGCCCTGCCCGACGTGCCGCGCGCCGAGATCATCTGGCGCTTCCAGTTCATGCTGGGCGCGACGTCGTACGCCATCATGGGCACCGACCTGCTGCGCTCGGTCACCGGTCTGGCCGGCGACGAGGCGGAACAGCCCAACGACCGCGAGCTGCTCTTGCCGCGCCTGAAGAGTTTCCTGCTGGGCGGGCTGCGCTCGCCCCTGCCGCACTTGAACGCAAGCCCCGGAGGCGCCTGACCGCCTTCCACCGCAACAGGCCGGCGAGCCGCCTTCGGTCACCGCCAGGCAACTGAAGAACAACGAGGAGACAAGAAAATGTACGCAGTCATCGTCGCGCTGGTTGTCATTGCGCTCCTGGCCGCCGTGTTGCTGGGCGTGCGCCCCATCCGGCGGGCGCTGCTGTCCGCGCCTATCTTCAACCTGTACCGCAAGGTGCTGCCGCAGATGTCCGACACCGAGCGCGATGCGCTCGAGGCCGGCACGGTCTGGTGGGAAGGCGAACTCTTTCGCGGCCGTCCCGACTGGAGCCGCCTGCTGGCGTATCCGCGCCCCCGCCTGACCGAAGAAGAGCAGCGCTTCCTGGACAACCAGGCCGAAGCCGCCTGCCGCATGGTCAATGACTGGAACGTCACGCAAGAGCGCTTCGACCTGCCCGCCGACGTCTGGAACTACCTGAAGTCCGAGGGTTTCCTCGGCATGATCATTCCCAAGCAATACGGCGGCCTCGCGTTTTCCGCGTACGCCCACTCCGAAATCGTGACCAAGCTGTCCACGCGGTCCTCCGCGCTGGCCGTGTCGGTCATGGTGCCGAATTCGCTCGGTCCCGCGGAATTGCTGCTGCATTACGGCACCGAAGAGCAAAAGAACCATTACCTGCCGCGTCTTGCGCGCGGCGAAGAGGTGCCGGCTTTCGCGCTGACCAGCCCGTGGGCAGGCTCGGACGCCGCAGCCATTCCCGACAGCGGCATCGTCTGCAAGGGTGAATGGCAGGGCCGCGAAGTCATCGGCATGCGCGTCACCTGGGACAAGCGCTACATCACGCTGGCGCCCGTCTGCACGCTGCTGGGCCTGGCGTTCCGCCTGTACGATCCGGACGGGCTGCTGGGCGGCAAGAAGGACCTGGGCATCACCTGCGCGCTCGTGCCGCATGATCACCCCGGCGTGGACACCGGCCGCCGCCACTTCCCGCTGAACGCCATGTTCATGAACGGCCCGACGCGCGGCACTGACGTCTTCATGCCGCTGGACTTCATCATCGGCGGTCCCGCCATGGCCGGCCAGGGCTGGCGCATGCTGATGGAATGCCTGGCCGCGGGGCGCTCGATCTCGCTGCCCTCTTCCAACACCGGCATGTCCAAGTTGACGGCGCGCGCAGTGGGCGGCTATGCCCGCGTGCGCAGCCAGTTCCGCATGCCGGTCGGCAAGTTCGAAGGCGTCGAAGAGGCGCTGGCCCGCATCGGCGGCAACACCTACATGATGGACGCCGCGCGCACCATGACGGCGGGCGCGGTGGACCTGGGCGAGAAGCCCTCGGTCGTGTCGGCCATCGTGAAGTACCACGTCACCGAACGCGCGCGCCAGGTCGTCAACGACGGCATGGACGTGATCGGCGGCAAGGGCATCTGCCTGGGACCGTCCAATTTCCTGGGCCGCGCCTACCAGCAGATCCCCATCGGGATCACCGTGGAAGGCGCCAACATCCTGACGCGCAGCCTGATCATCTTCGGCCAGGGCGCAATCCGCTGCCATCCTTATGTGCTGGCGGAAATGCAGGCCGCGCAATCGCCGGACCGCAAGCAGGGGCTGGATGATTTCGATGCCGCGTTCTGGGGCCATGCGGGCTTCGTGGTGCGCAACACGCTGCGGGCGCTGGGCACCTCGCTCACCGGCGCGCGCTTTGTGGCCGTCAACGCCGACGTCGCACCGGACATGAAGCGCTACTACCAGCTCCTGGGCCGCTACTCGGCCGCCTTTGCACTGCTGGCCGACACGTCGATGCTGGTGCTGGGCGGCAGCCTGAAGCGCCGCGAGCGTCTGTCGGCGCGCCTGGGTGATGTGCTGTCGCAGATGTACCTGATCAGCGCAACGCTCAAGCGCTTCGAGGACGAAGGCCGCCAGAAGGCCGACGCGCCGCTGGCGCACTGGTCGATCCAGGACGCGCTGTGCAAGTTGCAGGAGGCCTTTGACGGCGTGCTGGATAACTTCCCGAATCGCGCTGTCGCGTGGATCATCCGCCGCATCGTGTTCCCGTGGGGCCACAGCCAGATCCCGCCGTCCGACCAGCTTGGCCAGGACGTGGCCCGGCTGCTGATCAGCCCCAGCGCAACGCGCGACCGCCTGACGGCAGGCTGCCACCTGCCCGATACCGCGGACGAACCCGTGGGTGCGATCGAGCAGGCGCTGGCCGCCACGCTGGAGGCCGAGCCCATCGAGGCCAAGATCCGCGAGATCGAAAAACGCGGCGTGCTGGACGGCAATCCGCAAGCCAACGTGCGCGACATCGCCGACGCGGCGGTCACCATCGGCGCGATCACCGCCGAAGAGTATGCGGTCGTCAAACGCCGCAACCGCTTGCGCGATACCGTCGTCAAAGTGGATGATTTCCCCTTTGACCTCGGCGCCGCCGACGCAGACCGGCCCACGGCCGAACGCAAGGTCGCCTGAGGGAGGAAGCGGATGGCATTCAAACCGGTTTACGTCGTCGATGGTTCACGCACGCCTTTCCTGAAGGCCCGCGCGGGCCCGGGACCCTTCTCCGCCGGGGATCTGGCGGTACAGGCCGGCCGCGCCTTGCTGCTGCGCCAACCCTACGCGCCCACGGATCTGGACGAGGTCATCGTCGGCTGCGCCGCGCCCTCGCCCGAGGAAGTCAACATCGGCCGCGTGATCTCGCTGCGGCTGGGCTGCGGCGACCGGGTGCCGGGGTGGACCGTCATGCGCAACTGCGCGTCGGGCATGCAGGCGCTGGACTCCGCCATCGCCAACATCCAGAACGGCCGTTCGCACCTGGTGCTGGCCGGCGGCACCGATGCGCTGTCTCGCGCGCCGGTGTTGTTTTCGGACGGCATGGTGCGCTGGCTGTCGCGCTGGTACGCCGCGCGCGGCCTGGGCGCCAAGCTCAAGGCGCTGGGCGGCTTCAGGCCGAAACACCTGGCGCCCGTCATCGGATTGCTCAAGGGGCTGACGGACCCGGTGGTGGGACTGTCGATGGGACAGACCGCCGAAAACGTCGCCACGCTCTTTCACATCGACCGCGCCGCGATGGACGCCTATGCGGCGCGCAGCCACCAGCGCGCGCTTGCGGCGCGCGCGGCCGGCATGCCCGAGATCACGCCGCTCATCGACACGCAGGGCAAGCTGCATCCCCACGATGACGGCGTGCGCGACGACTCCACGCCGGACAAGCTGGCCAAGCTCAAGCCCGTGTTCGACAAGCCCTGGGGCAACATCACCGCAGGCAACAGCTCGCAGGTCACCGACGGCGCCGCGATGCTGGTGCTGGCCTCGGAAGAGGCCGTTCAGAAATGGAACCTGCGCCCGCTGGGCCGCATCGTCGATACGCAATGGGCCGGGCTGGATCCCGCGATCATGGGGCTGGGCCCCGTGCATGCCGCCACGCCGATCCTGCAGCGCCACGGCCTGGGCTTGAATGACCTGGATTTGTGGGAGATCAACGAGGCCTTCGCGGCGCAGGTGCTAGGCTGCCTGGCCGCGTGGCGGGACGAGGCCTACTGCCAGCAGAATTTCGGCACACCTGCCTGGGGCGAACTGGACCCTGCACGGCTCAACGTCGACGGCGGCGCCATCGCCATCGGCCACCCGGTGGGCGCGTCTGGCGCCCGCATCGTGCTGCATCTGCTGCACGCGCTCAAGCGCCGCGGCGCCCGGCGCGGCATGGCGGCCATCTGCATCGGCGGCGGTCAAGGCGGCGCGATGCTGGTCGAAACCCTGGACGAGGACCGCCCATGACGACACTGGACACGCTTTCCCACTGGCGCCTGGACCGCGACCCCGACGGGCTCGCCTGGCTGACCTTCGACCGCGCCGGCAGCGCGGTCAACGCGCTGTCGGCCGACACGATGGCCGAGCTCTCCGTGGTGCTGGACGCGCTGGACGCCGATCCGCCCAAAGGCCTCATCATCCAGTCCGGCAAGGCCACCGGCTTCATCGTGGGCGCCGACGTCAACGAATTCGCCACGCTGGACACGCCCGAGCAGGCGCGCGGGCTGGTGTCGCGCGGCTGGAACCTCATGAATCGCCTGGCCGGCGTGCGCTATCCCACGCTGGCGCTGATCCAGGGTCATTGCCTGGGCGGCGGCCTTGAATTGGCACTGGCCTGCCGCTACCGGCTGGTGGCCGATCAGCCCGGCGCCTCGCTGGCGCTGCCTGAAGTCATGCTGGGCATCTTCCCCGGCTGGGGCGGCATGCTGCGCCTGCCGCAGGTGATCGGCGCGCCCGCCGCGCTGGACATGATGCTGACCGGCCGCGGCGCCGATGCGCGCCGCGCGGCCTCGCTGGGGCTGGTCGACGCGCGTGTTCCCCCGCGGCTGCTGCTCGCCGCGGCGCGCCAGACCGTGCTGTCGCGCAAGCCTGCCCGGCGCGCGCGCGGCTTGGGCGGACTGCTGAACCGCAGGCCGTTCAAGGCCATCGTCGCCAACCGCGCCCGCAAGCAGATCGCGGCCAAGGATCCGCTCGGCCACTACCCGGCCGCGCCCGCCATCGTGGAGATCTGGGAAAAACATGGGGGCAATGCGCTGAAGGCGCCCGACCTCATCGACCGCATCATTTCGTCCGGCACCGCGCGCAACCTGCTGCGCGTATTCCGCCTGCAGGAGCGCCTGAAGGCCAATGGCAAGCAGCCCGGCGTCGCGCCGGCCCGTCACGTCCATGTGGTGGGTGCGGGCGTGATGGGCGGCGACATCGCCGCCTGGTGCGCGCTCAAGGGCATGACCGTCACGCTGCAGGACCAGGAGATGTCGCGCATCGCGCCCGCCATCAAGCGCGCCGCCGAACTCTACGCGCGCCGCCTGAAGGATCCGCGCCTGGCGCGCGCCGCGCTCGACCGGCTGGTCCCGGATCCGGCGGGCGGCGGCGTGCCGCTGGCGGACGTCATCATCGAAGCCATCAGCGAGCAGCCCGATGCCAAGCGCGCGCTGTACCAGTCGCTGGAGCCGCGCATGAAGCCCGACGCGCTGCTGGCCACCAACACGTCCAGCCTGTCGCTCGAAACGCTCCGCGAGGGCCTGGCCCGTCCGGATCGTCTGGTAGGCATCCACTTCTTCAACCCCGTGGCCAAGATGCCGCTGGTGGAAGTCGTGCACGCGGACGATGGCGATCCCGCCATAGAAGCCCGCGCCTGCGCCTTTGTCGGCCAGATCGACAAGCTGGCGCTGCCGGTCAAGAGCGCGCCCGGCTTTCTCGTCAATGCGGTGCTGGCGCCCTACATGCTGCAGGCCATGCGCAGCGTGGACGACGGCGTCGCGCCGGAAACCGTGGACGCCGCCATGGTGGCCTTCGGCATGCCGATGGGACCGCTGGAACTGGCGGACACCGTGGGCCTGGACATCGCGCGGGACGCTGGCGCGCAGCTTGCCGACGGCGCGGCGCCGCCGCGATGCCTGGCAGACCGTCTGGCCCGCAACGAACTCGGCAAGAAAAGCGGCAAGGGCTTTTACACCTGGCGCGACGGCAAGCCGGTCAAGCAACGCGACCCCGCCGCCGCCCCGGCAGGCCTGGCGCAACGCCTGATCCAGCCGCTGATCGACGCCACGCGGCAACGCGTGTCCAGCGGCATCGTGGCCGACGCCGACCTGGCCGACGCCGGCGTGATTTTTGGAACGGGCTTCGCGCCTTTCACGGGCGGCCCCTTGCATTACGAAGACGGCAGCACCCAGCAGCACCGCAGCACAGCGGCTCGCGCCGAATAGACCGGCAGCAACAGGCCGGCAGTGGTAGAGAGAGACACACATTCAACTCGAGGAGTCAGTACCATGCGCAGACGTCCATTGTCCCTGAGCACCCTGTCGGCCATCCTGGTCGGCCTGGGCGCATCCGCAACGTCCTACGCTGCCGGCTTTCAGCTCTTGGAGCAGAACGCCAGCGGCCTGGGCAACGCGTATGCCGGCTCGGCGGCAAACCCGGAGAATGCCAGCATCATGTATTTCAACCCGGCAGGCTTGACCTATCTGCCAGGGCTCAATTTCTCCGGCGGGGTAAACCTGATCAAACCGTCGTTCAAGTTTTCGGACAACGGAAACAGCCGCAATCCCAGCGTGCCCGGTATTCCCGGATCAGGCTTGAACGGTTCGGTTCCCACCGGCGGCAATGGCGGGGACGCGGGCCACCTGGGCGTCGTGCCCAATATCTATGCCTCCTGGCAACTGAACGAGCAGTGGTACATCGGCCTGGGCGTCGGCGCCCCCTTCGGCCTGATGACCGAATACGACGACGGTTGGGTCGGCCAGTACCACTCGAACAAGTTCGACATCAAGACCATCAACGTCAACCCGTCCATCGCCTACAAGGTCAACGAGAAATTTTCGATGGGCTTTGGCGTGAACTGGCAGCACATCGATGCGACCTACAAGAAAAAGACCGTCGTGCCCATCGCCGGCCTGCCGCTGGCCACGAATGGCGACGCGGACCTGAATCTGAAGGGTGACGCGTGGGGCTGGAACGTCGGCTTCATGCTGCAACCTACCGAAGACACGCGCATCGGCTTGTCTTACCGTTCGAAGATCAAGCACTCGGCCAAGGGCGACACCGACATCGACAACATCGGCCCCACCGGCCAATCCGTGTCGTTTGACGCCAAGGCCAACGTCGACCTGCCCGACTCGCTGATCCTGAGCGCCACGCACCAGCTCAACGAAAAGTGGGAACTGCTGGGCGACGTGTCCTGGACGGGCTGGAGCAGCATTCCGGAGCTCAAGATCAAGAACTCGGGCCCGGGCGCGCGCGACGACGAGCTGCCGCTCAACTTCCGCGACACCTGGCGCGTCGCCGTGGGCGCGAACTACAAGTTCGCCCCGGCCTGGAAGTGGAAGTTCGGCCTGGCCTTCGACCAATCGCCGGTGCACGATGCGGCCGACCGTCCCACTTCCCTGCCCGACAACGACCGGTACTGGTTCTCGACCGGCGTGCAATGGGCAGCCACGAAGTCCACCACGATCGACGTCGGCTACACGTACCTGTACCTGCGCAAGACGGACATCGACACCACGTCCGGCAGCCAGGCCACCAAGGGCCGCGTCGCGGGCACCTACGACAGCAGCGGCCACATCTTCGGCCTGCAGCTCTCGTCCCGCTTCTAGCCGTGAACGGGCGGACGGCCGCGCGCCGTTCGCCCGCCTTTTCAGGAGACTCCCTTGAGCAAGTTCGTCGTCAAACACGTCGCCGTGCTGGGTGCCGGCGTCATGGGCGCGCAGATCGCCGCCCACCTGGCCAATGCCGGCGTGCCGGTCACGCTGTTCGACCTGGCCGCCCGCGAAGGCGACCGTAACGGCACCGTCAAGAAGGCGCTGGCCGGTCTCAAGAAGCTGGAACCCGCGCCGCTGGCCGGCGCATCACGCCTGGCGCTCATCACGCCCGCCAACTACGATGACGACCTGGAGCGCCTGCAAGGCTGCGACCTCATCATCGAAGCCATCGCCGAGCGCATGGACTGGAAGACGGCGCTGTACGAGCGCATTGCCTCGCATGTCGCGCCCGGCGCCATCGTCGCCTCCAACACCTCCGGCCTGTCCATCGACGCGCTGGCCAACGCGCTGCCCGCCGGGCTGCGCGACCGCTTCTGCGGCATCCATTTCTTCAATCCGCCGCGCTACATGCGCCTGGTGGAAATCATCGCCACCTCACACACGCAGCCGGCCGTGCTGGACCAGCTGGAAACCTGGCTGACGTCTGCGCTGGGCAAGGGCGTGATCCGCGCGCTGGACACCCCGAACTTCGTGGCCAACCGCATCGGCGTGTTCTCGATCCTGGCCGCCATGCACCACACCGCGCGCCTGGGTCTGGCCTTCGACGAAGTCGACGCGCTGACCGGCCCCAAGATCGGCCGCCCCAAGAGCGCCACGTACCGCACCGCCGACGTGGTCGGGCTGGACACGCTGGCCCACGTCGTGGGCACGATGGAAAAGAACCTGCCCGACGATCCGTGGCATCAGTATTTCGCGCTGCCGGAATGGCTGTCGGCGCTGATATCCAAGGGCGCGCTCGGCCAGAAAAGCGGCGCCGGCGTCTATCGCAAGCAGGGCCGCGAGATCCAGGTGCTGGATCTGAAAAAGCAGGATTACGCCCCCGGCACCGGCAAGCTGGCCGACGAGGTGGCGGCGCTGCTCAAGGAACGCGATCCGGCCAGGCGCTTTGCCGCGCTGCGCGCCAGCGACCATCCGCAGGCGCAATTCCTGTGGAGCCTGTTCCGCGACATCTTCCACTACAGCGCCGTGCAGCTTGAGCACGTGGCCGACAACGCGCGCGATCTGGACCTGGCCATGCGTTGGGGCTTCGGCTGGTCGCAAGGCCCGTTTGAAACGTGGCAGGCCGCCGGCTGGCAGGCGATTGCCGCCGCCGTCGCCGAGGACATCGCCGCCGGCCGCGCCATGAGCAACACGCCCCTGCCCGCCTGGGTGCTGGAGTCCAACCGCCAGGGCGTGCATGCGCCGGAAGGCTCGTATTCCGCGCGCACCGGCAAGCTGCATCCGCGCTCGACGTTGCCCGTGTACGCGCGCCAGCTGTTCCCGGAGCGCGTCGTAGGCGAAGCCCCCGACGACCGGGGCGTCACCGTCTGGGAAAACGAAGGCGTGCGCCTGTGGAACCTGCCGCAGGTCGACGCCGGCATCGCCATCCTGTCCGTCACGTCGCGCAACCACACGTTGGGCGCCGAAGTGCTGGAAGGCGTGCTGCAGGCGGTGGCCAAGGCCGAACGCGAATTCGACGGCCTGGTCATCTGGCACGACGCACCGTTTGCCGTGGGCGCCAACCTCCAGCAGGTGGTCGAAGCCTGCGCGGCGGGCCAATGGGAGATGCTCGAAGCCACGGTCGAAAAATTCCAGCGCGCCTCGCAATCGTTCAAGTACGCGCAGATTCCGACGGTTGCCGCCGTGCAGGGCATGGCGCTGGGCGGCGGCTGCGAATTCCTGATGCACGCCTCGCACCGCGTGCTGGCGCTGGAAAGCTACATCGGCCTGGTCGAAGCCGGCGTGGGCCTGATCCCGGCGGGTGGCGGCAGCAAGGAATTTGCCGCGCGCGCTGCGGCGCTGGCGGCCAAGACGGCCACGCCCGGCGAGGTCTTTCCGTATCTGCAGCCGGTCTTCCAGACCATTGCCATGGCCCAGGTCGCCAAGAGCGGACTGGAAGCCATCGACGCCGGGTTCGCGCGCGAGCACGACATCGTGCTGTTCCATCCCGACGAACTGCTCTACGTGGCCATCGGCCAGGCGCGCGCCGCGGCGCAGGCCGGCTACACCCCGCCCGCGCGGTTGCAGAACGTGCCGGTGGCCGGCCGCAACGGCATCGCCAACTTCGAGATGGTGCTGGTCAACATGCGTGAAGGCGGCATGATCAGCGCGCACGATTACCGCGTGGCGCGTAGCGCGGCGGTCGCGCTGTGCGGCGGCGAGGTCGAGACCGGCACAAAGGTCGACGAGGAATGGCTGCTGGCCGTGGAGCGCAAGGAGTTCGTGGCGCTCTTGCGCACGCCCGAAACCCAGGCGCGCATCCGCCACACCCTGGAAACCGGCAAACCACTACGGAACTAGCCCAAAGGAAACGGATATGAGCACGCAGATCCAAGACGCCTACATCGTCGCCGCCACGCGCTTGCCGGTGGGCAAGCGCAATGGCGCCTACGTCACCACCCGCCCCGATGACATGCTGGCCGCCGCGCTGAATGGCGCGCTGGCGCAGGTGCCGGGGTTGGACGCAGCCCGCATCGAGGACGTCATCGCCGGCTGCGCCATGCCCGAGGCCGAACAGGGCATGAATGTGGCCCGCATCAGCCTGCTGCTGGCGGGGCTGCCGCAAAGCGTGGCGGGCGTCACCGTCAATCGCTTCTGCGCGTCCGGCTTGCAGGCCGTGGCGGACGCCGCCGCCCGCATCCGCATGGGCGAGGCCGACATCATGATCGGCGCGGGCACCGAATCCATGAGCGCCATGCCGCAGATCATGGGCAACAAGGTGTCCATGAACCCGGAGATCTTTGCGCACGAGGAAAACGTGGGCATGGCGTTCGGCATGGGGCTGACCGGCGAAAAGGTCGCCGAGCGCTGGAAGGTGTCGCGCGAAGACCAGGACGCCTTTGCGCTGGCGTCGCACCAGAAGGCGTGCGCAGCCATCGCTGCCGGCCACTTCCGCGCCGAAACCACGCCTTATGAAGTGGTCACGCATCTGCCGGACGGCGCCAGCGGCGCGGTACGCGTGGCGCGCCGGCTTATCGAGGTCGACGAAGGCCCGCGCCCGGACAGCAGCCTGGAAGCGCTGGCCCGCTTGAAGCCCGTGTTCTCCACGCGCGGCAGCGTCACGGCCGGCAACAGCTCGCAGATGTCCGATGGCGCGGCGGCCGTGATCCTGGTGTCCGACCGCATCCTGCGCGAATTCAACCTCAGCCCGCTCGCCCGCTTTGTGGGCTTTGCCGTGGCCGGCGTGCCGCCCGAGGTCATGGGCATCGGTCCGGTCGCCGCCATCCCCAAGGTGCTGGACCGCGCCGGCATCAAGCAGGACGCGCTGGACTGGATCGAGCTCAACGAAGCTTTCGCGGCGCAGTCGCTGGCCGTGATCCGCGAGCTGAAGCTGGACCCGGCCAAGGTCAACCCGCTGGGCGGCGCCATTGCGCTGGGCCACCCGCTGGGCGCCACCGGCGCGATCCGCACCGCCACGATCACGCACGGACTGCGCCGCACCGGCGGCAAGTACGGGCTGGTGACGATGTGCATCGGCACCGGCATGGGCGCCGCCGGCCTGTTCGAGGCCCTGTAAGCAGGCGGCGGACAGCGTGAAGCCCTACTGGTTCAAGAACCTGTCGCCCGAGTGGCGCGCGCGGCTGATGCGGGTGGGCTTTAACCTGCATCCGGCATTTCGCGCCACCGGCGGCCGCGTGTTGCACGTGTCGCCGGACTTCCAGCACATCCGCATCAAGCTGCCGCTCTTGCGCCGCACGCGCAATATCGTGGGGTCGATGTACGGCGGCTCGCTGTTCGCGGTGACGGACGGCGCGCATCCGACCATGCTGATGTCGGCACTGGGCGCCGATCACATCGTGTGGGACAAGGCAGCATCGATCCGCTTTCGCAAGCCGGCCTACACCACGCTGTACGTGGATTTCCGGCTGCCGCCGGGCGAGATCGCCGAAATCCGGCGCCTGCTTGCCTCGCATCACGAAACGACCCGCACCTACACGGTCGAATTGAAGGACAAGGACGACGTCGTGTACGCCGTCGTGGAACGCACGATCTACATCGCAGACAAGAAGTTCTACAAACAGAAGAACACTGGAGGTGACCAATGCGTTTCAACCCCGGAGGGCGCGCCGCCGCCCTGAGTCTGATCCTTGCCGCCAGCCTGGCGGGCGCGCCGGCCCACGCTGACGTCGACGTCGCCGGCGTGCGCGTGCCCGAACAGCTTGCCGAAGGCGGCCACGCGCTGACGCTGAACGGCGCCGGCCTGCGCACCCGCTTCGTCGTGAAGGTCTACGTGGCGGCGCTGTACGTCACCACGAAGACCCACGACCCCGCCGCGATCATCGGCAGCACCGAGCCGCGCCGGATCCGTCTGCAAATGCTGCGCGACGTGGACAGCAAGAGCCTGGACGGCGCGCTACAGGACGGATTGCGCGACAATACGCCCTCGCAGGCGCTGGCCGCGTTGAAAGAACCCGCCGAACGCCTGTCGCGCCTGATGGCCGACATCGGCGCCGCGCGCGAAGGCGACGTCATCGACCTGGACTTCGACGCCCGTGGCGTGGCCATCGCCAGCAACGGCAAGCCGCGCGGACGCATCGACGATCCCGCCTTCGCCCGCGCATTGCTGCGCGTCTGGCTGGGCGACAGCCCCGCGCAGGCTTCCCTGAAGAAAGCCCTGTTGGGCAACTAGGGCCTTGCGCCCCAACGGAACCGCAAGACATGGAACGAATCTGGCACAAGAGCTATCCCTACGGTGTGCCCGCCGAGATCGAGACCGACGGCGAGACAACGCTGGTGACGATCATCGAGGAAAGCTTCCGGCGCTTTCCCGACAAGACGGCCTACATCAGCATGGGCAAGTCGATCACCTATGCCGAACTGGACGCGCTGACGCGCCGCTTTGCGGCATGGCTGCATGCCCACGGTCTTGCGCGCGGCGACCGCGTCGCGCTGATGATGCCCAACCTGCTGCAATACCCTGTCTGCCTGTTCGGCGCCCTGCGCGCCGGCTGCATCGTGGTCAACTGCAATCCGCTCTACACCGCGCGCGAACTGGAACACCAGTTGGCCGACGCCGGCGCGCGCGCCATCGTGGTCGCGGACAACTTCGCGGCCACGTTGCAAAAGGCCTTGCCCGGCACGCAGGTCGAGCACGTCGTGGTCACCTCCATCGGAGAAATGCTGGGCCCGATCAAAGGACGCCTGGTGGACTTCGCGGTCCGGCGCGTCAAGCGCATGGTGCCCGCGTGGTCGCTGCCCGGCTCGCACAAGCTGGGCGACGTGCTGCGTGCGGCGCGCGACCTTCCCTACACCGACATGCGGCTCTCGCCTGCCGACCTGGCGTTCCTGCAATACACGGGCGGCACGACCGGCGTGGCCAAGGCCGCCATGCTGTCGCACGGCAACATGGTCGCCAACGTGAGCCAGGCCTACGCGTGGGTAAGACCCTTGGTGAAAGACGGCGAGGAATGCATCGTTACGGCCCTGCCGCTGTATCACATCTTCGCGCTGACGGCGAACTGCCTGACCTTCATGAAGCTGGGCGCGAGCAACCTTCTCATCGTCAATCCGCGCGACATCCCCGGCCTGATCAAGGAAATGGGCAAGGTGCCGATCTCGGCCTTCACGGGCGTCAACACGCTCTTTAACGCGCTGCTTAACCACCCGGATTTTGCCCACCTGGATTTTTCGCGCCTGCGGCTCACCATGGGCGGCGGCATGGCGGTGCAGCGGTCGGTGGCGGACCGGTGGCGCGCAACGACCGGCGTATCGATCGCCCAGGCCTACGGCCTGACTGAAACGTCGCCCGCCGTCACCATCAATCCGCTGGACACAAAGATCTTCAATGGATCCATCGGATTGCCCGTGCCCTCCACGGATCTGTCGATCCGCGACGACGCGGGCCGCGAACTGGGCATCGGCGAAAACGGCGAAATCTGCGCGCGCGGTCCGCAGGTCACGCGGGGCTACTGGAACCGGCCGGACGAGACGGCGCTCGTCATGTACCCGGACGGCTTCCTGCGCACGGGCGACGTCGGTTATGTCGACGAGACCGGCTACGTGTATCTGGTCGATCGCAAGAAGGACATGATCCTGGTGTCCGGCTTCAACGTGTACCCGAACGAGGTCGAGGACGTGGCCGCGTTGCATCCTGGCGTACGCGAGGTAGCGGCCGTAGGCGTGCCGGACGAACGCTCCGGCGAGGCGGTCAAGCTGTTCGTGATCCGCAAGGACCCCACGCTGGACGCGGAAACGCTGATCGCGCATTGCCGCAGCCAGTTGACCGGCTACAAGGTGCCACGCCACATCGAGTTCCGCGACGACTTGCCGCGCACCAACGTGGGCAAGATCCTGCGGCGTGAGCTGCGTCCGGACGCGCCGGCGCCTGCCGCCGCGTCTGGCGCAGCACCTGCTCCCACTGCTGCCGCCACGTCCGCCACCACCGCGAGCACGGTCAACCCGACGACTGGCCAGCGCTGATATCGCACCGCCGACCGTAACCCGTATTCGCGGGCGAAACATTGTCGCGCGCCGCCAACAGCGGCCGTGGCCGCGCCCCGCGCCAGCCTGGGCCGACGTTCGCTTCAACTCCATGAATTGACAGGAGATTCCTGTAAAAGCCCTGCCGCCTTGGCGCGTCGCAGGGCTTTTTTACATCTTCCCGCGACGCGCGCTATTGGCTGAGCACATCGCCACAATTGATAATTATTATCGTTGTCATTTCTATACGTAACTGGCCGCACCCAACCGACGCCAGTGGGGAGATCCTCTTGAAGCACCACCACACCCCCGCCGCCCCGCGCGCGCGGCTGCACACCCGTGTTCCCGCCGCCGCCGCGCTGGCCGCCTGCCTGGGCGCGGGCGCCGCGCATGCGCAGCCCGAACAGCCCGCCACCCTGCCCGCCGTGCAGGTGCTGGGCACCGGCGAAACCGCCACCGGTCCCGTCGACGGCTACGTAGCCCGTCGCAGCGCCACCGGCACCAAGACCGACACGCCATTGTCCGAGACGCCCCAGGCCATCACCGTGATCCCGCGCGATCAGATCATCGACCAGGGTTCGCAAAACGTGCAGGACACGATGAACTACGCAGCCGGCGTGCGGCCCAACGCCTACGGCGTGGACAACCGCGGCGACTACGTGCGTGTGCGCGGCGTGGAGCCCGTGCAGTACCTGGACGGCCTGCGCCAGTTCTTCAGCTTCAACAACCCGCGCACCGAGGTCTATGGCCTGGAACGCGTGGAGGTGCTGCGCGGCCCGTCGTCGATGCTGTACGGACAGGGCAGCACGGGTGGCATCGTCAACCTGGTCAGCAAGCGCCCGCAGGCCGAGCAGCAGGGTGAAATCGGCGTGCAGCTGGGCAACTTCAACCGCCGCGAGATCCAGGCCGACATCACCGGCCCGCTGACCGAGGACGGCCAGTGGCTGTATCGCGTGGTGGCGCTGGGCCGCGACAGCGACACGCAGGTGCAGTACGCGCAGGACGACCGGATGTTCCTCGCGCCGTCGCTCACGTGGCAACCCAGCGCAGCCACGTCGCTGACGCTGCAGGCCTCCTGGCAGAAGGACCGCTCCGGCACGACGCAATCGTTCCTGCCCTGGAGCGGCACCGTGGATCACAATCCCAACGGCCGCATTCCGACGCGCCGCTTTGCCAGCGAACCGGGCTTTGACACCTACGACACCGAGCAATTCAACGTCGGCTGGCTGTTCGAACACAAGTTCAACGACACCTGGAAGGTCCGCCAGAGCTTCCGCAACACGGTCAGCAGCGTGGACTACAAATCGCTGTACCCGAACGTGTATGGCGACCGCCGCGGCGATTCCTATATCGACCCCGAGCAGACCACAGTCGACCGCTACTACTACATCAACAAGCCGCGCATGCGCACACTGCTGGCCGATCAGAACCTGGAAGGCAAGCTGAACTGGGGCCGCACGCAGCATACCGTCATCGTCGGCATGGACTACACGCGGTATCGCGAAACCAGCCAATCGGACAGCGGGCTGGGATCGCCGCTGAATCTGTACCACCCGGTGTATGGCAACGCGCCCGACTACACGCTCAGCGACTCGCCCAAGCAGCGCCAGCAACAGCTGGGCTTCTACGCACAGGACCAGATCACGTTCGACAAGAACTGGATCCTGCTGGCAGGCATCCGCCGCGATCGCGTCGAAAGCACGGCCGAGGGCCAGGACAAGGAAACCGATCAGGCCACGACCAAGCGCTTCGGCCTTATGTACGCGGCCGACAACGGCTGGTCGCCGTACGTGAGCTACAGCGAGTCCTTCACCCCCATCGCGGGCGCGGACTTCTACGACCAGCGCTGGAAACCCATGCGCGGCAAGCAGTGGGAACTGGGCCTGAAATACATGCCCCCGGGCGCCGACCTGGAATTCACGGCGGCCGCGTACGACCTGCGCGAAAGCAACCGCCAGACCAACGATCCGGACAATCCCAACAACCAGATCCAGGCGGGCAAGACGCGTACACGCGGCGTCGAACTGGAGATGCGCGGGCGCGTCACGCAAAACGTCGACGTGATCGCCAACTACATCTATACCGACATCGATCCGCAGCTTGAAGGCATGCCCAAGCACATGGTGTCGCTGTGGAGCAAGTACCGCTTCGCTATCGCGGGCCAGCCCGGCTTCGCGGTCGGCGCCGGCACGCGCTTCCTGTCCAAGTTCCGGGACGGCGGCGCGCCGGAGACGCCGTCCGTGACGTTGTTCGACGCGATGGTCAGCTACACCAACGGACCGTGGCGCTATGCGCTCAACGTCAACAATATCGCGGACCGCACGTATGAAGTGGTCTGCCTGGACCGTGGCGACTGCTTCTATGGTGCGCGCCGCACGGTGATGTTGAGCGGCGCCTACCGCTTCTGACGACGAAACCGTCCCCATATCCGGGACGGCAATTGGGGTCAACCTGTACGTACATGCTGTACGTACAGGTGTACACTACGATTTTTTCACCCGTCCGACAGACGCGCGCATGAACGTCTGCAACCCAGAAAAATCGTCCTGGAGACCTCGATAGTGTCGACCGCAACTACCCGCTCGCCCTTTTTTGGCACGATGCAGAAAATCCCTGGTGGATTGATGCTGGTGCCGCTGATCCTGGGTTCCCTGATCGGCACCTTTGCCCCTGATGCGCTCGCCATCGGCGGCTTCACCACCGCCCTCTTCAAGAACAGCGCGCTGCCGCTGATCGCGCTGCTGATCTTCGCGACCGGCACGCACGTCAACGCCCGCACCGGCGGCCCGATCCTGGCCACGGCCGGCACCATCCTGCTGATGAAGACGCTGGTGCCCGCCACGCTCATCATCATCCTCGGCAGCTACGTCGGTCTGGACGGTCTGTGGGGCGTGTCGATCCTGGCCATGCTGGCCGCGTTCGACAACAGCAACGGCGGCCTGTGGCTGGCCTACACCGGCCAATACGGCGATGCCCGCGACCGCGGCGCCTACGTCGCCAGCGCGGTCAACGACGGCCCCTTCTTCAGCCTGCTGTTCCTGGGCGCGTCGGGCTTGGCCGACATCCCGATGATCGCCTTGGTCGCTGCACTGGTGCCCTTCCTGCTGGGCGTGGTCGTCGGCAACCTCGATCCCAAGTGGCGTGACGTGCTCAAGCCCGTGCCGAACATCGTCATTCCGTTCTTCGCCTTTGCGCTGGGCACCGGCATCGATCTGGGCGCCGTGGTTGGCGGCGGCATCAGCGGCCTGATCCTGGGCCTGATCATCAGCCCGATCACGGGCGGCCTGGTCTATCTGGGCTACCGCATGATCCTGCGCCGCGGCGGCAAGAGCGGCCTGGGCTTCGCAGCCGGCACCACCGCCGGCAACGCCATCGCCACGCCCGCCGTGGTCGCGGCAGCCGACCCCAACTTCCAGCAATACGTGTCCACCGCCACCGCGCAGGTCGCCGCATGCGTGCTGATCAGTTCCATTCTGGCGCCCGTGCTGGCATCCTGGTTCCTCAAGCGCGCCGGTGAACTGAAGTCCGAGGACGCCGACGCCACCGTCGCCCCGCCCCTGACCGAAGCCCGCGGAGAGGCCCTGTGAAACCCACCATCGCCATCGTTGCCGACGACCTGACCGGATCTGGCGACACCGCCGTGCAATTCGTGCGCGCCGGCTGGTGCACGCACCTGTCGATCGGCGGCGCGGACGAGGCCCTGTCCGGGCCCGCCCACGAGGGCGTCGAGGTGCTGGCCGTCACGACCAACAGCCGCGCGCTTAGCGCGGCCGATGCGGCCGAAGTCATCCGCGGCAACGTACGTCAGTTGCGGGATGCCGGCGTGACCCGCCTGTACAAGAAAGTGGATTCGACGCTGCGCGGCGCCTTCAAGGCCGAGATCGACGCGGCGCGCGGCGCCTGGGGCGATGACGCGATCGCGGTGGTCTGCCCCGCCTTTCCGGCGACGGGCCGCACCGTCGAGCAAGGCATTCTTTATGTGAACGGCAAGCCGGTCACCGAAACCTCGGCGGCGACCGATCCGGTCACCCCCGTGACCGAAAGCCACATCCCCACCCTGCTCGGCTGCGCCCACGTGGCGCCGCTGGCGGAAGACACGCCGGAAACGCTGGCCGCGCGCATCGCGCACGCGGGCGGCGCCGTGGTGGTGGACGCGGCCACCGATGCCGACCTGGAACGGCTGGCGCGCGCCGTCGGCCTGCTGGGCGAGCGCGCCCTGCCCGTGGGCGCGGGCGGCCTGGCCGTCCCGTTGGCCCGCGTTTGGGCGGGCGCCGACCAGACCGCCCCCGTTGTCGTCGTGGTGACATCGCAGCACAGCGCCGCACGCGGCCAGGCTGCCGCATTGCAGGCTGCGGGCGCCGACACCTGGCGCCCGTCGCTCGAACAACTGGCCGACGACGCGCAGTGGCAGGCCTGGAGCCAACCGCTCCTGCAGGCGCACGCGCAGGCCCCGCTGGAAGCCGGCACCATTCTGCTGCTGGCCCCCGAAGGCCAACGCGCCGGCCTGGATTCCGACAAGGTCGCCGACCGCCTCGGCAGCCTTGCCGCGCAATTGATCGCCGCCTCGCGCGCGGCAGGCGTCGTCGCCACCGGCGGCGACGGCGCGCGCAGCGTGCTGGTGGCCCTGCAGGCCAACGGCATTGCGCTGGTGGACGAAGTAATGGGCGGTGTGCCTCTGGGCACGCTGACCGGAGGCACGGCCGCTGGCCTGCCCGTGGTGACCAAGGCCGGCGGCTTTGGCACCGAAGACGTACTGGTTCGCGCGGTGCGCGCGATCCGCGACAGGAGATTCAAGCGATGACACAAACCCCTCCCGCAAAGCTGCCCCTCTTGGCCGTGACCTTGGGCGACGTAGCGGGCATCGGGCCGGAAATCACGGCCAAGATGCTCATGGGCCACGACGAACTGCGCCAGAAGGCGCGCCTTTTCGTCGTTGGCGACGCAGACGTCATGGCCAATGCCGTGCGCAGTCTGGGCGCCGACCCCGCCATCGTGCGCAAGATCGAACGTCCGGCCGACGCGACCAACACCCCAGGCTTGATCGAAGTGCTGCAGGCCGGCCCGTCGCTCGCGCACGTCAAACTGGGCGAGATCAGCGCGGACGCCGGCGACGGCTCGGTGCGCTTTGTCACCACGGCCTGCGCCCTGGCGCGCGCCGGCGAGATCGACGGCATCGTCACCGCCCCGCTGAACAAGGCCGCGATGCACGCCGCCGGCCATAAATGGCCCGGCCACACCGAACTGCTGGCGCATGAGTTCGGCGTCAAAACCTTCTCGCTGGTGCTGTCGGCCGGCGACCTCTACATCTTCCACGCCACGACGCACGTGTCGCTGCGCCAGGCCATTGAAGACGTGAACCCTGCCCGCATGCGCGCTGTCCTGCGTCTGGCCGGCTCGTTCGCCACGGCTTTGGGCCGCGCCGACGAACCCGTCGCCGTCGCGGGCCTGAACCCGCACGCCGGCGAAAACGGCATCTTCGGCAGCGAAGACGCCGACATCCTGGCGCCCGCCGTGGCCGAAGCCAACGCCGCCGGCATCCTCGCCGCCGGCCCCATCCCGGCCGACGCGCTGTTCCCGCAGGCCGTGCGCGGCAAATGGAAGTTCGTGATCGCCTGTTACCACGACCAGGGCCACGCGCCCTTCAAATCGGTGTACGGCGATGACGGCGTCAACATCACCGTCGGCCTGCCCGTCGTGCGCGTGTCCGTCGACCACGGCACCGCCTTTGACATCGCCGGCAAGGGCATCGCGCGCGAAGACAGCCTGATCCTGGCCGCCGAGCGCGCCGCGCATCTGGCCCCGGGCTGGACGCATGTATGGGAAACTGCGCGGGCACAAACCGGAGGTTGATTCCCATGGCGCCCGCCACGCACGACGCATTGCCCGATCTTGACCGCGCGGGAGACATCCCGCTGCACGCCCAGGTGGCGTCGCGGTTGCGCGGATACATCCGCACGAACAAGCTCGCGGCGGGCGCCGTGCTGCCCAGCGAGGCCGCGCTGTGCGACCGCTTCGGCGTGGCGCGCAGCGTGGTGCGCCAGGCCCTCGCAGCACTGGCCGCCGAAGGCCTCATCCAACGCGAGACCGGGCGCCCTGCCACCGTGGCGGCGCCGCAGGAGCACCGCCGCCTGGTGCAGCGGTCCACCGGTCTGTACGAACAGTTCGCCCAGTCGGGCGTTGCGCTGCGCACGCGCGTGCTGGCGCTGGGCCCGGCCGAGCCGCCCGCCGAAGTTGCCGAGTTCTTCGGCACCACCCGCCTCCTGATGCTCGAACGCCTGCGCCACGTGGCCGAAGCGCCGCTGGCCTACGTGCGCACGTGGCTGCCCGCCGACGCGGTGCCCGGCCTGCGCGCCGAACACCTGGCCGACGCCTCCCTGCACGGCGTGCTGACGCGGCAGTTCGGTCTGCGCCCCGGCGCCGGCCGCAACCAGATCCGCGCGGTCGCGGCCGACAGCGCGCTGGCGGCCCTGCTGGACACGCAGGCCGGCACGCCGTTGTTGATGCTGCAGGGCCAGGGCATGGACCAGCACGGCAAGCCGCTGGAATGGTTCACCACCTGGCACCGCGCCGAACAACTGGTGTTCGACGTGGACGTCAGCATGGGCCATGAAAGCGTGCAGCCCCGGCTGCATGAAACCGCGCCCGAACCGCAGGCGCCGGTCAACACACAGGATCCGCTGGCGCGCGCGCAGGCGCTGGTCGCGGAGTTGTCGGCAGAATTGGCGCGACTGCGCGGGCAGTCCTGAAACCGGCAACGTAGGCTCGAAGTAAAGCGGGGCGGCATATTGCCGCCCCTTTACGTTATGCCGATCAGCGCACCATGCAAGGCCGCTTGTTGTCGAACTTCCACCCAGGCACCAGATACTGCATCGCCGTAGCGTCGTCGCGCGCGCCCAGGCCGTGCTGCAGATAAAGCTGATGGGCGCGCTCGATCGCGTCCATGTCCAGCTCGATGCCCAGCCCGCCGGTCTGCGGCAGCTCGACATAACCGTTGCGGATCTGGAGCGGGTTGCGGGTCAGGTGCTGGCCGTCCTGCCAGATCCAGTGCGTGTCGATCGCGGTGACGCGGCCCGGCGCGGCGGCGCCCACATGCGTGAACATCGCCAGCGACACGTCGAAGTGGTTGTTGGAATGCGAGCCCCACGTCAGGCCGAACGCCTGGCAGGTTTGCGCCACGCGCACCGAGCCCTGCAGGGTCCAGAAATGCGGGTCGGCCAGCGGGATGTCGACCGATTGCAGCGACAGCGCATGCGCCATCTCGCGCCAGTCGGTGGCCACCATGTTGGTGGCGGTGGGCAGGCCGGTGGCGCGGCGGAATTCGGCCATGACCTCGCGACCGGAAAACACGCCTTCGGCGCCGCACGGGTCTTCCGCATAAGCCATCACGCCATGCAGGTCGCGGCACAGGCGCACCGCGTCCTTGAGCAGCCAGCCCCCGTTCGGGTCGAGCGTGACGCGCGCGTCGGGAAAGCGCTCGTGCAAGGCGCGGATGGCTTCGACCTCTTCTTCGCCGCGCAGCACGCCGCCCTTGAGCTTGAAGTCCTGGAAGCCGTAGCGTTCGTGGGCCGCCTCGGCCAGCCGGACGATGGCCTCGGGCGTCATCGCCTTTTCGTGCCGCACGCGCAACCAGCCTTCGGCGTCGGGCGCCGTCTGGTAAGGCAACGGCGTTTGTGCGGAGTCGCCCACGTAGAACAGATAGCCCAGCATCTGCACGGACGTGCGTTGCACGCCCTCGCCCAGCAGCGCCGCGACAGGCACGCCCAGGTGCTGGCCCAGCAGGTCCAGCAGCGCCGATTCGACCGCCGTCACGGCATGGATCGCCACGCGCAGGTCAAAGGTCTGGGCGCCGCGGCCGGCGCTGTCCAGCCCAGCGAAGGCCTGGCGCATCTGATTCAGCGTGTGCTGATAGTTGCCGATGGAGCTGCCCGCGATCAGGGCGCGTGCGTCCTCCAGCGTGGTGCGGATCTTTTCGCCGCCGGGGACTTCGCCCACGCCGGTGTTGCCCGCGCTGTCGGTCAGGATGACCAGGTTGCGCGTGAAGTAAGGGGCGTGAGCGCCGCTCAGGTTGAGCAGCATGGAGTCCTGGCCGGCCACCGGCACGACGCGCATGCCGGTGATCGTGGGCGTCTGGGAGGCTTGGGATGCGTGAAGAGTCATGATTGCTTCTTGAAAAGCCCGGCCGCCACGGCCGGGCGCGTTGCGTCATTGCACGGAAATGCCGCCGGTTTCGATGACCTGCTTCCAGCGGGCGCTTTCCTGCTGCTGGAACTTGGTGAAGGCTTCGGGCGAGTTGGCGACGACCTCCAGGCCGATGTCGGTGAAGGGCTTGCTGATCGCCGGATCCTTCAGGGCGGCGGTCAGGGCGGCGGACAGCTTGTCGCGCACGTCTGCGGGCAGGTTCTTCGGGGCCACGACGGCCTGCCAGGCGTAGACGTCGACACCCGGCACCGACGCTTCGGCGAACGTAGGCACGTCGGGCAGCACCGGCGAACGCTTGGAACCCGTGACGGCGATGGCCTTGAGCTTACCGGACTTGATGTGCGGCAGCACGGCGTTCACGTTCTGAAAGGACATCTCCACCTGATTGCCCAGCAGATCGGAAATGGCCGGTGCGCCGCCCTTGTACGGCACGTGCAGGCCCTTCGTGCCGGTCTTCTGCCAGAAGAGTTCGGCAGTCAGGTGGTCGGACGACCCCGCGCCCGACGTCGCGAAGCTGATCGCGCCCGGCTTTTCCTTCAGCAGCGCCAGCACGTCCTGCACGCTGTTGACCTTGGAGGCGAGCTGCGGGCTGACCACCAGCACGTTGGGGGTCTGCACGGCCACGGTCAGGTACGTGAAGTCCTTGGCCGGATCGTAGGTGATGCCCTTCATCAGGTGCGGCGCCACCACCAGCGGGGCCAGCGACGTGACCATCAGGGTGTAGCCGTCCGGCGCGGCGCGGGCCACCTGCGAGGCGCCGATCGTGCCGGTGGCGCCGGCCTTGTTTTCCACGACGAAGGATTGCTTGAGCTGTTCACCCAGCTTGTTGGCCAGCGCGCGCGCCACCGAATCGGTCGCGCCGCCGGGCGGGAACGGCACGACGACGGTGACGGCCTTGTCTGGCCAGGCGTGCGCCACGCCGGCTGCGGCCATCAGGGTCAAACCAACAATCCACTTGCGCGCGTTGTTCGTCATTACTGTCTCCGGTATAGGTTCTTTTATGAACGTTAACGTTAACATTTCTTTTGTTAACGTTAACATCACGGCCTTTTAGAATATTTCTTCGCCCTGTCCGGCTACTATCCGGACAAACCCTAACCGCCTCCGCCCCGCAAGATTGACGTCTGCAGGTAGGCTTGACCCCAGTTTCACGTCCGTTCCTGTTCCCTTTACGATGCGCCCGTCCCGAATGCCGTCCGCCGATTCGCCTTCCCGCTCCCCGGAGCGCGCCAACGTCACCGTGCGCGAGGTGGCGCAGGCGGCCGGGGTGTCCATGATCACCGTGTCGCGCGCCATCAATACGCCGCAGCAGGTTTCCCCGGCCACGCTCGACAAGGTCAATGCCGCGATCCAGGCGCTGGGTTACGTGCCTAACCTGATGGCCGGCAGCCTGCGCCTGTCACGCAGCAACCTGGTCATGGTGCTGGTCCCCTCGATCACAGGCTCGCTTTTCGGCGGCATGCTCACGGCGTTGACGCGGTCGCTAGAGGCCAAGGGCTTCCAGCTCATGGTGGGCCAAAGCGGCTACGACTCACCGCGCGAGGACGCCCTGCTGCGCGCCATCATCGGGCGCCGCCCCGACGGCATCGTGCTGACGGGCGTGATGCACTCCCCGCAAGGCCGGCAATTGCTGAAAGCATCCGGCATCCCCATCGTCGAAACGTGGGACGCCACGGACGCGCCCATCGATATGCTGCTCAGCCTGTCGCATGACGCGATCGGGACCGCGGTCAGCCACTACTTGCGCGACGCCGGCAAGACGCGGCAGGCGGTGCTTAGCGGCGACGACCACCGCGCCCGGCTGCGCGCCGAAAGCCTGGTCCGCGCCGCCGTCGATTCGGGCCTGCCCGAACCGCTGGTGCACTACATGCCCGCGCCGACGACGCACGCGCAAGGCCGCGAAGGCCTGCGCGCCCTGCAGCGTTCTGGCCAGGGCATCGACGCGGTGTTCTGCAGCTCGGACATGATGGCCGCCGGCGTCCTGACCGAGGCCGCGGCGCAGGGGCTGGAGGTGCCGCGGCAACTGGCCGTGATGGGCTTTGGCGACATGGAGATCGCCGCGTCGATGTCGCCGGCCATCACGTCCGTGCACGTGGATGGGGCCGCCATCGGCGCGCAGGCGGCCGAGATGATCGGCCTGCGCGCGAACGGCCAGCGTCCCGCGCAATCGGTGGTGGAAATCGGCTTTCGCATCGTGACCCGCGACAGCGCATAAATCTGGCCCGCAGCATCCTCGCAGCGCATTGTTGTCGCCCGGACAACACCGTGCGTCCCTGCGCGGGTCTACCGCGCCGCAAGCGCCACCTCTAGGATCTGTCCTGACCGGCCACGCACCGCGGCGCGGCGATTCCAGGAGATCCCACATGTCGACGCCCGCCATCGCGCCCCACCGCAATACGCAGGGAGCGCCGCATGCTGCCGCATGAATGGATCGCGCAATACGGCGTGCTGGCCGTGTTCCTGAACGTGCTGGGCGCATCGCTCGGCCTGCCGCTTCCCGTCATGCCCACGCTCATCGCCGTGGGCGCCAGCCAGGCGGCGACGGCCGGCGCAGCGGGCCACGTCGCCTTGCCGCTGGCAGTCGTGCTGGCAGCGGCGGTGCTGGCGGGCGTGCTGGCGGACCTGCTCTGGTTCCGGGGCGGCCGACGCTACGGGCCGCGCACGCTGCACACCGTGTGCAACCTGTCGCTCTCGCGCGAGGCCTGCATCAGCAGGACCGAGCGCTTCTTCAACCGCTGGGGCGTGCGCCTGTTGATCGTCGCGCGCTTCATGCCCGGTCTGTCGATGGTGGCCGTGCCGCTGTGCGGCGCAAGCGGCACGCGCCTGCGGTCGTTCGTCTGGCACGACTGCGCGGGCCTGGCGTTGTGGGCCGCGGCGGGGCTGGTGCTGGGCGCAGTATTTTCCGCGCGGGTGGAAGCGTTGCTGGCAGCACTGAGCGCGCTGGGCGGCCGCGCGTCGGTCGTAGCCATCGCGGCGGCGGTGCTTTTCCTGGCGTATCGCTATGCCCGGCGCGCGTGGGGCGTGAAAGCGGCGCGCCAGGCCGACCCGACCGCTCCTTGAACGGACGCCTGAAGGCAATCGGAAATCGACATCATGCACCTCGGAAAATCCTATCGCCTGTGCGAATTTGTGGTCTGGACGCGCCGGACCATCTATGGCCTCGCCGCCCTCAGCCTCGCGCCCGTGCTGCTGTACCAGGTGGCGGGCATGAAATGGCTGACGCTACCGCTGTCGGTGGTAACGCTGCTGGGAACGGCAACGACATTCGTCGTGGGCTTCAAGAATGTGCAGACGTACACGCGCACAGTGGAGGCGCAGAAGATCTGGATGGGCATCGTCAGCGCCAGCCGCGCGTGGGGCATGCTGTGCGGCCACTATGCGGGTGACGCCGGGCGCGCCGCAGGGCTGGTCGACCGGCATCTGGCGTGGCTGACGGCCCTGCGTTATCAGCTTCGCGCGCCCCGGGTCTGGGAGTCCATGCAGAACCGGCCGAATGCGGAATACGGCAAGCGCTACGTGATCCCCGAGCGCCGCATGCCGCTTGATTCCGCGCTGGCCCGTTACCTGCCCGAAGCGGAAATCTCAGCCTTGGCGACGGCAGACAACAAGGCGGTGCAACTGCTGGATGGGCAAGCCCGCGCGGCCAGGCAACTGCTGGACGAGGGCGCGATCACGGCGTCGGAATACGCTGATTTGAACGGGCGACTGCGCGACCTGCTCGACCTGCAAGGGCAGGCCGAACGCATCAAGGATTTTCCGTATCCGCGCCAGTACGCGATCATCAACACGCTTTTCGTGCGCGCGTTCTGCGTGGAGCTGCCTTTTGGCCTGACCGCGCAGTTCGACCTGATCGGCGACGCTGCGGGCGGCTTCATGCAGGGCCAGATGGCGTGGCTGGCCGCGCCCTTCAGCGTCATCATTTCGTGGATCTACACCTCGCTGGAACAGGTGGGCCAGAGCACCGAAAATCCGTTCGAAGGCAATGCCAACGACGTGCCGATCAGCCAGTTGAGCACGATGGTGGAACGGGACCTGAGGCAGATGCGCGGCGCCACGGCGCTGCCGCCGCTGTGTACGAATGACATCGTGCTGTAGCTCTCGCGGCTCAAAATGGGAGACCGCCATGGACGTCCCGCGCGCTTGTCGCAGGCAGGCCCCTGCGGCAAAATACCTGCCTCCCTCCCCCCTCGTCCCGGCGCTGGCCCCCTCCATGACCGACTCTGTCGCCCTCTTCGACCAGCACCGTTCCCGCCTTTACGCCATCGCCTACCGGATGCTGGGCGCCGTGGCCGAGGCCGAAGACGTGGTGCAGGAAGCCTGGCTGCGCTGGCACGGCGCGGACCGCGCCTGCATTCAGAACCCGGAGGCCTGGCTCGTCACTGCCACGACTCGCCTGTCCATCGACCGCCTGCGCGCCGCCAAGGCCGAGCGCGAAAACTACGCGGGCGTCTGGCTACCCGAACCGATGCTGATGGCCGCGCCGTCGACGCCGGAGCAGATCCACGAGATGGCGGACGACGTTTCGGTGGCGTTTCTGTACATGCTGGAACGACTGTCGCCAGATGCCCGCGCGGCGTTTCTGATGCGCGATGTGTTCGACACGGACTACGAGGACATCGCACAAACGCTGGACAAGAACCCGGCCGCCATCCGCCAGATGGTACGGCGGGCGCGGCAGCAACTGCGCCAGGGCGCACCACGCGAAGCCGTGCCGCGGGCAACGCTGCAGCGTCTGTTGCAGGCGTTTGCGGATGCGATGCAGCGCAGTGATTTCAATGGGCTGCTTGCGTTGCTGAGCGACGATGCCGAGCTCATCGGCGACGGCGGCGACAAGGTCACGGCGTTTGCCAGCCTGGTGGGCGGCAAGCGACTGGCGCAGCTTTTTTATGCGGGCAAGCGTCGCTATCGCGATGCGCTGGACGTCGAGGTGGTGCAGGTGAACGGGCAATGGACCTTACTGCGCTTCATCGATGGCGAGCTGGAATCCGTGCAGTCTTACGAGACCGATGGCGAGCGGTTGACGCGGGTGCTGGTGCAACGGAATCCGGATAAGCTGGCTCGTATTGCTGCGGATCTCAAGCGTGCCTGATCGGCGCGATTTGCGGGTTTTCGGAGTTGTTGGTTGCGTGGTGTCTGGCTGGAGTTTGGGGCGCGGTTGAGTTCTTTAGACGCCCGGCGCGGCGTGGGCCTGGGGTGGGCGGGGCTCCGAGTGTGGGCGATCGCCTCCCCGGTGACCACGGCGTCGGGCGACCTACTGCGACTACGGTAACCGCAGCGTCGTGCGACCCAAGAACGTTGGTGCCTGACAGGCAACACCGTGATCCCCTATACGGACCTACCGCCCCACCCCCACCAAACCTACGATGGACCCGTCACCCCTCAAAGGACAAACCATGTCAAAGCTCACGAAATTCCTCTTACCCTTCATCGCCACAGCGACGTTGCTCAGCCAGCCCACCCAAGCCGCCTCCCATCACGCCCAGACCACGCCCAAGCCAACCGACCCCATCGTCACCGAAGTAATGACAAAGGCCCTGCCCGACATCGCCGGCAAGGAAGCCCTGATGCTCGTCGTCGACTACCCGCCTGGCGGCGCCGACCCCGTCCACCGCCACGACGCCTCCGCCTTCGTCTACGTCCTGGAAGGCACGATCGTCATGCAGGTCAAGGGCGGCAAGGAAGTCACGCTCAAGCCCGGCCAGACCTTCTATGAAGGTCCCGACGACATCCACACCGTCGGCCGCAACGCCAGCCAGACCGAGCCGGCCAAGTTCGTGGTCGTCCTCATCAAGAAGCAAGGCGCGCCCGCTCTGACACCAGTCAAATAGGGACGCCGGGCGGACCCCGCCCTTCAGAACGCCAGCAGGCCTTCCCAAAGCGGAAGGCCTTCTTTTTTTGCGCCCGATGTCACAAGATTGCGGCGCGCGCCGTCTTAGCTGTAGGATCAACCCACTTGCGGCGCCGCCACCATGTCGACACCCTACCCTCCCTCCTCCGACACCCCTTCGAACGGACCGGATTCCCTGGCCGACAGCTTTGCCACCAGCTATGCCGGTGTCATGGCTTTCATTGCCGTCGCCGCCGAGGGCAACTTTGCCAAGGCGGGCGACCGGCTCGGCATCGGCCGCTCGGCCGTCAGCCGCAGCGTCCAGAAGCTCGAAGACCAGCTTGGCACCCGCCTCTTCGTGCGCACCACGCGCAGCACCTCGCTCACGCCCGAGGGCCAGCGTTTTTACGAACAATGCCACCCCGGCGTCGAGCGCATCATCCAGGCCCTGGACGACATGCGCGATCTGCGCGAAGGCCCGCCGTCGGGCCAGCTTCGGGTGTGCGCCACCGTGGGCTTCGGCCGCAAGGTCGTTGCCCCGCTGCTCATGGGATTTCGTGAGGCCAATCCCGGCATCTCGGTCGAGCTGCTGCTGGATGACGGCCCCACCGACTTCACCACCGACCGGGTCGACGTCTCCTTCCGCAACGGCCGCATGGAAGACAGTCAGGTGATCGCCAAAAAGATCATCCCGATGCAGATGTTGCTGTGCGCCTCGCCCGCCTATGCCGCCGCGCACGGCCTGCCCACCAGCGTCGACGACATCGCCGACCATGCCTGCGTGAACTTCAAGCTGGCGTCGGGCCGCGTTTTCGAGTGGGAATTCAAGGTGGCGGGCCAACTGCGCAAGGTGGCGCCGCCGGGCATGCTGACATTCAACGATGCCGACCTGGTGCTGCAATCGGTGCTGGATGGTCACGGCATTGCGCAGATGGCCGCTTATCAGGTCTGCGACCACCTGCGCGCCGGCACGCTGGTCGCCTGCCTGCCGCAATATGCGCCCGAGGACCGCGGCCATTACCTGTGTTTTCTGAGCCGCCAGCACTTGCCGGCGCGCATGCGCGTGTTCATCGATTACATGACCGAACACATCCGCGCAATGGACCTGCAGATATTGGACAGCCTGCTGGCGAAGCAGGCGTGAAGAGGGCCGCGCTACTGCGTCAGCGCGACCACGCTTTCAATGCCGCCCTGCGCCATCTTGGAATACGGACAGAGGCGTTCCGTATTGCGCACCAGTTCTTCGGCAAGGGCCTTCTCCAGGCCGGGCAGGTGGATGTTGACATCCGCGGTCAGCGCAAACAAGCCATCGACCGGATCTCGTCCGAACGAAATGGTGGCCGTGACCGAGGCTTCGGGAATCGACAGGCCCGACCGCTCGGCCAGCATGCTCAGCGCGCCATGGAAACACGCCGCATAGCCGGCGGCAAACAGCTGTTCGGGGTTGGTGCCCCCGCCCGTGCCGCCCAGCTCCACCGGAAGCCGCAATTCCACGATCAGTTCGCCATCGTCCGAGATGGCAATGCCTGAGGCGCGCCCGTGCGCGGCCTCCCCGCCGCGCACCGTCACGCTGGTGGTGTACAGGGGACGGAAGGCGCCGCCCCGGTACTTGTCCAGGAGGCTTTGGGGAGGAGGCCGCAGTTTGCTCATGTGGGTCCTTGTGCCCGCCGCTACTTTCTTGCGCCCGAACGGCTGAACCAGGTTTCGAAGTCGATCTTGCCCAGGCGGGGGCCGGATCCCGGCACCAGCGTGTCGTCGTCGAGCAGCGCGCCAAAGTAGCGCACGCCGGCGTCCGCCTGCACGGTGCGAGTGTCCCCGATTCTACCCATGTACCGTTGCGCCAGTTCCGACAGCCTGACCTTTTCGGGACCGGCGGTCTCCACGATGCCGTTCACGGGCGCGCCCAACGTGGCGTCGGCCATGGCGAGCGCCACGTCGTCGGACGCGATGGGCTGCACGAAGGCGGACGACAGCCGCACTTCCTCGCCCTGCGTGCCCGACTGCACGATGCCGCCCAGGAACTCAAAGAACTGCGTGCTGTGGACGATGGTGTACGGCATGCCGGCGGCTTCGATCAGGTCTTCTTGCGCGATCTTGCCGCGGAAGTAACCGCTTTCGGCCAGGCGGCGTGTGCCGACGACCGACAGCGCGACGTGATGGCGCACGCCGGCGCGCTTCTCGGCGGCCAGCAGGTTGCGGCCCGAGGTCTGGAAGAATTCCAGCACGGCCTTGTCTTCGAAGGACGGCGAGTTGGCGACGTCGACCACCACGTCAACGCCGGCCAGGGCCGCATCCAGGCCTTCGCCCGTGATGGTGTTCACGCCGGTCGCGGGCGAAGCGGCGATGGCCTCATGACCGCGTTCCGTAAGCAGCTTGACGAGCTTGGAGCCGATCAGGCCCGTGCCGCCGATGACGAGGATTTTCATGATCGTTCCTTAATTGAATTGGGCCTTGTCCAGCCCATATGCCTTGTCGGCGGAGCCCGGCACCGTCTGGAAGCCCACGTTCAGGCGGTTCCAGCCGTTGATGGCCATGATGGCAAAGCTGAGGTCCGAGATTTCCTTTTCGGACAGTTCACCGCGCACGCGCTCGTACACCTCGGTCGGCACGCCGTGCACGCCCAGCGTGGTCAGCGCTTCGGTCCAGGCCAGGCATGCACGTTCGCGCGCCGAGAACTGGTTCGATTCGCGCCAGATGGCGACGTGATGCAGGCGCAGTTCGCGTTCGCCCGCAATCTTGGCCTGCTTGATGTGCATGTCCAGGCAGAAGGCGCAGCCATTGATCTGCGAGGCGCGAATGTCGACCAGGGTCAGGATGGACTCCTCGATCGCGCCGGCCTTGGCCAGCATGCTGAATTCGACAAATTTCTTGAACAGTTCGGGCGACTGGGCAAAGGCGTTGAGACGTTGGCTCATGGTGACTCCTGGGTGGGTTGGGGGCTGCCCCGATGGGGTTATCGGGATTTGCGCTGGCTTGTTCGACGCCCAAATCGTAGGCCGGCGCGCAGCGCGGCAGTAGCCCCGGCGCAGGGACCACGATGTTGCCGCAATGACAACAATCGCCCCGCGCGATCACCCCGAAAATACCCAGGCAATCAAGGCTCGCGCCCGGAAATCATCATGAACAGAAACGTTATCTCGATGCAGGACATCCATTACTTCGTGGAAGTCGCCAAGCGCGGCAAGCTGTCCGCCACCGCCGCCGAACTCGGCCCGCCCGTGGCTACGCTGTCCCGGCGCCTGACGCAGTTGGAGCAGACGCTGGGGTACAAACTGCTGAACCGCACCACCCGCAGCGTCAGCCTGACCGCGATCGGCCAGCAGTACTTCGACCAATGCGCGACGCATGTCCAAGCCGCCCTGTCCGCGCACGAAAGCATCCATTCCGGCCTTAATCATCTGGCCGGCACTCTGCGCGTGTCGGTGATGCCGGGTCTGACCATGATCCTGCCGGCGGTGCTGAAGGAACTGCGCGAAACCTATCCGCAGATCTCGTTCGAGGTGGAGCTAGGCTCGGCCGGCGCCGCCCGCAGCGGCCATCCCTTCGACCTGATGCTGCGCACGGGAGAGCTCGAGGATTCCGCGCTGATCCAGAAGCACGTGGCGCAGGTGCAATGGATTCTCGTGGCGGCCCGCAGCTATCTGGACCGCTTCGGGCGTCCGACCTGCCCGGAAGACCTGGGCCTGCACGAGCGCATCGTCACGGGCGGCCTGCCGGACTGGACGCTGGGGGAAGGCGAAAGCCTGCTGAATGTTTGCGGACCGACCCACATCGGCACCAACAGTGCGGCGCTGGGCGTGCAGCTGGCCACCGCGGGACTGGGGATCGCCTGGATGCCCAGCCATCAGGCGCTGTCGCAAACGCTGCGGGAACTGGCGCTGGAACAGATCCTGCCCGATTGGAAACTGCCGCCGGCCACCATCTACGCCCTATCCGACAATCGCGTGACGCCGGCGCGGGCCAAGGTGTTCCTGGATACGCTGCAACGGCATTTGCGGGTGAATTAGTCCCTGCCCCCTTACCCCAGCAGATTCTCCCTGACGTGCACCAGATGCCGCCGCACGGCCGCCATGGCGCGGTCCGCGTCGCGGTCTTGCAGCGCCTCGACGATCTCGCGATGCTCGACCTGATACGCCGCGCGCCGCTCGGGCGTCAGGCTTTTGCGCTTGAGTGCGCCCCACGTCGCCTGTGAGCGCGCCGCGGTCATCAGCGCAAACACCTTTTCGATGAAGAGGTTGTGCGTGGCCGTGGCCATCAGTTCGTGCAGTTTCGCGTCCCAGACTTCGAATTGTTCAAAGCTGGCCGCGGCCTCCGCTTCATCACAAGCGTTCTGCATCGCGGCAAAATCCGCCGGCGTGCCGTGCTGCACGACCAGCGCCGCGATGGCCGGCTCCAGCACCAGCCGCGCCGCCATCAGTTCGGCCGGACTGGTGGACAGCACCTCACCGCGCAGCAGCGCCTCGGTCTGCGCCAGCGCCGAGGGCGGGTTGGCGTAGGTGCCGCTGCCCACGCGCTGCGAAATCAGGCCCTCTTCCTTCAATTGCGTCAGCGTTCGGCGCACGGTTGACCGGCTGATGCCGAATTGCTCGCTCAACGCGCGTTCGGTCGGCAGGCGGTGGCCCGGCGCCCATTCGCCCGACTGCAGGTTTTCGATGATGACCGCCCGCATGGCGGAGGCTTTGTCCATAGATGTCCCCGGATGATGACGCCGCAAATGATACCAAAACAGACCAATAAATTCTTTCCCGTCCGCGAATTAACCAATTCGCCTGGGAACAATTTTGGTTTATCCTGCCCAACACTAGCAATTGGGCCTGAGAATCGGCCAATTGGTATCTTTTGGTATGTCATCACGGGCGGCCCCGGCCGCCGTAGGAGCAAGCATGAAAATCGCGGTATTTCGAATCAATGGCGAGCGGCGCGTGGGCGTGGTGTCGGATGATGGCGGCACGGTCACCGCGCTGGACTTCCCGCCGCAACTTGCGGCAGCCGGCGCGCTGACGGCGGTGCAATGGCTGGCCGAGGGCCGCGCCCTACCCGCGCAAACGGGTCCGGCCTATCGCTGGGATCAGGTCGAGCACGAAGCGCCCCTGCCCGCGCAGCCGCGCAACCTGTTCTGCGTCGGCCGCAACTACCACGCGCATGCCAAGGAACTGCGCGATTCCGTGTTCAAGGACAACAACGCCAATCCGGAATCCTGGCCCATCGTTTTCACCAAGGTGCCGCAGACCGTGGTCGGCCCCTGGTCCGACGTGACGCTGCCCACGGGCATTTCCGACAAGATCGACTACGAGGCCGAACTGGCCGTCGTCATCGGCAAAGGCGGCCGCAACATTTCGCGCGCCGAAGCCATGAGCCACGTCATTGCCTACACCGTCGTCAATGACGTCACCGCGCGCGACGTGCAGATGCGCCACCAACAGTGGGACCTGGGCAAGTCGTTCGATACTTTCTGCCCCATGGGTCCGTGGCTGGTCACCGCCGACGAGCTGGACGGCCGCCGGACGCGTGTGCGCTGCTGGGTCAATGGCGAACTGCGCCAGGACGGCAACACGGAAGACCTGATCTTCGACATCCCCACGCTGATCGAGACCTGCTCGCGCGGCATCACCCTGTACCCCGGCGACGTCATCGCCACCGGCACGCCCGCTGGCGTGGGCCAGGGCCTGAACCCGCCGCAGTTCCTCAAGCACGGAGACGTCGTCCGGATCGAAATCGACGGCATTGGACGCATCGAAAACCGATTCGTCTGACGCCCGCGTAAACGAGCGCCGGTCACAAGAAACCGGCGCCGCGCAGCAAAAAACCTAAGGAGTGAGACATGAACCTGCGCTGCAAGCATGTAGCCAGACGGGCGGCCGCGGCCGCCTTGCTATGCCTCGGGGCCACGGCCGCGATGGCTGCCGGGTATCCCGAGCGGCCCGTCACGATGGTGGTGCCCTTCCCGCCCGGCGGCGTCGCGGACACCATCGCCCGGCCGCTGGCGCAGGCCCTGGGCGACAAGCTGGGCCAGCCCATCGTCATCGAAAACAAGGGCGGCGCGGGCGGCGCCATCGGCATTGGCCAGGCGGGCCGCGCCAAGCCCGACGGCTACACGCTGTTGCTGAGCCTGTCGTCGATCTCCATCCTGCCCGCCGCAGACCGCCTGCTGGAACGCAAGCCGGCCTATCAGCTCGACCAGTTCGTGCCGATCGCCCGCATCACGGCCGATCCGACAGTGCTGGTCGTGCGCGCGGATGCGCCATACAAGACGCTGGACGAGTTCATCGACGCCGCTATAAAACAGGGTGGCAAGCTGAGCTACGGCAGTTCGGGCATCTACGGCACGATGCACGTGCCGATGGAAATGCTGCAGAACGCCGCGGGCGTCAAGATGATGCACGTGCCGTTCACGGGCGCAGGTCCCGCGGTGCAGGCGCTCGTCGGCGGCCAGGTCGACGCGCTGGCAACCGGTCCGTCCAGCGTCATGCAGCTGATCCAGGCTGGTCGCGTGCGGCCGCTGGCGCATTGGGGCGACGGCAAGCTGGACAGCCTGCCCGACGTGCCGTCGCTGACGTCCAAGGGCTACGACGCCAGCTTCGTGCAGTGGTCCGGCGTGTTCGCGCTGGCCGGCACCCCGCCCGCTGTCATCGACAAGCTGCGCCAGGCCGTCAAGCAGATTGCGGCCGACCCGGCCGTGCAGGCGCGCATTGCGGGCACCGGCAGCCCCGTGCAGTACCTGGACGCGCCGGCATTCGACGATTACTGGAAAAAGGACTCGGCCTCGTTGGAAGTGGCCGTCAAGCGGATCGGCAAGGTCGAATGACTGACGCTTGAGCCATGCACACGCAAAGGGGGCATCGCGCCCCCCTTTCGCGTTTACTGCACCGTCTCCCGCGTCGCCGCCTGGCGCGCCAGCGCCTTGCGGTCCACCTTGCCCACCGCGTTCTCGGGCAGCCGGTCGATCCAGCAGACGTCGCGCGGCACATAGATCCGGCCCAGCCGCGCCAGCACCTCGGCCTGTATCGCGGCCGCATCCGGCGCGGTTTCGCCATTGCGTTGCACGAAGATCACCGGCGTCTCGCCCAGATCATCGTCCGGCGCCCCCACCACGCAGCAGGCCGCGACGCCCGGCATTCCGGTGACCACGCCTTCGATCAGCGCGGGCGAGATGTTCTCGCCGCCCCGGATGATCACGTCCCTGATGCGGCCGGTGATGGTCAGGTAGCCCTGCGCGTCGAAGCGGCCCAGGTCGCCGGTGCGCAGCAGCGTGGGTGCACCCGCGTCTGCGCTATCCACGCCCAGATAGCCCAGCATCAGGCTGTCGCCCGCGATGCAGATCTCTCCTTCCGCGCCGGCCGGCGCCACGCTGCCATCGGGCAAGCGCAGGGTTACGTCCTGTCCTTGCAGCACCGTCCCGACCGATCCCACGCGCCGCGCGTCCGGCGGATTCATTGTGGATGTGCACGTGGCCTCTGACAGCCCGTACGACACAACCAGCGGACACCCAAGAAAGGCTTCGATCCGCCGATGCAAGGCTTCGGTGATGGGCGCCGATCCGCACCGCGCAAAACGCAACCCGGCGAGGCTGTCCGGATCGAACGTCAGTTCCAGCATGCGCGCATACATCGTCGGCACGCCGGTGATGATCGTGGGCCTGAAAGCGTCCAGCAGACCGGGCATGTCCTGCGCGCGGAACCGGCCGGCCAGCGCCACACTGGCGCCGGCCAACAGCGGCGTGAAGATCTGGTTGTTCAGCGCATTGGTGTGATGCAGCGGCATGACGTGCAGCAGGCGATCCGAAGGCGTCAGCCCCGTGTGCGCCAGCACGCCGCGCGCGTTGTTGACCAGGCCTTGATGGGAAAGCAGCACACCCTTCGGATTGCCCGTGCTGCCCGACGTGAAGAGCAGCAGCCCCGGCGCCTGCGGCGCAATGTCCGCGCCCGCCCAGTCCGGGGTATTCGACGCCACATTCGACGCCACCTTGGCGGCATCCAGCACACGCGCTTCCGGCAGGCCGCAGGCGCTGGCCGTGGCGGCGTTGTCGGCGTCCGCCAGCATCCACGTCAAGCCCACCGCCGCCACGCGCCGCGCGGTTTCCTCGACCGACAGCCGCGGCTCGAGCGGACACGGACAAGCGCCCGCCGCCATGACGCCCAATAGGGAAACCACCTGCGCCAGCGAGCGCTCCATCGCCACGCCGACGTAATCGCCCGGCGCGACGCCGGCGGCGCGCAGGCCACCCGCCGCCTGTCCCACGCGGCGGCGCAGGTCCGCGTAGCTGACCGTTTCCTCGGCGGTCACCAGCGCGGGGCGCGCTGCCCATTCCGGCTGGTCCCACAAGCGCGCAAACGCCGCCACGATCGTGGCATCGGCAATCGTCATGATTACTCCCCCTGTACCGGGCTCGTTGATGCGTGGCGCTGTCAGCGCAATGCGACGGCGGCGTCGCGTTCGAACTGTCCGTCGGCATCCAGCTCGCGCAAGGCGCGCGCCTCCTGCTCGGTCGGCGGTTCGGTCGGGCCCGCGCCGCTGGCGTCGAACTCGAAGCCGGTGCGTTCGCGTACTTCAGACAGGCTGGACTGCGGATGCCACGACTGCAGGGCCAGCCGGCCGTCGCGCTTGATGAACACCGCAATCGGCGTCACCACGCCATGAAAACCGCCCCACGACGTCATGAAGTCCAGCTTGGGCACGAACGTGCGGCGCGAATGCTCGGTGCGCCAGGTGCAGGCGCGCTTGGCCGTGGGCAGCATCACCGCCCCGCCGCCCCCGCCGGGCAGCCGAACCTTGGGTTCATGCCAGTCGCCAATGCACGAGTTGTTGGCGCAGCCCGCCCCGTCGATCTGCGCGGCGCCCAGAAAGGTCAGGTCCATGCGGCCGCGCGTGCACAGGTCGTAGAAATCTTCGTTGGAAAAGATCGACGCGGTGTGCTCGGCCAGCACCGGATCCGAACTGGACAACGGAATGTGCGACGGCCGCGGGTTCACGCCGCCCGCCACGTTGATGTACACGAAGTCCCAGTCGTACGCGCGCTTGGCCAGCAGGCACGCCAGCATCGGCATGGTGGAATTCACGCCGCTGAAGGTGATTTCGTCAGGACGGATGAATCGCGCCAAATTGGTGACGATGTACGAAAAGCCCGACCATTGCTCAGCCATGATTTCCCTCCCGCGCTTCGGGCGCCGCGGCCATATGCGCGCGCAGATCGCTGTTCTTGTCCATGTAGGTTTCCACCGCAGGATAGTCGATGGCGTAATCGGGCCAGCACGAACCCGGCCACGCGCCCTGCGGCACGACCGCGAAGGCTTGCACCATGAAATACGGCACCAGCGTGGACTCGGGCTGCGCCTCGAACACGGCGCTGTCCACCTGCTTTTCGGCCACGACCAGCACGCTGCCCGCGGCGCGCGACATGATGCGGTCCCAGTGCGCCGTGCCCTGCACGCGCACGTTGCCCAGCGCATCCACTTCGGACGCCTGGATCACGGCGAAGTCCGGCCGTATCGCCGGCACCACCCAGGTCTTCTCGCCGCTGCCGTACGGATCGTCCAGGCATTTCCAGCCGTTCAGCTCCGGCAAACCGCTGCCATGCAGACCGCCGCAAGGCTGGAACGGCACGCCAAACGCCGCCGCGCGCAGCCCGGCCGTCAGGCTGGCGCAGGCGTGTTCCTCAAGTTCGATCTCGTGGCGTTCCACGGCGCGCCGATACCACGGCGCCAGCCCGAAGTTGCCTTCCATCGCGACGATGCCCGCGCGTACGCGGCGCAGCACGCCCGCGCGGCACAGGATGTCCACGTCATAGCCCGGCGACTGCTTGATCAGTTCAAGATCGCGCTTTTCCTGGCGGATCAGTTCGCGCACCAAGGCGAACGGTCCGCGATGCAGGAAGCTGCCGCCCAGCGCGATGGATGCCCCGTTGGGCACCAGCGCCGCCAGTTCCTGCAGGCTGCACTGCTTGTTCTTCTGGTTGAATCCTGAAGCCATTGTCTTCCTCCTGCTTGATGGGACGCGCCTAGCGCGCCTGCAGATACGCCGCCACGCGGTCCTTCAGGCCGGGCGCCGCCGCCGAACGCACCAGCCGCGCCAGATCCGTGTCCGGCGTCTCCTGCGACAGGGCCGCGTAGAGCTGCGTGCGGCTGGCGTCGGTCAGCGCGCTCGCCGTTTCCAGCGCCGCCTCGCCGATCTGCGGCCATTCCTGCGTCGTGGCCAATCGGCTGACGAAGCCATCGCGCAACGCGTCTTCGGCGTTGAAGGTGGCGGCCTGTTCCAGAATCGTGCGCGCGCGCTCCGCGCCCACCAGCGACGCGAAACGCCGCGTGCCCAGCACCAGGCCAAACTTCAACCCGGGCATGCGGAACGTCGCGTCCGGCGCGCTGATGCGCCATTTGCAGGCGCCAAACACATCCACGCCCGCGCCGAAATTGCGCCCATGCGCCAGCGCCACGGTCAGGCACGGCGAGGCCGCCAGCCGCTGCAGCAGCGTCTCGATCCGCACGAAGCGCAGCAGCAGATCGCCTTCGCTCTGCGTCTGCCAATCGCCAAAGTCAAAGCCCGCGCTGAAGTTCTTGCCCTCGCCTTGCAGCACGATGACCTGGGCACGTGCGCCCTCGGCCTCGTCCAGCGCGGCGATCAGCGCCTCAACCAGGTCGGCCGACAGCGCATTCATCTTTTCGGGGCGCGCCAGCGTCAGCACGTGGCGCGGCCCTTGCCGGTCGATACGCAGAACGCTCATTGCTTGCCTCCCTTGGCAGACACGCGCAGCGGTCCCAGCACCTCGTCGTTGTGCTCGCCCAGCGCGGGCGGCCGGCGGCGCAGCGCCGTGGTCTCGCCGTCAAACCGCACCGGCAGGCCAAACGTGCGGGTCTGCACGCCATTCGGCAACTCCAGCGCCTGCACCCAGCCCATGTGCTCGACCTGCGGATCGGCCAGCACCTCCGAATACGTGTTGATCGGCGCGCACGGCACGCCGGCCGCGCGAAAGCGTGCCAGCCAGTCCTGTGCTTCGTGCTCAGCGAAGATCGCTTCCAGGATGTCGCGCAGCGCCGTCTGATTGCGAGCGCGGGCGCTGGTATCGGTAAAGCGCGGATCGCCCAGCAGGTCTTCACGCCCCACCGTCGCGCACACGGCCTTCCACAACGCCTGGTTGCCCGCGGCCATGCCGAAGTATCCGTTCTTGCAGCGAAACGCCTGATACGGCGCATTGCGCGGATGGGCCGATCCCAGCTTGACCGGATCCTTGCCGCTGCCGAAGAATTCGGACGTCTGCAAGGCGGCGATGCCCAGCGTGGCGCCCAGCATCGGCACGTCGATGTGCGTGCCCTGCCCGCTGGCCTGCGCCGCGCGCAGCGCCGATGCGATGGCGAACGCGCCGTACAGTCCCGCGGAAAAGTCCGCCAGCGGCACGCCGCATTTGACCGGTTCGCCGCCGGGCTCGCCGGTGACGCTCATGATGCCGCTCATGGCCTGGATGGTCAGGTCAAAGCCGCCTTCCTGCGCGCGCGGTCCGGACTGGCCATACGCCGAGATCGAGCAGTACACCAGCCGGGGATTGGCCTCGCGCAGTTGCACGTAGCCCAGGCCCAGCCGCTCCATCACGCCCGGCCGGTTGTTTTCGATGAGCACGTCGGCGCGCAACGCCAATTCGCGCGCCAAGGCCAGATCGCCGGGGTCCTTCAGGTTCAACGTCACCGACCGCTTGTTGCGGTTGAGCGAGGCGAAGTTCTCGCTGTAGCCGTCCGAGATGGGCGGCCAGCTGCGCAGCGTATCGCCGCCTTCCGGGTTCTCCACCTTGATCACGTCCGCGCCCATGTCCGCCAACAACATGCCGCAAAAGGGTCCCGCCGCGACGTTGCAAATCTCCAGCACCGTAATGCCGGCTAGCGCCGAACTAGGTGTCATGTCTGACCTCTCGTTATGAAAATTCAATATTTGGGATGCGGAAAACAGTATAAGACGCGGCCTTCAACGATGGCATCATCCAGACGCGGCGCCCGGGAAAGCCGCTGGTGTCCAGGCGAATCCTAGTGCAATCCCTAGGTGCCGCGGTTAATTGTTGACCAGCATAGCACCGTGTGGAATTCTAGGTAAACCATTTATTGAAACGCCAATCCTAATATTTAGGATTAACAAAAGAGGACTGCAGCGGCCCCGGCGCCCCGCAATCGCGAACCGCCTCCGTCGCATGCTGGCCCGTCCACCGAGGAGACTTGCATGAGACTGTCGTGGCGTATTGCCCTGGCCAGCACGGTGCTGGCGCTGTCGGCCAACCCCGCATCGGCCGACAACTGGCCGACCAAACCCGTCCGCATGGTGGTGCCGTTTCCGCCGGGCGGCGCAACCGATGCGGCCGCGCGCATCTATGCGCAGCATCTGGGAGACTTCCTGGGACAGAGCGTGGTCGTCGAGAACAAGGCCGGCGCGGGCGGCGAGATCGGCGCCGAATTTGTCGCCAACTCCGCAGGCGACGGCTACACCCTGCTGATGGGCGCGGTCGGCAGCCATGCCATCCACGCCGCCATGCCCGACAAGCCGGGCTACGACTTCGGCACGGCATTCGTTGGCGTGTCCATGGCCACCAGCATGCCGATGGCGGTGGCCGTGAACAGCAGCAAGATTCCAGCCAAGAACGTGCAGGAACTCATCGCGCTGGCCAAGAGCAAACCCGGATCGATCACCTTCGGGTCAGCCGGACCCGGCACTTCGCAGCACATGGCCGGCGAGCTCTTCCAGGCGGTCACCGGCACGCGGCTCATGCACGTGCCTTACCGCGGCAGCGGTCCCGCCATTACGGATCTTCTGGGCGGCCAGATCGACATGGTGATCGAAACGCTGCCCGCGCTGCTGCCGCAGGTCGCCAGCGGCAAGATCCGGCTGCTGGGCGTCACGACGGCCAAGCGCGCCACCGCGTTGCCCGACCTGCCGACGCTGGCGGAACAGGGGGTGAAGGATTATTCGGTTGCCACCACGTATGCCCTGCTTGCGCCGGCCGGCACACCGCCCGCGGTCGTGGACAAGCTGTCGGACGGCATGCAAAAGGCCGCGGCGATGGAATCCGTACAGCAGGCCGCGTTGAAGCTGGGCGCCGACGCCATCGCCACCTCGCCCGCCGACACCAGCCGGATGCTCAAGCAGGAAGTCGCGCGCTGGGCCGACGTGGTGCGTCTGTCGGCGGCGAAATGACGCGCGCCACCGCATTGGCCCAGCCGGCCACCTCCGAACTCGCCATTGTCGGCGGCGGCTCGGTTGGCGTCAGCTTCCTGTATCAGTTCCTGTTGGCGCTGCAAGCCGCGCCGGCCGCGCGCCCGCCAACGGTCCATATCTTCGAACCGCAGGCCGACCCCGGTCCGGGCGGCGCGTACCAGGACGACCTGCGCAGCAACCTGCTCAACATTCCCGCAGGCAACATGTCCGCGCGCTCCGATCATCGGCTGGACTTCGTCGATTGGCTGCGCGAACAGGATGCGGACTGGCTGCTCGGTTACGGCGTCACGGCCATCGACCCTGCCGACTTCCTGCCGCGTCCGCTGTTCGGCGCCTACATGCGCGCGGTCTACGAGCGCTGCCGCCGGCTAGCCGAAACGCTGGGCGTGACGCTGGCGCATGTGCCTGACCGCGTGCACCGCGTGGTCCCGCAACCTGACGGCCGTGTGCATGTCCAGCCCGATCAGTGTGCGCCGATCGTGGCGCGCCACGTCGTGCTGTGCAACGGCAACCTGCCTTCGCAGGCGTTTCCTGCGCTGGATGGCGTGGCAGGCTACTTCAACAGCCCATATCCGGTGTCGGCGCTGGCGCAAGCCATCGCGCCCGATGCGTCCGTGTGCGTCGTCGGCACCAGCCTGAGCGCCGTGGACGCCGTGGCTGCATTGCAGCAGGCCGGCCACCGCGGCCCCATTCTGTGCGTCTCGCGCAACGGGCGGCTGCCATCGGTGCGCAGTCCGCACAACCGCGCGCCCGGCACGCTGCAACAGCTGAGCGCCGACGGCGCGCTCCAACTGGCGGCTCGGCACGGCGGCGCGCTGACGCTGGACGTCATCTGGCAGGCGCTGCGGGACGAGGTGATGGCGTTGCACGGCTCGCTGGACGACGACGATGTGTTGGGCATCGACGGCGACGCGCGTGCCGCCTTGGATGATGAAATCCGCCGGTCGGCCACCGCGCCGCGTCCGTGGCAGGCGGTGGCCGCCGCCACCAATGGGGCGGTGGACCGGATCTGGCATCTGCTGCCGGACACCGAACGGCGCCGCTTCCAGTCGACTTGGCGTTCGCTATGGATGGCTAGGCGCGCGACCTTCCCGATGCGCAACGCCTTGAAGTTGCAGGCATTGTTCGGCGCCAAGCAGCTCCACGTTGCCGCCGGCTTTGCCGGGTGCGATCACGATCCGGCCACCGGCCTGTTCCGCACACGCCTGCACACGGCAGGTGCGCACGTCGAACACTCAAGCCAGTATCTGATCAATGCCACGAGTTTCTCCGTGGACGCGCAGCGCACGGCCGATCCGCTGGTGTCCCAGTTGCTGCGCGACGGTCACGCGCAGGCCGATCCGCATGGCGGCCTGGCGCTGGACTACGGCACCGGCTGCCTGAAGAACGCCGGTGGCCATATCGTGGCGGGCGTCTCGGTGCTGGGCAGCCTGGCAGGCGGCACGTACTTCTGGACCACGTCCATGGACGTAAATGCCCGGCTGGCGCGCGATCAGGCCGAACGGATCGCGGCCACCCTGCGCGCCGCGCCCGCTACTGATCCAGAAATCCCCGGCGATATCCCATCCCCTGAGAGATGGACTGCGCACAGGCCGCCACATCCGGCGCAAGCTGCTTCATCCTAGCGGCGCTCAGACGATCCAGCGGCCCGGAGATGCCGACCGCGGCCACGGGCTGGTCCAGGCTGTTGAACACGGTCACGGCCAGCCCGCCGACCCCTTCACGCCATTCGCCGCGATTGATCGCGTAGCCGGCACGCGCGATTCTACGCAGTTCGTCTTTCAAGAGCGGCATGGACACGATGGTGGACGGCGTGTGCCGCACCATCTGCTCCGCGTAGCGTTCGACGTAGCCTTCGGGCTGGTAGGCCAGGAGCGCCTTGCCGGTCGCCACCGCGTAGGCGGGCGCGCGGCCGCCCACCATGGAGTACGCGCGAATGGGTTGCGGGCTGTCGATCTTGTCCACGTACACCACGTCAAAGCCGTCCAGCACCGACAGGTGCACGGTCTCGCCGGTCTGGTCCGCCAGCGTGCGCATGTAGGGCGCGGCCAGCTTGCGCACGTCCAGTTGCGCCAACTGCCTCGCCGCCAGTTCAAACAGGCGCACGGCCCCGCGGTATCCGCCGCCGTCATCGTCCTTGATGACATAGCCGGCGTGAATCAGCGTCTGCAGGGTGCGATGCGTGTTGCTGCGGGTCAGGCCCACGCGCGCGGCCAGCGCGTCGATGGTGCGCGGCGGATTGTCCACATCGGTCACCGCTTCCAGCACCATCAGCCCTTTAAGCAGCGTCTTGTCCATTCGTGATTTTTCCTAATATTTAGGACAGGAACATAGCACGAGACACGCCGCGGGAACAGCGGATTTGCCGCAATGCCCGCGCTAGGCCAGCGTGGCGCGGACAGCGGCAGAGCGGTCCCACAAATTGGGCAGGGTGGGCGACGAATAGCCCGAGACGAATGGCTTGGCGACGCCGGTGACGGGGTCGTACACATGGCGCGACACGGCGCCAATGTTGCCGCCATACAGATGCACGCTAATGGAGACGCGGTCGGGATACGCGTTGGAAACCCGGTGGATGTCGCCCTCGGCCGGCGACAGGCGCTCCACATCGCCGGGCCGCAGCGTCGTGGGCTCGCCCGCCATGACCAGACGCCCGTCGACGTCCCGCGTGAACCGCTGGTTAATCTCCGAGCCGCGCAGCATGCCGACATAGCCCCAGACCTCGTGATCGTGCACGGGCGTCAACTGGCCGGGTCCCCAGACAAAGCTCACCAGCGAGAAGCGCTCCAGCGGATCGCAGTGCAGCAGGTACTGCTGATAGAACTGCGGGTGCGGGGCGGTACAGGCTTCGGGCAGCCAATCGTCGTGGCTCACCAGTTCCGAGAACGCTGCCTCAAGTTCGGGGCTCTGCTCCAGCGCCTGCGGCGTGGCCAGCCGCGTCGCGGTGGCGATAAAGCGGCGCAGCCGTTCCAGGCCGGTGGTCGATTCAGGCATTGCAGGTCTCCGGTGGGATCAAATCCCAGAATGAAAAAAGAGTATCCACGATTCAGGACGGCGACGCACGCGTCTGCTGCTTCCGGCTCGGCCGGACATCGCGCAACCACGCTTGACATCCCCGTGGCGGCGCGTGCAGCGTATCGGACTGTCTGCAAGGTTGGAAATGAAAAACACGCATCACGATATTCCGCCCCCGCTGGCGCGGGCGCTGCGCGACGCGCGCCGCGTCGTCGTCTTCACGGGCGCAGGGGTCTCCGCGGAAAGCGGCATCGCCACGTTCCGCGATGCCTTGACCGGGCTCTGGTCGCGCTTTGACGCACAGGCGCTGGCCACGCCCGAAGCCTTTCAAAAGCATCCCGACATCGTCTGGGGCTGGTACGAATGGCGGCGCGCGCAGGTCCTGCGCGCTTCGCCCAACGCCGCACACCATGCCATCGCGACGCTCGCCCGCCATGTTCCCCAACTGACCGTCATCACGCAGAACGTGGACGACCTGCACGAGCGCGCGGGTAGCCGCGATGTCACGCATCTGCACGGCAGCCTGCATGCGCCGCGCTGTTCGCGCTGCGGCGCCCCCCAGTCCTTTGCCACGGAAACACCGGAAGAACCCGATGCCGGCCGCCGCATCCCGCCGCCCGCCTGCACGGCTTGCGGCGCCCCGGTCCGGCCGGGCGTCGTCTGGTTCGGCGAAAGCCTGCCCGCGCAGGCTTGGCGCGACGCTACCGTTGCCGTGCAACAGTGCGACCTGCTGTTCAGCATCGGCACCTCGTCGCTCGTGTACCCCGCCGCAGAACTGCCCCAGCTGGCCATCGCAGGCGGCGCCACGGTCGTGCAGGTCAACCCGGCCGCGACGCCCCTGGACGGCCTGGCCCACCACAACCTGCGCGGCGCCGCGGCCGAAATGATGCCCAAGGTGCTTGCCGCAGCGAGGTTTGGTGAGGATCCGCCGTAACCGGATCACACGTCTATGACACTTGCGCCACACTCGCGGGGAAACCCTCACTTTCACCATTACAACCGCGCTATACAGTGGTGTAATGCGCTTCGCTTGTGGAGATGATCATTCCGTTTTCCTGGAGACTTCCTGACGTCTTCGTACGTTCGCCAGACGGTGTGCTGCACCGTGTGGTGCGTCACGCCACGACCACGGAAACCATCGCCCTGCTTGAAGGCATGCCAAGCAATACCCATCTGGATTGCGAATGCAAGCTCGATAACGGCGAAACGCTGTGCTGGGTGGGCAACGACGAATACCGCCAGTTGAATGGCGGCGCCGTCTTTCTCGCCGTCACCGCGCACACCACACCTCGAGGCGAGTCGCGGCACAGCGTCTCCGCCCCGAGCGATGAAAAGCCGGCCACCGCGCCGCGCGCCTCTCGCAAGACATTTGCGGGGGCTCAAGCGCGCCTGCCGCCCGCTGTAGTCAGTCTAAAAACCGGCAACGATTGGAGCCTGATCCGCGCCTGGCGCGAGCACCTGAACATCAGCACTGCTGAAATGGCTGCCCGGCTTGGCGTCGATCACTCCATCTATATTGATTTGGAACGGCCCCGCCCGCGGCCCCGGCAGGTCATTCTTGACCGCGTGTCCGAAGCCCTCGGCGTTTCGCCGGAACAACTCGATGATTCATTGTTAGGAGGACAGTTTCATTAGCGCAGCGCGCGACGGCATTGCCCCGCGCCCGCGCCATGAATTGTTCAAACGACTTTGGCGCCGACACCTGACGGCCCGCGCATGGAGGTATTGATTATGCTCGGCACCGCAAGACGATTGACCGACGTGCTCGCCACATCGCCGGATGGCACGTTGTATCGCATTGAACGCTTCGTTTCCGATCCTGGCGCATATTCCGCGCTGGGCACGCCACGCTTCGATCCCAAGATGCACTGCGTCTGCCGCACCAGTTCCGGTGAAAAGGTTGCATGGCTGGGCGGCCAGACCTACCAGCTTCTCAAAAGCGGCACATCCCTGACCGCAGTGGACCGACGACGCGCCTGACAGCCGCCGCCAACGCTCTCCACGACAGCCCGCCACTACCGCCCGAAACGCGTCACGACAAAATCCACGAATGTCGTGAGTTTCGGCGGAGCCTGGCGGTCCTTCGCATACAGCAGCGTGATGGGCCGGGCCACCGGCCAGTAAGGCTGCAGGATAGGCACCAGGCGGCCGGCGCGCACGTCGTCGGCCAGCAGCAGCTCCGGCTGCAGCACGATGCCAAAGCCCGCCAGCGCGGCCTGCCGGAGCGCCTGCCCGTTGTTCGACACGAACCGCCCCGTCGGATACCCCATTTCTCCGCCCTCGTCCGTGCCAAGCCGCCAGCCGGTGCGCCGGCTCCAATGCGAGAAATCCAGGCACTGATGCCGCGACAGATCGCCCGGCACGGCCGGGGTGCCGTACCGCGCCAGATACGCGGGCGCCGCGCAGATGATCATCTGGTAAAGGCCGATGCGGCGCGCCACCAGGCCGGAATCCGCGGGCTCGCCGATGCGCAGCGCCACATCGAAACGCGACGCCACCACGTCCTCCACCATGTCGCTTAGCGACAGCTCCACGCTGACGTCCGGATAGATCGACAGGTATTCGGCGATGGCCGGCGCCAGCGCAAAGGATCCGAACGATACGGACGAGGTGATGCGCAGATGCCCGCGCGGCGCCGAGCGCAGCGCTTCAGCCCCCTGCTCTGCGTCGCGGATGTCGGCAAGGATTGTCTTGCAGCGCGCGAAGTAAGCCTGGCCCGCCTCTGTCAGACTCTGGCGCCGCGTCGTGCGGTTCATCAGCCGCAGCCCCAGCCGGTTTTCCAGGCCTTTGACATGCTTGGCCGCCATCGCAGGCGACATATCCAGCTGCGCTGCCGCGGCAGACAGGCTGCCCAGTTCCACCACCGCCACAAAGACTTCCATGCTGAGCAGACGATCCATGGATTACACACTCCGAGTGTTGACTGATCCAACAATTCTAGGATTTTTCGGGCGGAATACGGCGCGCAGAATGCGTCCATGCGTCGGCGTCCTGCCGGCGCGCTTTATCGGCATTCCCGGAGAACCTCATGAAGATCATCCTCATCGGCGCAAGCGGCACCCTCGGAAGCGCGATCGCCCGCGAGCTGGGCCAGCGGCACGACATCATCACGGTGGGCAAGACCCGCGGCCAGTATCAGGTCGACGTGACCCGCAGCGACAGCATTCGCGACCTGTTTGAACGCGTGGGCAAGGTCGACGCGATCGTTTCCGCTACGGGCAGCCTGCATTTCGGGCCGCTTGCCGAGATGACGGCGGATCAGTTCAAGATCGGCCTGCATGACAAGCTGCTGGGCCAGGTCGACTTGGCGCTGATCGGCCAGCACTACGTCAACGCGGGCGGCTCGATCACGCTGACCAGCGGCATCCTGAGCGATGAACCCATCCGCTTTGGCGCCAATGCCGCGGCCGTGAACAGCGCCATCGACGGTTTCGTGCGTGGTGCAGCGGTAGAACTGCAAGGCGTCCGCATCAACGCAGTCAGCCCCACGGTCTTGGAAGAATCGCTGGACAACTATGGTCCGTACTTCCAGGGTTTCGAAGCGGCGCCGGCCAGCCGCGTCGCGCTGGCGTACAGCCGCAGCGTCGAAGGCGCGCAGACGGGGCGGGTGTATCGCGTGTGGTGATCGCGGGCGTCGCAGCTGCCAAGCATGCGCAAAATCTGCGGCAAAAAACGCGGAGAAAAAAAAGCGGCTTGATGCATTCATCAGGCCGCTTTTCGCGTACGCATTGCTGCGTCTTTCTGGCTGAAACCATGCTGAGAAGCATGGCCTCGAATAAGTTGGCGCGCCCGGCAGGATTCGAACCTACGACCCCCTGGTTCGTAGCCAGGTACTCTATCCAGCTGAGCTACGGGCGCCCCGGAAGAGGCGTGTTTATAACACGAAAGAACCGTGCCATGCAAATCGACCCCGTTTAAATGGCGTACTGGCACAGACAGCGCCCCGGCCTTTGCGGGATGTCAATGAAACACACGGCCAGGCAGCAGTACGCTGAGTTCAACAAGAACACATCAGGCAGACAGCATGGCCAAGAAATTTCCCCTGCACCCCAAACATCCCGAACGCATCTGCTGGGGTTGCGACCGATACTGCTCCACCGATTCCATGGCCTGTGGCAACGGCTCGGGCCGCACCATGCACCCGGCGGAATCGCTCGGCGAAGATTGGTATCTATTCGGAGATTGGGGCTTCGATGAAGCGGACGACAAGCCGCAATCGAAAGAAAAGGAAGAGGCTGCGCATTGATGCGATGGGGCGGTATTGGATGTATCGATGGGATGCGCAGTTATTTGATGTGCATCGGTGTGATGCCCCACCTATTGATGCCCACTTATTGATGCCCACCTATTGATGCCCACCGATGTACGCCCACCGATGTATCCCCACCAACTTGACGCACAAAACAAAAAGGCCTTCGATTCAAGATCAAAGGCCTTTTCATTTTCTTTGCCGCTTTTACATCGCGGTGTTTAGACCGTGAAGTTTGGCGCGCCCGGCAGGATTCGAACCTACGACCCCCTGGTTCGTAGCCAGGTACTCTATCCAGCTGAGCTACGGGCGCTCCGGCAAAGAGGCAAAATTATATCAGAATAATCGTGCCATGTTTGTAGTGCAGTAAAACTTATCGCAGAACTTCTTGCGGCAACTTGTACTTCACTACGCCTGCTTTTTATTCCCTTTCCGGCAGGTCTGCGTAAAACGCAAACAACACAAAAAAGAACTTGGCGCGCCCGGCAGGATTCGAACCTACGACCCCCTGGTTCGTAGCCAGGTACTCTATCCAGCTGAGCTACGGGCGCTTGAAAAAGCAAGCCTTGAATAATAGCGTTGTTTCACGGGATGCGCAAGTCGGAAGGCGCGCGGATGTCTGCGTACAGCTTCCCGACAGCGGATGGTCACATCGATAGAACGTTGTCTCTTTAGCCTAGCGGCCGTTAACGATGCCGGCTGTCATCCGGCGATCTTCGTGACGCAATGACAGTGCGCCACGTCATCCGCAAGCTCAAGAGACCTTTCATGTCCGACAAAGACAAAAGCACTGGAGAACCTTCCCAGGACGCCCCCAGCACGACGCCGGTGCGCGCCACGCGCCGCGGCTTTCTGACCGGCATTGCCGCACTCGGCGCGAGCGCAGCCGCGATGGGCGCGCTGTCCGGATGCTCCAACGACGACGATGACAGTCCTGCGGCGCCCGCCCCAGCGCCTGCGCCCGAACCCACGCCCGCCCCCGCTCCTGACCTCACCACGCAGCTGCGCGACAACGTCAAAACGCTGGTGGTGATCTTTGCCGAGAACCGCAGCTTCAACAATCTGTTCGCCAACTTCCCCGGCGTGGAAAAGCCGCTGTCCGCGCTGACGCCGGCCGACTACACGCAGCTCGATCGCGACGGCACGCCGCTGCCCGTGCTGCCGCCGGTCTGGAACGGCATGGTGCCGACGTCGCAGCAGGCCAACCACGTCACCTATCAGGTGGATCAGGCCGCGGCCTACATGAACAACCTGTCCAACGCGCCCTTCGCGCTGCTGGGACCGCAAGGCGAGCCGCTGCCGCAAGGGGTGGTGACGCGCGACCTTTGGCACGTGTTCTACCAGAACCAGATGCAGATCAACGGCGGCAAGAACGACAAGTTCGTCGCGTGGGCTGATTCCGGCGCGCTCGTCATGGGGCACTACAGCGATTCGGCGTACAACCTGCGGCTGTGGAAGCTGGCGCAGGAATTCGTGCTGTGCGACAACTTCTTCCAGGGCGCTTTTGGCGGTTCGTTCCTGAACCATCAGTACCTGGTCGCGGCGCGTCCGCCTTTCTATCCCGACGCCGCCACGTCGGTCGCCAAGACGCAGATCGCGCAACTGCAAAGCGCGGACCCCACCGATCCGCGCCTGGAACCCAAGGCCACGTCACCCGCCAGCGCGCTGACCGGCATCCCGCAGTTCGGCGCCAGCGCGCTCACGCCCGACGGCTATGGCGTCAATACGATGGCCCCGCCCTACTGGCCGTCGTTCAGCCGCGATGCCACCGATCCGACACTGGCGGATCCGGCCAGCCCGCAAACGATGGTTCCGCAAACGCATGCCAACATCGGTGATCTGATGAGTGCGAAGGGCCTAGACTGGGCTTGGTATGCAGGCGGTTGGAAAGCCGCCGTCGATTCAACGGCCAGCACGGGCTTTCCGTCGTCGCCGAACTTCCAGGCGCATCACCAGCCGTTCAACTATTTCAAGAGCACGGGGCCGGGCACGGCGGCGCGCACGGCGCACATCCGCGACGGCGGCCTGGGTGATCTCAATTCCACCAACAAATTCCTGACCGACGCCGAAGCGGGCACGCTACCGCCGATGACCTTCTACAAGCCGCAGGGCAACCTGAACATGCACGCGGGATACGCGGACGTGGACTCGGGTGATCGCCACATCGCGCACATCGTGGACAGCCTGAGGAAGAGCAAGCAGTGGGAGAACATGGTGGTGGTGATCACCGTGGACGAGAACGGCGGCTGGTGGGATCACGTTGCGCCGCCGCAAGGCGACCGTTGGGGCCCGGGCACGCGTATCCCGGCGGTGATCGTGTCACCCTTTGCCAAGAAGGGCACGGTGGACCACACGATCTACGACACGGGCTCCATCCTGCGTCTTGCCACGCGGCTCTTCGACCTGCCGATGCTCGATGGTTTGAAGGCGCGCGATGACGCCATGACGGCGCGAGGACAAGCGGCGATGGGCGATCTGACGAATGCGCTGACGTTCGGCGCCTGACGCGGGCTGGCGGTGCGGCGATTCGTTGGGCGGCGATCCGTCGGGCGGCGATCCGTCGGGCGAATCGCCCTCTCTACGCCGCGCCCGCCTGCCCGTGCACCAGCAGCGCATAGATCTCCGCAACGCGGCCGGTCGTGATCCCCTCGCGTTGCTCCACCGCCAACGGATGACTCGTGGGCTCCAGCTCGATGTACGGCCGGATGCCGTCGTCCCGAAGATGCACGTGCGTCTTCAGTCCGATCGTGTCGGGATACGGATCGAGCCGCGTCGTAAGCCAGCCGAACAACGGCGGCGTGTGCGAACGCTTTGCCTCGTCCGACATCCGCACCCACGTCTCGTAGCTTTGCAGACTGAGCGAGACCCACACGCCCCACACGAAGGGTTCTGGGTGGCCCGCGATCGGCAGCTCGATGCAGCCGCGCACATAGAAGTGCTGCTCGTCGATTACGCAATCGTCGCTGCCCAGGTCGCAACGCTGGTCTCGTTCTTCGGGGGGGACGGCGTAATACGTTGCGGGCGCATCGGCGCCGAAGCTTGGCAGGCCGTGGTGGAACTCGTCGCAGGTGGTGCACTTGAAGGAAAAGTCCATTGCTACTTTTTCGGTGTGGGTTCTTGAGGCGTCCGGCACGGTGGCGTCCCGGGGTGCGCGGGGCCACGATTGCGGTCCGGAGCCTTCGCTCCGGACTGCCCCATCGTCATCCTCGTCCTCGCCTTCGGCGACTCCTACGGATTCCCTCGGGCTTATCGACGCCCCGCGCACCCCGGGCCGCCACCGCACCGGACTCTAGCATTTGCAATCTGCCGGGCGCTGGGGCGGTTGGTGTGCTTGGCATTATTGTGCAGAGGTTCTCAGATTCGAAGCATCTTGCGATGCCCGTCCCCGATCGGCCGCGCGGGCGGCCTTCGGCGACTTACGCGGTGTTTTGCGTTGCAGTGATGACGCTTCGCGAGTAGGTGGCGTCTGGGTGTCTGGCACCTGCATAGCAGCACTTCAAGATTGAAGCAGGGTCACCCGGGTGTTAGACACCTCATCCTGGCAAGGGCTGCCAAGCTATCCGCCTCCCAAGAAGACCCGACACGACACCGCAGCGTGCGAAAATTGCGGACCGACTTACCGAGGGACGGTCCGCGTGAAACACCTGCTTGTCAGTCTGGACAAAGTCGATGATTTCGACGAAATCATCGACGTGCGCACGCCGCTGGAATACGCCGACGATCACATTCCGGGCGCCCGCAACGCGCCAGTGCTCGACAACGAAGAACGCGCCCTGATCGGCACGATGTACAAGCAGGTATCTCCCTTCGAAGCATCCCGCGCGGGCGCGGCCATCGTCGCTCGCAACATCGCCCGCCATTTGGAAACCACCTTCGCCGACCGCCCGCAAGGCTGGCGTCCGCTGATCTACTGCTGGCGAGGCGGCAAGCGGTCGGGCTCGATGACGTTGATGTTCAACATGATCGGCTGGCGCGCCCGGCAACTCGACGGCGGCTACAAGACTTACCGGCGCGCCACCCTGGACGGTCTGCAAACGCTCCCACAACCGCTGCGCTTCGTCGTACTGACCGGCCCCACCGGCAGCGGCAAGACGCGCCTGTTGCACGCGCTGCGTGACGCAGGCGCGCAGACGCTGGACCTGGAAGACCTTGCCTCCCATCGGGGTTCGCTGCTGGGCGCATTGCCCGGCGCGGAGCAGCCCACGCAGAAGCGCTTCGACACGCTGCTCGCAGTCAGGCTGCGCGAACTCGACGCCAGCCAACCGGTGTTCGTCGAAGCAGAAAGCCGCAAGATCGGCGCGGTGGAACTGCCCGCATCCTTGCTGCATGCCATGCATCAGGGTGACTGTGTCGAAGTCCGCGCCAGCCGCGACGACCGCACGCGCTTCCTGCAGCAGGATTACGCGCGACTGTTCGACACGCCGGATTGGCTCAAGGCGCAGTTGCAGCGCATGTTGGGACTGCACAGCCGAGAAACCATCAAGGGCTGGATAACGCTGGTGGACGAAGGGCGCCGCGAAGACCTGGCGCGCGAACTGATCGACAGGCACTACGACCCGGCGTACGCGCGCAGTTCGCAATCGCACTTCGTGCACCTTGCGCAAGCAGTGCAGGTGGATTTCCGGCCGAACGACGCGGATGTGGTGGAACAGGCGCGGGCGTTGATCGGAAGAAAGACGTAGATCACCGCAACCGTATCGAGACTAGGACTACAACTACAACCAGGACGACGGCTACGCGTGGTCAAACGCGCACAATTACCGCGTAGAAAACAAAAAACCCGCAGAGCAATAAGCTATGCGGGTCTTGAGGCAACCTTGGTTCACTGGTGCAAGTGTCTTTGGCGGAGACGGTGGGATTCGAACCCACGATGCAGTTTTTAGCCACATACTCCCTTAGCAGGGGAGCCCCTTCAGCCTCTCGGGCACGTCTCCGAAAAGAGAACGAGATTCTAGCACGATTTTTTTGGCTCTTGCCCGCGATCGGGGCGTTCACGCAAAAAAATCGTGCCGGACCTGATTCATCAGACCTTGGTGGCCGGCGCCTGGTCCAGACCGAAGGCCTTGTGCAGTGCGCGCACGCCCAGTTCCATGTACTTGTCGTCGATGATGACCGAGGTCTTGATTTCGCTGGTGCTGATCATCTGGATGTTGATGCCCTCTTGCGAGAGCGTCTGGAACATCAGGCTGGCGACGCCGACGTGCGAGCGCATGCCGATGCCGACGATGGAGACCTTGGCGACCTTTTCGTCGGTGGACAGTTCACGGGCACCGACGGCGGGGATGACTTCGCGCTTGAGCAGGTCGACGGCGCGCGTGAATTCGTTGCGGTTCACGGTGAACGAGAAGTCGGTCGTGCCGGCCACGGACTGGTTCTGCACGATCATGTCGACGTCGATGTTGGCGGCGGCGACGGGACCCAGAATGGAGAATGCGATGCCGGGTTTGTCGGGAACGCCTAGCAGGGTGATTTTGGCTTCGTCGCGGCTGAAGGCGATGCCGGAGACAACGGCGGCTTCCATTTTTTCGTCTTCCTCAAAAGTAATCAGCGTGCCCGAGACCATTTCTTCGTCGAGCGGGATAAGGGGGTCGGTCAGCGAGGACAGGACCCGGACCGGAACACGATATTTGCCAGCGAACTCGACCGAGCGGATCTGCAGGACCTTGGAGCCCAGCGAGGCCATTTCCAGCATTTCCTCGAAGGAAACGACGGACATGCGGCGCGCTTCGGGCACGACGCGCGGATCGGTCGTGTAGACGCCGTCCACGTCGGTGTAGATCAGGCATTCGTCGGCCTTGATGGCGGCCGCCACGGCCACAGCCGAGGTGTCGGAGCCGCCACGGCCCAGCGTGGTGATGTGGCCGTCAGGGTCGATGCCCTGGAAGCCCGTCACGATGACCACACGGCCGGCGTCCAGATCAGCGCGCACGCGGGCGTCGTCGATGGACGTGATGCGGGCTTTCGTGAAAGACGAATCGGTGCGCACGGGCACTTGCCAACCGGCATAGCTGCGCGCTGACACGCCCTCGGCCTGCAAGGCAATGGCCAGAAGGCCGCTGCTGGCTTGCTCGCCGGTGGCGGCGATCATGTCGAGTTCGCGGCCGTCGGGCTGGGGCGAGAGCTCGCGCGCCAAGCCCAGCAGACGATTCGTCTCGCCCGCCATGGCGGACGGAACAACAACAACCTGGTGGCCGGCGGCGTGCCACTTTGCGACGCGACGCGCCACGTTTCTGATGCGCTCGACCGAGCCCATCGAAGTACCGCCATATTTGTGAACGATCAGGGACATCTCGTACTCTGGCTGGACACCCGCCGCAAGTGTTGACGGGCAAAACCATATATTCTAGCGCGACGGTAAAAATTTGCGCAGTTTGCGCAGATTTATGTCCATTTTCGGGGTGAATACGGTGTCGGGCTTGTCGATACCGCCCCAAATCGGAGTAGCTGACCTCCTGTCGCAAACCGGCGTCCGAACCGGGTTCCGATCGCGCTTACGTACCGGCTTACGTACCGGCCTGCATACCACCTTACATCCTGACCTACAAACCGGCCTGCCCCCGGCGCTCCACCCACACGCGGCCGCGGTGACATCGAATCACGTGGCCCGCCTGCTCCACTCGCAATTGCCGGTCATGGCCCAGGCTGTGCAGGCCACGCAACTGCCTCAGCAGGTCCGCCATGCGCGCGTCGGTGGGCATCCGCGCCCCATTTCGCTCCAGCCAATACCGCAACACCTGCGACTGACGGGCGGGCGATAGTCCGCGCCACGCCTGCAACGAAAAACTGGCGTCATCGGCACCGGGATCCAGCCGGGCGAAATCTTCACGGGCGACTTCGTCCAGAATCTCTGCCGCTTCGGCCATGTGCCGCGCATGGCGCGCGACGATGCCGCGCCAGCCGGGCCAGCGCGCATCCAGCACGGGCGCCAGCAATTCACGCAGTGCGGCACGGGTGTAGCGCGGATCGGCATTGGTGGGGTCCTGCACGGCGCGCCAGCCGATGGCTGCCTCTACGTCATCTGCCGCCTGAAGAATCGCGCGGCGATCCTGCTCAAGCCACGGGCGCACGTACGACACGCCATCGCGCTGCGTTACCGGCGCCATGGCCGCCATGCCCGACAGCCCGGTCCCGCGCAGCAGGCGCAGCAACACGGTTTCCGCCTGATCGTTGCGATGGTGGGCGAGCAGGATGTGGTGGACGGCGTGCTCCTGCGCCAACCGGGCGAGCGCGGCATACCGCGCATCGCGCGCGGCGGCTTCGATGCCCTTGCCGCTGGCCGGCTCGACCTGCACGCGCGCCTCGATAAGCGGGACCGACAGTCTTGCGGCCAGGGCTTGGCCGTGTTGCGCCCATTCATCGGCCTGCGCCTGCAAACCGTGGTGCACATGGAAAAGCATCACCTCGATGCCCAGCAGCGGCGCGACGGCGGCCGCATGTACGGCCAGCATGGCCGAGTCCGCGCCGCCGCTGAAGGCCACGGCAATGCGGCGCGGACGCTCGGGCAGTGCCTGGAGCATCTGGCGCAACGCCGCGGCAAGCGCGGTGGAGATGGGCAGGGAGGGAATGGCGCCCGCGTCGGCCCGGGGATGGCTGCCGGGCGGCGAGACGTCAGTCATGAGCGTGCAAGGGCGCGGGGGCCGCGGCGCCGGCAAAGGGCCGGCGCCCTGCCCGCTTTACGCGCGCACTTCCTGGAAGGCGCCGTACGAGCGCACGCGCTCAAGGCGCTGCTCGACGAGCTGTTCGGGGGTCATGCCCTGAAGCTGGCGCAGGGCGTCGCCGAGCGCGCGGCGCAAGAGGCGGGCCATGACGCGGGGGTCGCGATGAGCGCCGCCCACGGGTTCGTTGACCACGCGATCCACCAGACCCAGATCCTTCAGACGGGGCGCGATGATGGCCAGCGCGTCGGCGGCCTCGGGGGCCTTGTCGGCGCTGCGCCAGAGGATCGAGGCGCAGCCTTCCGGCGAAATCACGGCGTAGGTGGCGTATTGCAGCATCAGCACGGCGTTGCCGACGGCAATGGCCAGCGCGCCGCCCGAACCGCCTTCGCCGATGATCGTGCAGATCAACGGGACTTTCAGTTCGGCCATGGCGTAAAGATTGTGGCCGATGGCTTCGGACTGGCCGCGCTCTTCGGCGCCGATGCCGGGATAGGCGCCCGGGGTGTCCACGAAGGTGAAGACGGGAATGCCGAATTTTTCAGCCAGGCGCATCAGGCGCAGGGCCTTGCGATAACCCTCGGGGCGCGGCATGCCGAAGTTGCGCGCGGCGCGCTCCTTGGTGTCGCGGCCCTTCTGGTGGCCGATGACCATACACGGCGTGCCGTTGAAGCGCGCCAGGCCGCCCACGATGGACTGGTCGTCGGCGTACATGCGGTCGCCGTGCAGTTCATGGAAGTCGGTGAACATTTCGCGCACGTAGTCCAGCGTGTAGGGACGCTGGGGGTGACGCGCGACAAGCGCCGTTTGCCAGGGCGTGAGCTTGGCGTAGATCTCCTTGGCGAGCGTCTGGCTCTTCTGCTGCAGACGTCCGATTTCATCGGAGATGTCTACCGCCGAATCGGCCTGCACATAGCGCAGCTGCTCGATCTTGTTCTCAAGCTCGGCGAGCGGCTGTTCAAATTCCAAAAATGTATTGCGCATGTAGTGTGGTTCCGTAGATGGGCTGCCTGGTTTGCGTCAGTATTGGACCGGCGTCGGTTCCAGACTGCGCCACAGATACCAGGTCGCCACGGTACGCCAGGGCTGCCACGCCAACGAGACTTCGCGAGCCTCGAAGCGAGAGACAGGCTCGCCGCTGAAATAGTGTAGCGAGATTGCCTTGAGCAACCCGGGATCATCCAGCGGCAGGACATCAGGCCGCTGTAGATTGAAAATCAAAAACATCTCCGCCGTCCAGCGTCCGATGCCGCGGATGGCGACCAGTTCCGAAATGACGGCCTCGTCGTCCATGGCCGCCCATTTCTCGGGATGGACCCGGCGCTCGCCGAAATGCACGGCCAGGTCGAGCACATATTCGGCCTTGCGTTGCGACAGTCCGGCCTTGCGCAGGCCGTCCAGGCCAACGCGCAGCACGGCGACGGGCGTGGGGCGTTTGCCCACGGCGTCGATGAACTTGGTCCAGACGGCATCGGCCGCCTTCGGGGAAATCTGTTGCCCGATGATCGCCCGCGCCAGCGTGATGAACGGCGTGCCGCGCGAGGTCAGCCAGACCTCCGGGTGCTGGGGGATGATCTTTTTCAGAATGCGGTCGCGGCGCATCAGGTGCGCCACGGCGGCCTCCCAGTATTCAGGCTTGGGAATCTCGAGATCTGCGGTGGACATGTCCGGCGTATCCTGCGGGGTCACGCGCGGCGCCATTGCGTCAGGCCGCCCGGTTTGTCGTCCAGCTCGATGCCGGATTCGCGCAGCTCGGCGCGGATGCGGTCGGCTTCGGCAAAGTTGCGGGCAGCCTTGGCGGCCGCGCGCGCGTCGATCAGGGACTGGATGGCGTCGGCATCCAGCGTGCTGCGCGCGCCTTGCTCGATAGCGGCCGCGGAATAGCGGGTGGCGGATTGGAAGTACGTGGCGGGCGCCTGCTGCAGCAGGCCCAGCAGCGAAGCCAGGGCCTTCATCTGACCGGCGCTGCGCGCGCTTTTGGTGCGGTTGGCCTCGGAGGCCAGTTCGAACAACGCGGCCACGGCGCCCGAGCTATTGAAGTCGTCGTCCATCGCGGCCTTGAAGGCCTGCGCCTGAGGCTCGTTCCAGTCAATGCCCTGATCGTCGGCCGGCACGTTTTGCAGGGCCTGGTACAGGCGATCCAGCGCGTTCTGCGCGTCGATCAGGTTGTCCGGCGTGTAGTTCTGCGGGCTGCGGTAATGGTTGCGCACAATGAAGAAGCGCACCATTTCCGCTTCGCGCGGGTTCACCTGGTACTCGGACTGGTCCGCCGCCGGGTCATTCTGCGCGACGGTCTGGCGGATGGTGCGGAAGTTGCCCAGGGACTTGGACATCTTGTCCGAATCGACCATGAGCGGGCCGCAGTGCATCCAGATGTTGGCCAGCGTGCCGCCGAACGCGCCCTCGGTCTGGGCGATCTCGTTTTCATGGTGCGGGAATTTCAGGTCCGGACCGCCGCCATGGATGTCCAGGGGCAGACCCAGCAGCGACTTGCTCATGGCCGAGCACTCGATGTGCCAGCCCGGGCGGCCCAGGCCGTACGGCGATTCCCACTTGGTGTCGGCGGGTTCTTCGGCCTTGGCGGACTTCCAGAGGACGAAATCGAGCGGGTCGCGCTTGCTGGATCCCACCGCCACGCGCTCGCCGGCGCGCAGGTCATCGAGCGTCTTGCCGGACAGCTTGCCGTAGCCGGGGAAACCGCGCACGGCGTAATTCACGTCGCCGTCTTCGGCCTGGTAGGCCAGCCCGTTGGTTTCGAGCTTGCCGATGATGTCGAGCATCTCGCCCACGTACTGCGTGGCGCGGGGTTCGCGATCAGGCGATTCGACGCCCAGCGCGCGCTCGTCGGCATGCATGGCGTCGATGTAGAACTCGGTGACTTCGCCGATGCGGCGGCCCGTTTCCACGGCGCGGCGGATGATCTTGTCGTCGATGTCCGTGATGTTGCGCACATAGTCAACCGACAAGCCGCTGGCGCGCAGCCAGCGCTGCACGACGTCGAACGACACCAGCATGCGGGCGTGGCCCAGATGGCAGAAGTCATACACGGTCATGCCACACACGTACATGCGCACCTGGCCGGCCTGGGCCGGTTTGAACGGTTCTTTGGTACGCGATAACGTGTTGTAGATTTGCAGCATGGCGCGATAGGTTTCGTTTAGTGTTCCGTGGCGGTTTCGGAAAGTTGCTGTCGACGGAACATACCGTCAACGCGTGCCGCCCAATTCGCCGCCCCATTTACATTGCCGCCCCGATGGCAGTGCAGTCCATTGGCAGTGCAGTCCTGGCAGTCTGTCCCGGCAGTGCTGTCCGTGCGGGATCGATGGCCCGTATTCTTCCGGTGGCCCCTATTCCCTACTGCCTTGAACGCGATGGTCGAGCCAAAAACGCAACCGGGGCTAAAATGGCGGTCGTCAAGTATAGCAAGCGGCCCGGTCGCGCGCGTAAGCGCCAGCCGGCCAAGACTTTTAACGGAAAGCCCACGTGACTATCAAGCCGCGTTTTTGCGTTGCCCTGCTCGCCCTGGCCTTGGCCGGCGCGCCGGCGGGCGTCGCCCTCGCCCAGTCGATGAGCGGCGGTGCGGGAGAAAACCCTAACGCCACCCGCACCACCCTGGACCCGATTCCGCCTGAGGGCGGCTGGGACGCTCTGGCCAATCTGCTGGAAGCCGCCAAGCCCAGCGTGGACACCCGGCTGATCCCCTCCGCGTCGCAGATCACGACGCACATCGAGCGCATGCTGAACCGTGGCGAAAACGCGGAAGCGCTGGCGATGATCGAAAAGCGCCAGGCCGAGATCAAGGACCAGCGCGGCACCGACGTACAGCTCATGTTCCAGCATGCGCGCGCCCTCGCCGCCCTGGACCGCACGAACGAAGCCATCGACATCTACAACGATATGACCACGCGGTTCCCGGAATTGCCGGAACCCTGGAACAATCTGGCAGCTCTATATGCTGGACGCGGCGAACTCGACCGTGCGCAGGATGCCCTCCAGATGGCATTGCGCGCAGACCCGAACTACGCCGCCGCCCGCGCCAACCTCGGCGACCTGCAACTGCTGCAGGCCTTGCGAACCTACAAGGAGGCCGCCGGCGACGGCGTGCCTGGCATGCGGGAAAAGGTCCGCGAAGTTGAAACAATGTTGAAGGATAAACAAGGCAAATGATGTCCCGTTACTCCCCTCTTCACCTGCTGCGCCTGACGGCGTGCTCGTTCGCACTGGCTGCATTCGCTCCGGCGTTCGTCAGCGCCGCCCCCGCAGCCTCTTCTTCTCCCTCCACCTCCGAAGGCACCAAAACCATGAGCACCAATCCCCGCGTCAAGCTTCAAACGAACCAAGGCGACATGGTCATCACCCTGGACGCCGCCAAGGCGCCCAAGTCCGTTGAAAACTTCCTGACCTACGTCAAGGAAGGCTTCTACAACGGCACCGTGTTCCATCGCGTGATCGACGGCTTCATGGTCCAGGGCGGCGGCTTCGAACCCGGCATGAAGCAGAAGCAGACCCACGCCCCGATCGAAAACGAGGCCAACAACGGCCTGAAGAACGACAAGTACACCCTGGCCATGGCCCGCACCAGCGATCCGCACTCGGCCACCGCCCAGTTCTTCATCAACGTGTCCAATAACGACTTCCTGAACTTCACGTCGCCCACGCCGAACGGCTGGGGCTACGCCGTGTTCGGCGCCGTCACCGAAGGCCAGGACGTGGTCGACAAGATCAAGGGCGTGAAGACCGGCAACAAGGGCTTCCACCAGAACGTGCCGAACGAAGACGTCATCATCGAGAAGGCCGAAGTTCTTGAATAAGATCTCCCTGCCCGGCCCGGTCTGGCTGGCATCCGACCTGCACCTGGGGCCGGCCACGCCGGCCACCTCGGAGGCCTTCCTGGCCTTTCTGCAGGCGGCAGAGGAAGAGGCGGCAGCCCTGCTGCTGCCCGGCGACATCTTCGACGCCTGGATTGGCGACGACGTGATCCGCGCCGCCCCGCCGTGGCTTGCCACGGTACTGGTGGCGCTGCGCAATACGGCCGGCCGCATCCCGGTCTGGCTGGGGCGCGGCAACCGCGATTTCCTCATCGGCGAGGAACTGGCAAAGGCCGTGGGCGCCAGCCTGCTGCCCGAGCCGGCACTGCTGGAAACCGATTTCGGCCAGGTCCTGCTGACGCACGGCGACGAGTTCTGTACGGACGACGCCGCCTACCAGCAGTTCCGCAAGATGGTCCGCAACCCGCAATGGCAGGCCGAATTCCTGGCCAAGACCATTCCCGAGCGGCTGGCCATGGCGCAGCAGGCACGGGGCGAGAGCCAGGCGGCCAACCAGACGAAGTCCATGGAAATCATGGACGTCAACGCGGACGCCATCGAATCGATCTTCCGCGAGACGGGCGTTCGCGTGCTGGTGCATGGCCACACGCATCGCCCCAACCGCCACGTGCTCGATGTCGACGGCCAAAAGCGCGAGCGCTGGGTGCTGCCCGATTGGGACTGCGATCACGTGTCGCCGCCGCGCGGCGGCTGGCTGGTCATTGACCGCGACGGGCTGCAGTTCTACGACCTGGAAACGGAAGCGTAGACGCCACCCGTCCCACGCCGGACAAAAACAAGGGCCGCTTGAGAAAGCGGCCCTTTTTCTTTCTGCGATCGCCGTGTGGCGAGAGGAATCAGCGCGTGAAGATCCAGGCCGCCACGATGCCGCCGAAGATGATCCGGTACCAGGCGAACACGCGGTACGTGTGGTTGGCCACGAAGCGCAGCACGGCCCGCACCACCACCATGGCGCTCAGGAACGCCGCGATGAAGCCCACGGCGATGCCCGACAGGTCGTGCTGGGTCAGCAGGCCGAAGTTCTTGTACATGTCGTAGGCCGCCGCGCCCAGCATGGTCGGCATGGCCAGGAAGAACGAGAATTCGGTGGCCGTCTTGCGCTGGATGCCGGCGATCATGCCGCCGATGATGGTGGCGCCCGACCGCGAGGTGCCGGGAATCATCGCAAAGCACTGCGCCACGCCCACGCCCAGCGCCTGCTTCCAGGTGATCTGTTCCAGCGTGTGGGCCGACGCGCGCTCGTCCGAGGCGGTGTCGTCGGCGGCGCCCGGCGCATCGCCCGGCGTGTGGCGCGTGCGGCGTTCGACGTACAGCATGATCAGCCCGCCCAGCACCAGCGTCACCACGACCACCGCCGGGTGGTAGAACACCGCTTTGATGGTCTTGATGAAGATCGCGCCGATCACCGCCGCCGGCAGGAACGCCAGGATCAGGTTGCGGGTGAAGGCCACCTCGCTGGGCTCGCCCGTCAGCGTGCCGCGGATCAGCTTGAGCAGCCGGGCTCGGAAAACCCACATCACGGCAAGGATGGATCCAAGCTGGATGACCACCTCGAACACCTTGCCGTCGCCCGAATCGAAATTGAGCCAGTCGCCGACCAGGATGAGGTGGCCCGTGCTGGACACGGGGATGAATTCAGTCAGGCCTTCCAGGATGCCAAGGATGAATGCTTTGATCAGATAGAGCGAGTTCTCGGTCACGGGCTGGGGTCTCTCTCTGTTAGTCGTTGGCTAGGGTTGCTTCGTCAGGAAAATGCTCTTCGGGGCGCTTCTCGACACGCACCAGCGCGATGCGGCGGCCATCCATTTCCAGGACTTCGAAGCGGAAATGCTGGTGATGGATCTGGTATTCGCACACGTCGCCCGGCTTGGGCAGGTGTCCGAAGCGAGAGAGCAGATAGCCCGCAAGCGTGGAAAAGTCCTGGGCGTCGTCGACCAGGCCTTCGGTTTCAAGCACCTGCTCGACGTGGTGCAGGTCGGCCGCCCCGTCGATCTTCCAGGTGTTGTCGCCGTCCGCCACGATGTCGGGCAGCTCGTCTTCGTCGGGGAATTCGCCGGCGATGGCCTCGAAAACGTCGATCGGCGTCACCAGCCCCTCGATGGCGCCGAACTCGTCAGCTACCAGCACGAGCTGGCCGCGCGAGCGCTTGAGGGTGTCCATGAGGCGCAGGATGCCGATCGACTCGTGCACGATGATGGGATCGCGCAGACGGTTGCGGCGCACCCGGCCCTCGGTGATCAGGTCCGCGATCAGATCCTTGGCGCGGCCGATGCCCAGCACTTCGTCCAGCGAGCCGCGGCACACCGGAAAGAAGCTGTGCGGCGCCTCGGTGAGCTGGCGGCGGATGTTGTCGGGATCGTCGTCGATATTGATCCAGGAAACGTCCGTGCGCGGCGTCATGATGGAACGGATGGAACGCTCGGCCAGCGTCAGCACGCCGCTGACCATGTTGCGTTCTTCGACCCCGAAGGCCTGTACTGCCGGGCTGCCGGCATTGGGCAGGTCGGGTTCGTCGCTGGCCGGCGGCCGCTTGCCCAGCATGCGCAGCACGGCCGAGGCGGTGCGTTCGCGCATGGGAAAACGGGCGTCGAGCTTGAGCAGGTTGCGGCGCGCCACCTGGTTGAGCGCCTCGATGGCAACCGAGAACCCGATGGCGGCGTACAGATAGCCCTTGGGCACCTTGAAGCCGAAGGCTTCGGCCAGGAGCGAAAAGCCGATCATCAGCAAAAAGCCCAGGCACAGCACCACCACCGTCGGGTGGGCGTTGACGAAGCGCGTCAGCGGCTTGGACGCGATCAGCATGATGCCGATGGCAATGATGACCGCGATCATCATGATGGCCAGGTGATCCACCATGCCGACGGCGGTAATGACCGAGTCCAGCGAGAACACCGCATCCAGCACCACGATCTGCGTGACGATCACCCAGAAGCTGGCATAGACCCGCGGGCCGGACGAGCCGGTGTGCATGCTGCCTTCCAGGCGCTCGTGCAGTTCCATGGTGCCCTTGAACAACAGGAACAGGCCGCCCACCATCAGGATCAGGTCGCGCCCCGAGGGCGATAGCGGACCGATATTGAACAGGGGGGTAGTCAGCGTGACCAGCCATGACATGACGGACAACAGGCCCAGGCGCATGATCAGCGCGAGGCTCAGGCCCATGATGCGCGCGCGATCGCGCTGCGCGGGCGGCAGCTTGTCCGCCAGGATGGCGATGAAAATCAGGTTATCAATGCCCAGGACGATCTCAAGGACGACCAGGGTAAGCAAGCCGACCCACGCAGCGGGGTCCAGCAGCCACTCCATCAGGAGCTCCAGAAGTTACACGACCGGTAATCGTACATGGAAAATCCATGACATGCCGGTGACGCATCCCCTCCGTAAGCCTGATAGACAGAGGCTTTGGGCCGAATGGACTAAGGCTTGCAAGCGCCTGAAACGGGCCGTGTGTCCCGGTTTACGCGCGCCGCGCGTCAAACGTTGCGGGCATGAAAAAGCCGGCCCCCCGGCCGGCTCTTGCTTGTCTCAACAGACCCGTCGGGACATCAGCCGCCGACTTTGAGCGTGCCCTTCATCATGGCCCAGTGGCCGGGGAAGGAGCAGAAGAATGCGTAGTTTTCGCCAGCGGCGAGCTTGGAGACGTCGATCTTGACGGAGTCGGATTCACCGCCGCCGATGACTTTGGTGTGGGCGATGACGCGGGTGTCGCCCGCCTTGACGTAGTCTTGTGCCAGCCCGGCGCCCATGCCGTCCGTGGCGACGGCCTGCTTGTCGGCTTCCTTGGTGAGGACCCAGTTGTGGCCCATTGCGACCTTGGCCATTTTGCCGACGTGCTTGAGGTTGACCGTGAATTCCTTGCAGCTCTTGTCGACCACGATTTCCTTGACGTTGAACTGCATGGCGTCGTTGCTTTCGACGGTGGCTTCACATTGCGCGGCCAGCACGGGCAGGCTGGAGGCGGAAAGAAGGATGGCGAGGGTGGCTTTTGCCAGCATGAAATTCTCCGATGACACAGCGGTCGATGCACGTACGCCAGCCAGATGCAGACGCCGTTGCCGCCGCGGATCAGTGTAGGACTGCCTTCCCCTCGCACTCTTGACATCTATCAACACCCCCTGCGGATACCCCTCAAAACTCAGGAACTTCCCCTACATTTCGTAGGGCTATTAGGCCTTCGACTCTGGCAGATTGACAAACCGCAATCCGATCCTGAGTGCATGTTCGTAGGATGCCCGTAAGCAAACACGACGAACAGAGTTCAGCATGCGCGGCAGTACCGAAGTACCCCACCGGTTCACAAAATACATTCAGGCCGCGTTCATTGTTTTATGGCTTTCCTGTCTGTTCCTGGCGCAAACCGCGCAGGCGCAGCGCCTGCCTGACTTCCTGGCCAGCACACCTATCACAGACGTATTTCCCGGCGCCGACCGCACCGGTCCCGTCGAAGGCAAGCCCGCAATTGCCCGCGTGTTTGCGGGCAACAAGCCGCTGGGCCTTGTCTACCTGACCACCGACGTCGTCAACACCCGCGGCTACTCCAGCAAACCCATCGACGTGCTGGTGGGGCTTTCCGACAGCGGCCGCATCATGGGCGCAAAGCTGGTCGAACACCACGAGCCCATCGTGCTGATCGGCATCCCACAAGCCAAGGTCGACCACTTCATCCAGGGCTACGTCGGCCTGAACTTCGTCGACGCCCCGCCCCGGCACGGCGCGCCGCCGCCCGTCGATATCGTCAGCGGCGCCACGGTCACGCTGATGGTGATCGGCGACACGATCACGCGGTCCGCCATCGCGGTGGCGCGCGCCCACGGCATCGACAAGTCGGGCGCGCCGCGCCAGGCCGCGCAACCAGTGGCAACCCGCGTCATCGACGAAAGCAAAGACACCGTGCAGACCTGGCAGGAACTGCTTGACGCCGGCGCCGTGAAGAACCTGCGCCTGACGCCCGACGACGTCAACCAGGCGTTTCTGCGATCCGGCCGCAAGGACGCCGCCGAACACGGCGAAGGCGGCCCCGACGACACCTTCATCGACCTGTACGCCGCACTGGTCAGCGCTCCGTCCATCGGCCGCAGCCTGCTGGGCGACATCGGCTGGCAGCGCCTGAAAGAACGCCTCAAGCCCGGCCAGCAGGCCGTGCTGGTCGCCGGCAATGGTCTCTATTCGTTCAAGGGTTCGGGCTACGTGCGCGGCGGCATCTTCGACCGCATCGAGGTCATCCAGGACGAAAGCGCCTTCCGGTTCCGCGACCGCAACCACCAGCGGCTGGCCGACGTCAACGCCAAGGGCGCGCCGGCGCTGCGCGAAGTCGCCCTCTTTGTCGTGCCCGAGGATGCCTCGCTCGACCCGGTCAAACCGTGGCGCCTGCAACTGATGGTGCAGCGCGTGCTCAGCGTGTCGGACAAGGCGTTCGTCACGTTCGACCTGCCGTATGACCTGCCCACGGCCTACACCCGCGCCGTCGCGCCGCCGACCGCACCCGCAGCAGCAGGCCATCCCGCCACTGCACCCGCGCTTTCGCCCGACGTCGAAACCGCCCCGCCCGCGTTGTGGAAGCAAATCTGGCAAGGCAAGGCCGGCCAGATCGCCATCCTGACCGTCGCCCTGACGGTGCTGGTCGGCATCTTCTTCTTCCAGGATCAACTGACGTCGCGCCCGTTGCTGCACGACCGCCTGCGCCTCGCGTTCCTGGCCTTCGCGCTGTTCTGGATCGGCTGGTACGGGCAGGCGCAGTTGTCCATCGTGAACGTACTGACGTTCTTCTCGGCCCTGCGCACAGACTTCCGCTGGGAATACTTCCTGATGGACCCGCTGGTGTTCATCCTGTGGTGCGCCACCGCCATCTCCATGGTGTTCTGGAACCGCGGCGCGTTCTGCGGCTGGCTGTGCCCGTTCGGCGCGCTGCAGGAACTGACCAACCGCATCGCCCGGCGGCTTGGCGTGCGCCAGCTCAAGATCCGCCACGGCGTGGCGCAGCGCCTGTCCACGTTCAAGTACGTGATCTTCCTGCTGCTCTTCGGCTTCTCGCTGTACGACCTGGCGGTCGCCGAACAACTGGCCGAAGTCGAACCCTTCAAGACCGCGATCATCCTGCACTTCGTGCGCCACTGGCCCTTCGTGCTGTTCGCCGTGGCGCTGCTGGCCGCGGGCCTCTTCATCGAACGCTTCTTCTGCCGCTACCTCTGCCCGCTGGGCGCCGCGCTGGCCATCCCCGCCCGCCTGCGCATCTTCAATTGGCTCAAGCGCTACCGCGACTGCGGCAACCCCTGTCAGCGCTGCAACATCGAATGCCCCGTTCAGGCGATCGACCCCTCCGGCGAAATCAACCCGAACGAGTGCATCCAGTGCCTGCACTGCCAAATGCTTTACCACCACAAACAAAAGTGCCCTCACCTGATCCAGAAGCAGGCTAAGCGTGAGCGGCGCCCGGCTCCGCCCCCTGAGCCGTCGGTGCAGGAAGTCGTTCTGCACCGCATGCCGACGCCCAACTCGGCAAATCGCCCCAACCGGGAATCGTGAAACACGGTTTTCGTACCGCGGCGCACTGCGCCGTCCCTACCTAGGAGTTATCCATGTCCGACAAGACCCCCGAAAAAGCCGGCCTCACACGCCGAAGCTTCCTGGGCACCGCAGCCATCACCGGCGCGGCCGGCCTAGTAGCCGGGGCGCAGATGTCCACCGCGCACGGCAAAGAGGGCAAATCAGGCAACGGCGCCGTGCTCGGGCATGTCGCGCCGGGCGAGCTCGACGAATACTATGCGTTCAACTCCAGCGGCCAGTCCGGCGAAGTCCGCGTGCTGGGCCTGCCGTCCATGCGCGAACTCGTGCGCATCCCCGTGTTCAACCATTGCAGCGCCACCGGCTGGGGCCGCACCAACGAGAGCCGCAAGGTGCTGACCGAAGGCCTCACGCCTGAAACCCGCGAGTACCTGAAGGACAAGGGCGGCGTATTCCCCAACGGCGACGCCCACCATCCCCACCTGTCGTTTACCGACCAGACCTACGACGGCCGCTACCTCTTCATCAACGACAAGGCCAACAACCGCGTGGCCCGCATCCGTCTGGACGTGATGAAGACGGACAAAATCGTTGAACTGCCCAACGTGTCGGGCGTGCACGGCCTGCGTCCGCAGCGCTATCCGCGCACCGGCTACGTGTTTGCCAACGGCGAGCACATCATCCCGCTGCCCAACGACGGCAAGGTGCTGGACGATCCCAAGAAGAACTTCTTCTCGGTGTACTCGGCCATTGATGGCGACACCATGAAGGTGGCGTGGCAAGTGCTGGTCGACGGCAACCTGGACAACGGCGACGCCGACTACCAGGGCAAGTATTCGTTCGCCACCTGCTACAACTCCGAGAAAGGCGTCACCGTCGAGGAAATGTCCGCCAACGAGCAGGACTGGGTCGTGGTCTTCGACCTCAAGCGCATCGAGAAGGCGGTCAAGGACGGCGACTTCAAGACGATGGGCGGCGTGCCTGTGGTCGACGGCCGCCACGGGTCCAAGTACACGCGCTACATCCCGGTGCCGAATTCGCCGCACGGCTGCAATGCCGCGCCCGACGGCATCCACCTCATGCTGAACGGCAAGCTCTCGCCCACGGTCACCGTGATCGACGTGCGCAAGCTGGACGACCTGTTCGCCGACAAGATCAAGCCGCGCGACTGCGTCGTGGCCGAACCGCAGCTGGGCCTGGGCCCGCTGCACACCGCGTTCGACGGCCGCGGCAACGCCTACACCACGCTGTTCATCGACAGCCAGATGGTCAAGTGGAACATCGACAAGGCCAAGCGCGCGTACAAGGGCGAAAAGGTTGATCCCATCCTGCAGAAGCTGGACGTGCACTACCAGCCGGGCCACAACCACTCGACCATGGGCGAAACCAAGGAAGCCGACGGCAAGTGGCTGGTGTCGCTGAACAAGTTCTCGAAAGACCGCTTCCTGAACGTGGGCCCGCTCAAGCCCGAAAACGACCAGCTCATCGACATCTCCGGCGACGAGATGAAGCTCGTGCATGACGGCCCCAGCTTTGCCGAGCCGCACGACATGTGCCTGGTGCACCGTTCCAAGATCAACCCGATCAGCGTCTGGAAGCGCGACGACCCCATGTGGGAAGACGCCCGCCAGATCGCCAAGAAGGACGGCGTGTCGCTGGAAGACGCGGCCAAGGTCGTGCGCGACGGCAACAAGGTCCGCGTGTACATGATGGCCGTCGCGCCGATGTTCAGCTTGAAGCAGTTCGAGGTGAACCAGGGCGACGAGGTCACCGTGTTCGTGACCAACATGGAAGTGATCGAAGACCTGACGCACGGCTTCACGCTCGAAGGCCACGGCATCGCCATGGAAATCGGCCCGCAGGCCACGTCGTCCATCACGTTCAAGGCGGATCGCCCCGGCATCTACTGGTACTACTGCCAGTGGTTCTGCCACGCGCTGCACATGGAAATGTCCGGCCAGATGATCGTGCACCCCAAGAAGTCTGCGTAACGATCCATGGCTGCCATCGCAACCTTGCGAAACGCGGCGTGGGCCGCGGCCGGCCTCGTGCTGGCCGGCTTCGGCCCGGCCCTGCACGGGGCGGCCGCGGCCGCCACCCTGGAGGTCGCCGCAGGCGCCGACCTGGCGCAGGCCGTGGCCGCGGCGCAGCCCGGCGACACGCTGCGTCTGGCGCCCGGCACCTACCCCGGCGCCATCGTCATCGACAAACCCCTTGTCATCGAAGGACCGCAGGACCGCTCCGCCATCATCGCCGGCACCCGCGAAGGACGCACGCTGTGGGTCAAGGCCGCGGACGTGTCGCTGCGCAACCTGACCGTCACGCGCTCCGGGCTGGACCTGCCCGCCATGGACGCGGGCATCTTTCTGGACCGCACCGCGCACCGCGCCGTGGTCGAACACAACGACATCCTAGACAACCTTTTCGGCGTTTATGTATGGGGCCCGCAGAACGCGCTGGTGCGCGGCAACCGCATCGTCGGCAACCAGGAACTGCGCGTGGCCGAGCGCGGCAACGGGGTGTCGCTATGGAACACGCCGGGCAGCGCGGTGGTGGACAACGACATCTCCGCCGGCCGCGACGGCGTCTTCGTGAACACCAGCAAGCAGAACCGGTTCACCGGCAACCGTTTCCATGACCTGCGCTATGGCGTGCACTACATGTACACGAACGACAGCGAGATCAGCGGCAATGTGTCCACCGGCAACGACATCGGCTACGCGATCATGTATTCGCACCGCCTGGTCGTTACCCGCAACGTGGCGGTGAACAACGTGGAGCAGGGGCTGATGATGAACTACGCCAACAACTCCGACATCTCCGGCAACACCGTCGATGGCTCGGGCAAATGCGTATTCATCTACAACGCCAACAAGAACCGCTTTGCGGACAACCATTTCTCCAACTGCGACATCGGCATCCACTTTACCGCCGGCTCCGAGGGCAACCGGATCTCAGGCAACGCCTTCATCAACAACCGCAACCAGGTCAAGTACGTGGGCACGCGGATGATGGAATGGTCGGACAACGGCCGCGGCAACTACTGGAGCGACAACACGGCCTTCGACCTGGACGGCGACGGCATCGCCGACACGGCCTACCGCCCGAACGACGTGGTGGACCAGCTGCTGTGGCGCGCGCCCGCCGCGCGGATTTTGCTCAATAGCCCCGCCATCTCGGTAGTGCGCTGGGCGCAATCGCAGTTCCCCGCAATCCTCCCGGGCGGCGTGATCGACAGCAAGCCGCTGATGAAGCCTGTGCGGGAACGGATCGATTACGGCGGTGCGATGGCCAACGCAAAACCCGGTGCAACGCCTGATGCAAAAAGCGCCGCCAACCCCGACGCAAAAAACGGCGCGAAGCGCGCCGAGGACAATCAATGAGCAACCCACTGGTGACGCTTGCGGGCGTCAGCAAACACTATGGCGGCCACAGGGCGATCAGCGTCCTGGACCTGGACCTGCGCGAAGGCGAATGCGTGGCGCTGGCCGGGCACAACGGCGCGGGCAAAAGCACCCTCATCAAGCTGATCCTCGGACTCATCCGACCCACGCACGGGCGCGTCACGCTCTTCGGCCAGGACGCGCACAGTCCGGCCGCCGCGCGCCTGCGTGACCGGATCGGCTACCTGCCCGAAACCGTGGCGCTGCATCCCGCGATGACGGGCGCCGAGACCCTGGCCTTTTACGCGCGCCTGAAGCGTCAACCCGTGTCGCGCAACGCGGATCTGCTGGAGAAAGTGGGTATCTCCGGCGCGGCGCACCGCCGCGTGGGCGGTTATTCAAAAGGCATGCGCCAGCGGCTGGCGCTGGCCCAGGCACTGCTGGGCGCGCCCCGCATCTTGCTGTTCGACGAGCCCACCACCGGCCTGGATCCGGCGTCGCGTCTCAAGTTCTACGAGATCGTGCACGAACTGCGCGCAAGCGGCGCCACCATTCTCCTCAGCACGCACGCCTTGTCGGAGCTGGCCGGCCACGCCGACCGCATCGTCGTCATGAAGGCGGGCGTGAAGATCGCCGACGGCGGCATGTCGGCGCTGCGCCGCGACACCGGGCTGCCCATCCGCATCAGCGTCACGCTCGGGCCGGACAACGCATCCGCCCCGCCCTCCTCGGCCTGGCGCCAGGTCGACGCCAACCGCTACGAACGCCTGTGCCACGAATCGGACAAGGTCGAGACCATCCGTAGCATCGGCGCCATCGGGGCGCCCATCAGCGACCTGGACATCCAGGTCCCGGGGCTGGACGACATCTACGCCCATTTGCTTGAACGGGAAGACGCATGAACGCCGTAAGCACAATCATCGGCAAGGAAATCCGCGACGGCCTGCGCAATCGCTGGGTCCTTGCCACATCGCTCCTGTTGGCCGCACTGGCGCTCGCGCTCGGCCTCTTGGGCAGCGCCCCCACCGGTGCGGTCAAGGTCGATCCGCTGACCGTCACGGTGGTCAGCCTGTCCAGCCTCTCCATCTTCCTGGTGCCGCTCATCGCCATGTTGCTGGCGTATGACGCCATCGTGGGCGAGGTCGACCGAGGCACCATGGCGCTGCTGCTCAGTTATCCGGTGTCGCGCTGGCAGGTCATCATGGGCAAGTTCATCGGGCACCTGGCCATCCTGGCCATCGCGACCGGTGCGGGATATGGGTCGGCAGGGCTGGCTTTGCAATGGGTCTACGGGGGCATGGACGCAGGCGCCTGGCGGCCCTTCGCGATGCTGATCGGGGCCAGCGTCCTGCTGGGCGCCAGCTTTCTGGCAATGGGCTACCTCATCAGCACGCTGGTGCGGGAACGCGCCACGGCAGCGGGCATCGCGCTGGGCGTCTGGCTGTTCTTTGTCGTCATCTACGACATGGGCCTCCTGGGCGTGCTGGCCGCGGACCAGGGTCGCCACGTCACACCGGGCATGCTCAATGCCCTGCTGCTGGCCAATCCGTCCGACGTCTACCGCCTGCTGAACCTGACCGGGTTCGAGAACATTTCCATGTATGCGGGCATGGCCGGCGTCAGCGATCAGGCCCACCTGCCCGTGCCGCTGCTGGTGGCGGCGCAATTGCTGTGGATCGCGGTGCCGTTTCTGCTGGCCGCCTTCTGCTTTCGGAGGAAACAGCTATGACGCTGAAACGTTGGGCCGCAAGGGCGGCCTTCTCCGCCATCGTGCTGGCGGTCTCGGCTTGCAGCGGCGACGACCCCGCCGCACCGCCACCCGCGCCGCAGGCCGTCTCCGCCGACGCCGTCGGCCACTACTGCGGCATGATGCTGCTGGACCATGCCGGGCCGAAGGGCCAGATATTCGTAAAGGGCCGCGCCGCGCCGGTGTGGTTCTCGTCCATCAAGCAGGTCTTCGCCTACACGCTGCTGCCCGAAGAACCTAAAGGCCTGGCCGCCATCTACGTCAACGACATGGCAGCCGCCGGTCCCGATGGCGCGGCGGATCTGAAAGCGTGGGTCGACGCACGGCAAGCCTTCTACGTCATCAACTCCAGCTTCATCGGCGGCATGGGCGCCGAAGACGCCATTCCGTTCTCGGATCAAACGCGCGCGCTGGCCTTCGCCCAGACCCACGGCGGGCGTGTCGTGCGTTTTGCCGACGTGCCCGAGGACTATGTGTTTGCGCAATAGCGCCAAGCCCTCCGACCTGCCTCATGTGCCCGCGCCAATCGCGCCTTAATCAGTTGATATCGCCATGAACCCTCCCGCCCGCCGCCGCTTCCTCGGCATCATCGCCGCGTCTTCCGCGCTGGCCCTCGCTCCCAGCTTCCTGCGCCGCGCGCACGCGGCCATCTCGCCGACGCGTTGGCAAGGCGTGGCGCTAGGCGCGGACGCGGAACTGCGGCTCTACCATCCCGACCGCCAGGCCGCCGAACAGCTCATCGAGCGGGCATTGCAGGAACTGCGTCGCCTCGAGAGCGTGTTCAGCCTGTACCGCGACGACAGTGCGCTGTCGATCCTGAACCGCCAGGGGTTTCTGGTCGATCCCCCCTCCGACCTCGTCCGCCTGCTCAGCGAAAGCCGGCACTACGCGGACCTGACGGGAGGCCTCTTTGATCCGTCCGTGCAGCCGCTGTGGCGCGTGTACGCAGATCACTTCGCGCGGCCTGACGCGTCCCGGGATGGTCCGGCCCAGGCGGACATCGCCCGGGCGCTGCGATGCGTGTCGTACCAGGACATCAAGATCGACCCGCAGCGCATCGACCTGCAGCCGGGCATGGCGCTGACGCTCAACGGCATCGCGCAGGGCTACATCACCGACCGCGTGACGGACCTGTTTCGCAACGCCGGGCTGGAACGCGCACTGGTCGACATGGGCGAGATACGCGGACTGGATGCGACGGCCAACGCAACGGGCTGGCGCGTCGGGCTGGCCGACCCCATGTCGCCGGACCAGATCCTGGCGCAGGTGCCGATCAGCAACCAGGCGCTTGCCACTTCCGGCGGCTACGGCACGCCGCTGGATGCCGCGGGACAGTATTCGCACCTGTTCGATCCGCACTCCGGTCGGGCGCGGCCGCTCTATCGCAGCGTGTCGGTCATGGCACCCACCGCCACAACTGCCGATGCCCTGTCCACGGCGTTCTCGAACATGCCGTTGGAACGCACCGCCGCGCTGGTGCGCAGCTTTGGCGTGCAGGCGTGGATGGTGTTGCCAGATGGACAACTGGTAGCGCAGACCGGCGTAGCCTGATTGCGCGCCGCATGAAAAAACCGGCCGCCAGGGCCGGTTTGCTTTGACCATGAAAAACCGGCCTTCACGGCCGGTTTGCATTGACCACGAAAAACCGGCCTTCAAGGCCGGTTTTTACTGCCCGCCGCGCCGATCAGGCCGCCGAGGGCGGGTTCAGCGTCGAGAGCATCTGCGTGAAGATCTTGGGGCTGGCGGCCAGGACGTTGCCGCTGTCCATCCAGCCTTGTTCGCCGTCGAAGTCAGCGACCAGACCGCCCGCTTCCAGCACCATCAGGCTGCCCGCCGCCACATCCCACGGCTTCAGGCCCACGCCGCAGAACCCATCCAGGCGGCCGGTGGCCACGTAGGCGAGATCCAGCACGGTCGAGCCCAGGCGGCGCACGCCGGTGGCGCCTTCGGCCATCTGGCGGAACCGCTGCGAGCCTTGTTCGGGATCGCCGGCGTTGGGCCAGTGCGCGCCCAGCAGCGCGTCGTGGTAGCGGGTGCGGCCCGAAACGCGCACGCGGCGGTCGTTCAGGAACGTGCCGCTGCCACGGCTGGCGGTGAAGAGTTCGTTGCGCGAGGGATCATAGATGACCGCTTGCGTGACCTGGCCGCGCTGCGTCAGCGCGATCGACACGGCATAGTTGGGCAGGCCGTGGATGAAGTTCGTGGTGCCGTCCAGCGGGTCGATGATCCACTGGAATTCCGCCTGGTCCGGACCCTGCAGACCGAACTCCTCGCCCAGGACGGCGTGGTCCGGGTAGGCAGCGCGCAGCGTTTCGACGATGGACTCTTCCGCGGCCCGATCGACTTCCGTGACATAATCGCGCGGCCCCTTGCGAGCCACGCTGAGTCGTTCCAAATCCATGCTGGCACGGTTGATAATGGTGCCGGCACGCCGGGCCGCCTTGATGGCGATGTTGAGCATCGGGTGCATAAAATTCCGTACGTATGCGATGAGTTGGCTTGATGATAGGCCGCTTGCCGCCCCCCGGCACGCCGTCGCCCCCGCGGGGAAATCGACTCAAAAAACCAGGAAGGCACGAAGCCAAACGTGCCATTTTAAATGACTCAAGCATTTTCACGTGTTCGCTTCGTAATGGTGAACCCCAGCCACCCCGGAAACGTCGGTTCCGCGGCCCGTGCGATCAAGACGATGGGCTTCTCGGAACTGGTTCTGGTGGACCCCAAATTCCCGGATGTAACAAGCCAGCCGGAGGCCGTGGCGCTGGCCAGCGGCGCGCTGGACGTGCTTGAGAACGCCCGCATCTATCCGTCGCTGGAAGAAGCCCTGGCGCCCGTCACGCTGGCATTCGCGCTAACCGCGCGGGTTCGCGACCTGGGTCCCCCGCCCTGCGACATCCGGCAGGCAGCCGACCTCGCCTGCGCCCACCTCGCGGACACGGCCGAGGGCGTGACCGCCGTTGTGCTGGGCACTGAGCGCGCCGGTCTGACGAACGCGCAGATCGCGCTGTGCCACCGCATCTGCCACATCCCTGCCAATCCCGAGTACAGCTCGCTGAACGTCGCCCAGGCGCTGCAATTGGCCGCCTGGGAGTTGCGTTATGCGCTGCTGGTGGACCAGGGCGCCGAACTCCTGCCGCGTTCCACCGCGCAGGAGCCTTCGCGGGGCGCGGAGCCGGCTTCCAGCGAGGCGGTCCAGGCGTTTCTGGCGCACTGGGAGGAAGCGCTGGTCGGCGTGCAGTTCCTCGACCCGGCCCATCCCAAAAAACTGATGCCGCGCATGCGCCACCTGTACTCCCGCCTGGCGCTGACCCGCGACGAAGTCGACATGATGCGCGGGGTCTGCACGGCGATGCTGAACGCGGCCAAGAAGAAATAGCGGGTCCGAAAAACCGGCAGATTCGCCCTTCACGGGCAACGCATGAAAAAGGGACGGTCCATGACCGTCCCTTTTTACTGTGCCAACTGCCGGCGTGTAACCGGCAGAGACGCCGATCAGTCCACCGTGGCGCCCGAAGCCTTGATCACGGGTGCCCAGCCTTCGACTTCCGACTTGATGAATTGGCCGAATTCGGCCGGCGTGGTCTTCACGCCCACGGCGCCCAGCTTTTCAAAGCTGGTCTGCACGGAAGGCTTGTCCAGCGCCTGCTGCATGGCGGCGTTGAGCTTGTTGATGACTTCCGGCGGCGTGCCGGCCGGGGCCAGCAGGCCGAACCACGACGACACGTCGAAGTCCGTGAAGCCCGTTTCCTTCATGGTCGGCAGATCCGGCGCGCTCTTGGAGCGGTCGGCGGTGGTCACGGCCAGCGCCTTCAGCTTGCCCGATTGCGCGTGCGGCCAAGCCGACGGCATGTTGTCGAACATGAACTGCACCTGGCCGCCGATCAGGTCGGTCATGGCCGGGGCGCTGCCCTTGTACGGCACGTGCAGGACGTCGATGCCCGCCTTCATCTTGAAGAGCTCACCCGCCATATGGATGGAGGTGCCGCTGCCGGACGAGGCGAAAGCCAGCTTGCCCGGGTTCTTCTTGGCGTAGTCGACCAGCTCTTGCACGGACTTGACCGGCACCTGGGGATTGACCACCAGGATGTTCGGGACCTTGGCGCCCAGAGCGACCGGAGCAAAGTCCTTCGTCAGGTCGAACGAAACGTTCTTGTACAGGGTCTGGTTGATCGCGCTGGTCACGGCGACGAACAGCAGCGTGTAGCCGTCCGGCGTGGCGCGCTGGACCTGGTCGGTCGCGATGTTGCTGCCGGCGCCCGGCTTGTTTTCAACCACGAAGGACTGGCCGAGCGACTCGGTCAGTTCCTTGGCCATGATGCGGGCGATCACGTCGGTGGTGCCGCCGGCCGAGAAACCGACCACGATGCGGACGGGCTTGTCGGGATAGGCGGCGTGGGCGGAACCCATTGCAAATGCGCTTGCGGCGGTGGCCAGAAGGGTGACGGCCAAACGCCGCATGCCAGGCTTGTGACCTGTAGTCATAGTGTCTCCGTGCAGGTACTGTCCATTAAATGGACGATTTGAATTATTGGATGAACGCATTCTGCGCTATACATGCGGTGGCCATCAAGGTAGAGTCCACCCTACGGACGATGGTTTTCCCTCGTCCGTACATTGATAACCCTTAGTTTTCAGAGATCTGCATGCAAGACAGCGATGCCGCGGCCGCCGGCCCACGTACTCTGCGACGCGGCCTCGCCGTACTGGCCGCCCTGCGCGACCAGGGTCCGGACGGCCTGAGCGTCACCGATATCGCCCGGTTGACCGGCATACAGCGGCCCACCATCTACCGGCTGCTGGCCGCCCTGCTCGACGCGGGTCTCGTGCTGCCGGTTGCGGGCACCAAGAAGTATCGTGCCCAGCTTGCCGTCGATCCGGACACGCGTTCCCGCGATCCGCGGGTGCGCCAACTGCTCCCCGTGCTGCGCCGCCTGGCCGACCGCACCGGCGACGCCGTGTTCCTGGTGGTGCGCGAGGAAGACGATTCGATCAGCCTGCATCGCGAAATCGGCAGTTATCCCGTGCAGATCCTTGCCACCTATGCGGGCAAGCGCCAGCCGCTGGGTGTTGGTTCGGGCGGGATGGCGCTGCTGGCTGCCCTGCCCGACGACATCGCGCGCGGCATCGTCGAACGTAATTCGGGCAGGCTGGACGAGTACGGCGGCATGACGCCCCAGGAAATGTTCCGCCTCATCGAAAACACGCGCGCGCGCGGTTATTCGGTGGTGGGCAACCACGCGGTGCGTGGCGCGCTGGGCGTGGGTTGCGCGCTGCTGGACGCGCAGGGCGCGCCTCTGCTGGCCGTCAGCGTCACCGCCATCATCGACCGCATGCCCGCGCAGCGACAGCGCGAGATCGCGGGCTGGATCAAGACGGAACTGGCGCGGCTTGCGATGCCGGCCTGATTGGCAAGGTGCCGGGGCGCGGCTAGTCGTGGTCACGCATCCAGGCCGTTAAGCCGGGAAGCCGAAGGATCCAGAAGCGGTCATGCCGTCACGCCTTGCTGGTGCACGCCATCTCGCCGCCACATAAAAATGGGCGCCTCCAACGAGGCGCCCATTTTCATGACTGACAAAACAAGGCCCGCAATCAGGTAGCGGCCGCGCCCGTCTTGGGGTTCTGGATCTCGCGCAGCGGGATCGGGGCCTGGAAACCGGCCTCTTCGAGCGAGCGGCGGATCTCCTGGTACAGGCTCCAGCGCAGCTCCCAATACTTGCTCGACTCGGCCCACACGCGCACGTTCACCGTGACGCCGTTTTCCTTGTAGTCGAACACCTTCACCTGCGGCGCCGGGTCCTTCAACGCATCGGGACGCGCGTCCACGATCTGTTGCAGTTTGGCGACCACCGCATCCAGGTCATCGCCATAACGAACCGGCACCGGAATATCCAGGCGGCGCGTCTTGTTGCGGCTGTAGTTGGTGATCGTGGCGTTCCAGACCGTGCTGTTGGGCAGCGTCATGTGGATGCCGTCACCCTGCACGAGGCGCGTCAGAAACAGGCCCACTTCCTCGACCGTGCCGTCCGCGCCGGAGCTGAGCGCGATGTACTCGCCGGCGCGGATCGGACGCAGGATCAGCAGCATGATGCCGGCCGCAATGTTCTGCAGCGTGCCCTGCAAGGCCAGACCGACGGCAAGACCCGCGGCGCCCAGCACGGCGATCAAGCTGGCCGTCTGCACGCCAAAGCGCGCCAGCACCGCGATCACCGTGAAGATGCGCACCGCCCACATCACGGTCGTGGAGAACATGGGCACGATCGTGGGATCGATCTTCGGCGACCGCGTGGCGGCCCGGCGAACCCAGTTGCCCAGCAACGACGACACCCACCAGCCAATACCGAGAATGAGCAAGGCGACGAGCAGATTGATGCCCATATCCATCAGCCTCGGGGCCCAGATATAGAACTCTTTTACGGCCTCATCCATGGAACCTCCTGCGAAAAAAATCGACGGCAGAATGTATCAGAAGCGGCTGGCACAAAGCGGCGCAGCGCCCGACGGGAGTGTCAGGCTTTGTAAAGCGGAGCAGCGCGTGCCGCCGCGGCGTACGGCGTAAGACTGATTCCGGTGTCTGACACCCGAATCGGTCAGACATGCAGCATAGGTCTTGCCGCGCCGGCAGGCAAAGCGGCGTTACGCCGGCACGATGCGGAAATGGTTGTCCCAGGACATGTCATGCGATGGCGGCAGGACCGGCCTTTCCTTGCCTTGCGCGTCAACGCGGATCATCGCGCCCAATCCGCTACTGACCAGAAAGCCCCCTTGCGCGGCGGGCGCGACGCCGCAGCCGTCGGCGAGCGCGGTGACGCCCAGGCATTTGCCGCTGGCGGCGTCCCAGTAGATCACCTGCCCGCCAACCGGGCTGGACGTGGCCACAATGCCGCCGGCGGCGTCGACCGTGACGGAGCCGACGTAGTTGCGCATGTTGCGCAGCGTCTCGGCCGGGCCGTCGAACAGTTCCAGCGCCGCGCCGCGGCGATGGCGGCCGACCAGCGCCGGACGATCCGCGGCCGGGCCCATGTATTGGCAACCGAACCACACCGCGCCATCGGCCGCCAGCGCCAGGTGCCGGATCGACAGCCGATGCAGTGCCGGCGCAAGTTCGACCTTCTCCAGCAGTTGCCCGGAGGCCGCGTCGATATACGCGAGCGACGGCCGCATGGTGTCCAGGTTCAGTTCCAGCTTGCCGTAGTCAGGGTGTGTCAGGATGCCGCCGTTGGCCACGCACAGCGTCTTGCCATCCGGCATCAACACGACCTCGTGCGGTCCGATGCCGCCGGAATCGAACTCGCCCACGCGCCGGTAGCCGCCGCCGGGCGTGGCGTCGTACAGACCCAGCACGCCGCGTCCGCCTTCGAAGTCGTTTTCCGTGGCGGCCAGCAGGCGGCCGCCTTCCACGAAGGCGCCGTGACCGAAAAAATGCCGGTCATCGGGCAGCGGCAAGGCGGCGGGCTCGCCGCCTTCCAGCGAAAAGCCCAGCGCAAAAAAGCCGGGTTGGCGGCCGAACACCACGGCGCGCTGCGCGGTGGCGTCGATCGCAAAGCTGTGGCCGCGCGCAGGCATGGGGATCGAGAGGCGATCGCGGCCCGTCCCGTCCAGCACCACAGCTTCATCGCGGCCGCCGCGCTTGCGCGCGGTCAGGTACAGCGGCCCGCCATCAGCCGGCAGCGCGGCACGCGCCGCAGAAGGCGACAAGCCCAGCGCCGCGGCCAGCGCCAGGAAGCGGCGCCGGTCAATCTCCATCGAGCGCGTTAAAGCCGATGGTGACGCCCAGGGCAGGCGCCAGGTTCTCGTCAACGATGGCCTTGGCGTTCTTGAGCGTCAGCGACGCCAGGACCAGCAGGCGGCGCCCTTCTTCGCCCGCCAGCGCCTGGTCCAGCGGCGCAGGCACCGCACGCAGCGTCTCTGCGGCGCTGGACAATTCGCCGCGCACCGACGCATCCATCCATTCCTCGCCCGCGGGCAAGGGATAGCCGCCTGCCACATAGAACGCCTTCAGCGCGTCCAGGTTGGCCGCCAGCAGGCTCATCGACAGGCCGCTGCGCCAGAACGCCGCGCGCTTCGGACGGGCGGCCTGCGGCGAATCGCCCAACACCGGCTCGATCTTCACGTCGCGCGCGAACTGCAGGCCGGTGGACAGGGCCTTCATGGCTTCGGCGGCAACTTCCTGCGAACTGCGATAGAGGTCATTGCCCGGTTGGGGCTTGGCAAACTGCCGCCCGAATTCGCCCTGCGCATCCCAGGCCTCGCCCAGCTCGCGCGAGATCGTGGCGACATTGGCGGATACGGCCGTGGCGTAGCCGCAGGCATACGCAAAGCTGGGCTCGCCGGTCTGCTTGAGCAGGTCGGGCTCGCCGTACAGCACGTATTCCAGAGCGGGAAGACCCTGCACCGCGACGCTGCGGCCGGCCAGCGCGCCGGGCTTGAGCAGCGCGTCATCCTTGGCCGCGATCAGCGCCTGCACCTGGCGGGGCATCACCCCGCGCGTGTCGGGCCAGAAGGCCAAACGTTCAAAGCGGTTGGCCTGCACCAGCGGGCCGAAGCGCAGGATCTCGACGCCCGACCATGCGTGCGCCAGCGTCTTGAACGCATCGCCGACGCGCCCGGCGCCGGCCGCATCGGGCTTGGCGCACCAGCCGCCCAGCGCGCGTTCCAACGCGGCAGCGGCGTCCGTCATCTTGGCGACCGCCGGCCGGGCGTAATCACGCGCCAGGCGTTCGCCCAGGTCAGCGGGCAACGCGGCCTGTGCCGCAACCACGGCAATCGGCGCCGTCAGCATCAACGCTGCAGCCGCGGCGCGCATGAACAAAAGGCGGGCCATCACAGGGACTCCAGGAAGCGGATCAGGTCCGCGCGTTCGTCGGGCGTCATGTCCACGACGCGGTCGCGCGCGGGCTTGGCCGCGCCGCCATGCCACAGCACGGCTTCCAGCAACGTGCGGGCGCGCCCGTCGTGCAGCCAGGTCGCATTGGGATTGACGGTCTTGGTCAGGCCAATGCCCCACAACGGCGGGGTGCGCCATTCGCGGCCGGTGGCCATGCCGTCGCTCACGCCGTCGGCCAGGTCGTCGCCCATGTCGTGCACCAGCATGTCGGTGTACGGCCAGATCAGCTGGAAACGGTGTTCCGGCTGCTTGGCGTTGCGGCTGGTCACGTATTTGGGCACGTGGCAGGCCACGCAATTGGCCTCGTAGAACAGCTTCTTGCCCGCCAGCACGCGCGCGTCGTCCGCATCGCGCCGCATGGGTACGGCAAGGTTGGTCGAATAGATGGTGACGAAGTCCATCAGCTTGCCCGGCACTTCCTCTGGCCCAAAGCGCGGCTGCGCGCCGTGCGGCATGTCCAGGCATTGCGTCTGCGCAGGCGTGCATTCGCCGGAATGCTTGGGGAACAGCGGCGTGGACAGGCCCATGTCGTTGGAGAACGCGGCAGCGCTCTGCTGCTCGACCGTCGGCTGGCCTGCCTTCAGATTGAAGCGGCCCAGCACGCGCGCGCCGGTGCGCGCATCGGTGACCCAGTTGGCCTTGCCGACGATGCCGTCGCGCTTGTCCGCGCCAACGTTCGCCAGGATGTCGGACTCGTGAATCGATTCCAGCAGGCCCAGCCCGATCATCGGCGGCGCCAGCCGCGGCGAGATCTGCGTGTCCGCGCGCATCGGCCCGTAACCCAGGTTCTCGATGCGATACGTGGGCTTCATCAGCGTGGCGGTCTCGCCGCCGCGCAGCGCCACGGGCACCGCTTCGTATTCGATTTCCATGCGGCCTTCGGCCGGCAGGCCCGCGACCGCGAAATTCTGAAGCTGCACGCCGTAGACGGGTTCGGGCAAGGCCGCGATCTCGTCGGCGCCCAACTTGGGATGCCCGCGATCGGCGCCTTCCGGCACGGCCAGGCGCAGCAGCAGCGCGACCGCATCCGTGCGTTCCAACGGATCGAAGCCCGGCACCGTGCCGCGGCCGTCCTTGGTGTGACAGGCCTGACAGGAGCGCGCGTTGAACAGCGGACCCAGGCCGTCGGACGCCTGCGTGGACGAAGGCGCGGACACCCAATCCTTGCGGAACAGGCCGTTGCCGACGATGAACTCCTGGCGGCCTTCAAAGCTCATGTTGGCCGACGGCTGCGAAAAGATGTCGGCGTTGATGAGCTTGTTGGTCGTCGTGGCGCCGGCCTGCATGGTCTCGAAGGATTCGACCTTCGAAAAATCGCTGGTGGGCGCCGTGATGGCGGTGACGCGTTTCCGGTCTTCGGGCGTCAGATCGTCACGCCCGCCGGGAGCGGCGGGCGCGGCGGCGGCGACGGCATGAACCGACGCCGCCAGTACGGCGGCTAATGCGAGTTTCACTTGAATACGGCGTCAGGTTTATCCAGGCTGTCGGACCCTTCGATGGCGACCTTGCCCAGGTCCAGCAGCGCGATCACGCGTTCCAGGCTGCGCGTCTGCGCGACGAGGCTGTCGATGGCAGCCTGCACCACCGCGTTGCCCTCCTTGTTGCCTTCCGCGATCATCTGGTCATAGGTCTCGACCGTCTCGGCGCGCGTCTTCATGGCCTGCATGGCGGCGACGGTGGCGTCCAGCTTGGCGCGCACTTCGGCGTCCAGCTTGGAATCCTTGGCCTTGACCAGTTCGGACAGGCTGGCGCCGGTCACCTTCTTGCCATCGATGCGCGTGTACGAACCCAGATAGACGTTGCGGATGCCGATCTGGTCGTAATAGTGCGAATTGTGCGTGTTGTCCGAGAAGCAATCGTGCTCTTCCTCGGGATCGTGCAACATCAGGCCCAGCTTCATGCGTTCGCCCGCCAGTTCGCCGTACGACAGGCTGCCCAGCCCGGTCAGCATGGCGATGAGGCCGGCCTTCGGATCCTCTTCAACCGCCTTGCGCGCCGCGCCGTCCTTCTTCCAGTTGCCCACCATTTCTTCGAGATCAGTCACCAGCAAATCCGTTACCGCCTTCAAAAACTCAATGCGGCGTTCGCAATTGCCGCCGGTGCACTGTTTCGGATCGAAATCCGTATGCGGGCGATTGCCCGAGTGACGCTCCTGCGGCGTGCCCTTGCGGTCCGCGGGCGCGGCGCCGGTGCCGTTCAGGTCCTGGCCCCACAGCAGGAACTCGATCGCGTGATAGCCCGTGGCCACGTTGGCCTCGTTGCCGTCGGCCTCGTGCAGCACGTCGGACAGCAGCTCGGGCGTGATCTTGCTGACGTCGACCGTCTTGCCGCCCACCGAGATCTTGGAATTGGCGATGACGTTCACGGCGTAGAACGCGTTCTGGTCGTTTTCCGTGCCGTAGGAGGCGTCGACATAGTCGATCAGGCCTTCATCCAACGGCCACGCGTTCACGCGGCCTTCCCAGTCGTCGACGATGGGGTTGCCGAAGCGGTAGGCCTCGGTCTGCTGATACGGCACGCGCGCCACGATCCATGCCTCGCGCGCGGCCTTCAGGGTTTCCGCGCTGGGCTTGGCGACCAGCGCGTCGATGGCGTCGCGCAGCTTCTTGGCGGCCGTCAGCGAATCCTCGTAGCCGGCCAGCGCCAGGTCGGAGTACGTGGCGACCACGGCCTTGGGTTCGACGGCGGCCTGCGCCACTCCGCCATACACCGCGGCGGCCAGCACCGCACCCAAAAGCAACTTGCGCATCGTCTTTCTCCCGTAATTCGGACGGCCCGCCCCCGCGGCGGCCCGTTCCGGCTTGAATTTTGTGGATGCGAGTGTAAACAATTTTCGTTTGATATTCAGGCGTTGTTCAGATAGCTGACATATTTTTGAACGAAAAAAGTATGCTCCGGCAGGTCACTCGGGGCGCCGCCGGCCCCGTTTTCTTCAGCCTGGAAATCGCCTCATGGAACTGCGCCAACTCCGTTACTTCGTCCGCGTCGCCGAGCTGGGCAGCATCGGCCGCGCCGCGCGCGACCTCGGGGTGGTCGCGTCCGCGCTCAGTCAGCAGATCAGCCGGTTGGAGAGCGAGCTGGCGACGCGGCTGCTGACCCGCAGCCCCACCGGCGTGACCACCACCCCGGCCGGCGCCGCTTTCCTGCGCCAGGCCCAACTGACCCTGCGCCACGCGGAAAGCGCCGTGGCGGCCGCGCGCGAGGCGCGATTGGCCGGCACCGTCAGCGTCGGCTTTGCGCCCACCACCGCGTCGCTGCTGGCCCGCCCGTTCTACGCCGCCATGACCGAGCGCTATCCCAACGTGCGCCTGCATCTGGTCGAGGGGCTGTCGGGCAATCTGGGCGACCTGCTTAACGCCCGCCGACTGGACCTGGCCGTGCTGTTCCAGAACGACACCGCGCAGGGCCGCAGCGTGGTGCCCGTGCTGGACGAGCGTCTGTTCCTGCTGGCGCCGCGCGGCATGGTGGAGCGACCCGATGGCGAGCCGGTCCGTATGACCGATCTGGCCGGATTGCCGCTCGCCGTCACCAGCAAGGCGCATGGGCTGCGCGCCTGGGTCGAAGCGGCCTTCGAGCGGGCCGGCATCGAACCCTGGATCGGCGTCGAGGTCGACGGCCTGACGACGCTGATGGACCTGGTGCAGGCCCATCCGATCGCGACCGTCCAGCCCGGCGCGGCCGTGGCCCGCGTCGAGACCGGCCTGCTCAGCATGCACCCCATCGATGATCCCTATCTGTTCCGCCGCAACCACATCTACTGCATCAGTGACGACGAGCTGTCGCCCGCCGCGCTGGCCGCGCGGGTGGTGCTGCTGGACGCCATGCGCGGACTGGTCCGGCACGGCGGCTGGCCGGGGGCAACCCTTCTGGATTCGTGATGCCCCCATAGCCTCGGGATGCCTAGGCGGTCGGATTTTCTGAAGATAAATTGATCCACATCAAGTCGCAGCGCGGTGCATGCGACCATCAACCTTCACGAAATCCGATGACCACTTCCCCCTCTCGTCCCGGCCGGCTGGGCATTTCCTCCATGCGGGCGCACTGCTCCGAAGCGGAATGGCAGGCCCGGGTGGACCTTGCCGCCTGTTATCGCCTGGTCGAGCTCTACGGCATGGCCGACATGATGGCCAACCATATCTCGTCCCGCGTGCCCGGCGAGGACAACGCCTTCCTCATCAACCCCTACGGGATGATGTACGAGGAAATCACCGCGTCCAGCCTCATCAAGGTCGACGTGGACGGCACCATTCTGTCCAAGCCCGATTTCGGCGATCTGGACTACGGCATCAACAAGGCCGGCTACGTGATCCACAGCGCGGTCCACGCCCACCGCCACGAGGTCGACTGCGTCATCCACACGCACAGCTGGGCATCGATGGCCGTGTCGTCGCTAGAGTGCGGCCTGCTGCCGCTGACGCAAACGGCCATGCGCTTCCTGAAGATCGGTTACCACGACTACCAGGGCGTGGTGCTGGGCACCGAGGAACAGGCGTCGCTGCTCGAGGACCTGGGCCAGGGCGAGGCGCTGATCCTGCGCAATCACGGCGCGCTGACCGTGGGACGCACCGTGGGCGAGGCCTTCAACTGGATGCACCGTCTGGAACTGGCCTGCCGCTCGCAGTTGGCGGCGATGGCGACGGGCGCCCCGCTGCAAGCCGTGCCGCCGCCCGTCCTGGAGGCCACCTGGAACAACTACCAGCCTGGCACGCGCCGCCCGTATGGCGTCATGGAGTGGCCCGCGCTGCTGCGCAAGCTGGACCGCATAGACCCCGGCTACCGGGACTGAGGCCGCGCCCGGAATCCCCCTGAACATTTCCAGCGCCGGCCGGCGTGGCGGCACGGCGCGATATCCCACGCGACAACGACCACGCGAGGAGACATTCATGAACACTGCCCAAGCCCTGCTGGCTTGCGCGGCGCTGGCGGGCGCCTGTATCGCGCCCGCCGCCAGCGCCGCCGGCTACCCCGACAAGCCGGTCAAGGTCATCGTGGCGTTCTCGCCCGGCGGCACCACCGACACGCTTACGCGCAGCGTCACGAACACGCTGACGCAGAAGCTGGGCCAGCCCTTCGTCGTGGAAAACAAGCCCGGCGCGGGCGGCAACATCGGCACTGAATACGTGGTGCGCGCCGCGCCCGACGGGCACACGCTGATCGTGAACTCGGTCGGCCCCATCGCCGTCAATCCCACGCTGAACAAGCTGAACTACGACCCGCTGACCGACCTGATCCCGATGGTGCAGATCGCCACCGTTCCCAACGTGCTGGTAGTGCCACCCTCCTCGCCCGCCAAGGACATCCAGGGCTTCCTGAAATACGTCAAGGGCGCACGGGAACTGAACTACAGTTCGACCGGCGTGGGCACGTCTTCGCACCTGTCCAGCTACATGCTGATGGACGAACTGAAGGTGAACGCCACGCACGTGCCCTACAAGGGCGCGGACGCGGTCAACGATCTGCTGGCCGGCCGCATCGACTTCATGTTCGCCACCATTCCGTCCGTGATCGGCCACATCCGTTCGGGCAAGCTGCGCGCGCTGGCGGTCAGCACGTTGCAGCGGTCCGCCACCCTGCCCGAACTGCCGACCATCGCCGAATCGGGGTATCCAGGCTTTGACGCCGGCTCGTGGTTTGGTTTCTTTGCGCCCAAGGGCACGCCGCAGCAGGTGGTGGAATTGGTCAACCGCGAAGTCAACGCGTCGTTGCCCGCATTGAACGAGCAGATGATTCGCGAAGGCGCCGAGCCTGTCGGCGGCACGCCAGCGCAATTCGCCACGTTCATCAAGGGCGAGCACGACAAGTGGGCCGTGCTGGTACGCAAGTTCGACCCGCAGGCGCATTGACGCTCGGTTAATGGGCTGATCCCATACCCGGGGCCACGACGGCGGCCGTGAACTGATCCGAGGCGCGGCACGCCAGTTCCGCCACCAGCCGGATCGCGTCCGAGCCGCCGCTTTCCAGATAGCTCACCACCAACAGCTGCGGCGGCACCGGCAGATCGGTGCGGATGACCTGGATCTCGCCGCGCGCAACGTACTCGTACATGGGCGGCAACGGCACGAGCGCACGGCCGAAGCCGCTGCGCACCAGCCGCGCCAGCGCCGAGATCGAACTGACGAAATGCACCTTGCCCTGCGGCATGCCGACCTCGCGGTACAGGGCCTTCAGCGCCTCGTGCGGCTGCGATCCCGGGCTCATCGTCAGCACCGGCTCGCCGAGCAGATCGTGCGCCGTCATCGTCTCCTCGCTGCCTGGCGACCCAACCCAGCCCATCTCCATCGGCAGACAGGGCATGCTGATGATGCCCGTGTCGTTCAGCACGTCGGTCTGGAACGCGATATCCAGCGTGCCTTCGCGCAACCCGCGATGCAGGGCGCGCACCGTCTCGGACGTCAGCTGGACCTCGATGCCGGGATACGTGGACCGCAGGTTCGACAGAAAGCCGATCAGCCACGTATGCACCACGGTCTCGATGGCGCCGATCCGCACCAAACCGGCGACCTCGTCGCCGCGCTTGCCCAGCGACAGGATCTGCTGGCGGATCTCGAGCAGACGCTCGCCGTAATCCAGCAGCCGCGTACCGACCGCCGTGAGCTTCAGTTCCTTGGCGTCACGTTCGAACAGGCGCGCGCCGATGTCCTCTTCCAGCGATGCGATGCGGTTGGCCACGGCCGCCTGCGTGATATGCAGGCGATCGCTCGCGGCGCGAAAACTTCCCAGCCGCGCGGACCACAGAAAGGCTTCGACAAAACGCGTGTTCATGCGCCGATGCTACTGCCAACGCGGCCGCGGCGGGACGCGTCGTTGCCGGCGAGCGGACACGGCGAGAGGACACGTTATGTCCCCTTATGTGGTGCGCCCTGCACCAACTTGGTTCACGCCGGGCACCAGCCTGAGGCGGCGTGACCCGGCGTCATGGGAGAAGCCGCCCCGCGCAAAACCTGGCACGGCTATTGCTTGATGACTGGTATGCAAGCTTGTCTACAAGCGCCCCCAATCAAGCAGCCCAGGAGCCTTACATGATCCATCGCAATGCACCCTTCGCCTTCAACGCCACCCGCCGCCGCCTGATCCAGGGCGCCGCCATGGGCGCGGCGGCGCTCGCCGCCCCGGCGCTGGTGCGCGCGCAATCGGGTCCGGTCATCCGCATCGGCTTCTGGCCCGTGGCCGCTGGCCTGCCGTTCTACGCCGCGATCGAGAAAGGCTATTTCAAGGAGGCCGGCCTGAACGTCGAGGCGCTGAAGTTCGCGGGCGCGCAGCAGGTCATGGAAGCCATGCTTGCGGGCCGCGCCGATGGCAGCGCCAACGGCACGGGCTCGGCCAACCTGGCCATCGGCGAGATCGCTTCGCCTGGCCTGTTCAAGATTTTTGCGTCCAATCCCAGCAACGCCAAGAACGTGCTGGATGAGTTCATCGTCGCAAAAGACAGTCCCATCAAATCCATCGCAGACCTCAAGGGGAAAAAGGTCGGTTCTGGTCCCGGCATCCAGAATTCCACGCTGGCCAAAGCAGTCCTGGAGCGCGCCGGCGCAACGGGGGCAACCGTGGTCGAGTTGGCGATCAGCCAGCACGTCGCCGCGGTTGCCGCCGGCCAGTTGGACGCGTGCTACACGCTGGAACCCACGGGCACGGTGGGCCGCCTGAACGGCACGACCCGCGTCCTGGAGACCGGCGTCATCGCCAAATACGTCCTGGGCGATCCGATGGCGCCGTGGTTCGGCGGTTCGGCTTCGCTGACCACCGCCTTCCTGAAGAAGCATCCCGAGGAAAGCAAGAAATTCATCGCCGCGTATGCGCGCGGCATTGAACTGATCCGCACCAAGCCTGAAGAGGCGCGCCCCTTCCTGAAGGGCTACACCGCCATCGAAGGCCCGATGACCGAGGAAGTGCCGCTGGCCGCCTACACGCTGCACAACGAGTTCACGCCCAGCGACGTGCAGTACTTCCAGAAGTTCTTCGACCTGTTCACCGACAAGGGCGTCTTCGCGCAGAAGGTCGACGTCTCGACCATGCTCTACAAGGGTTGATCCATGACCGCAACCACGGCTACGGGCGCCACGCCCGCCCCCTCCCAGGCCTCTGCCCCCGCGTCGGCGAAGACGCAGCCCGCCAAGGCGCAACCGGTTATGTCCAAGCCGCCGCGCAAGTTCGACACCTCGCGCCTGCTGCCGCTGATCGGCCCGCTCGCGCTCTTTGTGGTGTGGGACCTGGTGGTCCGCCTGCAGCTTGTCAGTCCGGTGTTGCTGCCCACGCCCAGCGCGACCATCGTGGCGCTGGTCAAGGGCATGGCGGGCGGCCCGCTGCTGGCTGACTTTCTGTCGTCGCTGAACCGCACCGTCCAGGCCTTCCTGATGGCCGGCGTGATCGGCGTGCCGCTGGGCGTGCTGCTCGGCAGCAATGAAAAGGCCTACCGCAGCGTCGAGTTCCTGGTGGACTTCTTCCGGTCCACGCCGTCCTCCGCCCTGATCCCGCTGTTCCTGATGATCTTCGGCGTGACCGACATGAACAAAATCGCCATCGCCGCCTTCGCGGCCGTGCTGGTGATCCTGTTCAACAGCGCGTACGGCGTCATCAACGCCCGCAAGCAGCGCGTGATGGCAGCGCGCGTGATGGGCGCGTCACGCTGGCAGATCTTCAAGGACGTGCTGATCTGGGAAAGCCTGCAGCCCACGTTTGTCGGCCTGCGCAGCGGCGTGTCGATGGCGCTGGTCATCGTGATCGTGGCCGAGATGTTCATCGGTTCGGACAGCGGCCTGGGCAATCGCATCATCAATGCGCAGCAGGTGCTGAACGTGCGCGAAATGTACGCCGCAATCCTGGCGGCCGGCGCGCTCGGCTATGTGCTCAACATCCTTTTTCTCGTGCTGGAAAAGCGCGTGGTTCATTGGAGCGGCCGATAAATGTCCACCGTCATCAACCCCGTCATCGCCCCCGCGCCAGCCGCCGCGCCCTTCCAGCCCGGCCCGCTGGGCACGCACATCACCATCCGCGGCCTGACCAAGTATTTCGCCGGCTGGCCGCTCTATGAAGACTTCAACCTCGACATCCCCAAGGGCAAGATCGTCTCAGTCTTCGGCCCCAACGGCTGCGGCAAGTCCACGCTGATCAACATGATCGCCGGCCTGATCCCCATCGATGCCGGCGAGATCCTGTTCGACGGCAAATCGCTGGCGCAGACCAAGATCGGCTACGTGTTCCAGAACTACCGCGAAGCCATGTTCCCGTGGCTGCGCACCATCGACAACATCGCCTACCCGCTGCGCCTGGAAGGCCGCAGCAAGGCCCAGGTCGATGCGCGGGTCGAAGAACTGGTGGCGTCGTTCGACGTGAAGTTCGACCTGAACCGCTATCCGTACGAGCTGTCGGGCGGACAGCAGCAGACCGCGTCCATCATGCGCGCGCTGGCCCCCGGACCCGAGGTGCTGTTCCTGGACGAACCGTTTTCCGCGTTGGATTTCGAGATGACGCTGTTCATCCGAGAAAAGCTGCAGGAAGTCTTCCTGCAGACCGGCACGACCATGCTGCTTGTCTCGCATGACCTGGAGGAAGCGGTGTACCTGGCGGATCAGGTACTGCTCTTGACCAAGCGCCCCACGCGCGTCGCGGAGATCCTGGACTACACGGACGCGCGGCCGCGCACGGTCGAGACGCTGTCCGAGCCAAGCTTCATCCAGATGAAGAAACTGAGCCTGGAAATCTTCCAGCGCGAAGTGCGCAAGTGATTCCACGCTATTAATCCCAAGCCAATACCGGGAGCATTCGCCATGACACAGGAAACCATCGACCAATACGTGCGCAGCGCGCTGGCGCTGTCGGGATATGCGTTGCGCGAGTCCGCCGCCGAGCAGGTCGTGCAGCAGTTCTCGCGCATCCACGACATCGCGTCGACCTTCGCCGACGAGCCGCTGCCCGTGGAACTGGAATCCGCTTCGGTGTTCCGTCCGTGACCGGCCCCGCTCACGACATCGCCCGCCAGGTCCGCAGCGGCGAACGCAGCGCCGCCGCCGTGCTGGACGCCACGCTTGCCCGCGTGCGCGAGCGCGATCCCCGCTACAACTGCTTCACGGCCGTCACGGAAAGCCGCGCGCGGCAGGAAGCCCTGGCCATCGACGCGCGCCGCGCACGCGGCGAAACGTTGCCGCCCTTGGCGGGCGTGCCGTACGCCGTGAAGAATCTCTTCGATATCGCCGACGAGGTCACGCTGGCCGGCGGGCGCGTCAACGCCTCCAACCCGCCCGCTCGGCGCGACGCGCTGCTGGTCGAGCGCATGCGTGAGGCGGGCGCCGTGCTGATCGGCGCGCTCAACATGGACGAGCACGCCTACGGCTTCACCACGGAAAACACCCATTACGGCGCCTGCCGCAATCCGCACGACACCTCGCGCATCGCGGGCGGCTCGTCCGGCGGCAGCGCCGCCGCCGTCGCCGGCGGGCTGGTGCCGCTGACCCTGGGATCGGACACCAACGGTTCGATCCGCGTGCCTGCCTCGCTGTGCGGCGTCTTTGGCTTGAAGCCCACCTTTGGCCGCCTGCCGCGCACGGGTTCCTTCCCGTTCGTGGGCAGCCTGGATCATCTGGGTCCGTTTGCAAACAGCGCCAGCGACCTGGCCGCCGCCTACGACGCACTGCAAGGCCCCGATGCCGCGGACGTCGCCTGCGCGCAGCGCCCGGCGGCGCCCACGTTGCCGGCCATCGCGGAAGGCAATGGACGGCTGCGCGTCGCGGTGCTGGGCGGCTACTTTTCGGAATGGGCGGGTCCCCAGGCGCGCCGCGCCGTGGAAATCGCCGCGCGCGCCCTGGGCGCGACCGACGTGGTCGACATGCCGGCCGCCGTGCAGGCGCGCTCCGCCGCCTTCATCATCACCGCGGCGGAAGGCGGCGCGCTGCACCGCCGCCGGCTCGTCACGCATTACGACTACTACGAACCGCACTCGCGCGACCGCCTGGTCGCCGGCAGCCTCGTCCCAGCAGCCTGGGTGCAGCAGGCGCAGCGCGTGCGCCATCGCGCCTACCTCGAGGCGCTGGCCCTTTTCGACCAATACGATGTGCTGATCGCGCCAGCCACGCCCGTCAGCGCCACACCCATCGGCGCGGATTGGCTAACACTCGCGGGCAAGCAACTGCCCGCCCGCGCCAGCATGGGGCTATTGACGCAACCCATTTCCGCCATCGGTCTGCCGGTCTGCACGGCGCCCACGTGGCCGGAACTGGACGAAGACGGCCACCTGCCGCTCGGCGTGCAACTGATCGCCGCGCCCTGGCGCGAAGCCGATTGCCTGCGCGCGGCCTACACGCTGGAGCAGGCTGGCGCGGCACGCACACGGCCAGTCTGACGTTTTCTACACCGCAACGCCTGGAGCTTCGACATGGAATCCGCATTCGCCGCCATCGACATGCCACGCACGCTGGCCGACTCCGCTTACACCACGCTCAAGCGCGACATCCTGGAGTTCCGGCTGGCGCCGGGCGACCGCTTCACCGAAACGGAGATCGCGGACCGGCTTCAGGTCAGCCGGACGCCGGTCCGTGAGGCGCTGTTCCGGCTAGAGCGCGAAGGCTATCTGGAGGTGCGGCAACGCAATGGGTGGCTGGTCAAGCCGCTGGATTTTGAAACGCTGGATCATTTCTATGAGCTGCGCAGCGTGCTGGAAGCGGCAGCGGTTCATGCGCTGTGCACGCCCGGGCAATCGCCCGATCCGCTGCTGGCGCTGCGCCCGCTCGTGGAGACGTGGCTGGTGGATGAGAGCGAGCGGTCCAGCGATTGCGAATGGCTGGCCGACCTGGACGAGCGCTTTCACATCGAATTGGTGGCGGCCGCCGGCAACCCAGAGATCGCACGGGTGCATCGGGCGGCAACCGAGCGGATCCGCATCGTGCGCCGGCTCGACTTCACCCAGCCCGATCGAATCGGCACCACCTACCGGGAACACGCCGCGATCCTGTCCGCCGTACTGGCGCGCGACGGCGCGAGCGCCGCGGCGCTGCTGCGCGCGCATATCAAGGACAGTCAGGAGGCCGTGCGCAAGATTACGTTGCACCGGCTGTACGCGACACGCCGCGCAAAGGCGGCGTGAAGGCGGGCGGGGGGCCTGGGAAGTTGCCAATATTCGGGCTTCGGGCGCGCGGGCTTTCGGGCTTTTGGGCTTTGGAACCTTCGCGCTTTTGGGCTTTTGGGCTCTCGGGCTTTTGGGCTCTCGGGCTTTTGGGCTTTCGCGCTTTTGGGCTTTCGCGCTTTCGGGCTTTCGCGCTTTCGGGCTTTCGCGCTTTCGGGCTTTCACGCTTTCGGGCTTTCGCGCTTTCAGGCCGCGCGTCGGGCGGCCGCCACGCCGGCCCGGTTCAGCTGGCGCGCAACCAGCGGTGCAGCACGCGCGTGATGACGGGTATGCAGACAAACACCATGATGGGCGTCAATATCACGCTCGTGATCAACACACGCCAGAACACCGGCAGGATGCTCAAGTGCTCGCTCACCAACACCGAGAACACCAGCAGCACCGGAAAGTAGGCCAGCCAGATGCTGACCGCCTGCTTCCAGCGCGGCGGCGTGCTGGCTTTCGGCGCAAACCACCCAGCCGTGCCGCTCACCCGATGCTCGTGACTCGCGCGCACCAGCGTTGCGCCGCGCTCCAGCCACATGCGGCGTGGCAAGGACTTTTCCCATCGGTTCAGGCTGGCCTCGTCGGTGAAGCGCAGCACGATCTGATACTCATCGCCGCCTTCCGGCGGCTGCAGCACGCCAGATCCGAGAAACCCCGGAAAACCCGCCGCCAGGATTTCGCCCTGACGCATCCAGGACAGGAAATCGCTATAGCGCTCGGGCGCGATGTGGCGCGTCACCAGCATGGTGACCGGACCGGAAACGGCAGAATGAGACATGGCGGAACTCCTGGGCAGCGTGCAGCGTGTTATGCACGTTAACCCTAGCAATCCGTGTGCCAGCCTTGCGGCGCAGCATTTGCCCCCTTGGCGGTGTCATTCAGCCAGATGGCCCGAGTAATTGCGCACCGCAACACACCCCATATTGGTGATAACCCCTACTCGACGCACCAGTTCGGTGCATATCGGAGATAAGCAGCAATGGACATCAACCTACCCGACGTCTTGGCCGAAGTCACGGCCGCGGTTGAACGCTACGAAGCCGCACTGGTTTCCAACGACGTGCAAGTGCTCGACACCCTGTTCTGGAACAGCCCTCACACCCTGCGTTACGGCGCCGGCGAAAACCTCTACGGTTACGACGAGATCCGCGCCTTCCGCGCACAGCGTTCCCCGCAAGGCCTTGCAAGAGAGGTCCTGCGCACCGCCATCACCACCTATGGCCAGGACTTCGCCACCGCGAACCTGGAATTCCAGCGCGAAGGCAGCACGCGCATCGGACGCCAAAGCCAGACCTGGATGCGCACGCCGCAAGGCTGGCGCGTGGTGGCGGCGCATGTCAGTTTGATGACCTGACGCGGCCATAGGCCTTGGCATGACTCGCGACCGACGACGCCATATGAATATGCGCAATCGGCATTGAGCCTGGCCCCGTGCAGGTCTACACTGGCTGTTCCTTTTTCCCTCGTTGGAGCACACGCTCATGAGCACATACAAGATTGCAGTCTTTGTCGGAAGCCTTCGAGCCGCCTCGATCAATCTGCGCCTGGCGCGTGCGCTGGAAAAGCTGGTTCCGGCCGACTTCAAGTTCGAGTATGTGAGCCTGGGCGACATCCCGCTCTACAACCAGGACAACGAAAACAACCTCCCCGCGCCCGCCGCCAAGCTCAAGCAGCAGATCGCCGACGCGCAAGGCATCCTCTTCGTCTCGCCCGAGCACAACCGCTCGGTCCCGGCCGCCATCAAGAACGGCATCGACTGGGGCTCGCGCCCGTGGGGCCAGAACTCGTGGCCCGGCAAGGCCATCGGCATCGTGGGCGCATCGCCCAGCGCCGCTGGCACCGCCATGATGCAGCAACACCTGCGCAACATCCTGGCCGCCGAAGGCGCCAACGCCCTCACCACGCCGGAAGTCTTCCTGCAGTATTCCGAAGGCCTGGTCGACGACCAGTTCAACATCACCAACGAAGGCACCCGCAAGTTCCTGCAGGGCTGGGTGGACCGCTACGTCGACTGGGTCAAAAAATTCAACAGCTGATCTGCCGCCGACGCCGGCGACGCGCAGCGTGCCGGCGCCGATCGCCCGACCTACCTCCGGGCGATCAAGCCCCTCGATTCGTCGAGGGGTTTTTTTTGGTCAGAAATCCGACTTGAATCGGGATTTTCAGACCCCGCGAAGTGCATCGGTGGCGGCATTCCTTGGACCTTCATCACTCGGCACACCACGTACCAACACAGTGCGCAGAACATGTTGTAGGGGAAAAACACGAGCCACAGAGGCAAGAGCCAATTGCTCTTTCCTTGCATCTCATTGGGCTCCCCCGTGCGCCAAGGCAAGTAATGGCACAACGCTTCGGCGGGAGTCAGGCAGATGCGAACGTTCGGACTGTTCCACCAGCTAGATTTACCAGGTTCAGGCAGTTCATCTGGACCTTTATCCATGAAAATTCGAACGAACTCCCATACTTGCGCGACATATATCTCGAACGGCTCGGTCGGCTCATTGCTTTCGATCGAAACGAACAGTGAAACCGGCTTCGTTACAGCATTGCCAATACTGGTTGATTCGGCCTGCATTCTGATTATCAAAGAATGTACTACGACTACTGCCCTGCCGGTAAATTCCACCTCTGACTGATGACCGGCTGTCGCTGAACTCCAGTCGCCAGAAATTACCTGCCCGCGTTGTCTGTAGTAGACCTTTTTACTAGACCGGTCAAATACGAAGTCGGATGAATTTTTTATCATCCGAACCCTCATCACCAGCACCAGAAGCATAAAGATCCAGACAGAGGCAACAGTAATCAGAAGACCGTAACTAAACCAGGCATATCCAAGCGCCGCCGCCATGAAATAGCACGCCGCCGCTACCCCGCACCCAATAACGGCCGACGCGTGCAGCTTTCCCATCATCGCGGAATCTGCTATCCATGGGTTGCGTATCCGCAAGAAGCCGCGGTCCATACTTACCAATTGGTCCCCAATTGCGGGAAGTTCACCCGCGCTATCCTTACTCAACCAAATCCAATCTATCGCCATAAGTAGTCCTCAATCCGTTAGCGGAAAGTTGGCTTCAGCAACTGCGGCTTCATCCAGCCCTTGGTTAGGTCGGTATTCAACTGCCAACGACATGTTGGCAAAACCCCCGCTTGTAATTTTGTAGTTCAACACCAATCCGGCGGAAGTCGCGAAGCACTCCGGATCCACACCAAAGACAGTAAGCAAAGGAAGTTCGAAAATTGCTCTTTGTGCGTTGCGGCTAGGGGACTCGACACTTCCAACCGAGCCTTCCCAAGTACTGAGCCCGAGGATAAACCCTGGTAGAAGTACGACGAACTCAATCTCATCTTCGGAAAACCAATTGTCTCGCCATCCGCTTCCCATGCCATTCAAACCTAGAGACTTGGCCTGATCCGAATCTAGCGCCACGGGCGCAAAAAATGCTTGATACCATGCCTTCATTTCGCTTTCCAGATCTACGTACCTGGGAAGCTTGCGATCTTTATCAAGCTCAAGATCATCCCGCTGCTCACCATCATTTTTCCGATTTCCAAACTGGCATCGCGCAGCCCAAAGTTCCATAGGTGAATGCAGTTCTGCAGCAGCTTTCGAATGAAGCCACATACCTCCTATCACAAAGGCCGTACCAGCAAGAATCACGGCGACCCCAATCCAGCCAGCAACCGGGACCGTCGCCGAAACTCCTGCGACCGGCAACGCTCTTAACAACGCCACTGCGAGTGCCTTCCGTCCCAGAATCGTCCCAGAGCCGAGTGCAATACTGCCCCCGCCAGCGTAAGTGAAGTATTCTGCTGTCTCGTTTCCGCCTTGGCCCAGACGAGCGCCCTTTAGTATGTCTGCTAGCAAACCTATAAAAATGGCAGGACCACCGGCAACCCTCGAGTAGAGTTTGGACTGCACGATGTTCTTTATTGCCACCGAATATGCGAGGCCAGGAATTCTATATCCGAATCTTGCCATCACAGCGGAGTAAGCGGTTCGCGTGCTCATCGCTGCCGCACCTATGGAACTTATGACCCCCAGAAGCGCCGAAGCGAAATTCACAGCAGCTTCGTGCGAATATTTACTTTCCAGCGTCTTTAGCGCATATCCGATATTTATAACGTTGAAATAAACCATTCCATAGTTGAAGCCAGCTCCAAATGCGGTGGCGCTCAAGGACTTGAGCTTCGGTTTGACCGTGGAAGTCTGGGTTTGCTCGAGCAGTACCGTTCTATTTCCTTTAACTTTGACAGGACTGCTTGTACGTTCCACCTCGGCCATACCTTTATCCACCAACTCCTGCAATTCCTTGGAAAGCTCGTGTTTCTTAATCAGCTCATCCAGACTGCTATAGCGCCCCCCCATCAACCCAACCAATTTCTCGAGATTTGCCTCACGTGCAGCCGCGAGAACTTGTTGGCGCAGATTGCGGCTTGCGTCCCAGCGAGTTTTCCCCTTGAGCCGCTTTAGTACTACAGTGGTAACGGTTTGGGATGTCAAATCGGTGACGCCGTCGATGGCGGGAAATTTGAGGCCGAGCTCGGAGATGATGGAATCCGCGGCACCGAGTATGGATCCCACCGTATCCGCTTTATCTTTAAACGGATTAAATGCGGCCAATGAAACATAAACGGCGCTTTCAGGATCATCACACCACTTCTCGAGCCGGTCATAGCGAGAGTCTCCATCCTCTTTAATGGCGAGCGATTGCGTCATGCTCTGCAGCATCAACGCGATAGACAACTCCAATGCTGCCGCAGACTGACGATTATTCCTGTCAAATGCTTGGAACGCTGCAGCCAAACTCTTCGGGTCGACCTTATGCTTCGATTCCGCGGTGGATATCCAGTAGTCATGATCTGAACTCGCCTGTTCCAATTCATGCATCATCACGCGCAGTTGCGCGTCTGCTTCTTTGCGTTGCCGTAAAAAGTTGAAATACCGCTCTTTATCTATTCTTTTAGCCAGGCGCGCCCCCGACGAAGACATTCTTTCTTCGGTCAAAACTTCGTATTCAAGCTCTTCTTGCGATGGTATCGACCGATTCGTCGGCTGATTCCGATGCCACTCGCCTCTTCTTGACGCAATGTTCGCTGGGTCGCCGCGGTCGGCCGGAAACATTGACTTCAAGGTACGAATCAGCAGCAAGGCGGTCAGATTCTTGTGATGAAACTCTGAACTGGCCAGGTGGATTTGTTCGACGTCCAAGCTGAGACAGTCGGGCAGGTGATGCTGACTGGCGCGGTCTGCCCTCTGGCCAGGCTTGCGCTTTAGATCCGTGATCTGATGCTGATACGCAGCGGCGATCAAACCCAAATCAAGGCTGATCCCCTCGGCGTCATTGAGCGCGACCACCGCAGGGACGCGCGGTCGCGTGAAGCGGTAATGGTTGCCCTGAGCGACAAAGGTCGCGACCGACAGGTCATCCTCGCTGGCGTGGCAACTCCATTCAAGCGGCATGCGCTGCCCAAGGGGCTTGAAGTCTTCCACCCAATCCGTCAATGCATCGGCCGGCAGTATGTGGGCTTGATCAGACGGCGATTTGACGCCGGAGGTCAGTTCGACCATGTCCAAGGGTCGCATGTGAAGCTGGCGCGCTTCAGGATCTTCGGCAATCCTGCCCGTCATGGCATTCGTCCAAAGATGTGTGCTGTAGCCGATCCACACCTCTTTGGCGGTGTCCGGGCTGGTGTCTGCCCACACCCAGCCCATGCGCGCTCCCGTCCTGTACCTGTTCGTCTTGTCGTAGTCCTCCAGACCTGTGTACGTCAGTTCCTGATAATGTCCCTCACCGTCGTACTCATGGATAACGAGCTTTTCGCCCTTGGGACCCTTCATGAACACGTAGACGTATCCCGGACGAAGCGCGCGCAAGGTGTAGGACGAAAGCTGCAGACGCTGGAAACCCGCTTCCAGATTGAAGCCGGACTTGGCGTACCGATACAAGGCAGATCCATCCGCATTCGGGACGATCGCATACCGAATAGGGAGAATGGGGATGCGCGGGCAGCAGGCCGGCGCCGACGTTGCTCCGCCGGCCGTTGTCTTGGACATAGGTGGTTTCCTTTGCGTGCAGACCTATCTCCACCTTCGGGGAGGATCCAGGCCGCCAATAGGAACGCGTCCACCGCAAATGGGAAGTCGCGATGGACGCGCATGGAGTGCGCTTGCATTACCCCATACCTACCCACCATCGGATATCAGACAAAAACTATTTTTCGCCGCAAACAGCCTGAATGTTCACAAGCTCGCCGGCCTGCAAGCCGTGACGACATTTCGTCAACTTCAAGCGAGCTAGAACCGGCGTTGCACCACACCGCCCTTGATAGTTCCGGACCGAGCCTCCGGAGGTTCTTCCAGTCGGCCGCACTTATCCCCTTCAACTGTGGAGAAAGGTGAGGAAAGCCTTGGGGCAGGTGCAAAATTCCCTGACGCGCCAAGCACTTGCAGGGCGCGGTCAATAAATGCGCAATCATCCTTATGGACGATTTCTGATGGAGTTATCCCCGGTTTCCGGCGCTAATGTCCTAGAAAGCCAGGTGTCGCGCACTCCAATGTGGATTTGTCCCCGCCTTCTGTGGAAAAGCATGAGGACAGTGTGCGCACAGGTTGAAAATCCTGTTGCATATCAACGCCCTGCGGGGCGTGGTCACGAAAGGCCCAAACGCAGTTTGTTTGGGGCTGTGTTGTCCCCGGCAAATGTGGATAAGCCTGAGGACAGCCTAGGGGGAGTCTGCAAAAAGCCTTGCAGGTCATGGACTTGCAGGCCGCGGGCAAGAAACGCTCACTAGGCAACCGAGATGCGGGCCGCATCGTGAAGGACAGGCCTCTTGCAATGAGCAGACAGGCTTGTCCCCATGGAATGTGGACAAGCCTCTGAACAGTCGCACAACAAGTACAGAAACCCGTTATGTGACAGTCACTTGCGAGGTGCGATCAAGGAATGACCAGCACCGAGATCAGGAATCGCCTTCGAGGCGCATGCCGATCTTCAATCCCACCTGCCAGTGCGCCACCTTGCCGTCCTTGATGTGACCGCGCACTTCGGTCACTTCAAACCAATCCAGGTTGCGCAAGGTTTCGGACGCGCGCTCAATGGCTTTCGCGATCGCATCGTCGGAGGAAATGGTGGAAGAGCCCACCAACTCGATCTGCTTATACACATGATTCGACATAGCTCGTCTCCGCTGTGAGGTGAGTCGTGAATCGTCGGTGCTTGGCCGTGTTCCGGCGCTTACGACCGGCAATCCATTCGAACACACAGGATACCTGCGCAGCGATAGAGTGGTGTTACGAGTTCCGTCGCGCGGTCTCGACCGGCGACGGAATCGCTTTTGCAACGCGAAGCAAAGGAGATCACCATGCCTGAACGAAAGACCATCGAACGCGCCAAGCGCGACAAGCGCGAAGGCAAGTCCGCATCGACGCAGGCCGGCGAATTTGTGCGCGAAGAAATCGACAACGTGCGCGAGGGCAAACACGGCGTGCGATCCAGCAAGCAAGCCATCGCGATCGGCCTGTCCAAGGCGCGCCGCGCAGGTGTGAAGCTTGGCACGCCCAAAAAGGCCAGCGCCGAAACCAAACGCAAGGCAGAGCAGGACACGCGCGCGGCACACGACGGCCATGCGAAGTCGAGTACGCGCTCCAAGGCGGCGACCAAGGCCCTGAAGAAGGAAAGCACCAAGCCCGCATCGAAGTCGGCGCTGTCACGCAACGCGACCAAGACGGCGAGCAAGCGCACGGCTGCGGACCGCTCGGCTGCGGCGCGCAAGGCCGCGGCGACCAAGGGTGCGGCCGGCCGCTCGGCTGCAGCCAAGAAGGCGGCGCGCACGCGTGCGGCGAACAAGCAGGCAGCGGGCGGGCATCACGCGGCGCATTGATTTGGCGAACGGCTGCGGCGTATCCCTGCCGCAGCACCCCATCAACGCGCAGCTATCCGGCCTCGAACGCCTTGAAGCGTTCCTGCAAGAACTCCCGTAGCCGCCGCACCGCAGGCGATAGCAGCATGCGGTGCACGCACAGCAGGTACAGCGGTGACGGTTCGCTGACGTAGCCGGTCAGCAGTTCGACAAGCCGGCCCGCACGCAGATCCGTCAGCACGTCGTAGCGTGATTTGTACGCCACGCCGTGCCCGGCCAGCGCCCAGCGCCGCACCAGGTCGCCGTCATCGCCGACGCGATCGCCCTTGACCGGAATGGTAAGGCTGGTGCCGTCATGCTCGAATGTCCAGCGGTCATGCAGGGTTTCGCCGAGCACGAACGACAAGCAGTTGTGCCGCCGCAGATCCGCCGGCGTTTGCGGCACGCCATGTCGCGCCAGATAGGCGGGCGCGGCGCACACCACGCGCCGGTTGTGTTCGGCAAGCGGCAGCGCGACAAGGCTTGAGTCGTTCGGGGTGCCGTAACGCACGGCGATGTCGACCGGCTGCCGGTACAGGTCCGCCAGCCGGTCGCTGATGCGCAACTGGAAATTGACGCGGGGATGCTGCCGCTGAAACTCGTCCAGCCACGGCAGCAGCACGTGGCGGCCCAGGTCGGAAGGGATCGACACCGACAAGGTGCCGGCGATGTCCGTCTTGTCGCGCGCCATGGCGTTCTTGCCAGCCTCTAGCGTGGAGATCGCTGACCGCGCGTATTCCAGATAACGCTCGCCGTCGCTGGTCAGCCGCAGGCTGCGCGTGGACCGCACAAAGAGCCGCGTTTCAAGTTCCTGTTCCAGCCGCTTGAGCGCGGCACTGGCCACCGCCGGCGTCAGGTCGAGCTCGCGCGCGGCGGCGGAAAAGCTGCCCAGATCCGTCGCCGCAACAAAGATCCTCAAATCCTCGAATCGGACCAATTCCGGCCTCATTTTCAAAAAATTATTGAAACTGCCTGCGATGCTAGCCGGTTTTTCATCGCTGCGGTGTGGGTATTCATGCACTCATTCCCCGACACGCAAGGAGTCACCGCATGAACATCGAATTGAAGGGCAAGAAGGCATTGGTCACCGGATCGTCCGGTGGCATCGGCTTGGCCATCGCCATCGGATTGGCGCAGGCTGGCGCGCAAGTCGTCCTGCATGGTCGCAATGCAAGCAAGCTGGCGCAGGCCGCGCAGACCATTTCACAGCAGGTGGCAGGCGCACAGGTCACCACCGTGCAGGCGGACCTGGCCACCGCGGACGGCGCGGCGTCGGTCAGCGCCGCGCATCCCGACGTCGACATCCTGGTCAACAACGCCGGCACGTTCACGCCCAAGTCCTTCACCGAAATCACCGACGACGACTGGCAGGCCATGATGGACACTAACGTCATGAGCGGCATCCGCCTGTCGCGCTATTACCTGCCGCGGATGCTGGCGGCCAACTGGGGCCGAATCGTGTTCATCTCCAGCGAATCCGCCGTGCAGATTCCCGCCGAGATGATCCATTACGGCGTCAGCAAGACGGCCCAGCTGGCCGTGTCGCGCGGTCTGGCCGAGCTGACTGCGGGCACCAATGTCACCGTCAACGCCGTGCTGCCGGGCCCGACGCGTTCCGAAGGCGTCTCCGACTTCTTTGCGGAAATGGCCAAGGAGCAAGGCGTTTCGCAGGAACAGATGGAGCAGGACTTCATCGCCCAGCACCGCCCGACCTCGCTGCTGCGCCGCCTTGCCACGGTGGAAGAAGTGGCGAACATGGTCGTCTACACCTGCTCGACGCAGGCGTCAGCCACCAACGGCGCGGCCCTGCGCGTGGACGGCGGCGTGGTCCGCTCCATCATCTGATCCCTTGAATTACCAGAACCCCATCATGAAAGCCATTGCCTACTTCAAGAACCTGCCCGCCGACCACGCCGACGCGCTGCAGGACATCACCGCCCCCGAACCCGTGCCGGGCGACTACGACCTGCTGGTGGACGTGCACGCCATCTCGGTCAACCCGGTCGACGTGAAGATCCGCGCCAACCGCAAGCCGCAGGAAGGCAAACCCGAAATCATCGGCTGGGACGCCGCGGGCGTGGTGCGGGCGGTCGGCGCCCGCACCAGCCTCTTCAAGCCCGGCGACCGCGTCTGGTATGCCGGCGCGTTGACCCGACCAGGCGCCAACAGCGAACGCCACATCGTGGACGAGCGCATCGTCGGCCACATGCCCAAGAGCCTGGACTTTGCACAGGCCGCCGCCCTGCCCCTGACCACCATCACCGCGTGGGAATTGCTGTTCGACCGCCTGCGCGTGCTGGACAACGCCGCGCCCAGCCAGCGCAGCCTGCTCGTCATTGGCGCGGCCGGTGGAGTTGGCTCGATCCTCGTGCAGTTGGCGCGTCAGCTCACCGGCCTGACGGTGATCGGCACGGCCTCGCGTCCCGAAACCCAGGCTTGGGTGCGCGAACTGGGCGCGCATCACGTCATCGATCACACGCGGCCGCTGACCGAGGAGCTCAAGCGCATCGGCATTGAAAACGTCAGCTATATCGCCGGCCTGACGCACACGGACAAGCACTTTGCGCAGATGGCCGAGGCGATTGCGCCGCAGGGCAAGATCGCGCTGATCGACGACCCGGCCGCCGTGGACGTCCGGCTGCTCAAGGGCAAATCGGCGTCGCTGCATTGGGAATTCATGTTTGCGCGGCCGCTGCACAACACGCCCGACCTCATCGCCCAGCACGAGCTGCTGAACCAGGCCGCCCGCCTCATCGACAACGGCACCCTGCGCACGACGCTGGGCGAGCACTACGGCAAGATCAACGCCGAAAACCTGCGGCGCGCGCATGCCTTCATCGAAAGCGGCAAGGCGCGCGGCAAGATCGTGCTGGAGGGGTTCTAGAAACGCGGCGATCCCGAGCGGGATCGCGTGCGCCAGCTCGGCGCGCCGGGCGCGACCAGGCCTGTCAGGCCCGGCCTTCGCGCTTGGCGCGTGCGTGCGGGTCGTTGATTTCGGCTTCCAGCTCGGCAATCAGCCACTGGAACCAGCCGTTTTCCGTGCGGGCATAGACGACGGCCGCCGGCGTCTTGCCTTCGCGCCAACCCGTCTGATGCGCGTCCATCCAGGCGGACAGGCTCTTGTGCGGCGCCAGCAGGCCGGACAACCAGGACCACACGTAATCGGGCACGTTGCGGCGAAAGCCCTTGGCGCTGGCATAGATGGTCGGCTCCAGCGGCAGGTTGCCCGCACGAGCCAGCTTGGCCTGCGTCCGGCGCAGCGTATCGACAGCGGCCTGCAATTGTTCGGTGCTGAGCTTTTTCACGTACGACTCCTGATTCTTGATTTGTGCGGATTATCGCCGCAGGGTGCGGCGGATACCAAGCTGCCATTTACCTTTTGCGAGCCGGCGCAAGGCCTAATAGCAGCGTGGCGGCAAAACGCTCGCCGGGTTCCAGCACCTGCATGCCGGTGCGGGTCTCGCCAGCCGCAGCGAGGTTGAACGCGTCGGCCACGTTGGTGACCGGTTCCACACAAAGAAAATCCGCGCCCGGGGCCGTGTACACCACCAGATGCGCGAATGGCGGATCGGCATGCAGCGCCAGTTCGTGCCCATCGGGCCAATGCAGCGTCGCGCGGCCCTGCCACTGCGACAGGTACGTGTCGCAGCCCTCGGCGGACTGGCGCAATTCGCGCACCGTCGTCGTCTTGCTGCCGGTGGGCAGCCCATTCTCATCCGACGGCCAGATGCGTCGGGCGTGCAGCGACACGCGCTGGGCCGTGAAATACGGATGGATGCCCATACCGCATGGCATCGGGGTGTCGCCTTGGTTGGTGATGGACAGCTTCAGGCTGAGTCCGCGGCTGTCCAGGCGCCATCGCTGCACGCACTCGAACGGCCAGGGCCAGCCCAGTACGCCGGCCGGTTGGTCGAGCACGAGGTCGACGCTGTCGGGTGTCAGATTGCGGACCTGCCAGGACTGGAAGAGCCCGGCACCGTGGATCGCTTGTGGCCGGTTCGGCACGGACTGGAGTGCGTATCGGGCGCCATTGAACGTGAAGACGCCGTCGCGGATGCGGTTGGAATATGGCGCGAGCGGATAGGATCCGGCGCGAGGCCATTTGCCGGCGGGCCATTCTGTGGCGGTCAGGGGCACGATCCAGTCGTGAGCGCCGGTGGAAAGACGCGTCAGACGCCCGCCCCCGCCCGGGGCGAATTCGGCTTGGTGGTCGCCGCTGGAAATGGACACGCGCTCGGTGGCGTCCAGGACGGCGGGAACGGCAATATCGGACATGGGGGTTGAAACTCCTGCGGCGTCCACATGCGCCACGAGGGGGAATTGTGCCCGGCGGGGCAATAAGGCTGCAAGTTGGCGGGATCGTGACGCCGGCGGCTAGTCTTTGGCGGACCACCACAGCCATGCCGCCGCGGCAAAGGCTGCCCAGGCCGCAACAATCAATAGCGCGCCGAGGACGCTCCGGGGCTTTGCACCCTTTTTTCGCATCCATTCATCAGCGTGTTGGCGGCAATCCGAGATGACCTCCGAAGGAAGGAGTTTGATGGTCAGCCAGATCAGGACGGGGAGCAGCAGGACGTCGTCGACGTATCCCAGCACCGGGATGAAATCTGGAATCAGGTCGATCGGGCTCAAGGCGTAAGCCACGACCAGCACGCCAAGCGCCTTCGCGTACCAGGGCGTCCGCGGGTCCTTGCCGGCAAACCATAGCGTGACGCCGTCACGCTTGATTCGTTTGGCCCAGGTCTTCAACTTTTCGCTTGTGGTCACGGATGGGCAGACCGTCTGGATAACGCGCCAATTGTATTAGCCGGCATGCGGATCGGCGGGGCTTGCCAACGGTAAGGGGCGCTGCAGATCACGGCGCGGCCGCTGGCTCGTCTGACGCTTGAATGTGTCTGACACTGGACGGAAATGTTTAACAAGTCGCTTGTCAGATGCTGAGCCAAGTCGCCAGCGGCGACAACGACAGCAGCACACCAGCCCACGCTACCTTGCTGCCATCTCGGTGTATGGCATAGACGCCGGAAGCCACGCCGGGAAGCCCGGGGATCAATTCGAAGATGATGTACGGCCAGAGTCCCTCGTGCATCACCACCCACCAGTGCAACCAGGCAGTACCAATACCGCAAATCAGCGCAAGGATGCTGTAGAAGGACCAACCCAAATCGCGCAGCATGCTGATTCCCTTCTGGTGGTTAATGCTGTTGCCTCGCGCTGTTGCCTCGCTTGGTTAGCGAGCAATCGTACCCGAACAGCGCAAACGCATCCGCGAAGGTGATCGTATCTGCAAGCGTATCGGCTAGATCGCCCGGGATGGTTGTGAACGTACGCTCGATCTCAATCTGGCCCTTCATTGCCCGATGGAGTTCGACGGTGTCAAAAATCGGGGGATTTCTGTTCCAACCACCGAGCAAACGAACCGCCCGCCCCTCCGAAAAATCGCAACCCGCCGCCAAATCGTCCCGCCCCAGCTCAGCACCCCCCTCCCCGCCCCGATACAATCACGGGCATGAATTCCGCACTGCAAAACACCGCCGCCGACGCCCACGCGGGCCATACCCCCATGATGCATAGGTGACTTCCATAGGGGATCGCATCAAAAACAACACGAAGTTACGCCAAAACTTACGCCTTGATGGGTCGAGAGACTTGTAACGCGACCTTTCATGATTTAATACGTTCGCAGTCAGCGGAGTCGGCATTCCGCGCGCTGAACTATCAAAAGAACTACATAAGACGGGAGCGTATGAGCATCCTTGCAGGCGCGGCCGCCACCATCGGCGAAAGCTTGGGCAAAGACATTGGCGACTACATCAGGCACCTGACCCGGTTCAGCCCTGAGGCGGATAGCCAGTATCACCGCTTGTGGGCAGAATGCGAAAAGCTCGCCAGATCGGACGCCGTTCGGGCAATGGCGTACAAGGCAATTCTTTGCATCTCCACGGGGAGCTACGACGATGCACTCTATTACGTTCGGAACATCGCGCTTAACCGTTCTCCCTTGCACGCGCCTACACTGGCCAGTGTGCTAATTAATTTTGGCCGCTTCTCGGAGTCTCTAGAGGCGTATCGGCAAATGATGGCGCCTGATATGTTGACTCCGGATTATTTCCACCTCGGCGTTCCCAACGGCGCATACCGCTCGTACGTGGAAGCCCTGGACTTCGTACGGACAAAAATGCAGCTAGCCACGGTCTTTCCTGAAGCCGAAGCCGACATCCGCGCAGCGGCCGCCATCCTCGAAGAAAACGGCGAAAGCGAGGACCATATTGCTTCGGCGATGGACGTTGCCGGCGAGGTTATGCGCGAACGCTCGCTGGTGTTTTATGGCCTGCATCACACCCTCCGTCCCGTGCAGCATCCGCGCGATGGCGGACCGGCTTATTTTGGGGTCAACATCGGTGTAGAAGTCGACGATGAGACCGCTTTTGAAATGACTTGCGAGTACGCCGAGAGACTCTCCGCGTCCGACAAGTTCATCCCGGTGTCGATGGTGCTCAAGTTCGTGAGTCTCGGAGAACGGAATGGCCAGTAATTCCGCACAGCTCTGGACCTACGCACAGACTCTCGAGACTCCCTGTGAAGAGTCAAGGCGTGCAAAGATCAGCCGAGCGTATTACGCGCTTTATCACCATGCTCGGGACTTCCACGACGCATTGCCGGAGGATGCCCGCGGGCAGGAACTGGCCGTCGGCGGTGGGGTTCACAAGAAGCTCATTCAGAAGCTGACGAACCCGACTTTGAAGGACGAATCTGCGAAGAAGCGTTCGCGCTCGATCGGCACGTTTCTCGGGTTGGCTCGCGACCTGCGCGACCAAGCGGATTACGACAATCAATGCAGCATAGGCAACGTCCAAGTGAGCCAGTGCCTCGGCTTCGTGAAGAAAGGGCTGGACTCATAGATCTCGCACCTTCGTAGAGGAGTATCTACGCGCGAGATGCATGATCGACATGGCTTCGGCACAACCGAGGCCATTTTTCTGGATGCGTACTGCCGCATGAGTGACTTCCATAGGCGCGGCATCCACGGAGTCACTAAAGTTGCGCCATAACTTACGCCGACTCGCCATAGTGTCCATACCGCCCCACCCTGCGCCTCCCTTCTCCGCCGATGACATGCGTCATCTTCACAAGCTCGACAGTCTGGTGCCAGGACGCTATAGCACCGTTTTGCTCGAAGACTTGGCGCTTATCCACGCTGAGGGTGGCAGCTCCGGCGCAATAGTGGCGGAGATTGAGCATCTCGAAAGCCCATCGCTTGTGCTGAGCCATACGAAGCCGGCCGCACCCCTGACCAAGAAGCTTCTGTGCGGCCTTTGGCACAAGCACTACCAGCTCACCACCAGCCCCTCATTTCTCCTGAATCTGCAAAACGAAGTCCGGCTTCATGAGCCCGAACTCGAAGAGATGGTGCGCGCCGCCCTGTCCGCGCGGGAGCGTTCGGATTTCGTTGGCGTCCGCCAGGCTGCAGCAGAAATCGCCAGCGCCCTCGTAAGCGAGCCATATGATCGCCGCCGGGCCGATAGACGACTTACGGGCGAGTGGATTGTGTACGTCCCTCACAACGGGCAGAACTTCTACCTTTGTCTCGCTGTGCACCGCGAGGACAAATTAACCAGACAGAAAGTAGAGCGGGCCATTGACCAAGAATGGCCTTTTCTCGGAAGCGTCTTAACGTGGCCAGGCTAAGATCTACGGCCGCGTCACCGGCGACAGATCAAGATCGCCACTCGTGACCACACTCATCCGGAAGTAGCGCTCTTGCCCTGGCTCAAATTGCGCCTCGCGTTCGCGCATAACTTCCGAACCGACGAGCGAACACAAACCCCTGCCATTTGCCGCGGGGCCAACTCCGAGAATCCTCTGGCCCGACTTCACATGCACGGTGACCATTTCCTTTGGCTCCAGGTCTGCCACCCTTTTGCCGTCCACGAACAATCCGACGCGGCAGCCGCCGCCGGCAAACCCCGAATCACGGACGACCGTGAGTTTCGCTCCGTCTTGTGGGACTGCATTCTGGCTCGCGTAGACGAAAGCAGATGGCACGGGTCGCGCTTCCGACATGCTCGTTTGTGTTGTGCCACAGCCGGCCAAGACTGCAGTAATACCGATTGCTAACCAAAGCTTGTGCATGCCACCCTCCGCCAAAGCCGCCAATCATACCGAACTCGCTAGCCGGCGGACTTAACACACAGCCGCCGCCAAGTCTCGTTGACTTCGAGTACCTGGCGGCGGATTGGCGCCGGCGTTGCCTGTACCTGCGCCCCCGAGTCGAAATAGAGCGGGCGTGCGTGGTCGCAATACTCAACGCCGACCCGCTCCCGGGCCGCGCACCCAATCCCGCTCAAGCTCAGCAGCAACAGCGTCATCGCCCATACGGGCCGTTTCCAACTGCACATCACGTACCTCCTTACGGGCTTGCGCGGCCTGTTCATTGACTTCTGCGGTCCGCCGCTCACGTTCTTCCCCTTTTCCAGTGCTGCGCCCCCGCAGGTATGCCCCAAGGGCGAGCGCCAAGGCGGCGCCCAGCGCCACCAGGATTCCTTTGAATCGCTCAAGCAGCGCCAGCATGGCCTACCTCCCTCACCGCCGAGGAGTAATTCGCGGCCCATTTAGCTCGAAGCTCCGCGCGCTTTTCCGGAGAGCCGCGCTCGTACGCGCCCGGCCGCCAGGTGCGCAGGTACAGGTTCCAGGCGCCCTGCTCATCACCGATCGCAGGCAGGCGGCCGGGGTCACTCCACAGCAGCAGCCGCGCCAAGCCTGCCGCCAGCACGTCGTCGTACTCGATGGCGTCCCAAATGGCGGCGTCGCGTGCCGGCACGCCCCGGGCTTGGTACAGGCGCGCGGCCGCGCCGCTGGTTGCGACGTGCAGCCGGACGCCGTGCACCATGCCGCCGCCCAGCTCCGCCTGCCAGAAGCTCTTCGCTGGCCCGATCGGGCGCGCCGGATTGCCCACGAGCTGGCGGCGATGTTCGAACCTGGATTCCTGCAATCCGATCGTCAGCAGCATGATGCGAGCCTCGGGCGTGTCCATTTTGCCGGGCAGCAGCGCCAGCGCCGGATTGATGGCCGTCTTAATGATCTCGGATAGGGTCATGGCTTCGGAGTCCTGATGTGTTTGGCCGTCACGGCGGCCACGTAGAAGGCGGCGGAGGCAGCCAGCGCGGCGTCCCCGGCGCTGGCCCAGCCCGCCACGAAGATGCGGCAAGCGGCGCCCGTGGCCGTCAGGCAGATGGCCGACAGGCCGATCCGTTCCAGCGTTGTGTCCTTGATCGCTCGAGCGAAAACAGCCAAGCCTGCGCCGCCGGCAACCACCAGCCAGCAGACGAACGCGAGAACGGCCCACAGCGTCAGATAGATGGTGCTGTCCATGTCATGCCCCCTTACCGCGCACGCGGTCGATGACTGCCTGCCAAAGCGCGGCGATAGGCGCGGCCTGGACCGCTTCCCAGGCGCGCGAGACGATGGCCATGCCGAACATGCCCATCAAGAAACCCGCCAGACCTTCCGGGATACCCAGCGCCAGCGACAGATACGGGGAGGCGTAATAGGCCACCAGCGAGCCGCTAATTGCCATACTGATGCGAGCAGGCCAACTGCCCTGCAGATAGCGCATGGACACAGCCGCGCCAAGTACCCCGGCAAACTTTGCCGCGAAGGCGTCGAAATCTTGAATGTTCAATCGCGTCTCCTTGAGACGAAAAAAAGCCCGCCGAAGCGGGCAGAACTTGAATGCGATGGACAGCAGCTATTGCCACCCGGTAACGTCGATTACAGCAATATCGTTTTCCTCCGCATCGCTAACAAACCGGGTGTTGTAGAGCGGCGCCCAGCCGTAGAACGCGCCCACCTGATCCTGGATCTTTGAAAACACGCCGGTGCTGGTCGCTGCGTAGTTCTCGCCCCATAGAATCGAACTCCAGCCGCCTCCCGGGACGGGATAGCATTGGAAGCCGCGCCGCTGGAACGACGGACAGTAGGCCCATTTGCGTGCCGGCAGGCCGCCCACCTCCATCCCGTTGATGTACCCGCTGCCGGTGCCGTCCGAGTTCCAGTACCGGGGGATGCGCAGATTTCCGTAGACGTTCATGGGCCGCGCCGTACTCATGAAGATGTGCCGGCCGTCCTGCGCCCATATATCCATCGGGCCGCCTGTGACCCACGGCCAATCGAATATGTAGTATTCGACAGCCACGCCCGTGAAGGTGACAGTAAAGGTCCCGTTCCCGTTGTTCACTAGGCTGCGCATGGTGGCGAAGCCGCCGCCAGTGGGCACGAAGAAAACCACGGGCCGGACCGCGGCAAACGAGAAGGCCCCGCTCGCCGTGCCCATGTACCGCAGGAACATGTTGACGTTGCGGCTATCGCACAGCAGATTCCCCGCCGTGTCCCATAGCTCAAACGCGGCGTCTGCCATTACTTCACCCCCCAAAGAACCAGCATGTTTGCCCGCTGTGTGTTTGGGGCATCGGTAAAGGACCAGGAGATAACCGACCCGTTTCGGCGGACGGTCGGGTAATTGGTCCCGCCACTCGCCGCCGTCACCAAAAACCAGGAGTTTGCTGTATCAGCGAGCTGCGCGATGTTGACGCTGCCGTTGGACGTTCCGGTGTAGAACTCGCCCAACTGGCGCGCAATGCGCATGCCTGCGCTGAACAGCAGGACGCCCGAGGACGACCACAATTCAAGGGGCATCACAGCCATGTCAGCCCCCGAATCGCGCGCCCAGCACGCCGTTAGGGTAGTAGTAGCGCATTCCCCGGTTGGTGATCTCTGTTCTGGATCCGTCCGCCTCAGTTCCGTTAAACGACATAAGGCCAGACCGCATATTCAGATTAAAGACTGGCACACCGTTCGGATTAAGCGCATCGGAGCTGAGGTTGTCCTTGAGGTTGAGGGCTCCGATAGTGGCGCGACCGATGATTGCCTCGTTCATGAAGACCTGCCCGCCCTGCACCACAAAAGGCGCTTTCACCGATCCTGTGGATTCGTCCAGGATGGCCACGCGCGCCGCAGCCAGCAGAATCTGCGACGTGATGACGCCCTGGTTGTTCTCGACGCCTACGCCGATGCCGGCGAGGTACGGCACACCGCCCACCGTGAGCTGGGTTTTGATGGTGTACATGGCCGCCAAGGAATTCACGATCGCGTCGATCTGCACCTGAGCATCGCCGGCTTCGTCAATCCGATCCAGCAGCGCCTGGGCGAGCTGGGTTTCGGTGATCTGGCCCGTAAGATATTCCAGGATCTCGTCCGCGCTATTGCTGGAAGTGCCAATGACGCCCGGATTGCCCACGGGGAAAAAGTCCCCGGGGATGCCGGTGCGGTCCACCAGCCTGGCCCAAAAATACAGGCGCTTGCCGGCGGACAACCCCATCAGGTCATGGGTGTTTTGCGGGAACGCGAATTCGCCCATCTTGATCGCGCTGCCCTGGTTCTGCGATTCCGAATACCAGATTTCCGTCCGCTCGATAATGTAGTTGCCGGCCGGAAACCCCCAATTGAGCCGGATGCCGAACACCATCCCTTGGGCGGTCAAGTGCGTCACCTGCGGCGGCGGCAGAACGTTCCCCTCCAAGTCGGTGGACGCCGACATTCCCCATGCCGAAGGGATGTTCGCAGCGTTAATCGCGCGCACCCGCGCAAGGTATCGGCCGGTACTGATGCCCCGGATCTCGACGGACGCGGACGCCGTGCGCCCCGCTTCAATCCAGTCCGAACTATTACGCCGCCACTGGACTTGATACTCCACCGCGTCCTGCACCTTTTCCCAGGTGATGAGGGCATTGTGGGTTGCTATCGTCTGATCCAGCGTCGAATAGGATGACAACGCCACGTTTTGCGGCGCCGGCATGACCATGGGCGGTATGACCGTGATCGGCGGATTCTCCAGACGCGTGCCATAGTCCACGGCTTCGTACTTGCCCGGCACGTGTTGCACGGCCGTGATCGTGGCATTGAGGACGTTTTCCCGCGTGATACTCACGACTCGGAAAAGCTGGGTTGAAAGCTCCTCGGACTCGATGGTCCACACTGCCTCAGCCTCCGGAACCTCGGTAAAGGGCTGGGTGACTGTGATTTCCAGGGTTGCGCCCTGGATCCCGATCATGTCTGCGGTGATCTCGGTACTATCGGCAGTCCATATCGTCTGGTCTGCCGTAATCATCGTGCCCACCGCGCCCTGGATGATCCTCGTTTGCGTGAGCCCGTCAGGCATGTTCAGGATCAGGCGATCTCCGGACCGCACGCCCACGGCCAGATCCACCACGATAGTTGTGGCAGTTGCAGAATGAATCCGACCGCCGATACGGCGCCCGGCGCGGTTCTTGTCCGCGATGCGGATGACAGAGCCAGGTTTCACGACGGCCTGCTCCAGCCCCACGCCGAACGTCACGCCCTGCGTCTCGCGCTGTGAAGAGACGAGAGCCCACTTTCCGGCGCGCACGGCCTGGCCGCGGGACGTGCAACCGAACGCCGTCATCTGGTACATGCGAACGCCATAGCGGGAAATTGCATCCCGGTCTTCTACCGCCTCCATCTTGGCGATGCCCTGATTGCTGCTGTCGTTCCAGGACACCTGCACCACCGTATACCGGGTTCGGCGCGGGCTGCCGGCGTAGCCGAACCGACCATCCAGCACATTCGCATTGGTGAAGTTGTAGACAGGGTCCGAAGGAATGTCGGCGGACGCGGCAATGGAGCCATTCATCTCGTAGACGATTCCGCGGAACACGCTGGCGAGATCCGACATTACGCGGTAGGCGTCCGCCGCCTGCTGGATGTAGACGTTGCAGGTAAACCGAGGCTCCATGCCGCCGAAGCCGTCGGGCACCTGTTCATCGCAATATTGGGAGATAGGGTAGAGCTGCCATTTGGCCATGGACAGCCGCGCTGGATCCAAGAACGCCCCGGCGCCATAGCGCTGATTCGTCACCATGTCATACCAGATCCACACGGGGTTATTGGTCCACGCCTGCTTAAACGTCCCATCCCAAACGCCGGTATAGGTCCGCGTCTCCGGATCGTAGTTGCTGGGCACTGCGATGATGCGGCCGCGGAATCGGTACGCGCGTGTCGGAATCGCCGAAAACTGGCTGGCATCAATTTGGATGCCAACCGCGGCGGACATCGGCATGCGCAGCTTCGCATCCAGCACGTTGGTGATGGATTGGATCCAGGTAGCGTTTGTTAGCGTATCCGTGGCGGAGTCGATGGAGAGCCGGCGCACGCGAACAACCCACCCCGTCTGCGCGCCCTGCGGCAAGTCAATGCGGTGGGTCCGCGCGTAGGTCTGCGTCGTCTTCCCATCGAATGCCGACACGACAACCTCCTGGAACGGCCCGCCATCCGTCTGCAGGTCAATGGCGTAATCCACGCGCGCTCCCCCGCGGTCCCCATTGCCGGTATCCACCTGGAGGAGCCCCCTCACCTCCAGGGTGATTCGGATGGCCGACAGCGTGCGATCCGTGACCGTCTGCACCCAGGGGACGCCATATTTCAGTTCGACGCCCAGGCCGATGGTGCTTTCTGCGGCCGGGAAACCCTGGATGTAGTCCTGGGCCTGCGTGCCGTTTCGAAAATCCACGCGGACGCCCTCGAAGTTGAGCGAACCGTCTTCGTTCTCGATGGGCGTTCCATCCAAGTAGATGCTGCGCAGGATGGAGTTCAGGCCCGTCACAGGGCCCACAATGGGCCCCTCGCTGATCAGGTCCAGGACCTTGGCGTAAGAGATGCTGTGCAGGCTGTCAGGAGCCTCCACGGGAGAGCGAGCGCCGCCTCCGCCCTTGCCTCCCTTGCGGCCCACGATCGTGATCCCGCCTTGGCGCGCAATGTGCCGCATGGGCCCATCAATAGAAAACCCGCCGGCTTCGGCGGGTGAAAGAAGACGTTGCATGGTTGCCTCTACGCTTTGTCTTCGGCATAAATGCCGGCGGAAACGACCGCACTCCCCGCCCAGCATTCGCCGTAGTGGAGAGGTGCGCAATTCCCTTGCGCGGTGGTGTTGACCGCGCCATTGAAGTTGTAGGACGCGCCATTGTTGGGGCTATCCTTAGTCGAAAGCCCGGTCTGCGTGGGACTCAGCAGCTGGATAGCCCCACCCAACCCAATGACGGCGCCCATTTTCATGAGCGAAGTTCCGAACGCGGCCATCGTGCCCGAGCTGAGAACGTTGATCACTGCGCCCACAGCCACCATTGCCGCGCCTAAGATGGTCTGGAACACGCCCCCGCGCTTCGCCCCCTGGATGACAGGCGCGAATCGGATCTCTTCACCGTCAGCGGGCGCGTGCTGCAGATCCTGCTCCGCGATGTTGCGTCGCCCCAGAAACACCGCATATCGAACGCCACGGCTGCCGGAGGAAATCAGCTCCTTTTCGAATCCCGGAAGGATCGCGCAGAGAGCCTGTACGGCCTCGGCCGCACTTCGCACAGCCAACCGGTGGACGCGGCCGAATCGCGTGCCCAGCAGGCCGTACAGCCGGATGGTACGGAGCTGATTATCCATTCGGCACCTCCCGATGCCGCAACACCAGGCGCGTGATCTCCTGCCAGTAGCCGCCATACACTTCGCGAGTGGACAGCCGGCCGTACAAGTGATGGAGCATGGTCCCTTGCATAGGGAACAGGTCCGGGCGCTCGGAAAGCCGACCGTCACCCAGGAAGACGGCGCCGTGGTTGGTGCGCTTAGCCAAGTGGTTCATCAGGATCACATCCCCCCGCTGGATGGTCTCGCCGGCTACCAGCGGCCGGAAGCCGGCGGCGGCGAAGTTGTCCAGGTAGACCTCCTCATCGCCCTCCCACCAGCCATCTGCTCGCTGGAAGTCGGGAATGGAGATCCCCATCTCCCTCGCGTGAAAGTCGCGGATTACGCTGTAGCAGTCCAGGACGCCGTGATGGAACGTGCGCCCCAGCAGCGGCGCTCGATAACCCGTGGGGGAAAACGCCTCGATGGCGAGCGCTTGGGGCGCTTCCTGACCAATGTCCTTGCGCACCTCGACGATGTACCAGGGCATCGCCCCTACCCTCTCGGCCATGGCCTCGCAGGCCACCAGATCCGCCTCCGATGGCGAGGCCGTGTTATCCGGGTGCGAATGGACAAAGGCCACCACTGCGCCGACATCCTCGGCCGCGGCCCAATCGTCGGGGCGCGTCACAAAGCCGGCATCCGGCGCATCGGCCACGTTCTGGCCGCGCAAATAGATTTCTCGGCCGTCGGAATCGGACACGACGAAGCCGACACATTCCGCGGGATATGCCTCTTCGGCGTGGCGGCGCATGGCTGCGAAAGTTGCTTTCTTCATGCTATCGAACCCGATCAGCAGCGGGGAACCCGCCAAAGTTGATAACAGCCGCCACCGGCTCCACGCCCTGCTCAGCACCGAAACGAAGCTGACACGAGCGCACCAGACCGGGGCAGTTGTCCTGGTCAGGGCTCGACACGGGCCGGTCCTGTCCGTCGAAATATGCGGCCCCCGTGTACTGGCAGTACGGGCCGCGATAGCCCCCGATCCATTTCCACGGGCAGATGGTCGCGACGATCTGGCGCCCCGGTAGCTGGCGCCCATCGAACGCCAGGCCCGTCGCAAGCTCGAACTCGACCACCTCCGGCGTTTCGTTCAGCTTCTGTTCGACCAGCCACACCTCAAGGGGCAACTCCTCGCCGGGGTCATAGTTAGGGTTACCGTCCGGAAAGTTCGCAGGGTCAAGATACTTGGCCAGCGTCTCGCGCACGGTCAGCACGCAGCCCACCAGATCGTCCATGGCAATGCACAGCGAAGAGATCACGCCCGCAACGGGCTCGCCGTTCTCGTCCTCGCCGATGTTGCCCACGGAGAGAGTCGGCGACGGCTGGGACGCTTCGCCGGTGCGTTGGAAATCACGGGCTTCTAACGCCCAAGGCGTGTACTCCCGTCCCTTCCAGAAGATCGGGCCGCTTTGGTTGTGGTTGTGAAAGCGGAGGATGGGTCCGCCCTGGTTGCTGGTATCCAGCTCGAACAGGCGCACCGCATCCCCCGGCTCCAGTTTCTGGATGTCGGTAATGATGCTCATGAGGGGATTTCCTACAGAGATTTGCCCGGTCAGGCTTTGATGCTGCCGGCGAGGATAAAAAGTGCGTCTAGGTCGCGCGGCGCGAGGCCGAGACTGCCCGCCACGGCCAGGAGCATTTCGCTGTCGCGTCGGAATTCCTGCAAGTCGTCCCAGGCCCGACGGTACATGGCCGGCGTGTCCTCGCGTGACAGCACCGCCTCGGCCGCGTCGAATAGCGTACTGTCGCCGTGCGCCGTGCGGTGCATAGCCTCGCGGCCCTGGAAGCGCGAGACGACGGCCTGCGGGATCGGGTCGGGCGGGTCTGCGGGAGGAGGCAGTTCCGTGACGATCATCGTGGATGGAACATCGAGGGGCGCGCCATTTGGGGCATGGAAAAGGCGCGCGCCATCCACGCCAGTGACCAGCACGTCATCTTCGAATTGCCAGAACTGGCCGGAATCAAGGTCTTTGAATGTCTGCATTACCGGTACTCCCGCCAACTAGGGCCTGACACGTTATAAGTAATCACCCGGTAGGTTTGCCCCGGAGGAATCGACGCATTTACGGAAATGACTGACCCGTTCAGACTCCCATCCGGCGGTGTAAACGAGGATGCGGCGTCGGTTCCCCCCACTTCAATCCGAGTGTTAGCGAGTCCGCCGGTGGCCGTCGCCGCAAAAAATACGTGGATTGGCCGTCCGGTTGAATTCGTATAAAGCACTCCGGTCGTTCGAGAACCCGTGACATTCTGGAAAGTTTGGCCCACCCCGTATGACTGCTGAATTTGGCCATTCAGAGTTTGCACGGCCGCGTTCATGACGGCATAGTCACTCGCCAATTGCGCGGCATCGATAGACCCCGGGTTGACCACCGCGCCGAACGCATGGACCGTCCAAACACCCGTGGCGTTCAGGGCGCGGGTTTCTGCCGCCACTCGGGCACCCGATGGGATGCCCTCGGTACCGTACTGGGCACCTGAACCTCCGTACGGTGCATACCCATACCCCTCGCTACCCGCTGAAGACTTCAGATTAACGGCGTGCCCGTGATTCTGAAGGGCGTCCGGCTGAATAGCCCCGTTGACACCTGCGGAAAGGGCGCCGTCCCCGCGAAGAAACACTGCTCCCAGCGATCCCGCCGACTTTCCGTTCAAGTCAGGCAGGCGGATGGTCGTGGACCCGTCGCCCAGCGTGTACTTGCCGCGCTGGGTAGGGTCGCTTTGCCACGTCGCCTCTACCCCTACGGGCAGCGTCCCGGCCAGGACCATCGCAGTCAGTTCAGGATACGTGGCACGCGAAACGGTTTGGCCGTCCAGGGGGATCTGCCCTGCTGGGATAGATGACCGGAGCGGCCACCAGCTGGGGGTGCCAACGGCCGGCCCGCTGGGAATGGGCGGGAGCTGGCTTTCAGGCACCAGGCCATCCCCATCCAATGACGCAAGACCGCCAGCGCCACCAACGGGCAGTTGCGTCAATGGAACTTTCGCCCCCGCGTCCAGCGTGGCCACGCCGCTGGCGACTCCCAACAGCGATGAGCGCACGACCTCATCCCAGGCAGACCACACCCCGCCCACCAGCGAGCGGAAATACTGCCGATTGGAGTTGCTGGCGATGTAGACCTGATTTGCGCCCGTCGCGGCCGTGCCGCCCGGGTAGCCGGCGGAATAGACCACCAGCACGCCGGACTGACCAATGGGAAAGTTGGTTCCGCCCTGCGCGACGCTGGACGCGGCAACGATCCACGCCCCGCGCTGCGTGTAGGTGTTCAGATCCTGAGCGGCCGCCATCACGCCCTGGAACGTCAGCGCCGTGGTGGCGTCCGCCATTTCTTTCCACGCAGACCACGCATTTGCGCTGGTGCCGGTCTTGATGCGCCAAAACTGTTGATAGGGCGCGACTCGGGTATTGAACTGCTGTAGCGTGGCCGTCCCGAAGGTGTCCACAAGCAGAAACCCGGTAACGCTGGCGACCGGGTAGTTATTGGCGAGCGTCGCGGCGGAGACAGCCCCCTGGTAGTACGTTCCTGGCGACGTGTACGTGTTCAAGTCATGCGCCGTAGTGGGCAGCAGCAGGCCGGCAGGAGTTTGGCCAATCGGGAGCCGGCCGTCCGCGCCCAGCGTGGCAATGCCGCCGGCCGCGCCCAGGGCGTTGGCGATGCTGTCCATGTTCTTGTTGTGCTTCATGAACGCATCACGGGCCGGCTCTCCGGTCCCATCATTCGGCGCTGCGCCGACGTTGATTTTCACAAGTGAATCCACGATTCCCCCTACGGTTTAAATACTTGTTGGAAGGTGGCGGACACCCTGTAAACATCCCCTCCGATGTGAGCAAGGCTGAGGCTCGGAGCCTCATACAGCCCTTCCTCCCCCAGCGGTGGAGTCCAGAAGAAGGACCGGACACCGGCATGCCTGCGCAAAAACGCCGCCACGGCTTGCATTTCCTGCTTGCCGCCTGCGAACGTGACCGGCCACGACTGAACCTCAGTGTTGATGCCGTCGCCGACAACCTGGCGATATCCGTCTCCGAACTGTGCGGTCAGCCTTCTGAACATCACTGTGCCGGTAGGCTCACCCGTGGCCCGCCATGAAAATCGTTCAGTCATCAGGCCCTCCCATTCCTTGCGTTCCAAGCCGCACCGCCCTGCCGATGTGAGCGGTCCACGACACGCTGCGCGACCACTTCCATCTGCCTGAGCATTTCGCGCCCGAGGGCATCGTCCTGATCCGACTCGCGCGATTCGCGCCCCCCGTCGTTGAAAATGACTTGGTTTGTGATCTGATAGTTGGCGCCCCCTGACCCACCGCCGGCCGCCACGCTGCTGCGCAGCGGCGTGACGTAGCCACCATTGGCGCCGCTCATCAGGTACGTTTCTCCGCCTTCCGAGTACAACTCGGGGCCAAGCTCGTTGACGCGATAGAGCGAATTCGCAGCGGTCGGGCCACCGGACGCGCGAGCGCCGGCCACCGCCCCCCAACTGCCTGCCATCCCATCGGTACTACCGACAGCCGCCATGCCGGAACCCTGATACCCGGCGCCGGCGGATATTCCGCTCACCGCCGCCCCGGCAACTGTGCCAAAGATGCCGTTCAGAACGCCGGCCGCGGCCTGACGGGCTGCGATACGCGTCATGTCAGCGATGATCGACGTTGCGAAGTCCTTGAACGACAGCTTGCCGGTGGTGGCAAACCGCACGATCGCGTCCTCCATCCCTTGGAAGGCGTTGGAGAACAAGGTCTTCGTCTGGACGGCGACGTTCGCTGTGGACTCCAGATAGTTACCCAGCGCCGAAGTGGCGCCGTTCTTCCAGTTGCCCTGCGCTTCGCGCACCTGATCGAAATACTGCTGCTGCATCGACAGGCGCAGATCCAGATGCTCCTTAAGCAGAGCACTTTGGCTCTGGTACGTCTCCGGCAACATCTGCCCCGACGCCATTGAGCGGTCGAACTGCGCCTGCTGGCGCTGATAATCCCGCAAGATCCCCTGACGCGCGCGAAGCTCCTCCTGCGCGCGATCGCCCAGGCCCACACCGGCCACCTGGTCGGCATACTGCTGTTGCTCCAGATCTCGCGTAGAGGCCAGGCTGACGCGCAGCGCTTCGACCTTCGCGGTTTCCTGCTTCGTGCGAAGTTCCTTCTCCGCCGCGACGTTCAGGTCAAGCTGATGGCGCAGCAGGTCTTCTTGGGCTAGTAGGCTCTTCTGGTCGGCCGTCAGGACCTTCTTGTCCTTCAGGTCGGCGATCTGCTGCTCAAACTCAGCCCTCTTTTGCCCCCAGGTGGCAAGCTTTCCCTCGCTGGTGATTTGCGCCTGCAGAGACGCCTCGGCTTCACGATACTGCTGCAACAGCTTGGCTGCGGCGTCGTCCTTGAACGCCCCCCCGGCCCCCTTAGGATCCTTGTACTTCTCGATGATCGCCGCGCGTGCCGCCTCCACCTTGTCGGCAGCCCAGCCGTATTTCTGAGCGTCGGCGTCGAGCTTCTTCAGTTCGTCCTGCTGGATCTGACTGCGGGCGCGCCCGGCCTTGATGATTTCGTCCAGCCGGGCGTCGGCAGCGATCTTCTCCTGGGTAAGTTGTCCCTTGAGTCCCTGTGCCCGCGCGTCCGCCTGTTCCTTCTCCTGCCGCTGTATCTCGGCAGTGATCGTGGCCAGCTCCTGCTTTTTCAGCTTGAGCGCCTGCTGCGCACGGTTGCGGCCACCGCCGGTAGCCGCGCCCCCTTCAGTGGTGGTAAAGCCCTGATTGTTCTCCAGGCTTTCGACCGTTTTGGTCAATTCCTCGGCCTGCTTGCGAAGCTCGGCAATCGGCGTGGGTCGCCCAATGTTGAGCATCGCATCCCATGCCTGGCGCGCGGCCAATCCCAGGCTATTCCAGCCCCGCTCCAACGTGCCGGCGCTGGCGCGAACGCGGTCAGCGGCGCGGTTCGTGGCGTCGGCCAGGGTGGACTGGGCCAACGCTACGGCCTGTTCCTTCTGTCCTTGGGCTTCAAGCGTGCGGATGCGGTCATAGGTGGCCGCATCCAGGAATTTCATGGACTCGTTGATCTTGGCGATCGCCTCGCTCGGGCTCTCGCCCAGCCGCCCGAACTCCGCGACCAGGTCGTCTACCGACCTCGCACCCGTCTCGCTCATGTTGACGATGGCGCCAGCCACCGTCTCCAAGGAACTGCCCGTCACGCGGCCCGAGGCAACCAGCTTATTCAGCACATCAGCCGACCGGCCGACGGTGCTATGAGCCTCGCCAACGCGCCGAGACATGTCGACCAGGCCTTGGGCCGTCTGTCCGGCCGCGTTGCCCGTGAGGATCAGTGTCTTGGTGAACTCGGACTGTTCCCCTTTCCCCGAAACGACAGCGGCGGTGAAAAGAGCTACAGCACCTGCCGCGAGCGTCCACGGCCCCACCAATCCCAGAATCGTGCTGCCGAGGGCACGCGCCGCCGGCACGATGCCGCCGAACATATCCTTCAGTTGACCGCCTTGCTGCAGCAACACCGTAAGGGGCTGCTGGCCGCCCTGCAACGAAACCACGATGTCCGTGAGCTGCGCCGGTACGCCGCGGAGCGCTGCTGCCTGCTGTGCGGCGCTCACGCCGTACTGATTCATCTGCTTGGTGGCGCCAGCCGCGGCAGCGCCCGTAGCCGACAGCTTCGTCTTCAACTCATCCAGGATCGAAGTCGGCACCCCGCGCAAGGCGGCGTTGTAAAGGATCTGCTCCTTTCGCGTCATGCCAATCGTGTTGGCCTGGTTCACCAGGGAGTCAACCCGGCGGCGCTCAGCGGCGGCCAGCTTCGTGTAGTCCGCCTGCGCGGACTGAGACATGTCGCTGGTGCCGCGCTTGGCCGAAGCAATCGCGGCGTCAAACTGCGAGGTATCGACGACGATATCTAGCCGCGCGGTGCCAATGCTTTCCTGTGCCATGTTCAACTCTTATGGAAGATTTCCAGGGCCGCCCGCTCGATGATCCGAAGAACGTCCATGATTTCCTGCTGCTCCGCCTTGGGAAGCTCTTGACGGTCCAGATCGTGATACAGGACCCCGTAATCCAGCCCTATCGGCCCTCCCGCCCCCACACGCCACTGCGTGTAATTGCGCGTGAACAGGTTGAACGCCGGAACGTGGTCCGGCCAGAGTTCGGCGCAAGGCCGGGGAAAGTCGCTGAGCTTTAACCCGGCCATCGCCAACGTTGCGGCTGATGGCGGCTCCCAAAGGAACGCCGCCACAGCCTCCGTCAGTTTTTTTTGCGCTCGACCCGAATGGCGTCGTTGAACGCGCTCGCGATCGCCAAGTCGGCGCCCGGCTGATGCTCGCAGAGCAAGTCGATCGACTCCTCGCTCACGGGCATGTCCGCGTCCCACTTGTCGATCAGCAGAAGCAGCAGGTCGGCGGTCGAGATTTCCCCCGCCGCCAGTTGCTTCATCAACGCGTCGTACTCTTTACCGGTCTTGTGGCGGTACGTGACGTTCAGTTGCTGCTCGCGCCCCTGGCCCACGATGGTGATGCAGGCGTCGATGGTCGGGCTGGATTTGATCTTGAACGTCATTACGCGGCCTCGTAGCGGATGGGGTCGGCGATGAGGGAGAAGACCGCCGTGTTCTGCAGGTTCTCGTTCACCTGGCCGACGGGGACCTTGTTGAACGACGGATAGGCGTAGTAGAAGAGCGTCGAGCCGTTGGGCAGCACGCCGCGCACGACGACGGGCTCGCGCAGGCGGTCAGCCTCGATCAGCGCCGCATACCAAGGCTTGTCCGGGTCGTAGTCCAGCGAGACCGTCATGGTCATCGCGTTCTTGAAGGTCGGCTTCTGGCGCTGGCGGCTATTCGGATCTTCGACGTACTGATAGTTGAAGAACTGCTGATCGCCACCGGCCATCACCACGTCGCGCACCTGGTCCAGGTCTACCCAGGAACTGACTTCCTGATAGGAGCCAGCGCCCCCGCCTGCCGGGAACAGGACTGTGCTCGTGGTGTCCACGCCTTCCAGCTCGAAGCTGTCGGTGTCTGCATTGGCGCTGCGCGCCACGGTCTCGCTCAGATTGGTCCACGCCGATTTCAGAACCAGGATGGAGCCGTCTTCCGGCGGGGCGACTGCGGAGGCAACAGCCGGATTCGCATTGGAGATGGCCGAGATGGCGGCGGCCGCGGCGAGCGCCGTCGAGATGGAATACCGCGTGCCGTTGATGAAGATGGAAGACATTTGTGTTCCTCAAATGAAAAAACCCGGCGCGTGGCCGGGTTCGATGTAGAAGCGGGGAAAGGTCAGGAGGGAAGGAACCAGATACCGAAGTCCTGGCGGGTGCCATACTTCTTGATTGCCTCTTCGTAGAGGCTGGTGGGCGAGCCATACGGCTCAACAGCAGGAAAGTCGCTTTCACACAAGGCGGTGCCGATCTGGTCCGCGATGTCACTTGCCTGGGCCCGCGTGGCGGCCCACACGAACACCTGCACGCGCTGATGCCGCTTCTCGCGGCGTTTGCGCTCCACGTACCACTGTTCTTGCCCGCCTGCGCCTTGGTAGACGATCAGCGGGAACTCCGGCTTGTCGGGGGTGACATCCGCATAAGCCCGTCCGCCGACCAAAGGCCCCAATAGCGCTTTCAACTGAGCCTCAAGGGTCATTGTTCACCTCCTGCCCAGCCAGAAGCTCGGGCATACGTTGCCGCCCGCGCTGGATCATTGCAGACTGCGCGCGAGTCGATGCGGCTTCATACGCCGGCCGGAGGAATGGCGAGGCTGGAACCCATTTCGGGGTTGCAAGCTTGCGGCGCTTGTCGGTCACATAAGTTCCGTCGGCCTTCTTGATCACCGGATAGATCTGCCAGTGCCCGAACTCCACAAGGTGCCCGTGCGGCGCCTTACGCTTGTTCCAGGTGACGGCATACTTAACTTCCTTGGCGCCCGAGTATCTTTCGCGGAAAGCCAAATAGATTGTCTCCGCCAGGGGAATTCTCGGCCCCGACTCGCCGACTGCCCCCTGGCCGCTGCGCGGCGCCCGCGCTTTTGCCTCATCCCGCAGCACCTCGCCGCCAGCAACGGCCATGGAACGCGCCAAGCTGACCCGTGCGGGTCCCAGCAACCGATCCAAGCCCACCGCCCAGCCCGATGTGTCGAAACTTGCCTGAAGCCCCCTAGCCATCGCTGCCCCCCTGCTCGCAGATCAAGTCCGTCCACTGCCGCCGGGCAAGGTCCATCCGCACATTCTTGATGTCAAAGGGTTCGCCCACCGGCTGCCCGTCGTAAAGCTCCAGGACGCGCATCCCCTGGTCGATGCCGCGGCGGAACCGGATCCGGAAACTGTATGCGTTGATAGACGCGCCAATGTTTTCCTGATTGCGGGTGATGGCCCCCATACCGGTCTGACCGCGAGGATCTGCCGGTACTGTTGCAACTTCCACCCAGGATCCATTCGGCTGCCCCGCGTTGTCTTGCCCATCTTCCCGCCTTTCGATCCGAACCCAAGTGCGCAGCGTCCCAGCCCTCATGGCATCATCTCCCGCCTGTCAGCGCGCAGGAGTTCCGGCACCCCTTGGGGAAGCCGAGCGGCGCTTGCACCGACAACCACCTCTTCGCGGTTGGCGTACAGGTTGCCGAGCGTCAGCCGCACCGCGGCCCTGACACGAGGTGTTGCCACAATGCCGAACAGCACGCGCTGAAAGCCGATCTGCGCTTCCTTCAGCCTCTCCGTCGCAAGTGCAATTGCCATTTGGCGCGCAGCCGCGTTGCTAAGTTCAGCCGCGGCGGTCAGGGCTGCCTCATGTGCGTCTTGCGCATCTCCAGCAGCCTGCGGCAGCGCGTCCTGCGCGGCGATGAGGTCAGATTGAGCCGAGAAGAACGCCCGGTTGAGATGGCCTGCCACTGCGCTTTCGGCAGCGGCGAGCAAGTCGGCCAGCAATGGCGCGTCCGCCGGATCGGCGTTGCAATGAGCAATGCACTCTTCAGGCGTCAACAGCGGCATGATCAGTCCTTCTGGCCTTCAGCCAGGGCTGCACGGAGCTTGTCGATGCCCCAGCGTCTGTCATACTTAATCTGCGCGGCGTCCAGTTGCGCCATCAAGTCTTTCTTCTCGTCCGAATCCTCCGCGCTCGCTTCCAGCGCCCCCAAATCGCGCGCTCCGGCTTCGAGCTCGGGAGGGCATTCCTGACCGGCCGCAAATTCAACCGGGTAGATAGCGCCCTTCGGAACACCCCGAAACGCCTTGGTCAGCTTCGCCATATCACTCTCCTGAAATAAGGAAAGACGCCGGCCGGCGCCTTCCCACGATGTTTACGCCGCAGCGATCGTCATCGCGCGCATCGGCTCGGGGTTATGCACTCCGCCCCCAACGCGCTTGGTCGTATAGAACAGCACGAAGGGCTTGTTCGTGTACGGGTCCCGCAGCACTCGCACGCCCACACGATCGAAGATGGTGTAGGTGCGCTTGAAGTCGCCGAACAGCACCGGCGTGGCGCCCGCCACCGCGTCCGGCATGTCCGGCACTTCGGTCAGCGGGAAACCGCCCACAGTGGCCGGCTGACCCGCGACGAAGGACGGTTGCCACAGGTAGTTGCCTTGACCATCCTTCAGCTTGCGGACCTGGCCCTGGGTTTTGCGGTTCATGGCGAAGCGCGCGTTCCCCGTGAATGCCGAGGGCAGGTCGTAGATGAGATCAATGATGCCGTCCGACGTGATGGCTGCAGCCGCGCCGCTGTTCACCACCTTGATCGCGCCGAACGGATGCTTGGCCGCGTTGGCGCCGCCTTCGACATAGGTCAGGATCCCGAAGGGCTTGTTGGTGCCGTTGCCCGAAACGAAAGCCAGGCCCTCCTGCTTGGAAAACTCGGTTTCCACTTCACCTGCGAGCCAGCTTTCCAGATTGATCGCCGAATCGTCGAGCAGTTGCTGCGTCGCGGCGGGGTTGGCGTAGATTTCGCCCCAACCGAAGCCGAGCGAAGCGAAACCAGCCGTGTTGGTCTGCGGACGCGCCGCAGTCTCACCCACCCAGCCAGATGCCGTACCGCCCATGTTGTAGAGCTTGGTCAGGCCGGCGCCGGATACCGGTTGTACGGTCGCCAGTTGCCGCATGGGCGAAACCAGCACCAGCTTGTCGGTAATGGTGCGATCCCACTCCACTGGCGCGAGATAGCCGCCTTCTTCTGCGGCCCCCTTGTTCAGCGCGGCCTGCACGTCGCCCTTCTTGAAGTGCGCGTTGAAGGCGTCGCTGTACTCGGAGTCCTTCAGGCGTTGGCCGGTGCCGTCGCCCATCTGCGCCGACGCGATCTTCATGTTGGCGTCGTCGATGGCGGATTGAAGCCGGGAGATGTCCGCGTTGATCTTCTCGACTTTGAAGGCCTGAAGCGCATCATGCGTGCCCTTCTTAACCTCATCCAGCTGCTTGGAGTGTTCGTCCTTGAACGTGGCGAAGGCTTGGTTCAGCTGTTCGATGAGGGCCTTCACCTCACCTGGGCTGCCGGCGTCGGCGCGTACGGAAACCAGCCCGCGGGGGACGCGGGCATTCGATTGTTGCTTCATGTTTAACCTCGCAGGGTTGTAAGTGTGGTTTGCAGCAGGGCTGCTACGTCGTCACCAGCGCACGGCGTGGTGGTTGTGGCAGCGCTCGGCTTGCCGGAAAAAAGTGCTTTGAAGGTGTCGCGGCGAGAGGAGCGGCTATATCCGGCGCGAGCCATAGCCGCTTCCACCTGGGCCAGGGCCCGACGTTCCCCGCTCGATTGCGGCTGCTCGGTGACTGCGGAGCCGTCCAGCAGGCCGGTGGCGAAGCCATCCTCGACCGCCTGATCTGCGCCGATCCAGGTTTCCTTATCCATGAGGGCTGCGGCCTGTTTCGGCGTCAAGCCAGTTCGAGCTGCATAAACCAGTGCCATCGCTTCATCGAACGGCTCCAGCTTCGCGGCTGCGTCTATCAGGTCGTGTCGGTTCCCTATGGCAACAGCCCAGGCGTTGTGGATCATCAGGAACGATCCCTGTCCCATCAAGATCTCATCGCCCGCCATCGCAATCACGGACGCTGCCGACGCCGCCAGTCCCAATACCTTGATGGTCACCTTGGCCTTGTGATCGCGCAGCGCGTTGTAGATCGCCACTCCTTCAAAGAAATTGCCGCCGGGTGAGTTGACGTTCACCGTCACGTCGCGGGCGCCAACGGAACGCAGCGCGGCCTGAATACGCTTGACCGTTACGCCGCTACCATCCCAGGTTTCCCCGATGGCGTCGTAGATGGAAATGGTGGCGTCTTCGTCCGCGCCAACGGCGCGCACTTGGGGCGCCCACCGCTCCAGCGCGTCCGGGCGCAGATCGAAGTCGGCGGCACCCAGACGGGCGTCCGCCTTGATCTCAGGCAGTTGCAGCAGGCTCATTGGATTTTCCTTTCTGGGTAATGGGATCGCGTAGCTTGTTTGCCTGCGGGTCATCGCTCGCGGGTAGGTCTGACAAGTCGCGGATCTCGTTCTGCCACATCCACGGGGCATGACCGCCGGCACCGGACGCTTTGGCGAAGTAGTCCGCCTGGTCCTTCAGCGTGCCGCGCATCAGAGCCCGCTCGTTGAACTTGTAGGCCAGCTGGTCCAATTCTTCGTCAGTCAGAAAGGTGCGCATCGCCGCCTGTTCCCACGCCGTGAACCAGAACTGCAGCCCGTACTGCACGAAGAAGATTCCCAACTGCTCGATGCCCGACCCCCAACTGGTGTCGTCCATCATCAAGAGGGGCCGCGGCACGCCGAAGGCGCGCGCTACCTCTTCAATCTGGGCGTTGCGGTTCTCGATGTGCTGCGCTTCGGCTGCGGTCACCTTGAACTTGTTTGCCTTGGCGCCCTCCTCCAACAACATCCAGCGCTCAGCGTTCTCCGCACCCGCGAAATCCGTGTCCAGGGAATTGCGCATCCGCCCGTAGGCCGTATCCGAGAGCGCCTTGGGCACCTCCACGGCGCCGCCCGCCAGGTTGCCCGTCCGAAATACGCGACCAGCGGCGCGCTCTGCGTCACGCGCCAGTGAGATGGCATCCCGGGCGAGCTTCATGCGGCCCAGCCCTTCCACCCCATCAATGGTGATGTCCCGCAGGTGGAACACCTCTTTCTGGGACAGCTTTACCTGCTGGCCATCTGGCCGGGTGTACGTGTAACGCATCTCCCAGCCCACCAGCTCGGCTTTGACGGATCCCAGCGCCATCGGCACCAATGCGATGGGCCTACCTGCCGACCAAATTACCCGCGCGTAGGCGTTGCCTTGCTGCAAGACATGCAGCTGCATCATGCTCTTGAACTCGAAGGGTGTTTGCCACCCGTTCGGCTTGAGCTTCATCAGCCGATAGCCCGGGTGGTCTTTCGCTGGTGCCTTGGATGGGTCGTTTCGAATCAGGTTGAGCGGCAGCATGCCAAGCGAAGTGACGATCAGCGACACGCACCGCAGTGCGGCCATGTTCCGTAGCGACTCCACTCGGCGGTTGTAGTCGCCGCTGCGGATGTATTCCAGCAGCGCTGGATCATCCAAGCCTCGGAACGCCTGCCCCCTGGGCTGCACCGACGCCTGCGCGCTTTCTAGCGCAATGGTTGGCTCAAGCCGCAGGCCGGCTTCAGGCGCCGACTCGTCCGCCGAGCCGCCCAGAAAGCGGTCCAGTAATTTCATGAGTTCTCTCAGATAAATCGAATCCCGCGGGATTCGTATACCGACCGGCCAGAGGCCTCGGGGTTGAGCGACAACAGGAAAACAGCGTCAAAGAGCGCCATGAGCGGGTCGATTTTTGCCGTACCCGATACCTGCTTGTTGATGGCGATCGCGTTTCCCTGCTGTACTGTCTTTGCATTGCCGACACACCAGGCCATCAGCGGACGCGCCCCGTGCAGCATCTCCTGCCCAGCAATCTTGCGCTCTGTGGTCTTGATCGCGCCATTCAAGCGCCATCCCTGCGAAATGGCGGTGATTTCTTCAAGGGTGAAGTTCCGCCCCGGACTGGTGAGCTCGTCAACAATGTCTCCGATACCCGATCCATCCACGCCGATGCACAGCTTCTCCGGCAACAGCCCGCGATCACGCACTTGACAGACAATGTCAGCCACTTCGGCCACGTCATCGCCGGGCCGATCCACGATCCTCAGGTCGCCCTGCTTATCGAAGTCCAGCAAAGCAGGGGCAATTTCTGCCCTACGCTCCAAAACAATCTTGTGCGCCCAGGCGCGCCCCCAGTGCAACCAGCGGCGCGTTTCAACTTCCCGCCCCATCAGGGCTAGCCCAAGCAAGTCATCCAAGCCGCCCCCGTCGATGCCGACCACGACCACTTCGCAGCGGTCGAGAAACTCATCCAGGTCTGCCAAGGCTGGATCACCTTGAGCCAGCCAGAAGTCGGCGCCCGCCCAGCGGTCTGATCGCAAGTTCAGCCCGATCTGCACATTTAGGTGCTTAGCCAGAAACTTCTGGCTGGACCCGTCGGTTTTCCCGAGGTTCTTCTTGAGTTCGTCTTGCAACCACTCCGCGCTGACAGAGCGGCCAAGGTTCGGGTTGGTGATGTAGAAGTTCTCCGGTAGCTGGTAGGCCTTCGCCTTTACCATTTCGTCCGGGAACTCGTATAGAACCCCCAGCGTCTTCCGATCCTCGATTTTCCCGTCGCGGACATCGCGCCAGTAGTCGAGTTTCTCCTTGAACACGCCTGCCGGCGGATCATCGCTCTGTGTGGTCAGGTAGATCACCCATCCCTCATCGCGGGAGACCTGGCCGCCCAACGCCTCCATAAACATTGCCGCGGCATTCGCTCGCTTGCCGAATACCCATAGCTCGTCCACCAGCACGCGGCCGGACTTCTTGCCAGATACTGTGTCGGTGTCAGCGGCAACGACCTTCAGGCTATTGCGCGTCACGCGATGGGTAATGGTTCGGATGTGTTCCTGGATGTGGAACATGTCCGACAGCTCTTCATCCGCGCGAATCATGCTCGCTGCGGGCTTAAAGCTGTTGTCGGCGACCTCTTTTGTCGGGGCCAGGATCAGGTGTTCCTCTTCCTCTCGCCAGCACATGACAAGAGCCGTCAGCATGATTCCGGCCGCAATGGTGGACTTCGTATTCTTTTTGCTGATAAGCAGCCCGTACTCGCGGATCAACTGCTTCCCCGTTGCCGCCTCATAGCCGCCGAAGATGGCGCGCACAAAGGCAAACACCCATTCTTCGCTGCACTCGCCAAAAGTGGGTTTCCCGGGTAGGTCGACAACGCGCAACTGCTTAAAGATGTTCAACGCGTATTCGGCCTGGTCTGCAAAGATCGGCGCCGGAATGATCGAACGGCGCGCGCGCAAGCGTGCTGCCCAATCTGGGCATGCAGTTGTCCAGGACATGGCTTAAACCTTCCCCACGACGCGCAGATGGGTGGGCGGTGGCGGCGGTGCAAATCGTCCACCGCTTGCCGCCTTGTCTGCTGCTTGTTTCTTCGCGTCCTTTTTCCCTTGTTCCCCCATCTTTCCATGTACGTAGGGGACCCACGCCTTTGCGGCCTCCACGCGCAGCTTCATGTCCTGCGCGGGATCGTTTGCGACTGCCTTGAGGAACTCCAGGGGATCGGAGTACAGCTTGCCCAGATCCGGGAGCGAAACCTCCTTCCCAGCGGCTGCGGCCGCTTCCTTCATTTTGTTAACCTGGTTAACACGGCCCAGGGCTTCCTGGACGTCCTTGTCTTTCATCAGCCGGGACGCTGCAACGGCCGCCCCTTTTTCGCTGTAGCCCGCATGGATAGCGGCTTTAGCACCGGACAGGCCCGACTGCAACGCCTGCACAAAGCGGCGCTTTTTGTCGGTTAATGCCATTAACAATCTCGGTTAACAAATCCGGTTAAGGGAAAATTTTCTGCGCATGAGGGAACAGGTGGTTTCCAGGGTCGATATCCCCCAGACTTTCGACCCGCCCCCCCCTGCCTGCCGCCCGACCAGTGGCCGCGGCCCCTCTGCCGATGCCCCAGGGAGCCGCGCAGAGGCCCTACAGGACGCGACGATTGACCGGGCGGGCCTCGGCGCCGGCCTCGATGCTGAGGCGCCCTACGGCTTCCTACTGGCGCGGACGGATAGGCCGCGCCTGATCCACCGTTCCACCTTGGTCGTGTCAGGCGTTGCGCCCGTCAGGCGCGCCGCGATGACGACGCCGACCAAGTACCAGCGGACCCACCACGCGACGCGAAGGGAAAGCTTGACCGCGATCTGTGCCATTACGTGCGGTTCCTGTATCCCATGTCCTGCCGCGTCTTGGCGTCATGGCATCCAACCTTGCGACCATGCGCATCGCGCGAGACGCAGAGCACCTGCGAGTTCTCGTCGGTGTCGGCTCCCCCATCGTTCAGGCTGACTTTGTGGTCCAGTTCGAAGCCATCGGGGTACGCGGTCACTGCGCCGCAGTGGGCGCAATGCGGATCGGCAGACCAGACACGCAACCGGCGGTCTTGCAGCTTCCGGCCCGTCATGCGCTTGGCGCTGGGCGTCGGCGCAGTGGTCAACCTGGAACCGGCCATTGCAAGGCGCGGCTTGAGTGTCGTGAGCTTCATGCCGATTCTCTCTGTGATCTTGCCGGGTGCTATCCACTGCACACCGCCCGGCGGCGATGCTCAACCACCCGCGCGCCATGCCCAGCGCGCGGACCCTTGATAGCGAAAGGGGGAGTAGTACGATATGGACCCGCGACTAACGGTTGAACGCCGCGCGGCCCGTGCATTCAATGCCACGGGCCATTTATTAGGTGACCTGAAGAAGGAGATCACCGCAATGCGTATCCTGATCGTAGACGACGCCACCGTATCTGCTGAGCTGACCGCCGAATGTTTGATGATGGAACCGGGTGTTTCGGTCCAGATTGCAGGCGACGGTGCAACGGCACTACGCACCATGGCCGAGTTCCAGCCCGACGCCGTTCTGCTCGATGTTGATCTGCCCGACGCGTCGGGTCTCGACCTTGCACCGCAGCTCAAGACAATGAACGAGGGCCGCGCCCCACGGATCATCATTTTCAGCGGCAGCGTCCGACAATCGCCCGGGTTTCTACCGGACGGTGTTGATGCTTGGCTCACAAAGCCTGCACACCTTGACGCGCTGTTGGACTGCATCTTTCGACCCGATGCAAAAAAAAGGGGCTTGACGGATAGGACATAATGCCCTAATATTCAGTTCAAGGCCGGCGCACACCGCGCAAGGTCACCTACCGGAGAACTCCGATGAACCAGCAAGAACAAGCCACCGTCCAAGCCGCAATCGCGATCCTGGACAAGCACCTCAAGCAGCCGGGCGTTGCAGCCAACAGCCCCGAAGCCATCAAGCAACTGCTGCGACTGGTGCTGGAAACCGAAGAGCGCGAAGTCTTCTTCGTTCTCTTCATGGACTCCCGGCTCCGCCTGCTGTCCGCCGAACCCCTCTTCTACGGCACGATTGACCAAGCCCCGGTGTTTCCTCGCGAAGTCGCCCGGCGCGCACTGATGTTGAACGCTGCCGCCCTGGTAATCGCGCACAACCACCCGTCGGGCAATGCCACCCCGTCTGAAGCCGACAAGCGCATCACCAAGACCCTGCGCATCGCGCTGGAACTCTTCGATGTTCGCCTGCTTGACCACTTTGTGGTCGGGTCCGGCAAGATGACCTCGTTTGCAGAAGCTGGCCTGATGAACTAACAAGGAGAGGCCCGGGAAACCGGGCCTATTGATCTATGGAAACTCGCGTACCCTATGGCGCCCCCGCGATCCGTCCAGAGTGCCTGCGACCGTTTGCCGATGGATGGAAGCAGCCCGAGGCGGGCGAAGTGCGCGCCGTGCTGTCTATGGCCGGCCTGACCGGCGGCGAAGCGGCAAAGCTCCTGGGCATCTCGGACGGCCGGACGATTCGGCGCTGGACTGGCGGCGATTCGCCTATCCCGTTCGCGGCTTGGGCAATCCTGTGTAATGTGGCCGGGCTCGGGTTGATCTGGGCCAAGCCCGAGCAGTAGAGGTCCCGCTATCACCTAACGAAAGGAGTGCCACACATGAGCAAAGACAAGCGCCTGGATATGGACGCAGCGCGGAAACTGGACTTGACGCTGGCCACCGGCAAAGTCGAGTGCCAGGTTTCCAATCGTTGGCTTCAGTTCCCAAGCGAAGCTCCGCTGTTTTCTGATGGTGCGTACGTGTTCGTGAACGTCATGACCGAATCGGAAGGCGGGACCGAGCGGAAGCTGTGCGAGCTCATCCTCCGCAAGCACGAACTCGAGCATGTTCTTTCGCGGGTGCAGGTACGCCCCCGCGGGGACTAATGCAGGCCGGCTGCTTAGCTGGTCGCCAAAGGCACCGCCGGTACGTCAAAGACCGAGTTCGGAGGCAGCTTTTCCGCGTACATCCGCGTATCCGCCCCCGCCGTGATCGCCGCGTCGCACTGCACGCAGTAGGTATCGGCGCCCTTGCGCACGATCTGCGTGAAGTTGCGAAAGTAGCCTTGGCAGCGGTCGCACTGCATTTCCAGACACATAGCGATCTCCAAAGAGGAAAGCCCCGACCGGTGTTCCGTGCCGGGGTTTTTTATTGTGTGGCGGGCAATGCAGGATTCGAACCTGCGGGGCGTCGTCGCCCTACGGGTTAGCAACCCGCTGCTTTCGGCCTCTCAGCCAATTGCCCTGAAATGGAGCGGACAGAGGGAATCGAACCCTCGCTGCGCGGCTTGGGAGGCCGGCGGCTCACCATGAGCATGTCCGCGAAAACAAAAACGCCCTGGCCAGAATTCGGACCAGGGCGTGACGACCACGGGGTCGCTTCTAGAGCATCTTCTCGCAAGCCTGGGCGCATTCGCGGCAGGTTCTCGCGCACGCTTCCATTCCTTCAATCTGCTCACAGCTAGCCGCGCAGTCATTACACATCGAAGCGCAGGCCTGGCAAACATACTGGTGATTTGCCGCACCAACTAGCATCGTGTGTGCTGACGTACGGCATACTTCCGCACACGCCAGCATGAGCCGAAAATGGCTAGGTTCAACGTGCTTACCCCCCGCCTCCAGACAATGTCCCATTGCTTCCTGAAGGCACGTTCGGTAGCACGCGAGGCAGGCATCGATACACCCTGTCATGTCTGCATTCATGGCGTTCATAGGAGTTCCTCCTTGTGTTGGCCCGAAGTGGGCAACACAAGGGCAGCAAACAGCATTCCTGACACAAAGGAATTCCCCAAACAAACCCAGAAACGCGAAAACCCGCCTGCTTTCGCGTGGCGGGTTTCGTGGGCGGACTTCTGAGGAAATCCGTTATCGCTGATTATGGCGGCGAATCTCCGCACAGTCAACGGTCAGGGGATAAAACCTCCGTCTCGCAGCAGCTTTTCGGCGGCGGCGTGCGCGGCCTGCTCGACGCCGTAGATTGGTTCCGCGCCCTTCTTCTCGCGCGTACCGCGCAGCCAATCGTTCGCCCTGGCGCTAGCCCGCTCCACGCTGCGCACCTTGCACGCATACTCATCGGCCAAGGATTGCAGGGTCCGAACGGTACCGCTGTCGTAGTAACGGCGCACAAGGGCATACAGCAGCTCGCTATGCGCCGTGCGCATCGACAGGTGCGCGCCCAGCGCCGCCGCGATCTTGTACAGCGCAGCCACCCAGCCCGGGTGATCGGCCTCGCTGTGGCAATGCTTGCAGCTTGCCACGCGCTGACCGTAGCGGGCGTGCAGCACAGCCACGTGCAGCGGGTCCAGGTTCCGTTCGAGGAATTGCCGAACCTTGCCGATCTCCGCGCATCCGTCCGCGCCGGAGAGCGGGCCAGGCTCACCCAGGCGCATGTCAGCCGCGCGGGCCATCGCAGGACGGTTCAACGTGTGCCGCTCATCGCTGAACGCGTAAGCCAGGGCGACGGCCAGGCGGGCAAAAGGCGTATTGCGTTCGCTCATGCTTCCTCCGGCATCACGTAGACCGGATAGACCGGCGCCGGCTCGTTGCTGCCGCCAGCGATGCGCAGCCACGTGTTGAGCTGGTCCAGCGCCTCCGCATCGTGGCGCGGGTGTGCCGCCCAGAAAAGCATCCACTGGCCCCGCTCCGTTTCACTGAGCGTCATCAGGTGCTTGGCCAGGAGGCGGTCCAGGGTGGCGCGGTCAGCGAGCGCCACGCCCCCGCGGCAGCGCCAGCAGCGGCACGGCGCGTATGCCATGCCGGGATCCGCATTCGAATCCGCCGACTGATGAACGCGGCTGACGGATGCGGCGGCGGGGTTCTGAAACGGGATTTCCAGCCAGGTGTCGGGGTTGTTGTGATCGAGCATGATCAGTCCTCAAACGATTCCAGGGTTGTAGGGAGGGACGCGCAGCAGGCGCGCCACAAGCTCAACCGCAGAGCCGTCGCGGACGGTGCTCTCGGTAAAGCGCAACACCTTCCAGCCCGCAAGGGTGGCGGCGTTGTACTTCTCGCAATCAGCGACGAATCCGGACCCACGGGTGTGACGCCCGTTCGTCCATACGCCGCCTTCAATCTCGACCGCGATCTTTTGATCCGGCCAAGCAAAATCGAAGCGCCAGAGGCGCGGGGGCGCGAAACGGTACTCCCGCTGCGGCTCCAACACCTTTAAGGCGCGTGCATCGCGCGCGAAGCGCTCCTCAAGCGCGCTCGGGGCCTTGGGGGCGCGCTTCGCCGTCTTAGGCTTGGTTTCCGTGACTGACGGCCACCGCTTAACGCGAAGTACCATCAAGCTGCTCCCCGGTTTTGCAGGGAATAAATGGGTGGCCGCGTGAAGTGCGCGTAGTCGCGGTATTGACCGGTCACGCGGTCGTAATGGAGTTCAACCATCCCCACCCGGCCTACGAACTTCTTGCGGATTTTCTGAATGTGGATCTCCACCGGCTTATGCTCGTCCTTGACGTGCCGGTACACGGTGATGCAGTTGTCCGCCTTGTTGCGCCAATGCGCCGAGCCGGACACGTCGTAGGGTGTCGGGATGGGGTAGTCGCCCGAGTCTTTGTCCTTGTAGAGCTTGGCCGGATGCGCCACGACCCAGGCATGAACTCCATGTGCCCAGCAGAACTTCCGGATCTTGGACAAGGCCAGGGAGATGTAATCGGTCTCGGTCTGACCAGGCGCCCGGCCATGCTCAATCTCGTTCCATGGATCCATGATCAGCCCGCGGATGCCCTTGCGAGTCACCAGTCGGCTAGCCTGTTCAAGAAGGGCGTCCAGACTGGGGGACTCGGGCATCATGAAAGTGAAGTGGTCCGCCAGGAAATCCATTGCGCTGTCCAACTCAGCCACGTCCATCCGCTCGCTCGGGCCAGCGGAAAACGGCTTGCCGATGAACTTTTCCATCAGCTTTTCGCTGTGATAGTCGGCAGGAAAGTTCTCGGGCGAGAACACACCGAAGTTCCAGCCGTGCTGCTGCGCAAGGTGAACAGCCAGGGCATCCAGCCATTCGGATTTGCCGTGGCCAGGGATACCTGTCACCAGGGTCCACTCCCCTTCCAGCACCGTGTAGTACCCGTCCATGCCGGGCCAGCCGGTGGAGACCCCGCGTCGAACCTCGCCCTCGTAGCGCCGGAGGATCTCGGAGCGGAAGTCCGTGACCGAATACGTGCCCTCGATCGGCACCGGTTGCGCGTCTTCGATGCACTTTTGCAAGGCGTCTGGGCCAAGCTTTATCAGTACGTCATTGGCGTCTTTGCAGCCGTCCGGCCAGGTCACGATCAAGCACTTGTCACGGCCAAGGCGGCGGATCAGTTCCTCTTGCAGGCGACGGCCCGGGGCATCGTCATCGACGGCGATGATGTGCTCGCGGACGTTGGCCAAGTGCTCGCAGTCCAGGAAATCGAATTTGCTGTCGTAGTTCTTCGTGTCCGGCGTGGGGGCACCATCGGGTACCGAGACGCAGTTCTTGAAGCCGCCCTCTTCCACCGACAGCTTGTCCATTTCCCCTTCGACCCAGATCAAAACCGCATCCACGTCGTTCAAGCCGTACAGCACACGCTTCGCTCCCGACGCCAACCGGAACAGCTTGTCGCCGGTGCGGTATTTGACGTTGATCACCTCATCGCCGTCCAGGTACGGGAACATGACGCAGGTCCGCTCCTCCTCGACCTGGGGGAAATACTGCTGGCCGTAGCCGATGCAGTTGCGCAGGAGCGTGGCCTGGCTGATGCCGCGGCCCGCGAAGTAGTCCACGACAGTCTGCGGCAGATCGGTGCGGTTCAGCACGTAGTCGGGCTTGCGGTAGATCTTCGGCGCCTCGGGCCGGCGCTCTTCGCCGTGGCCCAGCGATCCGCCCCAGCCGCAGTGGTGGCAGTTCCACAAGCCCTTCTCGGTGTTGACCGACAGGCAGGGATAGTTCTTTTTTCGCCGCGACGGCGAGCACCGCGGGCAAGTGGTTTTAACCTCCACGCCGGTGCGCCCGCGCAAATCGATCCCAAAGTCGTTGAAGGCCTTCACAGGACAGGCTCCGGGTTGCCGCTGACGTCGAAGAAGCGGTTGCCCACGCGGTATCGCCCCCCGTCGACCTGGGTGATGCTGGCACCAGGGAACCGCGTCTGGAGGGTTGCCATCACGGACGCTCGGTCGCCCGCCCCCGGTGAATCCTGGCCCCTATCGTTCGCGATAAAGCGGTCGATCTGGTCGGCAGACCGCAGGATCACATCGATCCCGTTGTACTTCTCCCGCCTGTCGTTCTGGCCCATGTTGTGCGGGGTCTTGCTGCAACCACGGATGGCCCGCCGCAGATCCTCGGGGCTGTGGCCGTTTTTCAACGCGGTCTTGATCGCCTTGCGCCGCTTGTCGTCCAGCACGGAGCGGGGCGATTGCATGACCTCCTGCCAGTAGGCGAAAACCTCCTGCACGGCGTCTGGCTTCGGTGTCGCCGTTGATTCCGGGGCATCGACCGGCGCCCCCGGGTCGGCATCAGCCGACAAAGGGGTTTGATCTTTTGGAGACGGAGACGGAGACGGAGACGGAGACGGGGCAGTGCTAGATTCTGCTAGTGGCAAGCTACTAGCACTTTCTGGCACTGCTACTCGTGTGCTACTAGCACCTTCTAGCACTGCGTCAGCCGTGCTAACAGCCTGCCCTTGGCACTCGGCCGCATGCTCACTGACTGCTCCCCCGATGCGTTCGGCATACTCGGGCATACGCCTAGCAGCTTCTGCGCGGCCGTACTTCTTGCACAGGGCTGCCCAGCGCGCCTTCTCGCTACGGGCCTCGGATCCTGCTACCCACGGGTTGTGCTCTTCCCAGTCATGGATGGTCCGGCAGAACTCCTCTCCATCGAGAAAACCAACGTCGCACAGCGTAGCGACGAATTCGCCTTCGCCGCCGGCCCAGTCAACGGCCAGTTCGATGTCTTCGTCCGACAGTCCGCTGAGATTGCCGTCCGGTTTGTGGGAAGCGCACCAGAGGAACAGGCAGACCAGGCGCCAGGCGCCGTCACCGCCGAGCCGGCGGACCAACTTCTTGGTCTTAGGGTGCGTGGCCAAGCCCACTGATAGGCGTGCGTCTGTAGTTGCCATAGGGGCCGTCCTTAGCTCCCTTGGGGCAAATCGAAGTACGACAATGGCACGATGAAGAGCGTGGCGGGGTCATACAGTTCGTACGCCCAGCCTCGCGCCTTTAACCACGCGACAAAGGCATGGTGAACGTGGCCATCGTAGTAATCCGGGTCCGCACACTCCAAGGTCCACAGGATCGGTTGCCCGTCCGGCATCGCCATCTCGTCCGCCCCCGTCCAGATCCCCTCGGCATCTTTCCACTGCCCGCCGAACTCCTGCAGCGGGCGCATCCAGAGGCCCGGAAACGTCGCTGCGAGGTCCGCCCGCATAGCGTGATAGGTCAAAGCTTGCATTGCATCTACCTCCATCACTCCACTTGAAGGCACAGCGCCGGGCCGGGTGGAGGAGTCCGGCTTTCGGGAGCTACCCGGGCGCGTGCACACCATTGCCCGCCTACGGCCTGAACCGATGGCGGCGTTGAAAGACGGCCCGCGCGCGTTCTTCGCGCTCCAGGCCCTGATCGAAATCGGCAATCCACTTGCGCATACCGCGGCGGCGCCACAGCCACCACACGCCGACGCAGCATCCAGTCATCAACATCAGCAGCCACGTGAGCGCGGCGATCAGGATCAGGATCGAAACGGCAGTGTTCATATCGTGGGCGGCCAGTTGCCCAGCGCGAGCACCGCCAGCACAAGGGCAAGGATGAGGAAGTCGAAGGCAGCCATGTCAGCAGTCCACCGGGCCAATGGGAATGGCGTCGGGCGCCGGCGCGGTCGTGGTGTCACCCGGGATATGTTGCGCAGAGGTCGAATAGGAAAGGCGAACGCCGCGCAGCAAGTGCCCGCGCGTCGCGGCAAACGTCTCCGGCGACATGCCTGCCTCTTGGGCTCGGTCAATTAGGGTGGTGCCGGCGTTAGGCATGCATCACCTCGCGGGCACGATAAGACCCGAGCACCAGCGGCCCGAGGTCGAGTTTGGATTGGGAAGGGTGGCCGGTGATGGCGATGCGGTTGAATTCGAGCTGGCGCCATTGCGCCCCTGAATCCGTACCGGCCAGGATTGCACCGCCGAAGCCGCCGGCCTGGGCGATGTGTCCCAACAGCATCGCCTTGAACGACTCGACGCCGGCGAAGTGCGCCAGCGCGCGGTAGATCACTGGAAACGACAGACCATGCTTGACCATGATCTGGATCGCCAGCAGGTACAGCGGCTCGCGGTCGGCGACCGTGCTTAGGGCGTTAGGATCGGGCTGGGCGGCCCCGCCGCGTACGATGGCGTCGATCTTCAGGTCACACCACACGGCGAAGTCATCCGACAGCCAGCGAGCAAATGGCACGGCCAGCTTCGGGTGCAACCACGTGCCGGCCTGGCCGCGCACCTTGGATGTGCGGATCAGCTTGATGTCGGGAAATCCGACCTCAAAGCCGAGGGCCTTTCCGAGTGCCGCCATGTAGCTTTTGGTCCCAGGCAGCGCGATCCAGTGCGCGGGCTTCTTGCCGTGCCGTTTTGCCGGGCCGGTGGCGTTGAACCAGCCATCGCCCATAAAGTGAACGGGCTGGCCCTCGTACTGTTCGATGATCAGGGCGTTAGGCATGGGCAGGCTCCGTCTCGGAATGAGCGATGTCAGGCCAAAGGCTTTGCCAGTCGTTCGGATGAAGTCGCACGAACGCGGCGAAGACGCGATCGGCGATCTTAGGTGGCAAGTCGTCGGGCCATTGGCGTACACCTTGGTAGGAGATTCCAAGAGCGGCGGCGGCTTTAGGGATGGTTCCGCCCAATTTTTCGATTGCACGAGCTTTTTTCATGGCCAAATTGAATCATGATTCAGTATGATGTGCAACCATAATTCAACCGCCACAGGCGAAACTTTGAATCATGATTCAGACCTACGCAGACCGCCTCCTCCTCGCCATGAACCAGCGCAATGTCGATGTGACAACGCTGGCCAAAGCGTTGGGCATGAGCTATCAGGGTGTTAAACGCGTCGCGGACGGCAAGTCCAAAGCGTTTACCGCCGCCAACAACGAAGAGGCCGCGCACTTCCTCCGCGTGTCGCCGCGATGGCTCGCAACTGGTCAAGGCGACATGGACGCCGGAGCGGTTCGCGCGCCAGATCCTTGGCCGCTTCCATTTGTGGAAGAGGCAGACGTGCGCGCCCTGCCGCCGGAGCAACTAACCGCGCTGGGGGTGGCCGTTGCCCTGGCCGTCGCGCAGCTCAAGCTCAACATCAAGGTTTCTCCCCAGACGGCGACCGCGCCCCCAGCGGCAACGACGGGACTGCGTGCTCACAAGCCTGGCGCGTTGGTGGACATGGATGCTGCTGATGATCCATTTCCGATGCGTATCCCGGGGCTCCCGCCCGCGCCCTGGGATGCGGAGCGTGCGGCGCCGCGCACCGCCGCGCCCTTGCGAATCAGCACACAGGCGGGCGTTACCGCCAATGCCGGGCCGGGGGAGCCGCACGCGGCTAATGACGAATTCGAGGAAGTGCCCGAGTTGGCAGAGGTACGCTTGGCCGCGGGAGACGGCATCGAGAATCACAGCGAAGACCAGACCGGCATGATCCAGTTCCGTCGCTCGTTTCTCAAGGCAGTGGGTGCGGATAATGGCAAGGCGCGTGTGGTGTACGCGAAGGGGGACAGTATGGAGCCCGTCATCCGCGACGGTGCCGCGCTGCTGGTCGTGCCCAACGAGAACCTCACGCTTCGCGACTTGGCCGCCGGCGGCGTCTATGCCATCAATTACGACGGCAAAATGATTGTGAAGACGGTCGCCAAAGACAAACTTACCGGCCGGTGGGTGGCGCGGTCGTTCAACCCGGCATATCAGGACATCCCGCTGGAGAACGGACACCCCGCTCGCGTGCTGGGCCAAGTCGTTTGGACGGGCGCCCGTCTGCGGGATGATGAGGCCGGACAGTGGGTACGCTCGTGATGCCCCACGACCTCATGCATGAAGTGGATGAGAAGCTGCTCTCGCACCCGAATCAGCATCAAGCATGAAAAAGCCGCCCACAAAAGGGGCGGCTCTCAATAGGCAGAGACGTTCAGGCAATCACAGCCAACATTGCCTGATAGGCGTTAGGCTCGATCTTTTGGTCGTCTCGGTTTATCTCACTCATGACATCGTTGTAGGCAATGGTCCGCAGCGACTCAATTTCAGGTGCATCCGTTTTCCGTGCCTCAGCCAGCAAAGGCAAGATTTGCGCCGCCGTTAGTTCCTGGGCTTTGGTCAAAAGCTCATCGTACTTCTTGATGTCCATTTCATTCGGCACCGCCTTGTCGGCAGGTCGAATGACAATCACCATGGCGCCAAATACGGCGGCCAGCACCGCACCCGCAATAGAAACCCAAGCAGGAAAATTCGTAGCCATAGCCGACATTACGCCGGCACCACCAAGTATTGCCAGAAAGGTTGAGATAGCCTGGATGCGCCGATACAGCCTCGCCGTCCGCTGTGCGAGGCGCTGCGCGTACCGAATTTCTCCAAGAACTTGATCCTTGGTCTTGATAATCGTTTCGCTCATACGTACCTCCTATCGCGACGGTGGCGGGGCTGGCGGCTGCGGCGCTGGTATCGGCCTGGGCGGTACATGCCCCTTCACCGGATAGCTAAAGTAAGACACCCGATCGACTCCAAAGTTTCCATGACTGTCCAAATCATAACCGGCCGAGAAAAGTCATGGGTAGAGCGATCTCAAAGGTGGCCACAGGAGCCTGCCGACGTCAAGGCGCATCTAGATCTTGGGGGTGCTAATGGCTCCTTGCGCCACACCGACCCACTAAGATCCGTGCCACCGCCCAGTGGATTTTTAATGCGCCATCAACCAAACGATTGAATTATGATTGACCTGCAACTTGAATCATGATTCAATGGCTGCATGGTGGAAATACACCGCCAGAAAAGGAAAGCCCCGCACCTGTTAGCGCAGGCCGGGGCTTCAAGAAGTACCGCAGTTAGCGCTGCGGCCCTCGTACCTGGACAGCCTGAGGAGGCCAACATGTCCAAGAAAAATATCCGCCCGCATGGCGCGGAGGGGATCTTTCATCCTCGCACAGTAACAAAATCTTCGTTGACCGTCAATACTTCGTCAACGCTCGCATTTCCCTTCCGCGCTGATGGCTTTCGAGCTGCCGAGCAATGGCACGTGGCGTTCTGCGCTGCAGCCGATGCAGCCCGAGGCTATCTCTTCCCCTCGGGCCTACGCCAAGCATTTGAAGCGCTGCCCCTCCCCGCTCGCTCAGATTTTCTGGATGCGGTCGGCGCATTGCTGGTCAGCTTCGCAGTCATCGGCGCGCCGGCCCCCGGCCGCCAGAACCTTCGTGAAGACGTGGCGTTGGCACTCAAGTCACCAGAAGAACAGGATCGCTGGGCGCAGGCCAACAACCCCGAGGAGGACGCAGCATGAGTTCGCGCACCGATGCAATCCTCCGCATTACTCCCGCCGAATACCGTCAATTCGCTGAGGAAGTGAAAGCCTGCGGCATGGTCCTGCGACTGTTCGAACAGCCTGCACAAATCATCGGTCTCCGCTCCGGCCTCGACGCCAGCGTCATCGATGCAACGTGCGAAGAGGTTACGGGCTCGCTCGTCGAAGCTCCGTCACTCCTTCTTTGCACCCACATTGATGCTGGCCGAGTTCGTCGTGAGGCAAAGGACCGCTACGAATGCGACCTGTCTCAACTGACCGATTCGGAGATGTACCGCTTCTGGCTGTATCACGAGATCGGTCATGGCGCGGATAACTATTGCTCCCTCTCCTTCCAGCTCAGCGAAGCGGCCAACGACGCGGAAAGCGCCAAGGACATTCTGCACCGCATTTGGTGCGCGAATGAGGTCCTGGCGGATCGCTGGGCCTGGGCGCAGGTGTGCGACAGGCCGATGCCGTTGACCGCAAGCGGAAGGCGGTTCCAAGAAGCTATCGCGGCTGAACTGGAGTTCCTCGATGGAGTAACGGGCGGCCGAAAGAACTATGCAAAACGGCCGTTCCCGCACGTCAAACCCGGCCCGTATCACGGCGTGCCCCTTCGAATGCTGGCGCGAGAAGACGCACATCTTTGGATCGGGCCTGACATCGCGCCAGGCGTGAAGGAGCGGGCGCTGCGATTCGAAGAGCGAGCCATGCAAAGCCCCCATCACCATCTGCCGGAACGGCTGGTGAACCGCGTGCAAAGTCGTGCGCCGCTCGATCTGACGCACGTTACGGTATTGGAGGTGGCATGAGCCCGCGCAACAACATCCCCGCCCCCCAGGACCTCGCCGGCGCGGCTTGGGAGATCAAGGCACTCCTCGATGCGCTGGACGAGCTCATGCCGCTCGACAAGGCCGAAGGCGTGGCGCTCCATGCCCTTGCGCAAATCGGTAGCGCCAAGGCCCGCGAGCTGGCCAATCATCTGTCCGTCGTGACGGAGGTGCGTCATGTCTAAGCCCCGCAACCCAACCGAACAACTGGCGGCTGCGGTGCGCGGTCGCGCGCTGTACACCCGCCTGTACGACAAGGCCACGGCTGAACTGTCCGAGTGCAAGGCTGAGGCAGCGGCGATGCGCGAACGCTGCGCAACTCTGGCCAGCGCGCTCGAGATCACCACCAGCATTCTCGAGGCCTCGTCCGATCCCCATCTGAAGGCCAGCGCCGTCGCGGCGCGCAGCCTATTGAACACTGCGGGGCGCGCGCCCGCCGCGGAGGCTCATCAATGAAAGCTCTTGTCATCCCCGCAAGCACAGCCGCCACTATGAGCAGTCGGGAAATTGCTGATCTGGTGGAGGCCCGGCACAACGATGTCGTGTCCACGATCGAGCGCCTGTTCGACAAGGGACTTTTACGATCAAGTCGTAAAACCCGGCGCGAGGCCACGCGCGGCCGGCCGATTGACGTGTATGACCTGGTCGAGCGGGATACGCATCTTGTCGTGGCCGGCTACAGCGATGAGCATCGCGCCCGCGTGATCGATCGTTGGCAAGAGCTGGAAGCGCAGGCGGCGCCAGGCTTTGCCATCCCGACAACGCTTTCCGGCGCCCTGATGCTCGCCGCCGAACAGGCAGCCACCATCGAACGCCAGCAGGCTCAGATCGCCGATGCCGCCCCCAAGGTCGAGTTTGTGGACCGCTATGTGGATGCCACCGGCAATAAAGGCTTCCGCCAGGTCGCAAAGCTGCTCAAGGCGAACGAGGCGCGATTCCGCGAGTTCCTGGAGGCCAAGAACATCATGTACCGCCTGGGCGGGGAATGGACCCCGTACCAGAACCATATCGACGCAGGCCGCTTCGTGGTCAAGACGGGCGTGTCCGAATCGGACCACGCCTACACCCAGCCCAAGTTCACGCCTAAGGGCATCGAGTGGATCGCAGCCCTGTGGGCCGTGCATTGCTTACGTGAAGATGAAGATCGGGAGGCAGCATGAAACAGTCAGACATGAACCACCTGCGCAGGCTGCTCGGATGGATCCGATGCGAGATCGAACAGCCGCCGGCGGAGCAGCAACGGACCATGATCTCCATTGCGGAGAAGCTGGGCGAGTGCGGAATCGATCCCGACGCTAAGGCACGCTTGGTCGAGGGATATCGCCGGGCCGAGGCCGTACCGGTCTATGTCCGAGATGCGGTGAACGCCCTGGAAAAGTTGCTCCCCGCCCCCGGGCGCGGACCTGGTGCTGAAGGACCGCGCGCAACGGCTGAAACCCGCGTCAATATTGGGTTTGACCCTGGTGCTCCTGCCGGGCGCGCGCCACACCGCCCCATGAGCCTGGGCGCAATCTTGGCCGAGTACAACAAGGGATGCGGAAACACTGTCGGCACAGGCTCGGAGCATTGCCCGGAATGTGTCGCCGCTTTCGTCCGTGCCCTTGAGGCCCTGAACGTCCGCCAGGAATGCGTTCCCGTAGGCGATGCACAGGAAGCATTCGTTTCGTGGTGGAACGGTCAGGATGAGGGAAGTATCCGTTTCGACCTTGCGCAATACCCGGATGACCTTAAGTCCACATTCAACAACCTGTGGAACGAGGCATGGCGGGTTGCCCTGGCCGGGCACACGCAGGAGGGCGAGACATGCTAACTTCCCGCCTTTCTCACAACGCCCTCGCCCAGCTATTCCGCTGGCCGCTCCCAACCGATGGACGAACCGAAGAAACCCCGCCGGCGAAAGAAGGATCCGGACGTTCTGTATTGCTCCTTCTGCAACAAGTCACAGCACGAGATCCGCAAGCTGATCGCGGGGCCGAAGTCCTACATCTGCGACGAGTGCATCGAGATCTGCAACGAGATCATCGTGGAAGAGGACTACCTGAACGCGGAGAGCAAGGGCGCGCTGGCGGCCTACATCGTGGAGCAGCAGGAGGAGGTTGCAGAAATCCAGCGCCGCATTCTCAAGGCCGCCCGAGCGCTTGGCGCGTCGATCGCACCTGGCGGCGGTACGCAGCACTGATCCTGACCTCGTTCGCGCTGACGGGCTGCTCGAAGACGCCTGTGTCTGTGTCGAGTACGGACAACCAGGAGATCCAGGTTGCCGAACTGTTCACGCACAAAGGCGTGACAGTCTTCCGGTTCAACGATGCCGGCCGCCGGGTCTACTTCACCAGCAAAGCCACCGACGTAACGGCGTCGCACGTCGAGTACTGCGGCAAGGGGTGCTCGCGGGCGGTGACCGTCGAGACCAGGGGCGAATGGGCAGTGAATGCGGGGGGTCGGAAATGAGCGCCGATGTCCGTATCGAACCCGTTTACGTAGACCTGGCGACGGCTTCGGCGATCACCACCCTTGCCGAATCCACAATCCAGGCGATGGTGGCGCGCGACGAGTTCCCGCCCCCGCGAGAGCTATCCGGGCGACGCGTCGGATACCTGTACGCCGAAATCTTAGAATGGGCACGTGCTCGGCCCAGGTCTACGATGCTTCCGCCCCGCAATACGGGCGCAAGAAAGCCCAGGCCAGGGGGCCCAGCGCCGGCGGGAAGCTAACGGCTGCGCTTCGCCAGCTTTTCCAAGTAGTCCGACAGGCGGCGCAACCAGATTCGACGCTCCTTGTCGTAGGAATAGCGGTTGTAGTCGCCCTCCACGCCTTCGAGCATGTGGCCGAGAATCACCTCGGCCACATCTCGGGGGCACTTCAACGAGGCTAGGAACGTGCGAGCCGTACGGCGTAGATCGTGCGGCGCCCAATGCGTGACGGTCAGCCTGATGCGCTTTCGATGTGGCGTCGTCTCACTGTAAGGCTGGTGGTAATAAACGCGAGTTTGTACCGACTTCTGCTCCCAGTGCCCCGACGCGCCATAGGACGGAAATAGGTAGCCATCGGGATACGCCTCCAACCTGCGCCTGACGATCTCCTCTGCCCGTCCTACCAAGGGCACCCGAAAATCAGTTGCCTCCTCCCGTCTGACGTTCTTGGTCTTCGCCTTCGGCACCGTCCACCACAGGCCGTCTGACTCTTCAGTTATCTCGCCCGCTTCCATCACGGTGATTTCGGCGCCGCGCGCTGCAGTCCAAAGGTAGAGCGTCAGAATGTCGGTTATGTCCCGCGAGAAGTTCGGCAGCCAACGGATAAGCTCCCCAGCTTCAGTAGGCGACAGTACGCGCTTCACGACGCCGGACTTAACGCCATTGATCGCTTTTCCCTTGGACTTCAGTTTTCCCCGCAAAATCACTCGCCACCAGTTCGGCACCGTCTCCGGAAGCTTGCCCGCATCGTGGCAATACTCCCAGGCCGCGCCCAGCTCGCGCCGCAGGATTTGAGCTTGGACGGGAGTATCGGCGTACGAATCGATCAGTTCGAAAGCTTGCGCCCTGGTCACCGAGGCCGCCGGCGCGTCCGCCAAAGCGCCCAGCATGGTCGCAAATGTGCGCTTAATCTCAGCTTGTCCTTTGGGCGCCCGATTCCGCTCCACATGACCAGTCAAGTACGCGGCGCAGACATCCATTACCGACACGTTGGCGCCGTCCGCCTTTGCTTGCGCCGCGGCCAGCGCCTCGACCGCAGCGGCGCGTGCGTCTTTCGCCCGCTTTGCCACGTCCACGCCTGATGCGCGTTCCTGCCGCAGCCCGTCCCAGGCACCCATAGCGGCCGCGAACGAAACCTCCGGCCAGCGCCCGATCTTGTGCCGCCGCATCTTGCCATCGATCGGACTCTTAAATCGGTACAACCAAGTCCTGGTGGTGGCCGTTGCTACCAAGCGTAAGCCGGGGCATCCATCAATGGTAAGGTGTTGCCCTGGCTCAAGAAGCTTGGCGGCGCGCGCATCGAATTGCATAGCTATGTTGCCCTCTGGCGTAAGTTTTCCAGAGGATGCTAAACGAAGCGGCGTAACTTTTCAAAATCACACAGCAAAAAGTTACGCCAAATCGGCAAGTGATGACGGGTTTAGATGGGTGTCGCTGGGCCGTTCGCCCTTCAATAATCAAGGCTCATCCCTCTGTAAATGCAAGCTGCACAAGGCAAAAACACGAAATCGCCCGGTGAAATCGAGGAATCGATTATCGGCCACACCCCCATGATGCAACAGTACCTGCGCCTCAAAGCCGAGGCCGGGCCGTTGCTGCTGTTCTATCGCATGGGCGACTTCTATGAAATGTTCTACGAAGACGCCGAGCGCGGCGCGCGGTTGCTTAACCTCACGTTGACCAAGCGGGGCTCGTCCAATGGCGTGCCCATTCCCATGGCCGGACTGCCTGTGCATGCCATGGAGCAATACCTGGCGCGGCTCGTCGCCATGGGCGAGTCCATCGCCATCTGCGAACAGATCGGCGATCCCGCCGCCTCAAAGGGCCCGGTCGAGCGCCGTATCGTGCGCATCGTGACCCCCGGCACGTTGACCGATGACGCCCTGCTGCCCGCCAAGGCGGACCGCGCGCTGGCGGCCATTTTCGTCAGTGGCAGCGCGCGCGCGCCGCGTGCCGGGCTGGCCTGGCTGAATCTGGCCAGTGGCGAGTTCCGGGTGACCGAATGCGCGCCGGCTCAACTGGAATCCGAACTGCACCGCATCGCGCCGGCGGAGATCGTTTGCGCGGACAGCGCGGAGTTCGATTTTCCGTTCGAGGGCGCGCGTTCCCGCGTGCCGGACTGGCACTTCGAAAGCGACGGCGCCCGTGCGCATCTGCTCGCGCATTTCAAAACGGACACCTTGGCGGGCTTTGACATTGAGGATATGCCGGCCGGCATTTGCGCAGCGGGCGCCCTGCTGCGTTATGCCGCGCGCACGCAGTCGCAGGCGCTGGCGCACGTGCAGAGCCTGTCCGCCGAGCGGCCCGGGCAGTTCGTGTTGCTGGACCCGGTCACGCGCCGCAATCTGGAACTGACGCAGACGCTGTCGGGCGAAGACTCGCCCACGCTGTTCTCGCTGCTGGACGGTTGCCGCACGCCGATGGGCAGCCGTCTCCTGCGCCGCTGGCTGCATCACCCCTTGCGCGAGAATGAGCAGGCGCTGGCGCGGCAGCAGGCCATTTCTGCGCTGCTGGCCGGCCGTATGGACGTCGAGCAGACGTTCGGTTCGGCGGGACTGCTGGAAGCCCTGCGCGCCTCCTTGAATGCCTTTCCCGATATCGAGCGCATCGCGGCGCGACTGGCGCTGCGGTCCGTGCGCCCGCGCGAACTGGCCAGCCTGCGCGATGCGCTGCAGGCCCTGCCGGCGCTGGCCGATCTGGTCGAGCCCATGTCGGCCTCGCCGCGCATCGGCGAACTGATCTCCCACCTGTCGGTGGATCCCGCGCTGGCCGCGCTGCTGGTGCGGGCGATTGCCCCCGAGCCGGCCGTGGCGATCCGCGATGGCGGCGTGCTGGCAGCCGGCTTTGATGCGGAACTGGACGAATTGCGTGGACTGGCCGCCGATGGCGGGGACTTCCTGGTCCAGCTCGAAGCCCGCGAGCGCGAGCGCACCGGCATCAGCAATCTGCGCGTGGAGTTCAACCGCGTGCATGGCTTCTATATCGAAGTCACCAAGGGCCAGACGGCCAAGGTGCCGGAAGACTACCGCCGCCGCCAGACGCTCAAGAACGCCGAACGCTATATCACGCCCGAACTCAAGACCTGGGAAGACAAGGTGCTGTCCGCGCAGGACCGCTCGCTGGCCCGCGAAAAATGGCTGTTCGAGCAATTGCTCGACGTGTTGGCCGAACACGTGCGCCCGTTGTCGGACTGCGCCGCCGCGCTGGCCGAACTGGACACGCTGGCCGCCCTGGCCGAGCACGCGCAGCGCCATGACTGGGTCGCGCCCGAACTGTCCGAGCAGGCCGACATCGACATCGACGCCGGCCGCCACCCGGTGGTGGAGCGCGCCATCGAACGCTTTACGCCGAACGGCTGCCGGCTGGATCCGGCGCGGCGCATGCTGTTGATCACCGGCCCGAACATGGGCGGTAAGTCGACGTACATGCGGCAGGTGGCGCTGATTGTGCTGCTGGCGCGCATCGGCAGCTTCGTGCCTGCGTCGCGCGCCCGGATCGGCAAGATCGATCGCATCTTCACGCGCATCGGCGCGGCCGACGATCTGGCGGGCGGACGCTCGACCTTCATGATGGAGATGACGGAGGCCGCGGCCATCCTGTCGGCCAGCACGCCCAACAGTCTGGTGCTGATGGACGAGATCGGGCGCGGCACGTCTACCTATGACGGCCTGGCGCTTGCGTGGGCTATCGCCTGCCGCCTCTTGTCGCACAACCGCGCGCTGACGCTGTTTGCCACGCACTACTTTGAATTGACGCGTCTGCCCGCCGAGCAGGCCACGGCCGCCAACGTGCACCTGGCCGCCGCGGAATCGGCAAGCGGCATCGTCTTCCTGCACGAAGTGCGCGAAGGTCCGGCCAGCCGCAGCTATGGGATTCAGGTGGCGCAGCGCGCGGGCGTGCCCGCCGCGGTCATCCGCCAGGCGACACGCGAACTTGAACGCCTGGAAGCGCAAGGCGCCCCGACGCCGCAGCTGGGCCTGTTCTCGGCCGCCGCCGAAGCCGACGCGCAGGCGCACGCCGAAGCCGAACGTTCGGACGCCATCGAAGCGCTGGACTCGCTGCGCGAGGAGCTTTCCGCCATTGACCCCGACAGCCTCACCCCGCGCGAAGCGCTGGATGCCCTTTACCGCTTGAAGAAGCACCTCCAATGAACCTCGACCACCCCCTGCCGCTCCTGGGCAATCAAAGCCCCAACGACTTCATGCGCCGTTACTGGCAAAAGAAGCCGCTGCTGATCCGCCAGGCCATTCCGGCTTTCAAGCCGCCCGTCACCATCGCGGCCATCAAGAAGCTCGCGCGCCGCGACGACGTGGAATCGCGTCTGATCTGGCGCGAGAACGGTGAATGGCAGATGGAAAACGGCCCCTTCGCGCGCCTGCCCAAGGACGACGAGGGTGATTGGACGCTGCTGGTGCAGAGCGTGGACCTGCATAGCGATGCTGCGGCCGAACTGATGGCCTTGTTCCGCTTCATTCCGGACGCGCGTCTGGACGATGTGATGATCAGCGTCGCCAGCCACGGCGGCGGCGTTGGTCCGCATTTCGACAGCTACGACGTGTTCCTGCTGCAGGCCGCAGGCGAGCGCGAATGGAGCTACGGCCGCCAGAAGGACCTGTCGCTGGAGCCGGGTCTGCCGCTCAAGATCCTGAACAATTTCCAGCCCGAGGAAAAGGCAGTGCTGGCGCCGGGCGACATGCTGTACCTGCCACCGCAGGCCGCGCATGACGGCATAGCCATGGGCGACGGCTGCATGACGATCTCCATCGGTTTCCGGGCGCCGACACAGGCGACACTGGCGCGCGGCCTCCTGGAAGCCGCTGCGGACCAGGTGATGGCCCGCGTGGGCCTTCTGGGCGGTCCCTATGGCGAGCCTGCCCTGCCCGGCCCCAAGCTGTCGGCGGTCTACCGTGACCCGGGCCAGCCGGCGGTGGACACGCCCGCGGCGCTGCCGGACGGACTGGTGGCCGCCACGCTGGAAACGGTCGAAAAGCTGCGTTTTGACGATGCCCTGGCATCGCGCTTTCTGGGCTGCTGGCTGACCGAGCCCAGCAACCTCAGCGTGTTCGATGCGCCCGAGGGGTTGGATGTCGATCTGGAAGAAGATTGGCCCGCGTCCGGCCGCCTGGTGTTGGATCGCCGCAGCCGCATGCTGTATCGCGGCAAGCAGCTTTTCATTAACGGGGAAACAGCCATGACGCGCGCCGATGTGGCGTTGCGCCTCTTGGCCGATGCGCGTAGCCTGGATTGTGCGCATCCCGCTTGCGCCCGTCTTTCAGAGGATGCGCGTTCCTGCTTGGCGGATTGGCTGGACTCGGGTTGGATTCATTACCGCCCCGAGTAGTATCTGGAAACCTGAAAGTATCCGTGTCGCACAGAAAGAAATCAGGTCTGTAAGCCGGGTCACATCAAGAAAGACATAACACCAAGCTGAAAGGTTTGTTGCTTTTGGGATGCCACCGCTTTAACTTTCACACGCGATCGGCATGAACCTTCCTGTAGCCTGAATTCTGGTTTCCCCTAACGGGGTTTCAAGAGTCGTCATCTACAGGAGTTCAAATAATGATGAGCAAAACCTTGATTATTGCCTCGGTGCTGGCCGTTGCGCTCAGCGCTTGCAACAAGAAGGAAGATGCCCCGGCACCGGCGGCCAACCCCACTCCCGGCGCGACCACGCCCGCTCCTGGTGGCACGCCGCCGGCATCGCCTGCGCCGACCCCTGGCACGACCCCCGGCACCGGTTCCACCACCCCGGGCGGCTCGACCACCCCCGCGTCGTAAATCTTCAGGCACGAACCCCCGCACTGAAAGACGCAAAAAAAACCCTGGCATGTCATGCCAGGGTTTTTTTGTGCCTTGCCGCGGCACGCTGAGCGTGCGCGGCAAGGTGGTTTCAATTACATCTTGTCCTTCAGGACGCTCAGCAGGCGCTGCGCCGTCGGGCTGTTGTCAGGCGAACCGTTGGCGTCCAGCACCGAGACGGTGGTCTGTTCGCCGTTGCCCACCAGGTGGATGCGGTACTGGGGCGCCTGCGCCTTCTTGTCGCCGGAGAACATGCGGCTGAAGAAGCCGGGCTGTTCCATCTTTTCGCCCGTGTCCGTGTCGACATAGCGAACGAAGTAGTCGCCAGCCGAACGATCGCGGTCTTCGACGGCGAAGCCGCCGCCATCGAGCGCCACGCCGACACGGCGCCAGGCGCGGTCGAAGGATTCGCTGACGATGAGCGACGCGCCCTGTGCGCGGACGTCCTGCTGCACGGCCGGACGCTGCGGCGACGCTTCGGCCTGCTGGACCAGCCTGCGGGCGTTGTCGACGTCGGTGCCCAGGTAGACCATCATGCGCGCCAGCATGGCGGCGTTCAGGCCCGGGTCTTCCTTGCCGTTCTGCCACTGCACCTGAGCGCCGTCGGAGCCGACGCGCTTTTCAAGCATCTGGCGGTGGCTGACGTAGATTTCGGTGTGGCCGTTGACGCGTTCGACGCGGGTGCGGAATTTCTCGCGCTCGCCGCTATCCCAGGCTGTTTCCAGCACGGCGCCCAGGGCTTGGCGCAGCCAGCTTTCCGGGATCTTGGCGCGGTTCTCGGCCCAGTCCGTTTCGATCAGGCCGGCGCCGGGGTTGTTGGTGGCGACGGTAAAGCCGCTTTCGGTCCAGAAGTCGATCAGGCGGGGGAAAACCTGCTCGGGCGGACGGTCCACCACGAGCCAGCGCAGGTCGCCGTCGCGCTCGACACGCATGTCGGAGCGGCTGGGAAGCACGTTGCTGGTCTTCGGGGCGCTGGCCTGGGCCACGCCTTGCTGCTGGAACTCAGAGAAGGTGGTGGAGCCGGATGCCGGCGCGCGGTAGCGGGGGTCGCTGTTGGCTTGCGTCAGGTCGGGCGGAATGCTCAGGGGCTCTCCGCGTTGGTTCACTGCGCTCTTGTAGTCGACCGATTCTTCATTGCCCAGGAATTGGTTGACCTCGGAGCACCCGGCCAGCAACACCAGAGACATCAATGCCGACAAACCGGCATGACGCTTGTTCATACGTTTCCTCACGATATTTAGAGCAGTCCCGTTTCCTGGAGCGCGTTGCGCACCGTTGCGTGATGCGGCGCGCTCAGTTCGACCAGTGGCAGTCGGTAGCCAAGCGCGCTGCGGCCCATTTCGGCCAACGCCCACTTGACGGGGATGGGGTTGGCTTCAACGAACAAAGCCTTGTTCAGACGCGCCAGGAACGCGTTAAGTTCACGGACCTTCGGCACGTCGCCCGCCAGGGCGGCGGCACAGAGGTCGCGCATGAGCTTGGGCGCCACGTTGGCCGTGACGGAAATGTTGCCGCGCGCCCCCAGCAGGATCAGGGCGGCCGCGGTGGGATCGTCGCCGCTGAAGACCTGGAAACTGGCAGGCGCCTCGCGGAGGAGCAGGCCGCCGCGGGCGATGTCGCCAGTGGCGTCCTTGATGCCGATGATGCCCGGCACCTGCGCCAGACGCAGGATCGTGTCGTTGCTCATGTCGGCAACGGTACGGCCCGGCACGTTGTACAGGATGGTGGGCAGGTCGACGGCTTCCGCGATGGTGCGGAAGTGGCGGTACAGGCCTTCTTGCGACGGCTTGTTGTAGTAAGGCACGACCGACAAGCCCGCGTGAGCGCCGACCGCCTTGGCGTGGCGCGTCAGGTGGATGGCTTCGTCGGTGGAGTTGGCGCCCACGCCAGCAATGACCGGAATGCGGCCGGCGGCGTGTTCGACGGCAACGCGGATCAGTTCCGCGTGTTCTTCCATGGAGACCGTGGGCGACTCCCCGGTGGTGCCCACCACCACCAGCGCGTCGGTGCCTTCCTGGACGTGCCAGTCGATCAACGACCGGTAGGCAGCGTAGTCCAGGCTGCCGTCGGGTTGCATTGGGGTGACCAGGGCCACCATGCTGCCCTGGAAATTAACGCCTGCGGCGGTAGCAGGGGATGCCATAGATTCGGGCTCCAAAACCCCGCGGCGGGATTGCCCCAGGGCCTGATTCAGTGAAACCGCTGAGTTTAACGGATATTGGGAGGAATCTTACAGAAACCACTGAACGATTGTCGTTCCCAGCCCGAGCACCGGTTGCATCAATAACCAGAGCACATCGGTGACCAAAAGCACAATGACGATGATCAAGCCATACGGCTCGATTTTCGAGTATTGCCAGGCCAGACGATTGGGCAGCAGGCTGAACAGGATGCGTCCGCCGTCCAGCGGCAGGATGGGCAGCAAGTTCAGCGCCATCAGCACGAGGTTGACGTTGACGCCCGCCACAGCCATTTCGAACCAGAAGCTTTCGTGCAAGCCGCTTTCCATGAACAGGCGCAGCGACAGCGCCCACAGGATGGCCATGAACATATTGGCAGCCGGGCCGGCCAGCGCCACCCAGGCCATGTCCTTTTTGGGACGGCGCAGGCGGCCGAAGTCGACGGGAACCGGCTTGGCCCAGCCGAAGAGCAGCATGGAGCCGCCAATGAGTTTGGAGGCCAGCAGGATGGCAACCGGCACGAGCAGCGTGCCGACGGGGTCGATGTGCCGCACCGGATTCAGGCTGACCCGTCCGGCCTGGTAGGCGGTCGGATCGCCCAACATGCGCGCCACGTAGCCGTGCGCGGCTTCGTGCAGGGTGATGGCGAAGATAACCGGTATCGCGTAGACCGCAATGGTTTGGATGATGTCATTCATGGCGAACCGGATTGTAGATGAGCCACGCCCGCGCGCGGCACGTCTCGTGCATCGAGGCGAGGGGTGAAATCAGACAAGTCCGAGCGTGGCGGGATCGCCGCGGCCCAGGCGCACGACAACCGGCTCGTCGCCCGTGAGGTCGATCACCGTGGTGGGCGCCTGCGGGCAGGCGCCCGCATCGATGATGGCAGCCAGATCGTGGTCGTAACGCTCGCGGATATCTTCGGCGTCGTTCAGCGCCTCGGTTTCATCCTTGGGAATGAGCGTCGTGGACAGGAGGGGCGAGCCCGCCTGCTCCAGCAAGCCCAGGAGGACGGCGTGATCCGGCACGCGGATGCCGATGGTCTTGCGCGAAGGGTGCGATACGCGCCGCGGGACTTCCTTGGTGGCCTCGAGGATGAAGGTCCAGGGGCCGGGCGTCGCGGCTTTCAGCAGGCGGTACTGCTTGTTGTCGACGCGGGCGAAGTGGCCGATCTCGGCCAGGTCGCGGCACAGGAGCGTGAGGTGATGCCGTTCGTCGAGTCCGCGCAGGCGGCGCAGTCCGTCGGCGGCGCTTTTGTCGTCCAGGCGGGCGACGACGGCATAACTGGAGTCGGTGGGCACAGCCACCAGGCCCCCGTCATTAAGCCATTGCGCGGCTTGCTTGAGCAGCCGCGGCTGGGGATTTGCTGGGTGGACGGAGAAGTACAAAGCCATGGGTTTATCCTAACATCCTTGAAGGCCGCTCAATTGCGCGGCGATGCAAAATGGCGGTATCGCCGATCCGCCCCGGAGAACGAATATGCGCCTTGGAAATTCGCGCCAGAGCAACAATGTGGAAGACCGCCGTTCGGGCGGCCCGCGAATCGGGGGCCGCGGCACCATCGGCATAGGCACGATAGTACTTGCCCTTGTCGCAATGTACTTCGGTGTGGATCCGCGCGTGGTCCTGGACATGGCCGAGGGCCCGGCGGTGCAGGAGCAGGCGCCCGCAACGGCCCCGCCTGCCAACGATCCGCAGGCCGTCTTCGTGTCCAAAGTGCTGGGCGAAACCGAAGACGTGTGGAACGCTATCTTCCAGAAGGAACTGAACCGCCAGTACGTCGAACCCAAGCTGGTGCTCTTTCGCGGCGCCACGCCGACCGCCTGCGGCACCGGCCAATCTGCCATGGGGCCCTTCTACTGCCCTGGCGACGGCAAGGTCTATATAGACCTGTCGTTCTTCGACGAGCTGCGGAACCGGTTCAAGGCGCCGGGCGATTTCGCGCAGGCGTATGTGATCGCGCACGAAGTCGGCCATCATGTGCAGCACCTGCTGGGCATTTCGGACCAGGTTGACCAACTGCGCCGTCGCAACCCGTCGCAGGCCAATGCGCTGTCGGTGCGGCTGGAGCTGCAGGCGGACTGCTTTGCCGGCCTGTGGGCGCAGCGCGCCGATGCGGCGCGCAACATTCTTGAAGGCGGCGACGTCGAAGAAGCGCTGGCAGCGGCCACCGCCATCGGCGACGACCGGCTGCAGAAGCAGAGCCAGGGCTACGTGGTGCCCGATGCCTTCACGCACGGCAGTTCTGCGCAGCGCGTGCGCTGGTTCAAGCGCGGCCTGGAAAGCGGCAGCATCAAGCAGTGCGACACGTTTGGTGCGACGTCGCTGTGACGGCAGATTCGCGCTGGGCGTCGGCATGCCATCATTCCAGGCCGGCCGCCCGCTTGACTGTATATCCATACAGCCAACCAACCCCTGCCGTCTTCATCTTGTAAGATTACGCCCCCTCGCAATGCTGCGCGCGCGTGTTTATCTCCGCGGCGCGGCGGGCGCAGCGCACGCCACTCGCAGGTTTGCCCACGCGCCCTCCAAGACCCTTTATCTGTTTCCATGGCCAACAAGTTCGAACCGCTAATCACCGTTGATGAGGTGCAAGAGATTCTTGCCGAACCCAAGGAAACCGCGAAGCCCATCGTCTGGGTCCCGAAGCCGGCGGCGGGCACTGCGCAGTGGATGGAGTTCAGCAGCCCTTGCAAGATCAAGGGCGACGTGCGCGAAGACGTGATCTTTCGCGTCATGTACCGGGGCGCCCGCACCGCCGTGCATGGCCAGGCCACCATCTTTCTGACGGAAGCGTTCTGTGCCAGCCTGTTCGTGGGGCCGCACCGGGTGTACGGGGTGGACACCGACGATTCGTTTCACACGAGCCTGGTAGGCGCGGACCGGCCGCAGTACCGCAAGCCGCTGGCCGACCGCAGCCATGAGCACATCTGGGTCGGGGAAGGCGAAGGTTATGCCGAGCCCGTCGTGCCTGCGCTGGACACCATCGCGGCGCTGATGCAGTATTTCCTGCCGCGAGCGAATCTGACGCTGGCCGGCGGCTTTGCGCATCCCCTCAAAGGCCGCCAAATCGAACTGATCCTATGAGCAATTTTCTGGAAGCCTCCGGCTGGACCGTCCTGCCGGCGGGCGAACACGCCATCCGCGCCGTGTCTCCCATGACGCTGGGCCTTGACGGCCAGCACGCCGCCTTTTTCATCGCGCATCCGGACGAGTCGTCGTTCTACCTGACCGACGCCTGTGAGACCGCGATGCACGCGTCGAGCTTCGGCATCGAGGTAGCGGCCAAGCGCATCGACATCCTGAACGAGACGCCGGGCGTCACCCTCGCCCACTTCGACCGGTCGGGCGCCATCGTGGCATCGGGCCCGAACGAACAGTTGCAGGAAGCGCTATGGGACGCGGTAAAGCTGGCGATGGCCCTGTCGTTTCAGTGCGCGAAGTGGATGCCGCGTTTCAGCCAGCTGCGCTTCCGCGCCCAGGTGGGACGCGCGCTGGCCGAAGGCGTGGGCGTGAACCGCATGGTCAAAGGTGCGCGCGCCAAGGGCAGCAGCGGTCACACGGCGGACTTCGCGTACGCGGTGCGTGCGGCGGGCAGCACCGCCCTCACCTACATCGAGCCCATTGCCCTGAAGGCGGGCAAGAAGATGGACTGGACGCAGGTCTATCAGACTCACGGCAAGATGTCGGACGTGAAGATGGCCGATGCGCGCAACTCGCGCATGGTAATTCTGGAAGACGGCGCGTCGGCCGAGGAATTCAAGAAGGCCGTGACGATCCTGGAGCAGTCCGCCACCGTGCAGACGCTGGCCAAGACGCGCGACTGGCGCGAAGTGTTTTCGACGTAGCCGCCAAAAGGCAGGCGGGTCAGGACGGCAGATTGGTCAGGCCGTCCACGATTTCGCGGCCATGCAGAATGGCCGCATGGACGGCCTCGCGCGGGCTGTAGACAAAGCCGCCGCCGGCAAATTGCGGTACGGGGTATTCGTCGCCGCCTTCAAGGATGGCGCCTGCCTGCACGACCATCACCGATGCGATGAAGACAGGGCCGCTGGATTGCGCCGGAACTTCGATAGCGCCGCTGCCCCGGGAAACCTTGGCCGTGAGGCGGTATCCCTTGTAGATCAAGTTGTTCTGATGCACTTCGGTAGTCCTCTATCTGCCGTCGAGCATACTCCGTGATTCGATGACAATCCGGATAAGTTTTGTAACCCAAGCAGAAAATGGAAACACTGTTGCACTGCCGCAAGCGCGTCCCCGTTTCTCGACCGCTGGGAATCAAAATGGCCATTTTGCCAAGAGTCAGCGTAGACGCGGCTTGCGGGGCTGCACCGCCTTTTAGCGGTGCAGCATCAACAGCGGTTTCCGGGGATTTACCCTAGGCCCTGTTGCGAAAGTGCATCCTGGGACACTTTCATCCCTGTCATGCGCATGTAATCGTCCAGCCGCCAGCCTTTACCGAGCAGGATCATGCGGGTATGCAGGTCGTCCCGCACGGCCGGACTGACCTCACTTCCCAGATACGTGAGCTGCTTGCTGCGCAGGTCCACGAAGCCCAGCACATAATCGCGCGCCAGCCCCATCCACAAACGATGCGCACCCACCGACTGGCGGGCGCCGCTCAGGATGCACAAACCCGCATCCAGCGCCCAGCGGTACACCGCGGTGGCCAGTCCCATGCCCTGGTAAGGGGCGGCGTACTTGGAATGCGGGGCGCGCACGTAGGGATCGGCGCGCCGCCCCACTTCGATCAGGCGGTTGAACACGGTATAACCCGCCAGCCGGCCGCGCCGCACGTCCACCACATACACGTAATACTCGCCGTCGGCCTCGCGGTAGCGAAGCACGATGCCAGGGATATCGGTCTTGACCTCCGGCAATCCATGCAGGCGGTCCATCGGACGATTCATGCGGTTGTGGATGGCATCGAGTTCCTTGTCCACTTCTTCGGGACTATGGTTAACGTCGATGCGCAATTCCGTCACGATCGACATGATGTGACGGAACGCGTGCAGGGCCAGCGTAGGCAAGGCCACCTCCTGTACAGGGTTGAGAAGCTGTCCGCGAGGGACGGGACGTAAAAAAAGCCGCATCCGCGGCTTGAAAGGTTGTGTGCGGGTGCACCGCCGTATGGGGCGGTATGGATGGGGCGAGGCGCGGAGGAAGCGATCAGGCTGCTGCATGCGCGTCCCGTTGGGCGGCGGGTTGGTCGCCGGCAAGACCGAAGAAGGCCGGAAACTGGCGTTCGCCCTTGGCCGTGATGCGCAGCGCGCGTGAGTCCAGATCCTTGCTGATCCAGCCGCGCGCCAAGAGCGCATCGAGCAGCGCGGCGCCCAGTGCGCCTCCCAGATGCGAGCGCCGCTCGCTCCAATCCAGGCACGCGCAGGCAAAGCGGCGGCGGCGCTGGCGCGCTTGCGCGGCATCAACGCCCACCTGCGCGAGCGACGCCTCGCCCAGCGGCGTCAGCAGATAGTCGCGGCCGTCCGGCGTCAACCAGTGCCGGGCCAGCATCGCATCGTGAATCCGCACCGCCAGCGTGCCAGCCATGTGGTCATAGCAGGTGCGGCTGTCGCGCAGCGCGGAAGGTGTGGTCGGCTTGAACGGGGCGCGGTCGGCGCCCGCCACCACCAACAGCGCCTCCAGCGCGTGGCCGACGTCACCGCTCGCCAGCCGGTAGTAGCGATGCTTGCCCTGCACGGCCATTTCGACCAGCCCCTGATCGCGCAGACGCTGGAAATGGCTGCTGGCCGTGGAAGCGCCGATGTCGGCGGCCGCGGCCAATTCCGTGGCGGTGCGCGCGCGGCCGTCCAGCAGCACGCATAGCATGCGCGCCCGCGCGGGATCGGCAATGGCGCCCGCTACGGCGGACAGGTTGATGTCGGCGAACTCGGAATCCATGATTCGGTATGGACCAAAGTGTTGTGTGCAGGACGTAAGCATACTTCGACTCAACGAAACCAACATCCACCTTGCCATCCCATGCCTGCCTCCCCTTCCTTTTTCGGCTGGAAAGTCCTCTACGCCACCTTCATACTCGCCGTCTTCGGGTGGGGCGTCGGCTTTTACGGGCCGCCGGTCTTCCTGCATGCCGTCGTCCAGCGCAACGGCTGGAGCGTCGGGCTGGTGTCGGGCGCGGTCACCCTGCATTTTCTGGCGGGCACGGTGGTGGTGGCCAACCTGCCGCGTCTGTACCGGCGCATCGGCGTCGCCCGCACGACCGCAGGCGGCGCGGCGCTGTTGGCGCTGGGCGTGGCGGGATGGGCGGTGGCGCAGGCGCCGTGGCAGCTTTATGCCGCCGCAGTGGTCAGCGGAATGGGCTGGGTCACGCTGGGCGCGGCGGCCGTCAACGCGCTGATTGCCCCCTGGTTCGTGCGGCGGCGTCCCGCCGCGCTGGGCATGGCGTACAACGGCGCCAGCGTGGGCGGCATCGTCTTTTCGCCGCTGTGGGTGTTCCTGATTGCGCAGGCCGGCTTCGCGCAGGCAGCACTGTGGGTTGGCCTTGCGATGGTCGCCGTCATTGCCGCGCTGTCGCACAAGGTGTTCAAGGTGACACCGCAGCAAATCGGCCACGCGCCGGACGGAGATCCGTCGGGCGGCGTTCCGTCGGGCGGGGTCCCGTCGGGCGGCTCATCGTCGGCCGGCTCATCGTCAGTCGGCATCCAGTCTAGCGGCACGCCCCCAGCCACCGCCCCATCGCGCGCCGCGCAGGAAAGCGCCGCAACGCCCACGCCAAGACTTGCGATCAAGCTGCGCCAAGACCGGGCGTTCGTGACGCTGGCCGCCGGCATGGCATTGGGGCTGTTCGCCCAGATCGGTTTGATCGCGCACCTGCTGTCACTGCTGGCGCCGATATTGGGCGCGCAGACGGCAGGCCTGGCGATGGGACTGGCGACGGCCAGCGCCATCGCCGGCCGCTCGCTCGTCGGCTGGCTGATGCCGCCAGGGGCCGACCGCCGCAAGATAGCCTGCGCGGCATACGCCGTGCAGATTGCGGGATCGCTGGTGCTGATGCTGGCCGCCGACCATGCGTGGGCGCTGTGGACGGGCGTCGTACTGTTTGGGTCGGGCATCGGCAACGCCACGTCGCTGCCGCCGCTGATCGCGCAGACGGAATTTTCCCGCGAGCAGGCGGCACGCGTGGTGCCGCTGATCGTCGCGCTGTCGCAAGGCGCGTATGCCTTTGCGCCCGCGGCATTCGGCGCGCTGCGCACGTGGCTGCAGCCTTCGGGATTGACGCTTCCCGGCTTCCTGGCTGCGGCCGCCCTGCTGCAAGCCGCGGCCATCGCATGCTTTGCGGCCGGCCGGGGCGCGCACGCCAAGCGCGGCGCGCCCTGATGCCTCAGGCGCCTTTGCCGCGCCGGGCCACCAGGCCGGCCATGACTGCGTCGCCGCGTTCGCTGACCAGGCCTTCAGCGACGCCCTCGCGATCCGCCGCATTGCGGTTCTGGCTGACCTTCCACTTGCCTTCGATACGGGCAATGGGAATCTCGACGCCGATAATGGCGCGCATCTGCGCGGCAATGAAATCGGCGGGCGCCTCGTCCACCCGCCACGGCTGGACGCGCGCCTTTTCCTGGCTGTCGGTCAGCGCCTCAAGCTGCGCGCGCAGCCAGGCCGGATCGTCCTGGATCACCGGCGTGCCCCACACGTGCACGGCCACGAAGTTCCAGGTCGGCACGACCTTGTGCGTTTCCGCCTTGGTCGCGTACCAGGACGGCGTGATGTAAGCCTGCGCGCCATGAAAAGCCACCAGACACTCGCGTCCCGCGGCCAGCTCGGCCAACTGCGGATTGGCGCGCGCCACGTGCAGGCGCAGGACGCCGTGCTCGCCTTCGGGATACAGCAGACAGGGGATGTGATTCGCCATCAATCCGCCCTCTCCGCTGGTGAAGACAACCCCTAGCGGGTGGGCGCGGATGAACTCGTGCTGGATTTCCAGCGAATCTTCGCGAAAAGCGGACGGCAGGTACATGGAAGCGGCGCGATCAGAAGGGAGGAAAACGACAACATACCGCGCGCGTGGCACCACTGAAAGAGCCACACAAGCTGCCTTTCATGGAGCCATGCGCGGCGCACACCCGGAACACCGCCCGTGCCCGTCCGGCCGCTATTGCCGGGATCGACCGTACGCCGCGTTCATGCGCTCGCGAGCCTGCGTTTCATGCGCGAAAGCGCGGTCGTAGTTTTCCAGGCACCCTGCCGTGGGATTGGGCCACTGGATTGCAGCGATTGCGTCGGTCAGTTCGTCACGTGCCCGCTGCCATTCCTTGACGGCGGCATACCATTCGTTGGCGGTGTCCATAGATACTCTCCCCCTTCTATGTGCACACGCCAATCGTAGCGCTGGCCAACACCAGCGAGACAGCGTTTTCGCATGGCCAGATGGATGATGTGGCGGCGACGCAGCGATGCATTGCGCGAGCGAAAAAATTGCCGCGCCGCGCCGCGGTTCAGGCAGATAATTTCCAGCAAGGATCGTGCCGGTTTTGCGCCTGCCTGCCGCGGGCGCCGTTTTTCTGACAAGGGAAAAAGCCATGAAGCCCAACCTCGCACTGCGCGCGGCCTGCTGCGCGCTCATCGGACTGGCCGGCTGCACAAATCTGCCCAAGGCCAAGGACTATTCCACCGCGCTCGGCGAACCGCAAAGCCAGCTTCAGCAGGATCCCAACTGGAGCGGCGGCCGCATCTGGGTCAGGCCAGGTCCGCCGATCGGCAGCCAGTTCGACAAGAAGCTGCTCATGGAAGACGTCACCTACATTCCGGGCGACCGGCCGGACGAGCTGGACTTCCGTGACGACGCCGAGATGCGCCAGCGCGTGCTGGCCTACATGAACGCGGCCCTGCGCCGGGAGTTCACGCAGGCGGGCTATCAGCTGATCTCCGCGCCAGCCCCGCGCTCGGTGCGGCTGCGCGCCGCCATCACCGGCACCTTCCGCAACGACCGCGATCCGCGGCCGGGCGAGTATGTGCCCATTGGCTATGTGCTGGGCCAGACTGCCAAGGCTGCAGGCCTGCGCGACCAGTCGGCGCGGCTGCTGATCGAAGCCTCGGCGCGCGATGCCACCACCAACCAATTGCTGATCGCGTCGTTGGGCGCAGTCACAGGCAGCAATTTGCCGGAAAACCGCAAGCCCACCGCCGCCGACGTGCAAAGCGCCATCGACGACTGGGCGCGCCGGGTCCGCGAGCAGTTCGACCGCATCTGGGTCGGCGAAATACCCAAGACCAAATGACGCGCGGCGGACATTTTCCGCCTTCATATCACGATGTGATGAATATTGACGTCAACCCTCACTTACCCAGGGCCGCCGGCTAATGCTACTGTTCCGCCTGTGCAAGGAGTACATGCAATGGATCAGAAAACGAAGCCCTGGGCATTTCCCAAACCCCACCCCGAAAACACGCCACGCGGCGAACGCAACAAACAAGAGTTCGACACGCCGCCCAAGGAAGAAAAACCCGCGGCCAAACCGCGCGCCAAAAAGCAGACGCCTGCGACCGGGCGGGCGCGCCCGTGAGGCTGGCGGCAAAGGTCTGTACGGCAGCGCTGGCGGCGCTGTCCGCGCTGTCCATGGCGGCCGCCGCCGCGCCCGGCATCCAGACGGGCGACATGGTGTTCCAGCAGTCCCGGTCAGCGCAAAGCCTGGCCATCCAGCAAGCCACGCACTCGCCCTACAGCCACATGGGCATGATCGTGACGCGCCAAGGCCAGCCCTACGTGCTTGAGGCCGCGGCGCGCGTCAGCTACACCCCCCTCTCTCAATGGACCGCGCAAGGCGAGCGCGGCCATTACGTCGTCAAGCGGCTGCGCGACACTTCCCTACTGACGCCCGACGCGCGCGATCGGCTAGCGAAGGCGGGCGCCGCCTACGTCGGCAAGCCCTACGATCTGGTATTCGCCTGGTCGGACGACCAGATCTACTGCTCTGAACTGGTGTGGAAAATCTATCAGCGCGTACTGGGCGTGAAGGTCGGCGCGCTGGCGCCGCTGAAAAGCTTCGATCTCGCATCGCCTGCCGTGCAGGCCAAGATGCGGGAACGCTACGGCAAGAACATTCCGTGGGAAGAACCCATCATCTCCCCGGCCGCCATGTTCGAGTCCGACCAACTGGTCACGGTAGGCACCTTCTGATTGCAGTGCGCGGCGCAACCGCCGTCCAAGGAGCGCAATGACGGTTTCCATCCTGCTGAGCATCGCCATTGCGCTGGAAACGGGCTGGGGTGCGCTGGCATTGTGGATCCGCGCGCCGCTTTCATCGGCATGGAAATTGGTCGCAGTGGTCGCGTGGGTGATGTTGGCATTGGCGGCCATCGCCGGGCTGATATGGCCGCGTTGGTGGCCGGGCCTGGTTCTGCATGGCGCGGCGCTAGCCGTCCTGCTCGTGTGGTGGCTGCGCATCCGCCCGTCCAACGACCGCCCGTGGCTTGCCGAAGTCGCCCGCCAAACCCACGGCGTCGTCAATGGCAACACCGTCACGCTGCACAACGTGCGCAACTTCGACTGGCGTTCGCGCACCGACTTCACGCCCCGCTGGGAAACCCGGCGTTATGGGCTGGACACGCTGCAATCGGTGGACGTGGCCCTGTCGTATTGGGGCCGTCCCGCCATCGCCCACGCGCTGGTGTCGTTCGGATTTGGCGACGACGATCACGTGGTGTTCTCGGTTGAAATCCGCCGCAAGCAGGGCGACCGGTTTTCCGAGATCGGCGGATTTTTCAAGCAGTACGAACTGAGCGTGATCGCCTCGACCGAAGCGGACAGTCTGCGGGTGCGCACCAACGTGCGCGGCGAAGACAGCTACCTGTACCGTATCCACATGCCCGAGGGCGCGGAGCGCGAACTCTTCGTAGCCTACGTCGACGCCGCCAACCGCCTCCGGACAACACCCCGCTTCTATCACACGCTCACGGCAAACTGCACCACCATCGTCTTCCAGATGGCCCGGCGCATCGTGCCCGGATTGCCGATGGATTACCGCCAGCTTCTGTCAGGCTACCTGCCGGAATACCTGTACAAGCTGGACGCCCTGCGCGGGGCCGCCAGCGCCGCAGAGTACCGGCGCCGCGGCCGCTATACGGACCGCGCCCGCGCCACCACCGACCCGGCCGAATTCTCCCGCAACATCCGGCAGGGTGTGCCCGGCATCGCGCCTGAATGATCCGGGTCCACGGCGCCGCCTAGGGAACGCCGGCCTCGGCCACGCGTCACGCGCCGGAAGTCCGCCAGCGCCGCGAGCGGACGCCTCGCTCAACGGACGGGCACTGCATCCTTGTAGATGACGCCATCCTTCATGATGACCAGGAAGCTCTTGTCCGGATCGCCGATCAGCTTGATGTCCTGGATCGGGTCGCCATCGACCAGCAGCAGGTCGGCAAGCGCGCCTTCGCGCACGACACCCAGATCGCCGCGGTAGGGGTTGCGCTTGCCCGACAGTTTCAGCAGCTCCGCGTTCGTGCCGGTTGCCATGATGAGCGTCTGCGCCGGCGTGTACCACCGCGTCAGGCTTGCCAGGATGCGGCCCTGCTGCTCGGCCAACCGGCTTGAGAACAGGATGTCCGTGCCGAACGCGGTCTTGAGCTTGTGCTTGATCGCCAGCTGGTAGGTCCGGTCGGTCCCGGCAAAGACCTCCTGCGCCTTTTGCCATTGATCCGATCCTCGCGGAAAGGCGTCGGCCAGTTCGTCCGGAAAGGGCTGGGTGCTCAGCCACACGCCGGCACGCGCCATCAGCTCGGCCGTATCCTCGTCCATCATGCTGCCGTGCTCGATGCTCTGCACACCCGCCTTGATGGCGCGCTGGATGGCGGTGGGCGTGTAGGCGTGCACCGCCACATACGTACCCCAGTCCGTCGCGGCATCCACCGCCGCGCGCAACTCCGGCTCGGTGAACGTCACCACATCCAGCGGGCTGTGCGGCGACGACACCCCGCCGCCGCCGGTCAGCTTGATTTGCGTCGCGCCCTGCATGAGCTGTTCGCGCGTGCGAAGGCGCACTTCGTCGGGGCTGTCGGCGATTGTGCTGTCGCCGGACAAATCGTGCCGCGAGCCCGGCGCGCCCAGGGTGCGCGGCAGGTCCGCCATCGAGCGGAAGTCACCATGCCCGCTGGTGACGCTGATCATCGCGCCGGACGGATAGATGCGCGGACCGGGGATCACGCCCTGGTCCACCGCCAGCTTCAGGCTGAAGGCCGAGCCGCCCAGGTCGCGCACCGTGGTGAAGCCGCGCATCAGCGTCTTCTTCGCCTCGACGCCCGCGACGATGTTCAGGTACGTGGGCTCCTGCGTCATCGCCACCGCCAACGGCACGCCCACGAACATGCTGTGCCAATGCATGTCGATCAGCCCCGGCATCAGCGTGCGGCCGCCGCCATCGATGACGCGGGCGCCGTCTGCCGCGATCTTGTCCCGTGACACTTTCTCGATGACGTTGCCGTGAACCAGAACACTGCTCGCCGGGCTCAGGTCGCCGGACACGCCGTCGAAGATGCGCACGTTTTCAAACAGGATCCGCGAATCCGCCGCGGCCTGCGCGGTCGGCGGCGGCGCCGTGGCAGCCGGCGCCGCAGGCAAGCTATGGGAATGCGCCAGCGAAGCGCCAAGAAGCAGCGATGCCGCCGTGAATGCAATGCCAGTCCTGACAAACATGATCGAACCTCCGGATGGGGTCATCCGTCCTCAGGACGGAAACAGGATCGGAATCAGCAGCACGCTGACCCCCAGCGAAAACACAGCCAGTGGTGTCCCGATCTTCAGATAGTCGGCAAACCCGAAACCGCCCGCCACGCTGACCAGCGCATTAGAGGGCGTAGACACCGGCGACATGAACGCCGCCGACGACGCAATGGCCACCGTCATCGCAAATGCATAGGGAGACGCGTGCAGGCTTTCGGCGATGCTGATGGCGACCGGGCCCATCAGCACGGCGGTCGCGGTGCCGGAGACCACCACGCCCAGCGTCACCGTCGCCACGAACACCAGCGCCAACTGGCCGTAGATGCCCCAATCGCCCGAATAGTGCAGCAGGAACTGCGCGGCCAGATCCACGCCGCCGCTGCGCTTGAGCGCCAGCGCAAACGGCAGCATGCCCACGATCAGGATCAGCGCCCGCCAGTTGATCGACCGGTACGCCACGTCCAGCGTCACGCAGCCGAACAGGCCCATCATCAGGGCGCCGATCAGCCCCGCCATCACGTTGGGCACCCAGTCGGTCAGCATCAGGAACACCACCGTCGCCAGCGAGAGCAGCGCATGGATGGCGCGGTTGGGCACCGGCACCAGCGAATCGGCTTCGACCGGCATCGCCAGGCTGACCAGATCGTGCTCTTCGGCCTGCAGGGAAAAAATGCCTGCCCACGGCCCGACCACCAGCAACGTGTCGCCCACGCGCATCTTCACGTCGGGCAGGTCGCGCTTGGCCTCCTTGCCGCGCCACAGGCCCACGACGAAAAGTCCATGCCGCCCCAGCACCACGGAATCGCGCGCATTCGCGCCGTCCAGCCGCGATTCCGACGGGATGATGACCTCCACCATGCCCACATCGCGGGCCTGATCCGTGAAGTACACGCCGGACATCTCCAGCCGCCGCAGGTGATGCCGGCTGCAAAAGCCGTCGATATCGAACCCCTCTGCATCCCTGTCCAGGAGCAGGATGTCGCCCGCCTCCAGCACGTCGTCCGCCGTCGCGCGCATGACGGCCCGCGCGAACCGCGTGTTGCGCTCGATGGCGATGACGAATGCTGCCTTGCCGAGTTCGCCCGCCCACAGTCCGAGCTGGCGTCCCACCAGGTCCGAGTCGGTCTGCACCAGCAGACGGCATGCCCGGTTCTGCAGCGAATATTTGGTCGCCCAGTCGCCCAGGCTGGGCCGGTTCAGCGCGCGCGGCCCCTGGCCCGCGTCGATGAGCTTGCGCGCGAACAGCATGTAGGCGACACCGCCCGCCAGGACGACGATGCCGATCGGCGTGAAGTCGAAAAAGCCGAAACCCTCGTAGCCCGCATAACCCAGCGCGCTGTTGAGCACCAGGTTCGGCGTGGTCGCCACCAGCGTCAGCATGCCGCTGATCGCCGCCGCCGCGCCCATGGGCATCAGGATCCGCCGGGCCGCCATGCCGGATTTGCGCGCGATCCGCAGCACGATGGGGATGAAGATGGCCACGACGGCCGTGGAGCTCATCACCGCGCCCATTGCGCCGACCGCCCCCATCACCAGCAGCACCAGCCAGCCCTCGCTCTTGCCGCCGTGCCGCAGCAGCAGGTCGCCGACGGCCTGCGCCACCCCGGTCCGCACCAGCCCCTCGCCGACCACAAACAGGCATGCGATCAGGATGATGGCGGGATTCGAGAACCCGTCCAGTGCCTCGCGGTAGGTCACGGTGCCGCTCAGCGGCAGCAGCAGCATGACCAGCAGCGCGACGGCATCCGACCGGGGCCGCCCGATGACGAACAGCACCACGGCCGCGCAAAGGATGGTGAGGACAATCGCCAGTTCGCTGCTCATTGCCGTGCTGCCCCCCGCCCCTTTCGGCTAGAACGCCGTATTGCCCGTGCTGATTGCCCACACGCCGATGCCGCACGACACCAGCACGAGCAGCAGGATCGGCCACTCGTACGGCGCGAAGATGCTGCCGCGCTGCTCGCGGCGCGATATCAGGAAAAGAATGGTGCCTGGCGCATAGATGACGCAAGACAGGACGAAATACCGGAAGCCGCCCGCATACACCAGCCCGGCCGCATAGACCGTGGCCGCCACCGCCAGGCCCAGTTCAACCTTGCGGCGCCGGCTCCAGCCGTCATAGGTTTCGCCGCGCATCGCCAGCATCAACCCGAATGCCGCCACGAAGAAGTACGGAATCAGGCTCATCGAACTGGCCATGTTCTTCAGGAGCACGAAGGTGTCTTCGGTGAAGAGCGTGACGATCAGAAAGAGCTGCACGATGCCGTTGCTGAGCCAAAGCGCCGCGGCCGGCACGCCGTGGCGGTTTTCCCGGCCCAGGAACGACGGCATGATGCCCGCGCCCGCCGCGGCGCGCAGCACTTCGGCGGCCAGCAGGATCCACGCCAGGTAGGCGCCCGCCACCGACACCATCAGCCCCACGCTGACCAGCATGCTGCCCCACGGTCCGACCGCGGCCCGCAGCACGCCCGCCATGGACGGATTGCGCAGCGAGGCCAGTTCCGCGCGCGGCAGCACGCCATACGACAGCATCGTCACCAGCACCAACAGCGCCAGCACCAGCAGAAATCCGACGATTGTCGCCACCGCCACGTCCTCGCGGCGTTTGGCGTAGCGGGAATAGACGCTCGCGCCCTCCACGCCCAGGAACACGAACACCGTGACGAGCATCGTGTTGCGCACCTGTTCGAAAAGACTGCCCTTGCCCTCGCCGCTGAGCCCTTCGGCAATGTTGGCCCGTAGCACCTCCAGGTCCACGGCAAACGCGGCGAAGACAATGAAGATGGCGATGGGCACGACTTTGGCGATGGTCACGACCGTGTTCATGCCCGCCGCCTGCCGGATGCCGCGCAGGATCAGAAAATGGGTGCACCACAGCAGCACCGACGACACCAGCACGGCGGACACGGTATCGCCGTCGCCGAAGAACGGCAGCACGGCGCCCAGTGTTCCCTTGAAGATGACGAAATAACTGACGTTGCCCAGGCAGGCGGCGGTCCAATAGCCCAGCGCCGCCAGAAAGCCCAGATACAGCCCGAAACCGGCCTTGGCATACGCGAAGATGCCGGCGTCCAGATCGGGGCGCCGGCGCGACAGGAACTGGAATACCATCGCCAGCGTCAACATGCCCGTGCCGGCAATGGCCCAGGCCACCAGGCCGCCCACCGGACCGGTATTGCGCGCAAAGACGCTGGGCAGCGAAAAGATTCCCGCCCCCACCATCGACCCCACCACCATGGCGGCCAGCGCCATGCGAGAAAGTTTGGCAGTTTCCCCGCTCACATTCTTCTCCTGAAAGCGATCCGGTCGTTGCGCGCCCGCGCGGCTGCCCCTCTGCAGAGACAGCCGCGCACGGCAGTGCGCCGCTAGGCGGGATCCCGCGAAATCGGGCACGTCATGCAGTGCCCGCCGCCGCGGCCCCGGCCCAGTTCGGCGCCGACGAAGGTGATGACCTCGACCCCCGCCTTGCGCAACAGCGTGTTGGTGTAGACATTGCGGTCATACGCCAGCACAACCCCCGGCGAAATGCAGACCAGGTTGGCGCCGCTGTCCCACTGCGTGCGCTCGCGCAGATAGGCGTTGCCGCCGGTCTCGACGACGCGCATCTTCTTGATGCCCAACGCCTCGCCGATCACGTCCACGAGCGACCCCTTGTCCTTGTGCAGCTCCAGCGACCCCGGCGCGCTGCCCGGCCGGTAGGAGAACGCCTGGATGTTGTTGACGATGTCGGGATACATCAGCACGCAATCGCGGTCGGCGAAGGTCAGCACGGTGTCCAGATGCATGGCGGCCCGCAGCTTGGGCATGGCCGCCACGATCACCCGGTCGGCCGCGTTCTTGGCGAAGAGGCTGGCCGCCAGCTGGCTGATGGCCTGGCGCGACGTGCGTTCGCTCATGCCGATCAACACCGTGCGGTTGCCGATCGGCATGACGTCGCCGCCTTCCAGTGTGGCCAGCCCGTGGTCGGCCGTGGGATCGCCCCACCAGACGTTCACCTTGCCGGCAAAGCGCGGATGGAATTTGTAGATCGACGACGTCAGGATCGTCTCTTCGTGCCGCGCTGGCCAGTACAGCGGATTGAGGGTGGCGCCGCTGTAGATCCAGCACGTCGTGTCACGCGTGTACAGCGTGTTGGGAAGCGGCGGCAGCAGGTATTCCGTGACGCCGGCGGCTTCCTTGATGAGCGTGAGCTGCTCGCCGCCGATCGATTCGGGGAACTCCTCGGTCGACAGCCCGCCGATCAAGGTCTCGGCCAGCTTGCGCGCCGGCAGGCCGTCCAGATAGCTGCGGATCTCGTCGAGCAGGCCCAGGCCAACCTGATTCGCCACGACCTGGTTGTCCAGGATCCACTTCTTCGCTTCAGGTATCGCGACTGTTTCGGCCAGCAGGTTGTGCATTTCCACGACGTCCACGCCGCGGTCCCGCATCTTCGTCATGAAGTCGAAATGGTCGCGTTTCGCGTTGTCGACCCACATGACATCGTCAAACAGCAGCGCATCACAATTGGAGGGCGTCAATCTCTCGTGGGCGCGTCCTGGCGCGCAAACCATCACCGTGCGCAATTGCCCGACTTCTGAATGGACTCCAAATTCCTCGGTATCAGCCATGACTAGCTCCCAGACGTTAGATGGCAATCCAGCCGTAGATCAGGCCCACGATGGCGGCCAGGGCTCCGACGCATGCCACGATGAAAACGACCAACTCCCAGCCGGTGAAGAATTTCCGGCCCTGCTCACGCCGGGCCCAGAAATACAGGACCGACCCGGGCGCATACAACAGCGCCGACAGCAGCAGGAACTTCAAGCCGCCGGCGAAAATCATGAACAGTGTGTAGACGGCCGCGATGCTGGCAAGCGTCAGATCACGTTTCCGGTCCTTGCCGCCGACGTAGGTTTCGCCGCGTTTGGCGAGCTGCCAGCCGAACCCCGCGACCAGCAGGTACGGAATCAGCGACATCGCGCTGGTCAGGCTGAGCATCAGCGAGAATGCATCGCGTGACCAGTACGTGCTGATGACGAAAAGCTGCACGATGATGTTGGTCACCCACAGCGCGACGACCGGCACGCCGTTCTTGTTCTCGCGGGCGAACGCGCGCGGCATGTCTTCCGTCTTTGCTGCCGCGTGCATCACTTCGGCGCAGATCAGCGACCAGGCCAGATACGCGCCCAGCACCGAGATCAGCAGACCGACGCTGACGAACACGGCGCCCCACGGCCCCACCACCGACTCCAGCACGCCGGCCATGGACGGCTGGCGCAGCGCCGCGATGTCGGTCTGTTGCATGGCGGCATAGGGCAGCAGAGACACCAGCACCATCAGCAGCAGCGCGGTCACAAACCCGATCAGCGTGGCCACCCCCACGTGCGACCGCTTCGACGCGAAGCGCGAGTAAACGCTGGCGCCCTCGATGCCCAGGAAGACGAAGACCGTCACCAGCATCGTTCGCCTCACCTGCTCGAACAGGCTGTAGCCGCTCATGTCGCCCCAGAAATTGATGCGGAAGAGGTCAACCTTGAAGGCCACGAACAGCACGACGATGAACACCACGATCGGGATGATCTTGGCCACGGTCACCACGGCATTGATGAACGCCGCCTGCTGCACCCCGCGCAAGATCATGAAGTGGAACATCCAGATGCCCACGGACGCCACAGCGATTGCGATGACCGTGTTGCCGTCGCCAAAGACGGGAAAGAAGGCGCCGAGCGTCGATTTGATCAGCACCCAATACGACACGTTGCCGATGCAGCTGCCGATCCAGTATCCAAACGCGGACAGAAAGCCCAGGTAATTGCCAAACCCGGCCTTGGCATAGGCAAAGACGCCCGCGTCCAGGTCGGGCTTGCGCTCGGCCAGCGCCTGGAACACGCGCGCCAGCGTGTACATGCCCGCGCCCGCAATGATCCAGGCGATCACCGCCCCAACCACGCCCGTTGCCCCGCCAAAGGTCCGGGGCAGCGAAAAGATCCCGGCGCCGATCATCGACCCCACCACCATGCCCGTCAGGGCAAGCAATCCAAGCTTCTTGGGAGTACCGCTTTCCATCATGCACCTCCAGTATTGAGCAAAGACGTGAGCAGGTCGGCCGCCGTCCCGGATGCTGCCCGGGACGGCCGGCTCAGCCGCGGGTAACGCGCAAACTGCGACTGGCGCCGTACACCGTGGTCATCGTGATAAGAAGCGGCACGCCGATGAACGTGCCCGGTATGCCCCACACCAACCCCCAGAAAAACACCGCAAACATCACCATCAGCGGCGACAGCGAAAACGCGCTGCCGGCCAGCCGGGGTTCCAGATAGCAGCCGTAGACGATCTGGATGCAGTTCAAGACGACCAGCACCAGAATGCTCGTCTGCAACGATCCGTATTGCACGAACGCGAAGAACGCCGGAAACACTGTCGCCACCAGCGGTCCGAGAAACGGGATGTAGTTCAGCAGGAACGCCAGCCCGCCCCAGGCGGTCGCCAGCTCCAGCCCGGCGTAGATCGCAAACAGCCAGACGGTCACGCCCGTCAGCACGCTGGCGATGGTGCGGATCACCATGTACCAGCGCAGCTTGCTCGCCACCTCGCGGGCGACCGCCATCCAGCGCTGCGCCCTTGCCTCGCCCAGCAGGCGGGTCAGCCGCTCCGGCGCCTCGTCCAGTTCGAACAGCCCGAGCGCAATGAAGACGAAGGCGATGAAGATCATGCCCAGCATGCTGTTGATCCGCAGCGCCACTTCCTGGATAGCCCGCACCAGCCATGACACGTTGAAGCTGTCCTGGAACATCTGGATCGCCATCGCGCCGTGCGGGTGCAGCATTTCGGTCTCTAGCGTGAACAGGCGCTGGAAGCGCGCGGCGTTGGCCATGACCCACTGCGCGACCAGGCTGAAGCCCCAGGCCGCCAGCGACAGGAACACCACCGACACGACCAGCGTCACCACCAACGCCAGGATCGCGGCGAGCGGCGCGGGCATCTTGCGGCCCAGGTACTGGCGCAGCGGCGCGACCAGGCAGATCACGAACAGCGCGAACGTCAACGGCACGAACACCGGGCTGGCCAGGTACAAAAGCCCCAGCAGCAGGATGGCGAAAATGCCGGACAGTGCGAAAGACATCATCTTGGTATCACCCCATCAACGCGCTTGACCAGATAGGCATAGAACGGATTGGAGGTCAGCCGGGTCAGCGTATCCATGCCGATCACGAAAGCCCCGACCTCGCCGCGCATGGACATGGCGCCCAGGCTGATGCCGAATTCCTCGATGTTGTCCGGGTGCGTGCCGTACAGCGCGTCGTCGGTCGGAAACGGCAGCGCCACGTGCGACAGCGAATAGACTTCGCGCGGGTAGTCCATGCCGATGGCGCGCTCCACAACCGCGGTGGCGTTCGGCTCGATGACGCGCTCGATCATGGCGCTGGACGTCGGGCTGGCGTTGGTGACGAGCGTCAGCCGGTAGTTGCGCTTTTCGCCAGGCAGCGTGCCCGCCAGCTGCCACGCCACGCCGCGGCGGAACAGCGGCCCGAGCTTGGTGGCGCGGTTCAGGTCGAATAGCACCAGGTCACTGCCGTTGGCGGGCAGGCGCGCATACAGGGCGTTGATCAGCGCGCGCGTGCTGACGGTGAAGTCCAGCACCGAATGGAACGTGATGATGGGCGGCAGACGCTCCAGGCCGCCGGATCGCTGCTGCGCAACCAGCCTGTCCTGCAGCGTCTGCGTCAGTTCGAACGACTGGCGCGCCGCGTGGACCGGGAAAGAGTTGTACTTGAACGGGTTGAACTCCGGCACGATGCTCAGCCACGCGGCCTTGGCGAACGCGGGCAGGATGGCGGGCAGCCCGGCAACGCCCGCAAAGCGCGCGAACGACGTGATGCCGACCATCGGCGACAGCAGCACCAGGCGATCGGGCTTGTCGAGCTTGGGATTGTCCAGCGCGTCCAGCGTGTGCATCAGCGCCAGCGCCCCGCCGTTGGAAAAGCCCACCATATGCAGCGGCTTGGGTGCGGGAACCCGGCGCCGCGCTTCGCGCACCGCCAGGCGCGTCGCGGCCGCCCAGTCCTCCCAGTGCGCGTCCGTCAGCCCGCCCGGCACCGTGCCGTGCCCCGGCATCCGGATGGCGATCGCCACGTAGCCGACGGATTGGTAATGCGCGGCGACGTGGCGCAGGCTGTAGGGCGAATCCGTCAGGCCATGCAGCAGCACGGCCACGCCCTGCGGCTCTCCCGCCGGCGTCAGGACGAATGACCGGTTCCAGTCGTGCGCGAAGTGTTCGGGGTAGACCTTGGCATCCGCGAAATAGCGGTTGCTGTCCACCTTATCCTCCGGCAGCAGCTTGTCGCCCACGTTCTGCCGGACCAGCGTGAAAAGCTGTTCCTCGTGTGCCAGGTAATCGTCCCAGGTGCTGCGATCCAGGCGTTCCGCGTCCAGCTCCTGGGGAACATACGTGTGCCAGGCAGCCAGCGGCGGGCCCTGCTGAATGTCGTACAGGCGCACGCCCATCAACGTGACGACGACCAGCACGGCAAGGCCGGCAAGGATGAACACGGCTTTGCGCAGCCTTCGCCAGGCTGGGCGCGGGCTGGCGCTGACCGGCTTGCCGGCGTTCACTGCGCGCCTCCGACACTGGGCGGCGCAATTGGCATGGACGCGGCGGGCGAACCTGCAGCGGGCACCTCTACCGCAGGCGGGCCTGTCGACCCCGCCGCCGGCGGCGCATCCGCCATCACCACCTCCGGCTGCTCATCTCCGCCCCCCAGCGCGACGTACAGCGACACGCCGTTCTGAAGCTGCGACGCCCGCAGCGTCAGCATCTGCTGCTCTGCATTGAACAAGCCGCGCCGCGCGTCGACGACTTCCAGGTAGATCGAGATGCCGTTCATGTAGCGCAGCTCGGCAGTCTCGGCCAGGCGGCGCTGCGCCTGGATCGCCGTTTCCTGCGCGGTCACCTGCTCCTGGAAGCGCTTGCGGTTCTCCAAAGCGGTAGCCACTTCGCTGAACGCCGTCTGCACCGTCTTGCGGTAGTTGGCGACCAGCTCATCGCGCTGCGCGGTGGCAAGATCCACCGCCGCGCGCCGCTGCCCGTAATCGAAGATCGGCCACCCGATTCCCGCGCCGATGTTCCAGATCTGGCTGGGCGACGAAAAGAGGTCCGACAGCTCGGTGGAGGCATAGCCGAACGAACCGGTCAGCGCGATACGCGGAAACAGGGCTGCACGCGCGGCGCCGATATTGGCGTTGGCGCTGCGCAAGCGGTTCTCCGCCTGGCGGATGTCCGGCCTGACAACCAGCAGCGACGACGGCAGGCCGGGACTGAGCGCATCGAACTGGCCCGCGGCCTCAATCGGCGGGCCAACGGTCATCTCCCGCTGCAGGTCTTCGCCCACCAGCACCCACAGACGGTTCCAGTGCGCCGCCGTGGCGCGCTGCCACTCGGCGAGCTGGGTCTGCGCCTGCGTCAGCAGAATGGCCGACTGCTCGAAGTCGACCAGCGAGGTCACGCCGGCGTCCAGCCGGTCCTTGGCGACGCGCAGCGCATAGCTGCGAGTTTCGACCGTGCGCTGCGCCAGCGCGATGCCCTCCTCGCCAGCCCGGGCGTCGTAATAGGTCGAGGCCACGTTTGCAATCAGCGACAGACGGAATGCCCGCCGCCCTTCCACGGTCGCCAGGTATTGCTGCAACGCGGAGGCCGTCAGGTTGCGGATGCGCCCCCAGAAATCCAGCTCGAAGGACGAGACCATCACCTGGGCGCTGAACTGGTTGAACTGCACGGTCTGCCGCGACCCCGCCAGCGCCGGATCCAGCACGGTCAGCGGCTGCTGGTTGCGCGACGCGGCCGCGCCGGCATCCAGTTGCGGCAGCTGGTTGGCGCGTTCGATGCGGTAGAAGGCGCGCGCCTGCTCGATCCGGGCCGTGGCAGCGGCCAGATCCTGGTTCAGTTCCAGCGACCGGGCGATCAGGCGCTTGAGTTGCGCATCGCCGAAGAATTGCTCCCACGTCACGTCCTGCGCCGCCACTGCATCCGGCGGAACTTCGCCGGGAAACACCGCAGGCGTCGCGACTTCCGGCTGGCGGTGCTCCGGCGCAAAATTGCAGGCGGCCAGCCCCCAGCCCATCAGCGCCAAGATGGCAATGCGCGCTGGCCTCATGGGTTCTCTCCCCGCTCTTCGGCCTTGGCCGGAACGCCGGCAGCAGGCGTGGACCCGGGCTTGGCCGCATTCTTGCGTGGCCCCGACCAGCGCCGCGCAACCATGTAGAACAGCGGCGTGAAGAACACGCCGAACAGCGTGGCGGTCAGCATGCTGCCCATCACGCTGGTGCCCACCGCCTGACGGCTGGCCGCGCCGGCGCCGGTGGCCAGCACCAGCGGCAGCATGCCCAGCACGAAGGTGATGCTGGTCATGATGATGGGACGCAGACGCTGCCGGGCGGCATCGACCACCGCCTCCTTACGGTCGCGCCCTTCCAGCTCCTCTTTCAAGGCGAACTCCACGATCAGGATGCCGTTCTTGGCAGCCAGGCCAATGATCGTGACCAGCCCGATATTGAAATAGATGTCCGCCGACATGCCCCGTCCCAGCGTGAACGCGGCCGCGCCCAGAATGCCGAACGGCAGGATCAGCAAGACGGACACCGGCACGGACCAGCTTTCGTAGAGCGCCGACAGCAGCAGGAACACTACGATCAGCGACAGGCCCAGCAGCAGCGCCACCTGATTGCCCGCCTGGCGTTCTTCGTACGCCGTGCCGGTCCATTCATAGGTGATGCCTTGCGGCAGGACTCGCTCGGCAATGGCTTCCATCTCGGCCAGCGCCACGCCGCTGGAACGGCCGGCAGCGGCCTCGCCCGAGATGGTGATGGACGGAAAGCCGTTGTAGCGCTCCAGTTGCTGCGGGCCGTCGATCCAGCGCATCCGCGAGAACGCCGAGAACGGCACCATCTCGCCCCGGTTGTTCGGCAACTGCAAGGCGGCAATGTCCTGCGGCTGCATGCGCTGGTCGGCCTCGGCCTGGATGAACACCCGCTGCACCGAACCGTCGAGCAGGAAGTCGTTGACGTAGTTCGACCCGAACGCCAGCGTCAGCGCCTGGTTGACCTGCGCGACCTGCAGCCCCAAAGCGCGCGCGTGCACCCGGTCGATCTCGACATACAGGCGCGGTCCCGGCGGCATGCCGTCCAGCCGCACGCCGGTCAGCACGGGGCTGGCCGCAGCGGCCGCAATCATGGCCGCGCCGGTGGCAGCCAGACCCGCGCCGCCCTGCGCGGTGCGGTCCTGCACCTTCATCGAAAATCCCGACGCGTTGCCCATCGACGGGATGGGCGGCGGATTCAGCGCGAAGATCATCGCCTGCGGAATCGACCGGAACGCCAGGTTGCTGCGCCCGACCAGCGCGTCGACGGCCTCAGCCCGATCGGTGCGCTCGCTCCACGGGTGCAGGTCCACGAACGACAGCGCCGCCGTCTGCCCCTGGCCGAAGAAGTTGAACCCGACCACCGATGCCACGTTGCGCACGGCCGGCAACTGACGCAGCTGGCTTTCGGCCTGCTGCACGGCGGCCTCGGTCTGATCGGCCGTGGTGCCGGGCGCGCCGGTGTACGACACGAAGAAGTAGCCTTGGTCTTCCAGCGGCAGATAGCCGCCCGGCAGGCGCGAGAACAGAAACACCGTCAGGCCGCAGACACCCAGGAATATCAGCATCCAGCGCAGCGGTCGCACAAGCATGTGTTCGACCGCGCGCACGTACTGGCGTGTCATCGCGTCAAAGCCGCCGTTGAACTTGTCAAAGACCCACTGCTTGCCTTTCGAGATCCGGCCCTTGGGCGGCTTGCCGTCCGGCAACTTGAGCAGCGTGGCGCACAACGCGGCGCCCAGCGACAGCGCCAGCACGGTCGACACGACGATCGCCACGGACAGCGTGATGGAGAACTGGCGGTAGATGGCGCCGCTGGAACCGGGAAACATCGCCATCGGCACGAACACCGCCACCAGCACCAGCGTGCTGGCGATGATCGGCCCCCACACCTGGCCGACCGCCTTGCGCGTGGCCTCGGGCGCCGAGATTTTTTCGTCCTGCATGATCCGCGCGACGTTTTCCGACACCACGATGGCGTCATCGTTCAGCACCCCGATCGCCACCACCATGCCAAAGAGCGACAACAGGTTGATGGACGCCCCAAACAGAAACAGGCCCGCGCAGGTCCCGATCAGCGCGATCGGCACGATCAGCGTGGGGATCAGCGTGCTGCGCCAGCTTTGCAGGAACAGGAACACCATCGCCGTGACCAGCAACAGCGCCTCGACCATGGTGACCAGCACCGAGCTGATGGACGTCGTGATGAAGGGCGTGGTGTCGAACGGCACGGTCCAGCCCACGCCCGCCGGAAACACCGGCTCCAGCTCCGCCATCCGCTGGCGCACCTGCCGCGCGACGTCCAGCGCATTGGCGTCGTTGGCAAGCTGGATGGCGATGCCGGCAGCCTCCTTGCCGTTGACGCTGAGCCGGAAGTTGTAGCTTTCGTTGCCCAGCTCAACCCGCGCCACGTCGCCCAGCCGCACCAGCGAGCCGTCGTTGTTGACCCGCAGGATGACCTGCCGGAACTGCTCGGGCGTGGAAAAGCGGCTCTGCGCCACGATCTGCGCGTTGAAGTCCGCCCCACGCGCCAGCGGCAGGTCACCCAGCGACCCGCCGATCGTCTGCGCATTCTGTTCCTGCACCGCGCGCATCGCGTCGCTGGCCGACATCTGGAAGCTGGCCAGCTTGCGTTCGTCCAGCCAGATCCGCATCGCGTAAGACGAGCCGAACAGCTGCACGTCGCCCACCCCGCGGATGCGCCGCAGCTCGTTGAGGATGTTGTTGGACGCGAAATTGCCCATCTCGACGGCGCTGACGTTTCCGCTTTCCGATTGCAGCGCCAGCAACATCAGGAAGCCGGACGACGCCTTGGTCACCGCCACGCCAAGCTGGCGGACTTCCTGCGGCAGCCGGGGTTCGACCCGGCTCAGGCGGTCCTGCACCTGGCTGCGGGCCACGTCCAGGTCCGTGCCCGGCTGCAGCGTCACCGTGATCTGCGACGTGCCGTTGGCGCGGCTGACCGACGCCATGTACAGGAAGTTGTCGACCCCGTTCATCTCCTCCTCGATGATGGAGGTGACCGTGCGGTCGATGGTGGTGGTGTCGGCGCCCCGGAAGGTCGCCTGGATCGTGATCGAAGGCGGTGCGATGTTCGGGTACTGCTCCACCGGCAGCAGCACCACCGCGATCAGGCCGAACAGCAACAGGAACAACGCCACCACCCAGGCGAATACCGGCCGCAAGACGAAGAATGAGCCCATGACCGACTCCGCTAGGGTTTCGCGGCTTGCTGTTCGACCGGGTCAACCTGTTGGCCTGGCCTTATCTTGTGCCAGCCATCCACGACCACTTTCTCCCCTGGTTCAAGGCCGCGGCGCACCAGCCAGCTTCCTGAGATCTGCTCACCCACCTCGATCTGCCTGGGCACCGCCGTGTTGTCGGGCCCGATGACGAACACGGTGGCCGTATCGCCGTTCAGCCGCGCCGACCGCGCGGGAATCAGGACGCCCTCCTGGCGCACGCCGACGAGTATCTGACCGTTGACGAACTGGCCGGGCAGCAACTCACGCTTGGCGTTGTCGAAACGGGCGCGGATGGTCTGCGCGCCGGTGGTCCGGTCGACGCTCAGGTCCGCGAAATCCACGACGCCGGTCTCGCCAAACTCCCGGCCATTGGCCAACGTAAGCCGCACCGGAAACGTGTTGCCCGCCGTCGCCAGCGCGCCGGAGCGCGCGTAGTCGGTCAGGTCCATGATGGCGGTGTTGGACTTGGTGAACGTAGCGCTGATCGGCGACAACTGGTTGACCTGCGCCAGCAGCGTGGCCGCCGATGCGCTGACCAACGCCCCTTCGGTGACCAGCGCGCGGCCCACGCGACCGGCGATGGGCGCCCTGACCGTGCAGCGGTCCAGCCGCAACTGCGCCAGCGTGACCGCGGCCTGCGCATCAGCCACATTGGCCTGCGCCTGCCCCAGCGCCGCCAGCGCGGCTTCGTATTCCTGCGCGCTGACCGCCTGACGCTGCACCAGCGGACGGAACCGGTCCGTGACCGAGCGCGCATTCTTCTGCACGGCCTGCGCGCGCTGCAGCATGGCGTTGGCTTGCGCCAACTGCGCCTTGTAGTCGCTTGGGTCTATCTGGAACAGGGGATCGCCGGCCTGTACGTCGCTGCCTTCGGTGTACAGCAGTTTCTCGACGATGCCGTCAACGCGTGCCCGCACTTCAGCGGTGCGAATCGGTTCGATGCGCCCGGGCAGGTCCACGTTCAGGTCGACCGGCTGGCGGCCGACGGTCATCACGAACACCTTCATCGGCGCAATGGTGACGGCCGCCGCGTCGTTCCGGTCACCACATCCCGCCAATGCAAGCGTCCAGGCGCCCAAGGCATACAACATGACACGACGGACATTGCTGCTTACTTGCGTCATCCACTACTCCCAGGCGGTCGAACTCGGGGTCTCGCGCTGCCCTCACCTCATGGCGGAGGCAAGCGCCTTACATGGACAGCTTGTATGCGGGACAGCTTATGGGTGGACACCTTGCGGGCGCGCCTGGGCGCGCCGGACGGACCTGCAGCTTATGAAGCGCGGGCGCAGCAAGACGCCGTGGGGTTATCGCGCTGAAGTCGGAGAATGCCGCCGATCGGGAAAAGTCCGACCCAGGCGGAACCTGCCCAATTAAGGCCAGGCTGGCTCTGGCCCGGCGTGGGCCGGGCGCCATGCAACACGAACAAGACCATCGACTTTCGCACAAGCATCCTTTATGTCGTTGACGAGGAATACTGGCTGAAATGGGGCTGCATGGTCGTGCGGCGGATGGGGAATCCGCTTGCGAGCGCTGGCACGGTATGTGCTGAGCGCGGCGCGAAAGCACAGCTTAAGTAGCGATGGCGCTTAGCGCAAGCTTTTCTCGTTTGCTCCGTTGGCGAACGGAAACGAAAGCGAGGCGCTGGGAATCGGTGTCGCAGGATAGGGAGATTGGGAAAAGTCCCGGGTCAGTCGCAGCAACTGCGCAGTTGTTGCCAGACTAAACAAATAGAATCAAAAAGATGACTACGTAGGGAGACGAGCCGGGAAGTGGCGACAAGCGAGCGTGCCGGCCACTTCCCACAACGCGCGCATCACCCGCGCAACCGCAGCTTGCGTACCACTTCGAGCAGATCGTCCAGCGACACCGGTTTGCTGATGTGGGCGGAAAAGCCTGCGCTGACGGCTTCGCGCATGTCTTCCTTGGCGCCAAAACCGGTGAGCGCGATGGAAGGCAGATCGGCGCCACTGTCTTTTTCGCGAATGGCGCGCATCAGCGTATAGCCATCCATCTCCGGCATGCCGATGTCCGACAGCATCAGGTCGAAGCGCGCGGTTTCCAGGATTTCCAACGCCTGCCGGCCGTTGGAGGCGGCCGTGACCACCGCCCCTTCCATGTCCAGCAGCTCGTGCATGATGTGCAGGACGTCCTCGGAGTCATCGACCAAAAGCACCTTCAGCCCTTCCAAAGGCATGTCGGCGTTGGCTTGCGGCGCAGCCTCGGTTTCAAGGGAACCGGCAAGGTCCAGCCACACCGTGAAGCGCGCGCCGAGCCCCACGCCATCGGAATGGACCTGGATCGTGCCGCCATGCGCACCCACCAGTTCGCTGACAACCGCCAGGCCGATGCCCAGTCCGGGGCTGGCGCCCGTCTTCTGGCGCACGTCGCCCTGGCTGAACATGTCGAACACCCGGCCGATGAACAGCGGGTCGATGCCCTGGCCCGTGTCGGCGACTTCCAGTTTCAAGCGGTTGTCCTCGACGGCCAGCTTGAGCGCGACGGAACCGCCCTCGGGCGTGAACTTGATCCCGTTGTTCAGCAGGTTCCAAATCACCTGTTCGATGCGCACGGGATCCGCATCCAGGTAGATCGCCAGCGCGGGATCAAAGTCGCTGCGCAGATCGATGCCGGCCGACGCCGCCACGGGCTTGAGCACCTCGAGGATGTTCTTCGCGATGGCCACGACGTCGATGATCGATTTGTTGAGCGCCAGCTTGCCCGTCCGGACGCGTGAGAGATCCAGCAGATCGTCAATGATGCGAGCCTGGCCTTTGACCGAACGCTGGATCAGGTCCGTCGCACGCGCGGCGGGGCCGAAATTGCGCACGGCCGGCGTGCGGGCCAGCAACTCGGCATTGAGCTGGATCAGGTTGAGCGGGTGCTTCAGTTCGTGCGACACGACCGCGAAGAACTCGTCCTTCAGCACGCTATCGGCATGTGCGCGGTCCAGACGGGACTCCTGCTCGGCGTCGCGCAATTTCAGGTCAGTGACATCGCGCACGATCTTGGCAAACCCCTGATAGACAGGATCGTCCATCCGGTTCACGCCGCCGGTGCAGAACACCAGGCTGCCGTCCTTGCGCTTGTGCCAGCGTTCGTCAGGGGCGTAGCCGATCTTCCTGGCGCGATTCAGTTCATGCTCGGGTCTGCCAGCCGCGATGTCCTCGTCGGTGAAGATGATCGCAATGGGCTTGCCTTCCGCCTCGGCGCTGGTGTAGCCGAACATCAGCTCGGCGCCGATGTTCCAGTTGGTGATGATGCCTTCGTTATCCAGCGTCATGATGCCGAAGTCGCGTGCGCTTTCAGTCATCAGCTTCAAGTGAGCCTCGCCAAGCCGCACGCTTTCCTCTGCCTTGCGCCGGTCAGTGATGTCGATGAACGTAAGGACCGCGCCTTCGATGCGGTGGTCACCGCTCCGGTACGGCAGCAGCCGCGCCAGATACCAACGGCCAGTCGTGCTGTGCACCTCGCGCTCCAAGGGACGCAGCAGCTCGAACACGCCGGCGGCATCCTTGGCCAGGTCCGGGTACTCCAGACGATGCGTGATGTCGAGCACCGAACGTCCGGCGTCGCTCGGAATCACATTGAAGATGTCGGCCGCGCGGGGAGTGAACCATTGGATGCGCATCATGCGATCCACGAACACCGTGGCAATGTCGGTGGACGCGATCAGGTTTTGCAGGTCGTCATTGATCTTCGCGGTTTCATCGACCTTGGCCTTCAGTTCCGCATTGACCGTGATCAGCTCCTCGTTGACGGACTGCAGCTCTTCCTTGCCGGTCTCCAATTCTTCCGTGGTGGAGCGCAATTCTTCGTTGATGGCCTGAAGCTCTTCGTTGGAGGCCTTCAGTTCTTCCGTGGAGGTTTCCGCCTGCTCGATGGTCGCCTGCAACTGGCCCCGGGTGCGTTGGAGTTCGGCCTCCAGTTGCGTCAGTACCACTGCGGAGCCCGTCGCGGGGCTGACAGCACCCTCTGCGCTCATGATGTCCTCGACTTCCTCGAACAGCACAAGCAGGTAATCGCTGGCCGATTCCTCATGCCGGAATGGCCGCACCACCATGTTGACGTAGGTCTGGCGCTCGCCCAACGTCATTCTCACGCGCCGCGCCTCGACACTCTTTCGCGAATGCAGGGCCTGAAACATCGCAGTGCGCAATTCCGTGCGCAATTCCGGATGCACCGACAAGGGCAGATTGCGGGAAGGTTCGCCGCCCGGATGGCGCAGGAAGCGGCCTGCCCGCTCCGAGATGTGCACGATGTCGCTGTGGGCGTCGACGATGACACTGGGCGGCGCAAACATTTCGAGCGCACGCTGATGCACAGCGGCATACGAGACCTTGGGCTGGCGAGCCGGCGCCGCCGAGGCGTGCACCGGCCGAACGTGATTAATCCTCCCGTCGGTCAGTTCGGGCATGCCGCTCAGTTGCGACGGCGTTTCCCGAGCGATATAGATGCGGTGGCGCTTGTCCACCACTTGAAAAAGCTGCGGGCACGCATCGGCCGATTCGGAACTGCCGAGGAAAAGATAACCGCCCGGCTTCAATGCGAAGTGGAACATGCGCAACACGTCGCGCTGCACTTCGCGGTCCAGGTAGATCAAGAGGTTGCGGCAACTGACCAGATCCAGCTTCGAGAACGGTGGGTCGCGCAGGATGTTGTGCACGGCAAACAGCACCCGCTCGCGGATTTCCTTCTTGACGCAGTACTCGTTGTCCTGCTCGCTGAAGAAGCTTTGCAGCATGAGTTCAGGCACGTCGCCCTTGATTGCCATCGGATAAGCCGCCGCTCGGCCCACGGCTAGCGCCGATTCGTCGATGTCGGTGGCAAACAACTGAATCTTGGGCGGGTGGGGCAACGCATCGGCCTGTGCGCTCATCAGCATGGCCAGCGAATACGCCTCTTCACCTGTCGAACATCCTGCAACCCAGGCGCGCAACGCCACTTCCGGCGTGTTGTTCAGCGCCTTCAACAGCTTGGGCAACACGAATTCATCCAGATTGGCGAAAGCTTCCTTGTCCCGGAAAAACTGCGTGACGCCAATGAGCATATCGGACAGCAGTTTAGGGGTCTCGTCGATGCGTTCCTGAAGCAGCTTTCCGTATTCGGGCAAGGTTGACACGCCCGTGACCTGCATGCGGCGCTCGATTCGGCGAAGCACCGTGGCCTTCTTGTAGTGGCGGAAATCGTGCGCCGTGCGGGCGCGCAAGAGGGCAAGAATGTCCCGCAGGGCGTTGCGTTCCTGTTGCGCCCCGTCCGTCACCTGCTCGGCATCCGCGGCGCCGGAGGCCTCAGCCTCGGTCAGCGGCGGCAGATGGATGCTGTCCATGTTTTCCGCGATCTGCTTGAGACGCTGCGGCATGGTGGACACAGGCAGCACAATGTCCACCATGCCGGTGGAAATTGCATTGCGAGGCATGGTTCCGTGCTCTGCTTCCTCGGGCAACTGCGCGAACGTCACGCCGCCCTGTTCCTTGATGCGGGCAAGGCCCACCGATCCGTCGGACCCGCCCCCCGACAGCACGATGCCCACGGCACGGTTCGTATGCACATCGGCCAGCGTGCGGAAAAATTCATCAATGGCAATTTGGCGGCCTTCCGGCCGGCTGGCCCCCGCCGAGATACGCAGGTAGCCATCATTCATCGACAGCGAGGCCGCTGGGGGAATCACGTAGACGTGATCGCGCAGGATCGGCACGGGCTTGGTGACCTGCTTGACCGGTAGCGTCGTGCAGGCCTGCAGAATCCTGTCGAGAATGCTTTCGTGGTCGGGAGACAGATGCACCACAACTACGAATGCCATGCCGGGCTTTGCCGGCACGTTCGAGAAGAACGTCTTGAGCGCGTCGATCCCCCCGGCCGAAGCCCCCAGCCCGACCACCGGGAAGCTCAGGTTGCTGCGGGCGACTCCCGGTTTGTTGTTGGGAACGGACGGCGATTCGGACATTTTTAGCCTGTGGTTGCGTGCGTGGGAGTGTCCGCCATGATACAGCCGCCAGTTTGCGTCAGGTGCCGTAAAAGCCGGCTCAAAGACAGATGTTCGCCGTCGTTGCGCAGCGTCTTCAACTCATTCGATCGGCCCGGGCGGCAGCATCCGCTTGTGCGCGGTGGCGCGATACTGGCGTTCGATGACCGCGACCGCGTCTTCAGCAACCTCCTCGCCCTCCAGATACCCGTCGATCTGCGCGTATGTCACGCCGTACGCGTCCTCATCAGGGCGCAACGGCCGCAACGACTCCAGATCGGCGGTGGGCACCTTCAGCACCAGCCGGTCCGGCGCGCCCAGCAGCGACCCCAGCGCCCGCACCCGCCGCTTGGTCAGACCGCGCAGGGGTAGCACGTCCGCCGCGCCATCACCATGCTTGGTGAAAAACCCCATCAAGGCTTCGGCGGCCTGGTCCGTGCCGATCACCAGGCAATCAAGCGCGCCCGCAATGGCGTATTGGGCAATCATGCGCTGCCGCGCCTTGATGTTGCCCGCGCCGAAATCCTCGGCCGCCTCGTCCGCGTATTCAAGGCCGGCGGCGCGCAGCGCCTCGCGTTGCGCATCCACGGCAGGCTTGATGTCGATGCGCATACGGCGATCGGGCGCGATGAAATCCAGCGCCTGCGCCGCGTCTTCCTCGTCGCGCTGCTCGCCGTAGGGCAAGCGCACGGCCACGAACGTGGCCGGTTTTCCCTGGCCGCGGACGCGCTCGACGGCAAGCTGCGCGATCCGCGCCGCCACCGTGGAATCCACCCCGCCGCTGATTCCCAGGACATAACCTGCGCGGCCTGAATGCGTCAGGTAGTCGGCGAGGAACGCAATGCGCCTTTCCAGCTCTTCCGTCGCGTCGAAGTCCGGGGTTACTCCCAGTTCTCCGGCGATGGCATCCCGCAACCGCAAGGGGGTATTGCCTGAGTTCATTTTCACTTCTCCACGTTGGCGCATCGAAGCAGCAATCAGCGTTCCTGCGTCCAACTAACGCCCTGCTCGGCGCCCGGCATTGCTCGGGAACGGCACTTGCTCGCGGTTTGATGTTTCATTGTCGGAGGCGCCACGATGGACCCGGACTGGTCGACGATGTTTACGTTTACGCTCTCACCGCTGGAGATTTTCATCCGCGGGACGATCGTCTATTGGTTTATCTTCGTGCTGCTGCGCCTGGCTGGCCGGCGCGACGTCGGCTCGCTGGGCGTGGCCGACATGCTCGTGCTGGTCCTGATCGCCGATGCGGCGCAGAACGCAATGGCGGGCGAATACAAATCCATTCTGGACGGGATGGTCCTGATATCTACGATCATCGGCTGGACCGTGCTGGTCGACCGGGTAGGCTACTTTTTCAAGCCGCTTGGCCGCCTGCTCGAATCGGACCGCGTATGCCTCGTTCGCGACGGCGTGATCGCCAAGCGCGCGCTGCGCCGCGAATACCTGACGGAAGACGAGCTGATGAGCCAGCTCCGGCTGAAAGGCGTGCTCGAGGTTTCAGAGGTGCGCCGCGCGTATATGGAGCCGGATGGAGATATCAGCGTCATCAAGCGCCGGGCGCACAACCGCTTTCGCCGGACCTAGCGCCGCGCTGCCCGACGCCCACCCGGCGGGACGTCGGCCCCCGCCCGCAGGGACCACCGCAGCGCCATGCGTCGGCCCTTACGGCATCGTGTGCGCATCCTCGGTCAGCACCTGCATCAGCGCCTCGACGGAGTATGGCTTCTGCATGACCGGGAATCCCAACGCCCGCGGCCCGGCCATCGCATCGCTGTAGCCGCTGGCCAGCACGATCCGAATGCCGGGCCAATTTTCTCGAATCTGGCGGGCGAGTTCCATCCCGTTCATGCCGGGAAGCACCAGATCCAGGATCGCCAGGTCAAAGCCGCCGTCGCGCTGTTCCAGTTCGTGCAGGGCTTTTTCGGCATCGACCGTCCACGTCAGGTCCTGGCCCAGCTCCGCCAGCCACGCCGACACCACCTCGCCCACCATGCGGTTGTCTTCCACCAGCAGCACCTGGCGGCGCACCGGCACGTTGACGATGACGCCGGCGGCGGGCGTCTCGACCACCTCGCCGGGGGACGTGACGGCCGGCAGGTAGAGCGTGAACGTGGTTCCCTTGCCAACCATGCTGTCCACCGTCACGTCGCCGCCGGACTGCTGCACGAAGCCCTGCACCTGGCTCAGACCCAAACCAGAGTTCTCATGCTGGCCTTTAGTGGTGAAAAAAGGCTCGAACACGTGCGTCAGCACGCCGGGCGCGATTCCCGCGCCGGTGTCCTGCACGGACAGGGCCACGTGTGGGCCGTTAAGTTTGGTATGGCCTTCCAGGTCCGACGCGTCCGGCACGACCTGGGCCATTATCTTGAGTTGGCCGCCAGACGGCATGGCGTCGCGCGCATTGATGACCAGATTGAGCAACGCGGATTCAAGTTGCGCCGGGTCCACGAAGATCGTGCAGTCGCCCGGCCCGAACTCGTAGCTGATCGCCACGTGCGATCCAACCGAGGTCTCGAAGAGCTCGCGCATCGACGCCAGGCTGTCGCGCACGTCAAACGCGTGCGGCTGCAGCGGCTGCCGCTTGGCGTAGGCCAGCAACTGCCGGGTCAGCTGGGCGGCCTTTTCGGTGGTGTCGATGATGATGCCCACGTAGCGCATCAGCGAGGGGGGCAACTCGGGATAGCGCTTGATGAATTCGGCGGAAAAGCGGATCGCGGTCAGGAAATTGTTGAAGTCGTGCGCGACGCCGCCGGTCAAGCGGCCGATGGCTTCCATGCGTTGGGCGTGATGCATGGAATCGCGGGCTTCCTGCAGTTGCTCATGCCGCTCTTTCTGTTCGGTGATGTCGCGCGTGATCTTGGCGTAGCCGACGAGGACGCCCCGGTCGTCATGGACCGGATCGATGACCACGCTGCACCAGAAGGTGCTGCCGTCCTTGCGGACGCGCCAGCCTTCGGCCTCAAAGCGCCCTTCACGCCGCGCCGTCTCCAGCGCGAGCTCCGGCACGCCGGCTTTTTGATCTTCAGGTGTGTAAAAAACGGAGAAATGCTGCCCGATGATCTCGTCCGCGCCATAGCCCTTGAATCGTTCCGCGCCGGGATTCCAGCTGCTTACGCGGCCGTTGGCGTCCAGAAGGTATATAGCGTAATCCCGCACTGCGCCTACCAGAAGGCGATAGCGGTCCTCGGACGGAAAATCCGGTAAAGAAGTCATGCAATGTCCCCACCTGCGTATCTATTCATGCTCAGCCCCGTCAGCAAACGGCGTGCCGTCCTCCGGATTCTGCTACAGCGATCGCCCGATGGGCACGGATTTTGCTGTAACAGGAGTCAGTAGGCGGCCCATCCCTGGCGCCGTCCGGGCATAGAGGGCCTCAGCAATGCAAACCATTCGTAAAGCAGTATTCCCCGTCGCGGGCCTCGGCACCCGCTTTCTACCCGCCACCAAGGCCATGCCCAAGGAAATGCTACCCATCGTTGATCGGCCGCTGATCCAGTATGCCGTTGAGGAGGCGGTCGCAGCAGGCATCACAGAACTCATCTTCGTGACCGGCCGCAACAAACGGGCGATCGAAGATCATTTCGACCGCGTACCCGAACTGGAGTACGACCTGGAGGCGAAAAACAAGAATGCCTTGCTGGAGACCGTCCGTAACGTCATCCCGGACAGCGTCAAATGCGTGTACACCCGCCAGCCGGCAGCCCTGGGGCTGGGCCATGCGGTGCTCTGCGCGGCGCCCATTGTAGGCAACGAACCGTTCGCCGTGCTGCTGGCGGACGACATGATAGACGCGGACGCCCCCGTGATCGGCGAAATGATGAAGGTCGCCCGGGAATTCGAGGGCAGCGTCCTGGCGATCCAGCAAGTGCCAAAAACCAACACGCATCAGTACGGGATCGTGTCCGGCAGCCGCAAGGCGCACAGCGTCATGAGCCTGACCGGCATCGTGGAAAAGCCCAAGCCCGAGGACGCGCCGACCGACCTGGCGGTGGTCGGACGCTACATCCTGGAACCTCAGATCTTCGCGCTGCTGGAAGCCACCCAGGCGGGCGTGGGCGGTGAAATCCAGCTGACCGACGGCATTGCCGCCCTGCTCAAGACGCGCAAGGTGTTCGGGTTCGAATACGACGGCGTCCGCTATGACTGCGGCAGCAAGGAAGGCTTTTACCGCGCCACGATGGAAATCGGGCGCAAATATCACAACCTGGCCTGAGAAAAAGGAGTCTTTCCATGACCGACTCGAAACCCGCTCCCCCGCCCAATCCGCCGCCGTCTCCGCATGTCGACCGCGCCGAGACCGGCTTCACGGGCCAACCGACCGAGGACGGACCGCCGACGGGGGAAGTGAATCAGGACCCGGACACCAATTCGGGCTACCCCGCCGGCGGCTCGCAAGCGCCGGCCGGGAAAGATCCGTACGGACGACCCAAGAAAGCCGATTCCTGAGCCTTCCCGCCTGGGTTTTCCTTGCACCTTCAGCGACCGCACGCGGCTTTCAGCGTGCGGTCGCTGCCATGTGGGTGCCGTAATTCAAGCAGTCCGTGGGCGATGCCGACGCCGCCGCGCGATGCCTGCCTGCTGTAGATGAATCAGTTGCCGATGAGCCCCCTCTTTTCCCATTTATTGAAACGCGCTGCCGCCTACCGTGCCGCCATCGCCGAGGACAGCGTCCGCCTGCCGCTGCAGACTGTAGCGGCGGTACTGCTTGCTTTCGGCTGCATGACGTGGTGGCAGATGCCGGACGTCGCGTGGGGCGCCTTCTCCGCCCTCTTTGTGGTGCGCGCCACGGTCGAGGGCACCGTCGGCGAGGCCGCTGCCCGCATCCTGGGCGCGCTGATCGGGGTGGCGCTGGGCATCACGCTCGTGCCGTTGGCGCACGCCGCCGACATTCCGGCGCCATGGAGCATCGTGGCCGGCGTAGGGGCCGCCGCCTGCCTGTCGATACGCTGGCCGACGCTGAACTACAGCCTGGTCACGGCAACCATCCTGACCGTTACGCCGGACGCCAACATCGTGGCCGGCGCGGTGAACAAGACGCTCGCCATCGTCGTGGGGTCCATTGCCGGGATCCTGGCCGCTTTTGCGGTGCTGCCGCTGTCGGCCCGGTACAGCATGCGGTACAACCTCGCTGCCTCCCTGCAGCTCTACGGCGAACTGCTGGTCGAATGGGCCGCCGCCGTGAACGAAGGGCGTGCCCGGCCGCGGCCGCGCGACAAGCCCGCGCTGGAACGCACCCACTGGCGCGCACGCGACATGGCAAGCCAGTCGCGGTCGGTGCCCATTCGCATCCTGGGTTCGGACACGCAGGCCTATCGGTTGCAGGAACGGATCGAGGAACTGTGGCTGACCGTGCCCTTGATGGAACGCGTGGGCGGCATGGAACTGACCGATAACGTCTGCCGCCGTCTGGGCCCCGCGCTGCACGACGTCGCGATGGCGGCACGACAGCAGATCGACGGCCTGGCCCGCGTCATTCGTGACAAGGGCGCCGAAGCGCCCATGTGCAGCACCGGTGAGCCATTTGCGAAACTGGATGCCGCGGTTGAGGAAGCCGCTAGCGGCGGCGGCTTCACGGCCCGCGAGCGCGTGGCCGTGGATCTCATCCGCTGGTCGTGGCAGGAAGTCACGCGGGAACTGGACGCCTTGTGCGACACCGTCCAGCCGGAAACCTGACAAACGCGAGGCCGGATGCAGGACATCCGGCCTCGGTGGTCAAAGCGTCAACGATTAAATGGGTCAACGCGTCAAGACTTCAAGGCGTCAGCACAACCTTGATGCAGCGGTCCTCCTTATCACGGAACGTCTTGTACAACTCAGGCCCGGCCTCCAGCTTGGCGCGATGCGTGATGACGAACGACGGATCGATCCTGCCCTGCACGATGAGGTCCAGCAGCTCGTCCGTCCAGCGCCGCACGTGGGTCTGGCCCATGCGCCACGTCAGCCCCTTGTTCATCGACGCGCCAAACGGAATCTTGTCGATCATCCCGCCATACACCCCGGGCACCGACAGGATGCCCGCCGGCCGGCACACGTACATCATTTCGCGCAGCACGTGCGGCCGGTCGGTCTCGGCGCCCACGGCCTGCTTCATGCGGTCGTACATGTGCTCCATCGTGCTGCTGGCGTGCGACTCCATGCCGACCGCGTCGATGCATTTCTCCGGTCCTTTGCCGTTGGTCAGTTCCTTCAACCGTTCCACGACATCCTCGTCTTGGAAGTTGATCGTGACCGCGCCGCAATCGCGCGCCATCTGCAGGCGCTCCGGCACGGATTCGATGCAGATCACCTGGCGCGCACCCAGCAGGATCGCGCTCTGGATTGCCATCTGACCGACGGGACCACCGCCCCATACCGCGACCGTGTCCGTCGATTCGATGTCGCACTGCTTGGCCGCCTGCCAACCGGTGGGCAGAATGTCTCCCAGAAACAGCACCTGTTCATCCGACAGCTCGTCGGGCACCTGCACATGCGTTGAATCCGCAAACGGCACGCGCACGTATTCCGCCTGGCCGCCGGCATAGCCGCCCGTCAGATGGGTGTAGCCGAACAGCCCTGCCGTCGTGTGGCCGAACATCTTGGCCGCCTGCGCCGCATTGCGATTCGTGCGCTCGCAGACCGAGAAGTTGCCGCGCTTGCACTGGTCGCACTCCCCGCAGGTAATGGTGAACGGGATCACCACGCGGTCGCCGATCTTCAGGTTCTGCGCCTGCGCGCCGACTTCCACGACTTCGCCCATAAATTCATGGCCCATGACGTCGCCGGATTTCATGCCGGGCATGAAGCCATCGAACAGATGCAGGTCGGACCCGCAGATTGCGCACGCGCTCACCTTGATGATCGCGTCGCGCGGGTGCTCGATGACAGGATCGGGGACGGTGTCGTAGCGGATGTCATGTTTGCCGTGCCAGCAAAGTGCTTTCATCAGAATCTCCTTTGACGTGACCGCAACACGCGATCAGGCATGGCGCAGCAACTGCCATGCCGCGCGGAATGATTCATCTGAAATGGTCGCAAAGACGCTGGGCCGAACGCAGAACTTGCAACGCAGGTCGAAAAATATCCACGACGTGTCAACACCTTGGGCCGCAATCGCCATTGATCCAGGCGATTTATCGCAGCCCCGCGGCCCGCGCGCGTTCGGCACGATGCTTGCGAAGCGCTTTCACACGCTTTCGGTGTGATACCCCGGCTCAAGCCGCCCCGCCATCACCGGACCCATCCCAATCTCCTGGAGTTTCCATGCGTACCGTCGATTCCTCAATTGGCGGCGCACCCCACGCCCGCCCTCCCACCGCACCGGAAGCACCTGCGGCGAACGGATGGCTGACGCTCGAGCGCCCTGCGATATTGTGCTTTTCCCATCTCCGTTGGAATTTCGTGCACCAGCGGCCCCAGCATCTGATGACGCGTTTCGCTCGGGCCCACGCCGTCTACTACGTTGAAGAACCCGTCTGGGAAGACGCCGCCCGCCACGGCTGGCTCGAGTCCAGCCGCGTCGATGGCGTCACCGTCATCACGCCGCACGTGGCGCGGGAAACGGCGGAGCAAGACCAGCGCCGCCTGCTTGCCGAGCTTGTCCGCGAGCACGGCCTTGCCACACCGGTCCTTTGGTACTACACGCCGATGAGCCTGCCGTTTACCGAGGATCTGGACGCCGGGCTCGTGGTGTACGACTGCATGGACGAACTGTCCGCGTTTCGCGGCGCGCCGCCTGAACTCGTCGCGCTGGAACGGCAACTGCTCTCGCGCGCCGACGTGGTCTTCACGGGCGGGCATAGCCTTTACGAATCCAAGCGGCGGCTCCATCCGAATGCGCATGCGTTCCCCAGCAGCGTGGACCGGCAGCATTTCGCGCGGGGCCGAACGTCGGCCAGCATCCCTGCCGACCTGCTTGCGATCCCGTCGCCGCGCATGGGCTTTTATGGCGTCCTGGACGAGCGCTTCGACACGGCACTGCTGGCGCAGGCGGCCGGCATGCGGCCGGAATGGCACTTTGTGCTGATCGGCCCGGTGGTCAAGATCGACCCGGCCACACTGCCGCAGGCGCCCAACATCCATTACCTCGGCTCGCGCGCGTATGACCAGCTTCCCGATTATCTGGCGGGCTGGGACGTTGCCCTGATGCCGTTCGCGATGAACGAGTCCACGCGCTACATCAGCCCGACCAAGACGCCGGAATACCTGGCGGCGGGCAAACCTGTCGTCTCCACGCCGATTGCGGACGTCGTGCGCGCCTACGGCGGCTGCCCCGTCGTGCACATCGCCGCAGACGCGTCGGCCTTCGTCAACGCAATAGCGCTTGCGCTGGAGTCAGCGGCCGAGCCGGACACGGTGGCCCAGCATGCGGACCGCGCGCTTGAGGGCATGTCGTGGGACCGAAGCTGGGAAGGCATCTGCGACGCGATGAACCGCGCCTGGACGAGCTCTGCACGCAAGGCCCGGCATTCGTCCGCGCCGCCGGCCGCGCTGCGCCTGCCGCAAAGTCTGACGCCCACGCACTATGACTGCCTGATCGTCGGGGCCGGCTACGCCGGCAGCGTGCTGGCCGAACGCCTGGCGCGCGGCAGCGGCAAGCGCGTCATGGTGGTGGACCGGCGTCCGCACATCGCGGGCAATGCTTACGACTTCTATAACGAGGCCGGACTGCTCGTGCACCGTTACGGTCCCCACATCTTCCACACCAACTCCGACAAGGTGCTGCAATACCTGTCCCGGTTTACGGAATGGCGGCCCTATGAACACCGGGTCCTGGCCCGCACCGACGGCATGCTGGTGCCCATGCCGATCAACCTCACGACGCTCGAACGGCTGAACGGACGGTGCTTCACCGCCGCCGAGGCCGAACAATTTCTGCAGACGATGGCCGAGCCGGTTTCCGTCGTGTCCAGCGCCGAGGACTTCGTCGTCTCGCAGGTCGGCCGCAACCTGTACGAAAAGTTCTTCCGCGGCTACACCCGCAAGCAATGGGGCCTGGACCCCTCCCAACTGGACCGATCCGTTGCCGCGCGCGTGCCCACGCGGCTCTCGCGCGACGACCGCTACTTCACTGACCGCCATCAATGCATGCCGCTCAAAGGCTACACGCACATGTTCGAGCGCATGCTGGACCATCCCAACATATCCCTTGCGCTCGGGATGGACTTCGAGGAAGCCAAGTCGGCGTTCAGCTATGACGGGCTGATCTATACCGGCCCCATCGACGAATACTTCGGCTACTGCTTCGGCCCGCTGCCGTACCGGTCCCTCAAGTTCCGGCACGAAACGCTGAACGAGGAATGGCACCAGCCCGTCGGCGTCGTCAACTACCCGGCCGAAGACGTCCCGTACACCCGCATCACGGAATACAAGCACCTGACCGGCCAGCGCCACGCCAAGACCGCCGTGACCTACGAGTATCCCAGCGCGCAGGGGGACCCATACTACCCCGTCCCGCGCCCCGAAAACGCTGCGCTGTTCCGGCGGTACCAGGCGCTGGCGGATGCCTGCGAAGGCGTGCATTTCGTCGGCCGCCTGGCGACTTATCGCTACTACAACATGGACCAGGTTGTGGCGCAGGCCCTGTCCACGTACGAGGAGATGGCAAGCCGGCAGGCAGAACCGCGCGGTGCGGTCGTGGCCGAATGAATCCGGGCATGGCGTTTCAGAGCTTCCTGCAGGCGGGGTTCGAATGCTCCTGTCACCGCTTCCCCGATGGCCGGCAGCTTGACCTGATCGAGTCCACGGGCCATGCGAAGTGGGCGGCCCAGGACTACGCCGCCATCGCCGCGCTGGGCATGCGGACGGCAAGGGACGGGGTGCGCTGGCACCTTGTCTGCCCCGCCGCCAACGTATACGACTGGTCTTCGCTTCTGCCGCTGCTGCACGCCGCCCGCGACAGCAAAGTCGAAGTGATCTGGGACCTGTGCCACTACGGCTGGCCGGCGTGGCTGGATATCTGGTCGCCCGCCTTTCCCGAGGCGTTCGCCCGATATGCCGCCGCAACGGCCCGCCTGATTGCCGGAGAAACCGATATGCCGACCTGGTATTGCCCGATGAACGAAATCTCGTACTGGAGCTGGGCGGGCGGCGACATGGCGCACTTCGGACCCTGCACGCTCGGCCGCGGCCTGGAATTGAAACGGCAGCTCGCCCGCGCCGCGATCCAGGCCAGCGATGCAATCCAGGAAGCCGACCCGGACGCGCGTCTGGTCTGCGCCGAGCCGCTGATTGCCATCCAGCCCGCGCAACCCGGCGACGCCCTGGAAGCCGCGGCGGCCAGCGAGGCCCAGTTCGAAGCGCTCGACATGCTGTGCGGACGCGGGCACGCGGACCTGGGCGGCGACGAGCGCTACGTCGACGTCATCGGCTTGAACTACTACCCCCACAACCAATGGCTCCACCGCGGCGCGCCCCTGCCGTGGGACGACGCGCGCTACACGTCCCTTGCCCACCTTTTGCAGGGTTGCGCGCACCGCTACGGCAAGCCCCTCTTCATCGCGGAAACCGGGGCCGAAGGCCTCGCACGCGTCCCCTGGATGCGCTACGTCGCCGACCAGGTCACGCTGGCGCAGGCGCGCGGCGTCGACGTCGCGGGCATCTGCCTGTATCCCGTGACGGACTATCCCGGCTGGGAAGACGACCGCCACTGCCCGACCGGCCTCCTCAGCGCGCCCGCGTCCGACGGCCGGCGCAGCGTGTATGCCCCGCTCGAAATCGAACTGCGCGCGCAGGCGGCACGCGCGGGCCGCGGTCCCGCCGGCCTGCTCCCCGCGCCCGCACGCAGTGCCGACGGAGATTGAGCCATGCCAGACCTGCCCGCCCTCCCCACCCATCCCACGGCCTTTCTCTGGCGATACGTCCGCCAGCGGCCCTGGGCGTTCGGCCTGCTGGGGTTGATCGTCGTCCTGGCCGGAGTGTGCTCCGTGACCGTGCAGTACGCCATGAAGCTCATCGTCGACGCCATGGCGCTGGGCGCAGACGCATCCGTGCAGGTGTGGTGGGCGCTCGGCCTGTTCCTCGTCGTCATCGCCATCGAAGCCGCACTGTGGCGCTGCGGCGGATGGCTGGGCTGCCGCAACATCGTGGCCGCCTGCGCGGCGCTGCGGGTCGAGGTCTTCGAGCACCTGAGCCACCATTCCACCCGCTACTTCCGCCAGCACCACTCCGGCGCCCTCGCCAATCGCATCTCGTCCACCGCAAGCGCCGCCGGCGCCATCTACGGCGCCATGGTCTGGAGCATCGTGCCGCCCTGCGTCGACTTCCTGGGCGCCGTCGTCGTCCTCAGCACCGTCGACTGGCGCATGGCCGCCGCCCTGCTCGGCTTCGTCCTCGTGCTCGCCGCCATCATCATCTCCTTCGGCGCGCGCGGGCGCAGCCTGCACCAGCAGTACGGCGAGCAGGCCGCCCACGTCGGCGGAGAAATCGTCGACGCCATCTCCAACATCTGGGCAGTCCAGGCCTTCTCCGCCCAGGCGCGCGAGCGCGCACGCCTTGAAAAGGCGCTCGGCGAAGAAGCCCGCGCCCAGCGCCGAAGCTGGATGTACGTCGAAAAGGCACGCGTCATCCATGACGCCTGCCTGTGGCTCGTGGCCGGCGGCATGCTGCTCTGGGTGCTGCGCGCCTGGGAACAGGGCCAAGCCAGCCCCGGCGACGTCGTCGTCGTCAGCGCGCTCACCTTCCGCATCCTGCATGGCTCGCGCGACCTCGCGCTCGCGCTCGTCGGCACCGCGCAGCAGTTCGGCGTCATCGCCGAGATGCTGCGCCTGATCGGAAGGCCACACTCCGTGCCCGACGTACCCCACGCCCAACCGCTGCGCGACCCCGCCGGCGCCATCGCCTTCGAAGGCGTCCAATACACCTACCCCGACGGCTGCCATGCGCTGCGCGGCATCACCCTATCCATCCGCCCCGGCATGAAAGTAGGCCTGGTCGGCGCCTCCGGCGCCGGCAAGTCGACCCTGCTCTCGCTGTTGCAGCGCGCCGACGAACCACAACAGGGCCGCATCCTGATCGGCGGCCAGGACATCCGCGAGGTCACGCTGGCAAGCCTGAAAGACGCCATCTCGGTCGTGCCGCAAGACGTCAGCCTGTTTCGCCGGACCATCATGGAAAACATCCGCTACGGCCGGCCCGACGCAACCGAAGAAGACGTCATCACCGCCGCGCGCCAGGCCCATTGCGACACCTTCATCCAGCGCCTGCCCGACGGCTACGCCACCATCGTCGGCGAACGCGGCGCCCTGCTGTCCGGCGGAGAACGGCAACGCATCGGCATCGCCCGCGCCTTCCTCAAAGACGCACCCATCCTGCTGCTCGACGAAGCCACCTCGGCGCTGGACAGCTACTCCGAACAGCTCATCAAGGACGCCCTGGCCGAACTCATGCGCAGCCGCACCGTCGTCGCCGTCGCGCACCGGCTGTCATCCCTGACCCGCTACGACCGCATCGTCGTCGTAGACGCCGGCCGCATCGTCGAAGACGGCTCCCTGGACGAACGCCTGGCCGCCCGCGGCCCGCTGCGCGCACTCTGGGACCTGCAAGCCGGCCACGACCGCCGCATCGGCCAGGACGGCATCCACCCGGTCCCCGCCACCGCCTGACCGAACCTTCCCCCACTATTCCAGGAACCCCAATGGAACTCGTCCGCCCTCCGGAAGATCCGACCGTCCCCCACCGCCTGCGCCGCGCCAGCTTCCTGCTGGGCTTCGCCATGGGCGGTTTCTTCGACGGCATCCTGCTGCACCAGATCCTGCAATGGCATCACCTGCTCTCCAACATACAGGTTGGCCCCCTGGGCAGCCTGACCGCCCAGGTCGCCGCCGACGGCATCTTCCACGCCATCATGTACGTCATCGCAGCCGCGGGCTTGATCGAGCTATACCGCGCCCGCTCCGCCGCCACGACCGGCCCCGCGCTCCGTCCACGATGGGGCCACTTCTGGATCGGCTTCGGCGTCTGGCACATCGTCGACGCGCTGCTCTCGCACTGGATCACCGGCATCCATCGCATCAAGATGGACGCGGAGAATCCGCTGGTGTGGGACTTGGCCTGGTTTGTCGTATTTGGCGTGTTGCCGCTGCTGTACGGCTGGCGCGCACGTAACCATCGCCGTCCGCCGCCCACAGGACGCACGGGCAAGACGTTTGCCAGCTTGTTGGTTGCAGGCGTACTGGCCGGCGGGCTTATGAACCTTTTTCCCTTGCGCGCGGACGCCGACACCACCGTCATCGCGCTGCGGCCCGGCGCATCGCCTGGGGCGATGTTTCAGGCGTTGGCGGATACCGACGCGCGAGTCGTGTGGTCAGATTCTCAAGGATCGGTTTGGGTGATGACCGCGATCCCGATGGGAGAGAAGCTGCGGTTATTTGCGGCCGGCGCGATGTACGTCAGCGGCTCGGTGGCTCCGGCCGGTTGCTCGGCGTGGCTGAAGGCAGGCACCACGTAGCTGACAACCGATTTTTATCCGCAAGCGCGAAGCGTCATCGTCAGACGAAAGACACCGCGTAAGTCCCACCAGGCCGCCCGCGCGGCCGTCGTGGGACGGGCCCCGCAAGACGCTCCACACCCAGAAATCGCCAGCAAGAACCTCAAGAACTCCACCCGCCCCAGCGCCCGGCAAGCTCAAGCCACTCGAGCCCGGCGTGGCGTCGGCCTGGGGCGCGCGGGGCGTGTAGATGCGCCCGAGGGAATCGGAAGGCAGTCGCCGAAGGCGACAACGACGATGACGACGGGGAAGTCCGGAGCGAAGGCTCCGGACCGCAATCGTAGCCCCGCGCGCCCCAGGCCGACGACGCGCCGGGCGTCAAAAGAACCCTGCCCGCCGCCAAACCCAACCAGCCAACCACCTCACCGCCGCGACCGCAGCAACCAACAAGCCGCCCCACCAATCAAGACGGCAGCAGCAACGAGCGAAGTACTAGGCTGATTAACCGCCATCTTGGTGTACATACTCCGACGGCCAACCTGCTGCTCGGCGGAATGCGACCCGCCGCCTTCATACAGCGAATCAGATCCCCCGTCAGCCACCGCGCCACCGCGCTGCTGCCGAAACAGCCATCCAGCCATACGGTCCGCCAGCCCCGGCATATTCTGACCCAGCGTCGAAATAGCCCGCGACGCGCTCCCCACGTACAAATCCCGCGTCGGATGCTCCGCCGCGTGGAGAATCGCATCAGCCACCGCCTCAGGCGCGTAAACCGGCGCCGGCAGGCTAGGCTGAACGTCCATATAGTTCCGCGCGTGCGAAGTAAACCCCGTAGCGATCGACGCCGGCTTGATCAACGTCACCGACACCGGCGCCCCTTCTTCACGAAGCTCCATCCGCAACGCATCCGTAAACCCCTTCACCGCATGCTTGGCCGCCGAATACGCCCCCTGCAGCGGCACAGCCCGATCCGACACCTCGCTGCCCACATTGATCAACGCACCGCCACTTGCCTTCATGTGCCGCACCGCGACCATCGACCCGTACACCACGCCCCAGTAATCCGTATCGAACAGCTTGCGCTGGTCCTCAACCGGCACCGACTCCAGCGTTCCAAAGATCGAAACGCCCGCGTTGTTCACCCACGTATCAACCCGCCCATAACTATCAATCGCGCGTTCCAGAATACGATCGTGATCGTCCTGCACACCCACATCCGCAACCACGCTGATCGCCGATCCGCCGCCGCGCACGATATCGTTCAGCACGCTATTCAGCCCGTTCTCCTGGCGTCCCACCAACACCACCTTCGCCCCGCGTTCAGCCGCCATCTTCGCTGTCGCCGCGCCGATGCCACTGCTCGCGCCCGTAATCACCATCACCTGCTCACGTAGCGGTTTCAGTTTCAATTTCATTGAGTGCTCCCGGTTGCCAACGCGGAAATCGCGCTGCGAATCGGGCCAGCAATCCCCATTCCTGAAACGCGCCCCGAACGCCGAAGTTCGACCCTCGCATCAGGCGCTGGTTCCCGCGGGCCGTTCTTATCGCGGGCTACACCGCAATCATCATCATTCGGATGCGCGAATTCTAGATATAGCCATTCGGACCGTTGTCGAAAAATTTACCGATGCGAGCAGCGTTGGTAATCGCCGTCGTAGGACGCCTGGTGGTCGCGGCCGACCGGCCCTCCACCGCAACGACCGCCGTGCTGCACCCGCCTCGGCGGACCATGCGGGCGCCTCGTTGCCGGCCGCATTCCGGCGCTGGTGCGGCTGGCGGGCCGAGCTCGGTGCGATCGCTTTCGTGGCTTTCCTGGCGATCTCTTATCTGATGGTCTTCGAGCAAGCGTGATCGCGAAAAAGTCAGGCCGCCAGGAACATTTGTTGCGGCATCGGTTCGCTGTCCGCGGCTTGCAAGAGGACAGATCCAACCACGGAGCACACACCCTGCGGCACACGTCCAAACGCGCCGCGCACACGCATCCCGGCAGAGCGCCGGGTATCAGGAGAACGTTATGTTTGCACACAACAAGCGACTGCAATACACGGTACGTGTCAGCGAGACCAACCCGGGTCTTGCCAATCTGTTGCTGGAACAGTTTGGCGGACCGCAGGGCGAACTGGCGGCGGCCTGTCGCTATTTCACGCAGGCGCTGGCCGAAGACGATCCGGGCCGCAAGGACATGCTGCTCGACATCGCCACGGAAGAACTGAGCCATCTGGAAGTCATCGGCACACTGGTCGCCATGCTAAACAAGGGCGCCAAAGGCGTGCTGGCCGAAGCCACCGAATCCGAAGCCGAGATCTACCGGCGCCTGAACGGCCCGGGCAACGACTCGCACGTCACGCAGGTGCTGTACGGCGGCGGTCCGGCATTGATCAATTCGGGCGGCCAACTCTGGAATGCCGGCTACATCGACACCATCGGCGATCCGTCGGCGGACCTGCGGTCCAACATCGCCGCCGAGGCACGCGCCAAGATCATCTATGAGCGCCTCATCAACGCCACCGATGATCCGGGCGTCAAGGACGCGCTGGGCTTCCTCATGACCCGTGAGGTGTCACACCAGCGCTCCTTCGAAAAGGCCCTGTATTCAATCGAGCCGAACTTCCCGCCCGGAAAGCTGCCCGGCGACCCGCGCTTTGCCTCGGTGTACTTCAACATGTCGCAAGGCGACGGCGACACGCGCGGACCGTGGAACAGCGACGCCAACTTCGAGTACATCTCGGATCGCGAGGAACAGGGCGCTATCGACGGCGACGGCATGCCCAACGTCAACCTGACAGAAGACGAAGTGCTGGCCCTGCAGGCCATGGCGGCCCGCACGGCGTCGGACCCGAGCAGCGACCCGGTGACGGGTACGGAGCTCGGTCAGGTGAATGCGGCCGACGAACTGAAGCAGCCGTAACGCGACGCGCCGCAGCACGGCGCATCTCTTGCCCGCCCCGCCCTTTCGGCCGGGCGGGCTTTCATTATTTGCGGTCGGCCGGCTGACCTTCTCCGGACCGGTTGTCCACGGGCGGCGCGTCCGGCGTGGCGCGGCCCGGGTCCCATACATCCGCGGGGTCCATCCCCGGCGGAAACTGGCGCCCCGCGCCAGTGCGGTTCGGGTCGGCCGGGCGGTCCGACAGCGTGCGCTCGCCGGGCGGCACCGGCTTGCGATCCGCGTCGGCGGGATCGTCCTGGTGGGAATGGGGTTTCGTGCTCATGGTTCATCTCCTTGGGGTGTGTTCAGGGCCAGGACGTTTCCTGCATCGGCAACACCATCACCTCGGGCACCACGGTTTCCGGCGGTTGCGTCAATACGAAGCGAACCGCACGCGCGACGTTGGCGGGATCCTGCAGCGTGCTCGTATCGATATCCGGAAGCCGGTCCAGGAGGAACGGCGTGCGCATGCCGCCGGCTATGACGGCGCTGACCTTGATACCCATTCCGCGCAGTTCAGCATGCAGGGCATGCGACAGGCCTAGCAATCCCCACTTGCTGGCGTGGTAAGCACTGGCGTTTGGCCACGCGCGCCGCGCGGCGGTAGAAGCCACGTTCACGATATGGCCGCCGGGGCTGAGGCGGTTCTTGCCCAGCTTTGCCATCAGGAACGGTCCTGTCAGATTCGTGCGCAGCACACGCTCCCAGACGTCGGGATCGAGTTGGTCGATGGACGCGGTGACATCGACGCCGGCGCTGTTCACGATCGCGTCCAGCTTGCCGAACTGCCGCACGACTGCGTCCATGCACTCGGCGACGTCGGCCGCCACGCCCACGTCCATGACGCAGGCCATGACGTCCGCGCCGCCTTCTTTCAGCTTGCCCGCGACAGCATTGGCACGCTGCTCGTCGATGTCGCTGACCGCGATACGGGCCCCTTCGGCCGCAAGCTGCTCGCACAGCGCCGCACCCAACCCGCTGCCGCCGCCGGTCACAAGGATTACCCGTCCGTCAAGACTCTCGAATTCATGCATGGTTGCGCTCCATTAAGCCGCGATGCGTGCGGCGGTCCGACCTTCTTTGATCTACGCGCAAGAACTCCGAATGCTGCGATGCGTATTGACCACGCAGAGCCTGCATGCACCAATACCCCGAAAGGCGAACAGGAGGCACACATGGCGAACCCAGCATATAAACGGGTCATGGAGGTGGTGGCAGCAGCCGCCGATGGCACCACGTACCGGATCGACAGATATTGCTCGCAGCCTCAGGGCGATGCGAAGACCAGTTCCTATTGCTGCCTGCCTGACGGGCAGCTCGTGACATGGCAGGGCGACGGACATTACAAGCTGCCCGACGGTACGATCGTCACGATGGTGGCATCACGACTGTGCTCATAGTGCACTCAGACCGGATGAAACAGCGCAGCTACATCCCGCGAATCAACAGCCCAACGATGAAAAGCACGGCCACGGCGCCAATCCAGACGGCCAGCATCAGCCAGGGTCCCCGGCCAGTCTTGGCGCCGCGCCGCGCCGGGCGGGCGCGGGTGGAAGTATCGTCAACAGGTTTCATGATGCGCTCCCGGATATCCGAGCCCGGCCGGTGACGCGATGACGGCCCTGAACCACGAAGGACACAGGGCCGCACCAGCATCGCTACCGGCTTCATGCAGGTTGCAATTACTTTGCCTTGCCCGCCTTGGCCGCTTCCGCATTGGTCTGCTGCAGCGCCAGCATGCTCAGCTTCTCGTCGGTGGCCTTTTCTTCGGCCAACGTTTCCTTCAACAGCGTCAGTGCTTCGGTCTCGCCCAGTTGCTTGGCGAAGGTGCAAAGCGTGCCGTAGCTGGCGATCTCGTAATGCTCTACCTTCTGCGCCGCAGCGATCAGCGCAGCATCGCGCACCGGGCCTTCCTCAACGTCTTCGATGACGTCTTTGCCTTCTTCCACCAGGCCTTCCATGGCGGCGCACTTGATCCGCTTCAGCCTGAAATCCGCGCCTTCGACGATCTTGTCGATGCGTTCGATCTGTCCGCGCGTCTCTTCAAGGTGCGTGGTGAAGGCTTCGGCCAGTGTGGGGTCAGTAGCGGCGCGAGCCATCTTCGGCAGGGCGCGCGTCAATTGCTTTTCGGCGCTATACACATCCGATAGCTCGTGAATAAACAGGTCCTTCAACGTCTTCTGGCTCATGATCACTCCTGTGTGTGGATCGATGTGGGAAGCGGGCCTTGCCCGTGCGGTGAACAGCAAGGCGCATGCCGGTGAGCGCTGCTGCAATAGCGGACGGGCAGGCCCGCTTGATCGATCAGGCGCCGGTGCGGACACCGGCGCGTCTCAACGTATTCACTTCTTGGCCGACACGCTTTGCTGCAACGTCTTCGCCGCTTGCAGATGCTGCTGCAGGCTGGGCAGCGTTTCGATCGCAAACTGCTTGACCTCCGGATCCTTCACTTCCTTCGAGGCCTTCTCGAACAGCTTGACCGCGTCTTCGTGCGCGTCGACGCCGATCTCGTCGGCGTACGCCTTGTCGAACCCTTCGTCACGCAGTCCCAAAGCCTTGAGTTTGGCGGTCTGCATCATCGAAGGATCCTTGGGCGGCTCGAAACCCTTGCTCTTGGCCAAGGCTTCGAGCTGCTGGGCCACCTTGGTGTGATCGTCGATCATCTTCTGCGCAAATTGCTTGACCTCGGCGTTCTGCGACTTTTCCAACGCCATCTTGCTGCCGGCAACCTCGAGATGGCCGGACTCCGCGGCGTCTGTCAGAAAGCCGCGCGCCTCGTTGTCGAGCTTGTTCGTTGCAGCGGGCACCTGGGCGCCAGGGGCTGCGGGGGTTTGCGCAAGTGCCACCGAACTCATGCCGAGGACAATTGCAGCGCCAAGCCCTGCCTTCAAAAGACGGTTTTTCATTCGGACCTCCAGTAGAAAATAAGTCGCCGGCTGTCGGCCTGATGCCGCCCGGCGAACAAGGAACATCCAGCAAACGTCATGCCCGTCCGCCCCGGGAAGCGCGTCCCGCCAGCGACGCGTCCGCGTTCGCCATCAGCCAAAATCGCCCTCGCCCACCTGGATAGGACCGTCGGTTGGCACCCACTGCGTGCGGTGCGCCAGTTCGCGTAGCGCATCAGCGCCGCTTTCGAATGCACGCAGCAATTCCGGCGCGGTGTCATCGGCGGCGCCGAACCGCTGCCGCAGCACATCGCCCGATATCTCGAACTGCCGCGTCACACCGGCCGTTTCCATCTCGAAAACGATGGCGTCGCCTTGTGCTTTCGCGTTGGTCGCTTTGGTGAATTTCATTTCGGTCCCTCCTCGCGAGTGGTTGTCGGAGACGCGCCTTGCGGCGGCGCGCTTGCGGCAAGGGCAGCAAGTCGTGTTCCGTCACACCGCGCACGTCAAATCTTCCGATCGTGTAGAAATCGCAGCAGTGCATGCGCATCAGCACGCGCGACGCGCCGTCATCTTTCCGCCACGCGCGACGGGAACAATAGTTGCGGCGATCCGGTTGTCACAGCGGCAGGGTTACCGGTCTCTGGTTGGGGAGTCCGGTGGCTGGCACGGCCTCGCCACGTCGCTGTGACCTTTGCGTTTTGTTGGACCGTGAGTCTTCGCCCCGCATCGCGCGGGGCGCTTTTTTGCGGCAGAAATAGCGTGTTTTACGGCGATGTAACAAAGAAACGCAGCGTTACACGCCCTCCGTTGCGCGAGCGCAGTGCCATCGGCACACTAGCTGCTCGCATCTTTTGGGAGAGTTGCCATGCAAGTGGATATCCAGAAGTTGGGAGCAGACGCCGCGCGCCAAGGGTTGACCCTTTTGGATTGCCCCTACCTTCGCACCGCAGCCATGCCTGCGCAGACCGGCGAATCAGTCCATGAATGGCGCAGCCGCGTCGAGATGTGGAAAGCCGGCTGGAAAGACGGCGTCAGATCTCGCGTCGTCGGCCGCGCGCCGTCATCCCCCTTCACGATCACCCGCAGGTAGTCACTGCCTGCGGTGCGTATCCCGCCAGGGCCCTGGGCATCGTCCAGGGCCCGATTCATTTGAAGAACCGGCGGGCTTTTGGCGGCGCGTTTTCATGGACATGTTCGCTTTCGGGCCTTGGTCGGGAATTCTTGCACTTTGTTGCACCCGCACGGAGGCAGTTTTTGCAAAATCCCGAGCAGGAAATTTTCCGAACACCACGCTCTGGAGCGCACGATGAATACTGAAAAGGGTATTTGCGTAGATGGATTCAAAGTCCACTGCGATGTCATTGAGTTGCCGAGCGGCAAGTATCGGCTCGACGTCACGACCCGGCGTGACGGCGAACACGACGGGAAGGCCGTCTGGCCCATCCCCAGCGGCAAGCTGTTCTCGGCGCAGCACGAGGCCGAGCGTCACGCCAAATGGATCCTCAAAGGCATCCGGCGCGTCGACGCCAGCGGCGCCCCGCAGTTCTGCCTGACCTGATCTTTGCAAGACCCGGCGCATTGCGCGCTTAAGTCTTCTGGAGCGCCCTCGGGCGCTCTTTTTACATTGACCCCGCCCCCGCCACGGGTCCGGGCACGCGCATTGCTCTGGCGTCACGGCCCTGTAGTGTCAATGCGCTATCGCACCACCGCAGAACTACAGCACGACATGGCCGGCAGCCCGGAAACGATGCGCCGGCCCTTCAAACCGAGGAGCATCATGAAACGGCCACGCCACCGCACGCAAAAGGATTCAGCGCTTACGGCATACGCATGGCCATCTTGGGCGCTGACGTCGCGACGCTTTCCGGGATCGCGTTAAGTGCCCCGCCCCGCCGTGCAGGACGGCCAAACCCTGCCGGATCCGCGCGCGTCCATGCTCAAGGGCCTGCTCGGAACCAGTCTGCTCGCACTCAGCGCGTTCGGCGTCTTCGCGCTGTGGCGTTACCTGGACGCCTCGCATCCGGCGGTAGGTGCGGCGCTGCTCGGCGGCTTGCTTGCCGCTGGCGCCACCGCGCTGGGCGCATTGCCGGTGGCCTTTTCGCAACGGGTGCCCGAACGGGTCCAGGACACGTTGCTGGGATTCGGCGCCGGCATCATGCTGGCCGCCTGCGCCTTTTCTCTCATTATTCCGGGCCTGGACGCCGCCCGCGAGCTCGGCAGAGGGCCATGGGGCGCCGGACTCTCCATCGCCGGCGCCATCCTGCTCGGCGCGTCGGCGCTGCTGATTCTGGACCGCGTCCTGCCGCACGAGCACTTCGTCAAGGGCAAGGAAGGCAAGCCCGCCCGCAACCTGCGGCGAACGTGGCTGTTCGTGTTTGCAATCACGCTGCACAACTTTCCCGAAGGCCTGGCGATCGGCGTCGGTTATGCCGGCGCAGACCCCGTGCAGGCCGGCTCGCTGGCCTTGGGGATCTCGATTCAGGACGTGCCCGAAGGCCTGGTGGTGGCCATCGCGCTGCTGGCCGCCGGCTACCGGCGCGCATTCGCGGTGGGATTCGGCATGGCCTCCGGCCTGGTGGAACCGCTGGGCGCAGTGCTGGGTGCAACCATCGTCGGCTGGTCGGCGTCGTTGCTGCCGTGGGGGTTGGGCTTTGCCGCGGGCGCCATGCTGTTCGTCATCAGCCACGAAATCATTCCCGAGACCCATCGGAAAGGTCACGAAGTCCCTGCCACCTGCGGCCTGATGCTGGGATTTGTGCTGATGATGGTGCTGGACACGGCCCTGCAGTGAGGTCAGGCCGGCGATACGGCTTAACCGGTATAAACGCGTCATTCCGCCCTTTGGTGCAATGTGCGTTGACGACGCTCATCCGTTTTCAGTAATTTAGGACGGTGAGCCTTGCGCTCACGTTTTTTGTATAGGCCGTTTTTGTCCGTGTCTCAGTAAGCCGTTTCGTCTGCAAGCCAACCCCCAGGAGCTCGAATATGAAGAAGCACCTACTGATGATTGGTCTTATTGGCTCAATGACCTTCGCGGTCACCGGCCAGGCAGCTGATGCGAAAAAGCCTCTCGCGCTATGGCAATGCCAGGATTTCCTAGGCGTCCAAGAGACCTATCGCCCCGTCGTCGTCAGCTATGCAGAAGCGCTTAACAACAAGGGCAAGCCCGAAGAGGCCGTGCTTGACGTCGAGGGCATCAGCACCCGCACGCCGATGCTCGTCAAGCAGTGCAACGAAAACCCCAAACAGATGCTGCGCGACGCCCTGGCGGGTCTGAAGAAATAATTGTTCGCGCCCCCCTGGAGCCTGCGCTCCGGGGGATTTGGCTGCATCGGCGACTGCTCGGCTTATCTCCTGCGCTTCCCCTCCTTCCGCGCCCGTCCGGCGCTCCGCAATCTCCCCTGTTCTTAAAAACCACGCCCCCAGTGCGAGGTGCCTGCACGCGCCGTGCTGCGCTGCAAGGAACAACATTTGCTGCGGTCGCGCTTCCTGCAACTGGAGGCCCGACGATGAATTCATGGATTTTTGGAGACTGGATCAACGCACATCCGCTGGCGCTGTGGATCATCGCGCTGGGCGTGGGCGCGGTGCTGTTCATGGTGCTCGCCACCGTGCTGAAGGTGGCGCGCGCGCGGCTGGAGGCGCGCGCGCAACTGCCCGGCCACGGCTTTGCCAATGCCATGGCCCAGATCCTTCGCCGCACCAACTGGGTGGTGTTGGCGTTGCTGTGCCTGATGGCCGGCATCGACATCAGCGATGCGCCCATGCCGTGGAGCGGCGCCACGATCAGTCATCTGTGGTTCGTGCTGATGGCGCTGCAAGGCGCGTTGTGGCTGGAACGCGCCGTGGACGTGATGGTGCGCCGCGCCGTCCTGGCGCGTGGCGAAGCCAGTCTCGTCACAGCCACCCTCCTCGGCTTGCTGCTGCGCACCTTCGTGTGGGCGGTCGCGTTGCTGGCCATGTTGGACAACCTGGGCGTGAACATCACGGCGCTGGTCGCCAGCCTGGGCATCGGCGGCGTCGCGGTCGCCCTGGCGGTGCAGACCATTCTGAGCGACCTGTTCGCCTCCATCTCCATCGGCCTGGACAAGCCGTTTGAAGTGGGCGACTTCATCGTGTTTGGCGCGGTGGCAGGCAGCATCGAACACATAGGCCTGAAGACCACGCGCATCCGCAGCCTCGGCGGCGAGCAGATCGTGTGCTCGAACACCGAACTGCTCAAGCAGACCATCCAGAACTACAAGCGCATGCAGCAGCGGCGCATCGTCTTCTCGGTGCGCATCAGCTACAAGACCGACGTCGAACGGGCCGCCACCGTCCCGGGCATCCTGCGCGACCGGATCAACGAGCAGGCCGACGTGCGATTCGACCGCGCGCATCTGGCGCGATTCGGCGACAGCGCGCTGGAGTATGAGGCCGTGTATTACCTGATGAGCGCGGACTACAACCGCTACATGGACACGCAGCAGGCGATCAACCTGGGCATCATGCGCTCGCTTGAAGCGGCGGGCATCACGCTGGCGCTGCCGGAGCGCATCGTCCACGTCAACGCGCCCGAATCCGAGGAACCGGCCGAGCCGGTGTTGGCGTCGGCGCGCGGATAGGCACGCGGCTTGCAGCCGGAATGCGTTTTCAAGGAGAACACCATGAACGCCAACCATCCCGGCGGCCGCGATCCGGCCGCAGACGCCCACGATCCGGCGCGTGCCGCCACGAACGCAGACGGCAATCCCGCTCCCGAGCCGTCGACCGAAGACCAGGTTGATATTGCGGATCGTGTGCAGAAGGACTTGGCCAAGGCCAACGACCGGGAGCGCGCCCGGGAAGACGCGTCAGTGGAGCAACAGGCCATTGATGGCAATCCCGCGCCGCAGCCCGACGTGGAAGGCGGCATGTTCAAGCCGGCCGACGACACGCCGGCCGTGCTGCCGGAGAAGTCCGGGCCGAAGCAGTAAACCTTCCGTCGCTATAGCCCCAGGGTCAGCAGCATCAGGAACGCGCCAAACAGCACAAAGTGCGTCAGGCCTTCGATGGCGTTGGTCTGGCCGTCATTCAAGTTGATGGCCGCCACGATCAATGTGACCAGCATCATCAGCGTCTGCAGCGGCGTCATCGCCATGTCGATCCGCTGGCCGGTGAAGAGGGCCATTGCCTCCATCGCGGGCACGGTCAGGATCACGGTCGACAGCGACGCCCCGAGCGCGATGTTGACCACCGACTGCATGCGATTGGCAAGCGCCGCCCGGAAGGCCGTCAACATCTCGGGCGCGGCCGAGATGCCCGCCACCACCAGGGCGATCAGCCCCACCGGCACGTCCATTCCTTCCAGACTGCGGTTCAGCGCATGCGACATCAGCTCTGCCAGCGCGCCCACCGCCACGATGCCGACCGCCATCACGGCGGCCGACTGGCGCCATCCGGGGCCGCCGCCGGGCGGCACGGGCGTGCGCGTCTTTTTTTCGGGATAGCTGTAGCTGAAGAAATAGCTGTGAGGCCCCGTCTGCATGCGCACAAACACGCCGTACATCAGCAGCATCGACACCACGGTGAAGGCGCTATAGGCGCGCCAACTGGGCTGCGGCACGAACTCGGGAATGATCATCGACACCGTAACGGCTGTCAGGATCATCACGCTGTACGTGCGCGCCGAATCGTCGTTGTATGCCTGCTCGCCGTGCTTGAACCCGCCGATCAGGGCGGCCACGCCAAGAATGCCGTTGATATCCAGCATGACCGCCGAATAGATGCTGTCGCGAACCAGCGTCGGCGAGCCCGCCTTGGACGACACGATCACCAGCACGATCACTTCCACCAACACCGCTGACAGCGTCAGGATCATGCTGCCGTACGGGTCGCCCAGTTTCTGCGCGATGCGTTCGGCATGGCGCGCAACGCTCAGGGAGGCGGCAAGGATCGCCGCGATCAGCACGGCCGTTTCCGCCAGACTTGCGGCTTGGCCTAGACCCTCCAGTTGCGGGTCGATCATGAACCCCGCGATCGCAAGCACGCAGGCGAGCAGCAGGAATTTTTCGGAATGCAGTAGGGATTTCATCACAACGTGGCGGGCCGGAATTCCGAGAGCCTAGCACGCACCGTTCCAGCCGAGGCGCGCGGCATCGGGCATGCGGCTTGCTGTCCATGGGGTCCGTGCATGTATGGATGGAGCGCCATGCCGAAAAGGAACGCAGCAAAGCGGCAAACGAGATCCCGGCCGCAACCACGACCCCGGAAGACCGGCAAACCCAATCCGGTTTCCCATTTTTTTGACCGCTTCGCGTCGCTTGTGACCAAGTGGGCGGGCTCACCCGTCGCCTTTGGCATCGCGCTGATCGCGGTGGTGATATGGGCGATCTCGGGCCCCGCGTTCGGCTTCTCCGAGACTTGGCAACTGGTCATCAACACTGGCACCACCATCATCACCTTCCTGATGGTTTTCCTGATTCAGCAAAGCCAGAACAAGGACAGCGAGGCGCTGCATCTGAAACTGGACGAGCTGCTGATTGCGGTCAAGGGGGCCGACGAGCAACTGGTCGACGCCGAGCGGCTGGATGAAGGCAAGCTGCTTGCCTTGGCGTCGGCCCTGACAGCCCGCGCCCGCAAGCAACATCGTCAACGGGCACGCGGCCGTCGCCGCGATTGACCCATTACCGGGCCGTCGGGCGCGCACTTTCGCACGCGTCGTGCTGCTCTCACGCCCGCACAGCCATTTGCCGGATTGCGGCCTGGGTGATCGCGGCAAACGCCTTCGGATCGTTGAACGCACGCGCGGTCAGCATGGCGCCATGCACGGTGGACATGAAGGCCTGCGCCTCGACCTGCGCGCTATCGCGCAGTTGGAGCTGCCCTGCCGTCGCCCCGGCTTCAAGCACCGAGGCGAGCCAGGCGGTCAAATCCTTGAAATAAGCCCGCACCTCGGCCGCGACTTCCTGGGGAATCATCGGCGACTCCGCCGCCAGCATCGCGCAGATGCACATCGACGCGCTGCCTTCGCGGATGCACTTGGCCCAGTAGTCCGTGTAGGCGGTCAGGCGTTCCACCGGATCTGCCACGTGCTGATCCAGCGCCGCCAGACCCGCGAGCGCTTCTTCGCGATGGCGGACGACGACGGTCAGGACGAGTTCGGCCTTCGTCGGGAAGTGATGATGGATGCTGGGTTTGCCGATTCGCACGCGTTCGGACACGTCGGCATAGCTGAACCCGTGATAGCCGCCTTCGGCGAGCAGCAGCTTGGTGTGCGCGACGATCTCGGCGGCGCGGGCAGAAAGTTCCAGGCTCATGGCCAGAATGACTCCGATTGGCGGGGGGCAAGTCGATGCGAATGCTCGCCAATCTACTAGTTGGTCGGTTGGGTGTCAAGACGGCGATCGTGCCGCCTTGACCGTCTCCGACTATGGAATCGCCGACACGTCCCGGCCGGTGGGCGCCTCGAGATTGCCCGAAGGATGCGCCGGCCGCGACAACTGCGCCGGACTCGACCGGGTCGAAGGAATCGGCGCATGCGCCGGACGTGACAGATTCGACGGATCCGAAGGCCGCAACGCGCGCGAGGCCTGCGTGGCCTGCAACGCCCGCGCCGTCCGCAGCCGCCTCACCTGGTCGTCCAGCTGCGCCCGCAGGCGCTCGATCTCCGCGTCATCGGCCGAGCGCACCGCGGCGGCGCGCACCTCCTCGACCATCTTTTCCAGCCGCGCCATGTCCGGATCAGGCAATGGATTGCTGACGCGCCGCACCTGCATGCGGCCCATCAACTCGTTAACGCGATCGCGCAACGCCACGGCAGCCATCGCGCGCAGGGGCTGCCGTAAAAACTTTGGCCATCCGAGCGACGCTCCCGCGGCCAGTGCCGCCGTCCGCGCCCACGCCCCGCCGACCTTGCTGCGGGGCGCGCTGCGCGCCATGGGAACGGAGAGCGCCTGGCGGTCACGTTCCATCTTGGCCAGAAGGGCCGCCTTGTCAGCTAGCGTGGTCATCTTGGGCATAGTGGCTCCGTGCAGCAGCGGTATCGAGGCGCACCTGGTGGCTCAGCTCCGCAAAGGGCGAGCCCTTCGGTGCGCTACGTGTCGAAATGGCGAGCGAAATGAGCGTGATGAGCAACCACGCGCCCGCAACAAGCCACGCGGCAAGTTTGCGATGCTCCGTGTCCCAAAAGCTCACGATGGCGGCCACCGACACGAATCCCAACGTGCCCAGACCGCAGAAAACCAGGGCCACGCTGCTGATCACCGTGGCGACGAGCGCGGCCCGGTACAGGGACAGTTCGATGCCGACCAACTCGACATAGTCCCCCGAGCGTTCGGCAGCAAAAGCCGCGATGCGGCGCAATCTGCGCAAGCGTTCTGAAATCATGGCGTCTCCTTGGGGCGATGACGGGCGATGTCAGCAAATGTCATACCCGTTCGCCCCGCGAGACGCCACAACGCTAACTGTTACCGCCAATGCGCCGGCCAGAGCTGCGCGTGGAGTTGGGGATTGAAGGCATCCACGGAGGCGGTGGCAACACCCACCACCAGGAACGCGTCGCCCGCCAATAGCTCAGCCAAGGCGTCACGGTCGGCGCAATGGGCAATCACGAATCCGCCTTTGCCGTCCTCTGCGGGCCCCGCCGCCAGGATTTTCCCCGACGCGATCCCCTCAAACAGCCATTGCTTGTGCGATTCCAGATGAGCGCCCAGGCGTTCCTTGGGCACGGTGTAGATCAGCTTTACGATGAAGATCATTTCGCTGCCTCAGACCGTGAGCGCCAGCCGAACCACCTGGTCGACCTGATCGCGCGCCGCCGCCATCGATGCAGCGCTGGCCTGCGCGCCCCGCGACATGTTTTCTGCACGCACAAACTGGACGTCCGAAATGCCCATGAAGCCAAATGCCGCCTTGATGTAGGCCTCCTGGATATCAAGACCGCTCAATGCGCCGGAGAGATAACTCCCACCCCGCGTCGACACCACGACAATCGCCTTGGGACCGGCGAGCCCCACCGGACCTTCGGGGGTGTATTTGAACGTGCGACCGGGTTGCACGATGCGGTCGATCCACGCCTTCAACTGGCTGGACACCGAAAAGTTGTACATGGGCGCGCCGATCACCACCACGTCACTCGCCAGAAATTCGTTGACCAGCGTCTCCGAACGCGCGTGCTCCTTCAGCGTTTCAGCGTCAAAACTTGAAGGACCCATCGGGCGAAAGCCGGCCGCGATCGCTGCCGTCAGGTGAGGGATTGGCTCCCCGACGACATCGCGATATACCAGCTTGCTGGACGGGACAAGCGAAACGATCGAGTCGATGACTTCATGCGTCAGCGCACGGGACGACGACGCGTCGCCAAGAATGGAGGAATCAATCAGCAGGACTTGCATGGGAATTCTCGGAAAGGAACAGGGTGAAGGCACTCTACTGTCCCAAACCGCCCGGCGCTAGAATGCGACAGCATGACGCTTTGTCTCATCGGGCAGAACAATAAATGGAGAGTTGCTCGTGATCGATCTGAACGATTTGGCGTTGTTCGCCGCCATCGGTGAACACGGCAGCTTTTCCAGCGCCGGCCGTGCGCTGGGGTTTCCAAAGTCGAAGGTGAGCCGGCGCATTGGCGATCTGGAAGCGCAATTGGGCGTGCGGTTGCTGCACCGCTCCACGCGCGTCGTCAGCCTGACCGATGCCGGCAGCGAGTTCTACAAACACTGCCAGAGCGTCACAAACGCGGCCAAGGCCGCGGTCGACGTGGCTCAGCGCGCCGCCGAAGGCCCCATCGGCAAGGTGCGGGTCAGTTGTCCGGTGGGCGTCGCCCATCTTTTCCTTGCCCGTATCCTGCCGCAATTCCTGCGCAGCGAACCCGCGGTTCAGCTCGAGTTCGAAATCACGAGCCCGTCTCGGCGAGGCATGGTGCCCGCCGTCCGGGCATTCATCGAGCATCTTGCCCGCACGGTTCCCCCAACCATGAAGAACCCTACCGGCCAGTACGGCTGCGACCCGTTGCCCCTGGCGCCTGAACGAGGCTCGTCGGGTCGTCAATAGAAAAAGCCGCGCTTTTTCAGGACGCTGCGCTATGCCCGCCCGGCAGCGCGTCTGCCAGTCAGGCGCAGCAGCAACCCCGCCAGCTGCTCCAGCCGATAAGGCTTGGACAACAGCGGAATACCCTCTTGCCCCGCCCTTTTCACTTCCTCGCCCAGAAAGCCGGTCATCAATGCCACCGGAAGATCGGGCCTCTGGGCGCGCACTTCCCGCGCCAGTTGAATGCCGCTCTTGCCACCGGGCATCATGGCATCCGTCAGCATCACATCAATAGCGGCGCCGTCATTCAACACGTCCAAGGCTTCGGCGGCACTGGCGGCCGGCGTCACGATATAACCCAGCTCTTCCAGCATGCTGGCGGTCAGCGTCGCAACGTCCGCGTCGTCTTCCACCAGCAGCACGTTCAAGGCCGCTGGCCGCTCCTGGACCACGCCGGACTCGCCCGATTTTCCCTGCGCAGCCAGCCGCCGTTTCGACCGCGGCAACAAGACTGAAACCGTGGTGCCGACGTCCATCTCGGTGGACAGGTCGATGGCGCCGCCCGATTGTTTGGCAAAGCCGTACGCCTGCGCCAGCCCCAGCCCCGATCCCTTGCCGACATCTTTGGTGGTGAAAAACGGTTCAAACACGCGTTCAGCCACCGCCGGGCTCATGCCGGTCCCCGTGTCCGACACCCGCAATGCAATGTGGTCGACGGTCAGCTCTCCCTTTCCGGATGCGGTCATGTTCTCGGTCCGGATCTCGATCACACCGCCGTCCGGCATGGCGTCGCGCGCGTTGACCGCCAGATTCAGGATGACGAGTTCCAACTCGCCAGGGTCCACTTCGACCGGCCAGAGGTCGTCGGCCAGCGCCAACGCAATGACGATGTCGCCGCGCAGGCTGCGCTCGAGCATCTCGAGCATGTTTTGAACGACCGTGTTCAGGTTGAGGACCTCCGGGCGCAACGCCTGGCGGCGCGCGAACGTCAGCAATTGGCGAGACAACGAGGCGCCGCGGTCCACCGCCTGTCGCATCGAGCCATACAAGCGGGTGCGCCGCGCTTCGTCGATGGGACGCTGCAGCATTTGCAGCCCGCCGGAGATGACCATCAGGAGGTTATTGAAGTCGTGCGCCACCCCACCGGTGAGCTGACCCAGCGCTTCGAGTTTCTGGGCCTGGCGCAGCGATTCCTCGATCCTGCTGCGCTCGCGCATCTGCTGCTGAAGCTCGGCGTTGGCCAGTTCCAGTTCGCGCGTCCGGCTTGCCACGACCGACTCAAGCGCCTGCGCGGCCTGCTTCTCAGCTTGCAGCAACGTGCGGATTTCATATTGTCGGGTCCGGGCGCGCGCCGCCGTTTGAACCGTGGTGGTCAATGCAAGGCTCTGAACCGGCCGTTCCAGGAGCGAGACATTGCCCAATAATTCGGTCATTTTCTCGCGCCAGCGCACGATAGGGCCGGTTTGCGTCTTGCCGGTCAACACAACGAACGGCAGCCCCGACCATGCCGGCTGCGCCTGCAACCACTCGGACACCAGTTCCAGGTTCTTGCCGAACAGCCCTTCCTCGGTCAAACAGACGGCCAGGGCGCCGGCGTCCGCCTGCGCCAGCAGCTCCTCGATATTGCGGCAGACGAACGTGTCGAAACCCGCGCGCTGCAGCAGCCGCGCGCCGGCTTCCCCGTCGCGGCCGATCGGTGCGTAGACGAGCACGCGCGATTCAGCGTCCTCAGGTCGATGCATCGGGATTGTTCAGCAGAAGGCGCAAATCGTCGCCGGTGTATTGCGGCGTTCCCGAAAAAATTCCGTGAAACGAGGTCAATGGCGGGCCAACGACCAGCCCATCTTCGGACATGCTGAATTCGCGGATGGCATGTTCGTGCGCGCCACTGCGCTTCTTGACGACGGAGATGGCACGCCGGACGCGTCCGTCGTGCTCGAAATACCGCAGCATGATCACCGTGTCGCTGAGATAGCTGATGTCCATGGGCGTTTCCATCGGGCCCACCAGACCGTGTTGGGCCAGGATCATCACCGTCGTCACGCCCTGCTGCCCCAGGTAGCTCAGCAATTCGTGCATCTGCAGAATCAAGAAGCGCCCGTCGGGCATGGCGTTCAGATAGCCGTTCAAACTGTCGAACACCACCACGCGCGCGCCATCATTTTCGACCGCGCGGCGAACCATCGCGGTGAATTCGCCCGGCGCCATCTCCGCGGGATCAATTTGCTTAAAGGTCAGAAGCCCTGCGTCCAGCGCGGATTCCAGCGGCATTCCCAGCGCACGTGAGCGCGCGAAGAACGTGGCCCGGGACTCGTCGAACGCGAAAATGGCTGCATGCTCGCCGCGCTGCGTCGATGCCAGCGCATAGGTAGCCGCAACTGAAGACTTGCCCACCCCCGCCGCGCCGATCAGCAGAACATTCGTCCCGCGGTCCAATCCGCCGCCCAGCAGGCTATCCAGTTCGGCGTTGCCGCTGGGCGTGGGCGTTGGGGCAAACGCTTTGTGATGCTCCGCCGCAACGAGCCGCGGATAAACCTCCAGCCCGCCCTTCCTGATCGTGAAGTCGTGGTAGCCACCGCGAAAATCCATGCCGCGCATTTTCAATATGCGCAGCCGCCGTCGCTGGGCGCCGTAGTCGACCGCCAATTGCTCAAGTGCGATGACGCCGTGCGAGATCGAGTGCAATTGCAGGTCGTCCTCTTTGGCCGCCTGGTCGTCCAGCAGGATCACCGTACACCGGCGATTGGCGAAAAAATGCTTCATCGCCAGAATCTGCCGGCGATAACGCAGCGAGCCCTGCGCCAGCAGGCGCAGTTCCGACAGGCTATCGATGACGACCCGTGCTGGATCCAGCTGTTCAACCTTGTCCAGGATCAGGCGCGTGGTCTCGGTCAGCTCCATCTCGGCGGGGTGCAGAACGGTGAGTTCCCGCTCGGGATCCAACACGTCTTCGGACACCAGTTCCAGGATCTCGATGCCGTCCAACGACCACCCGTGGCGGTGGGCAACCAGACTGAGTTCGGCCGGACTTTCGGAAAGCGCGACATAAAGCGCGCGCTCGCCGTGACGGACGCCTTCCAACAGGAATTGCATTCCCATGGTCGTCTTGCCCGTGCCCGGCCTTCCTTCGCACAGATACATTTTGTTCGGATCCAAGCCGCCGCCGAGGATGTCGTCGATGCCGAGGTTTCCGGTCGAAATTCGGGGGTCTGGCTTGAAAGCCGCAGTCTGTTCTTCAATCGGTGCGCTCATGGCTTTCCCGTAAAAACGAGTGAGAAAGCAAGCATATCGCCATCGTCAATCCCGAATGGCATCCCGCGCGAAAGATATGTTACGTACTGAATCGCACCCATCGTACGAGAATCGCGGCTTCAAGTCCGACCAGAAGGCGGTCAGCGCGGGATTGCACGGCCTGGCTCGCCACTTGGCCCTGTAACAAAGGTGCAATGCAACCCGCAAAAAAACGCCCGCCTTCTGCATGCGAATGCAGAAGGCGGGCGTCTAGCGGGTGAACGGGCTTATTCGAACGAAATCTGAAGCTGAGGATTGATCTTCCATTCGAATCGGGCGCTGGCCTCACCGCCGCCGGCGTCCTGGGCCAACACCACATACCGGCCTTCTTGCGGGGTCGGCGGCACCAGGCCCCGAAGCGTGCCGGTGGCCTCGTCGAACTTCAGGCCTTCCGGAAGCCGGGCAGGCGTCGTGCCGTCCTTGTCGAAAAGCGTGTAGCGCACCGCACCGCTTCCACCCGTGGCGTTGACCACCGGCACCGCCGACGGCATCGTGGCGCCCGCCGTGAGTTCGATCGGAAGGGTGGAGACCTCCAGCGCGGGCGCCAGGTTGAATTCGACGGGAATGGAAACGCGGGCGCCGCCCTCGTCGCTGATGGTGGCCGTTAGCCCCGCCATTTTTTCCAGGGACTTGGGCACCGCGCCGCTGACACGGCCGCTGCCGTCGAGCACCAGCCCGGAAGGCATGCGCATGGCGCTGCCGTCGGGATTGGAATAGGAGACGGCGTAGTTGCCGGTGCCGCCGCTGACGTTGATGAACTTGACGGGGCTCTTGATGCGCCCGCCCGCCGTCGCTTGAATGGAGCCGCCCTCGACGTTCAAGGGCGGATTGATGGTCAGTTGCACGGTGCGGCTGGCCTTACCGCCGCCGCTGTCTTCGACCTGGATGAGATACGTCAACGTCTTGGGGCTGGCCACAGAAGGAGCGGCGCCAGACAGCGAACCGTCGGATCCGAACACCAGCCCGGCGGGCAGTTCGGCGGGTTTGCCGCTGGTGTCAAGCAGCCGGAAGTTCAACGCCCCGGTGCCGCCCGACGTTCGCACCCGGATCAACTGGGAATTGAGCGTTGCGCCCGAAGTGATGGAGAGCCCCCTGTCCGGTGCCACGGCAGCCGGGCGGGCGCGGGTGATTTCTTGACCGCTCGTGGACGCCGCAGAAGCTGCCGGCGCTTTCGTGCCGGATGACGGCGCCCCCTTGGCAGGCGCGGCACGCTGAGTGATTTTTCCAACGGGCGGTTTGAAGTCTTCGGCAGCGATGGCTTGGCCGGGCGCGACTGCGATCAGTCCAACAGCGGCTCCCAGGCACGCGAATCGGGAGATTAACTTTTTATTCATAACGGTCCTTGTGACTTAATCAACGATGCGCAGTGCGCATTACACGTCTCTCTACAGGCCAGGCGCGGCAGCCTGGCGTGCGAGCCCCCAATTACCTCGTGCCCTTCAATCAGACCTTGATGCGCCGCTTTGCCGCTTTGCATTTACATCACGGCGTCGCGCAAGGCTGCAGGCCACGTTCTGCGTCAACGAATCTGGAAACTGGGCGTCACATTATTTCAAGATCAACAGGCCGAAATGCAGAGTAGAACTACCTCTTTGCAGGCAAAAAATGGCGAGGCGACTCAGTAAGCCTGCCGTCGCTGACCGGCGTTATCAGACCAATGAAAAGGCGGGCGAGGGCGAGCGAGGTGTTGATGTTCAACTTCGAGTAAATGCGCGCCTTGTGGTTGTCGACGGTACGGACTGAAATATGGAGATGCTCTGCGATCTCTTTGCTGGAATGCCCGGCGATGACGCCTTGGACGATCACCAGTTCACGGGGCGTGAGCATCGCTTTGCGTGCTTCTTCCTGGTCTGATCGGAGCCGATTCAGGTGAGCGCGGCGGCTCAGGCGCAGTGCATGGTGAATGGCTTGGCAGAGCCGGCTTGAGTTCAAGGGCTTGGCAAAGAAATCGACGGCGCCGCGCCGCATGGCTTCGACGGCATCTCCGAATTCGGGCTCGGCCTTGATGAAGATGGTTGGCAACGCCGCGTTGGCCTGAACCAGGTCGCGCTGTACCGCGGTATCGGCAGCCGCCTTCCCGAAATCCATGATGAGGCAGTCGCACTCGCCCGCTGAATAAATGGACAGGAATTCGTTGACTGTTCGGCTCTGCACGACTTCGATGGAGAAGTCGGCGAGCGTCCGGCGCACCGCCCACACCGAAGACTCGTCCTCGTCCACGATGTAGGCTTTGGAGCCACTGGGCAATGCGCTGGCTTGGCCAATGACTGACTCCGCATCACGCGATGCCAGAAATTCGTCCGGAATGGACCGGTATTGATACTGCCTCCACCGCAGCGGTTGTTCGGAATACGGCATCGTTGAACAGCCAGGAAGAATTGAAAAGTGTCCAATACGGCCGGCAAATTGCCAGCACGCTGCGCAGGCGAGTATAGGTATGCACTCCCCGTCCCGAAATCGGATATTTATTAAAAACTTGGGGTGACCGCTCACCGGACAGGATTACTCAATCTTGCCGCCATCGCTTTATAGCCAGGAGTAATATGACGCGTCTGGCGTCAAACCCGCCGGCGCAAGCAAGCCGATTCACGCCTGGTCCTTCCCACCCCTGTCGACAGCGGAGCGTCCCTCCGAGCCTGCCCTCGGTGTCTGCAAGTCCTGGCGCGCAAGCGGCCACAAAAAAAGACATCGAGGAGAAGCGGATTGGACAAGCAAGAGTCGGGCGGCTGGTATTTCGGCTGGAACATCGTCGGCGCCGCCACGGTACTCACCCTGTTTACGGTCGGCCTGCGCATGGGCATCGGACCGTTCTTTCTGCCCATGGCCGAGAGCCTGGGTTTTTCGCGCAGCCTGCTGTCGGGCATCGTCGCCATCGGCATGCTGTGCTATGGCCTGGGCATGCCGCTGGCGGGTTATCTGGTCAGCATCCGCGGCACGCGCTTCGTCCTGCTGACCGGCACGGCCATCGTGGTATTGGCTTCCATCTGGACCGTCTTCGCGCGCGGACCCCTCGAATTTTTGCTGGCCTTTGGCGTTGCGCTATCCGTGGGTCTGGCCTTCACCAGTCCGGTCGCGCTGACGCCGGTGATCAGCCGCTGGTTCACGCGCCAGCGCGGCATGGCGCTCTTCTTCCTGTCCACGGGGTCGATGGCCGGCATCGCGCTGATGACCCCGACGCTCACCTACGCCATCTCGGCGGTCGGCTGGCAGGAAACGCTGCTGGGCTTTGCCGTGCTGTTTGCGCTGCTGACCGTGCCGGTCGCGCTTTTCGTGATGCGCGACGAGGCGCCCGAGCACACCGACCTGCTGCCCCATCAGATCATCGAAAAGACCGGCACGGCCAAGCCGGCAGCCAAGGCGCCCGCGCCGGGGCTGGGCGAGGCCCTGCGCACGTTGCCGTTCTGGCAGGTCGCGCTGGGTCTGTTTGCCTGTGGTTTCAGCATGAACCTGCTGGGCACGCACGGCATGCCCATGCTGATGGACCACGGCTTTGACGCCACCACCAGTTCGCTGGGCATCGGCCTGATTGGCTTGGTCGCCATTTTCAGCACCTTGGTGCTGGGCCGCATGTCCGACCAGGTCGAACGCCGCAACATCCTGGCGGCCATCTATCTGGTGCGGGGACTGGGATTCTTCGCGCTGGTCATGGTGGGCGCACATTGGGAACTGTATTTGGCTGCGACCATCGGCGGCATCGTCTGGGCCGGCAGCATCGCGCTGTCCTCGGCCATCCTGGCGGACGTGTATGGCATCCGGCTGGTTGGCGTGCTGTACGGGCTGACGTATCTGGGCCACCAGATCGGCGGCATGATCAGCTCGTGGCTGGGCGGCTGGGCGTTCGAGACCTTTGGCACGCACTGGGTGGCCTTCGGGTCGGCCGGCGCGCTGCTGTTCCTGGCCGCATTCATCTCGATGCGCCTGCCGCCGCGCGGAATTCTGCGCGCGCCACGGGCAGTGCCCGCCGCCGGACGCTGAATCGCCGGCGGCCAGGCGTGACGCCGAGGGTGCGCCGCACCCCCGGCCCGCAGGCGTTAACGGTCTTTCAGCAACGACACCAGCTCGGGCACATAACGTTCGCCGCCGCCTTGCGCGACGGCCTGATCGAACGTTTGCTGCACGGCGGCGCCGATCTCGCGGACCGCCCCGGCCTCGGCGGCCATGGTGTTGTAGTACGAAAGATCCTTCTGCGCGTTAGACATGAAAAAGCGCAGGGACGACGGATCCTGTTCCAGCAGATACGGCTTGATGCGCTCCAGCGCCACGCCGCCGCCGCCGCCCTTGGCCAGCACTTCCGCAAAGACGGCCGGGTCGATGTCCGAACGCAGCGCGCACGCCGCGGCTTCGGACAGCAGCGCCACCACGCCCAGCGACACATAGTTGTGCAGCAGCTTCATGCGATGGCCGGCGCCCACCGGGCCGGCATGCGTGATGTTTTCAGCGAAGCAGGCCAAGAGCGGCTTGCATTCGTCAAACAACGCCGCATCGCCGCCCACCAGCAGGTTAAGGCGGCCTTCGGCGGCTTCTTTCGGGGTGCGCGTCATGGGCGCATCCAGAAAGCGCCCGCCGCTTTCGGTGACGGCCTGTGCGACCTTCACGGTCGACGACGGAATGGCCGTTGAGCAATCGATGATGACGGTGCCGGGACGCAGCCCCTCGAGCACACCGGCCGGCGACAGCAGCACGGCTTCGACCTGCGGGCTGCCAGTGACGCACAGGATGATCACATCCGACTGCGCAGCCAGCTCGGCGCCGGTGGTCACGCTGACCGCGCCGGCGGCCTTGAGCGCGTCCAGCGGCTGGTTGCCCGGGTGTTCGAGCACGGTCAGCGCGTGACCATGCTTGACCAGGTTGCTTGCAATGCCGTGGCCCATGAGGCCGATACCAACCATGCCGACTTTCGCCATCTTCAAATGCTCCTGCCATGTAGGGTGATTGTTGTGCCGTAAATCTTACCCTCAGAAGATGAGCGCTGGGCCGGGGGGTTGCACGGCGTGGTGACAATTCCGCGTGCGTCCGCGCCCCGATCACCGCGCTATGCCTGCGCGGGCGCGTCTGGAATACTTTCGGGGATCGTCCTACGGGACTCTTGCATCGCCAGCCATGACAGACTCCCTTCCCGCCGGTTTCACCCCCTGGTATCCCAGCAGCCAGTTCATGCGCCACCTGAACGACCTGGGCCCGTTCTACCGCCGCAAGGCCGACAACGTGTTGGCCCTGCGGGTCACCACGGCGCACGGCAACATGCACGGCATGGCACACGGCGGATTTCTGGCCACGTTTGCCGACAGTGCGCTGGGCCTCGTCATTTCCGAAGACGCCCACGTATCCGTCGTCACGGCGCAGATGTCCGTCGAGTTTCTGAATGCCGTCAATCCGGGCGATTGGCTCGAAGCCCACGTGCAGATCGACAAGCAGGGCAAGCGGCTCATCTACGCGACCTGCCGCCTTCAGGTGGAGGGCCGCGTCATGCTCAAGGCGAGCGCCGTGTTCGCGGTGCGACATGCGGCGGTGCCGGCTTCGGACGGCTGATCGACGAAGCGGGCATGGCCGGCGGCACAGGCTTGCCGGCCGGGACCCGCGCTACAAGGGACCCACGCTACAAGTAAGGCGTAGCCAGCCAGATCACCTTGTTGCGCAGGCGCTTCGCAAAAGGCGCCTGCAGCAGATCTTCCAGCGTCACGCGGTGCGCGTTGGCGATCAACGCATCAACGCGCGCGCCGATCCAGCGCGCCACCTCGGGATCGTAGATTTCGGTGTCCAATTCAAAATTCAATCGCAGGCTGCGCGGATCCAGGTTCGACGAGCCGGCGTAAGTCCACGCGCCGTCCACCGTCATCAGCTTGGAGTGATCGAACGCACCGCTCGACCGCCAGACGCGGCAGCCCGTTCGCACCACCTGATCAAGCTGCGCCGTCATCGCGTAGTCCACCAGCCGCAGGTTGTTCTTGCCCGGAATCACGATGTCCACGACGATCCCACGTCGCGCCGCCGTGGCCAGCGCGCCGATCAGCGTCTGGTCGGGCAGGAAGTAAGGCGATTGGATCCGCACGTGATGCCGCGCCACCGCCAACGCGCCTAGCAGCATGTTGTGCGTGCTGCCGATTGCGCGGTCCGGGCCGGACGGCACGCAGCGGATCGGCACGTGGCCCGACGGCGGCAGGTAGTCAGGATCGAACCACGGCTTGGCGGACAGCGACTCGTGCGTCGTGAAATTCCAGTCATGCGCGAACACCGACATCAGCTGCGTCACGATCGGCCCTTCCACGCGGAAGTGCGTGTCGTGGTTGGTGGCATCCCCCGCCAGCGCGCTGACAAACGCCGCCCGCACGTTCATGCCGCCCGTAAACCCCACACGTCCGTCCACCACCAGCACCTTGCGGTGGCTGCGCAGATTGGCGTAGGGCATGCGCAGCACGCCCATCGGATTGGTCATGAACCGCGCCACCGGCACGTTCGCCTTCGCCAACATGCGCACGATCGGCGGGCGTGAATACTTGGAACCCACGGCGTCGATCAGCACCCGCACCTGCACACCGCGTGCCTGCGCTTCGATCAGCGCCTCGGCCACCTCGCGCCCGATCGGGTCGTTATCGAAGATGTAGCTCTGCATCGCCACCGTGTGCCGCGCCTCGCGGATGGCCTGCAGCATTGCGGGATACGTCTCGTCGCCACCAGCGAGCGGCCGCACCTGGTTGCCGCCCAGCAGCTCGAACCGGCTGACGCGGTCGCCAAGCACTTTCAATGACGCAAACTGCTCACCCGATATGGGCACCACATCCACCGGCGCCGTCGCGACCTGCCCAGCGTCCTCGAGCATCGCGTCGTCCCGCTGCTGCGACACCCGCGTCTTGCGAATGCGGTTGATCCCCGCCACGAAATAGAAAAGCGCCCCGAGGATCGGCGAGAACATCGCCACCCCCACCCAGCCAATGGCCGCCCGCACATCCTGCTTGGTCATCGCGGCATGCACCGCCGCGCCCGTGCCCGCCACGATGCTGATGGCAAAGGCAACATGAGGCCAGTATTCGATCAAAAATGCGTGTATGCGATCCATGGCGATGGCTTGAAACACGGCCTCCAGTGGTTAACCAGCGCAAGAATAGCAAGGCTGCCGCCTGTGGCAAGACTACTTTTTAAAGGCGATTTCACACCCTTCAAAAAAACGTGCTAGAATTCGGCCTCTTCGTTGTTGAGCAGCTTTCGAAGCAAATTTGAAAGGCGCAAAACGACGAAAGCACTGAAGGAAACTGAAGTGCAACGCAGTACCAGAGGTGGCTGTAGCTCAGTTGGTAGAGTCCCGGATTGTGATTCCGGTTGTCGTGGGTTCGAGCCCCATCAGCCACCCCAAGAATTCATTTGAAATCAGCCGCTTTTAGCGGCTTTTTTCTTTTCTGGCGCTAATTCATTTCAATAATCCAGGCGCTGGATAATAAGTTTTGATATCGAGTCGCGGGCCAAAGCGCTCGTCAATTTGCACCATCAAAGCGCACATCAAATCGCCCGTCAAAACGCATCGCAAGGCAAAATTCGACCGGCCGCCCCGCTGCCGGTCGAAGTTGCGAATGATCGGTGTCTGCCACCCATGACACGGTTGCGCCAAGGGATGGCTATCGCAGCGACACCTGGATCAGCCACCCTGCTCCAAAAACGCCTGCAAAGCGGGCACCGTATTCAGCACATGCTGGCGCATCGCGGCCTCGCAACGCGCCGCGTCGCGGGTCTGTAGCGCGTCGATCAGTTCCTGGTGCGATTCGCGCACGCGCAGCACGCGGCCGGGTTGGGCAGCCCAGAGGCGCATGTAGGGTTCGACAACCGAATGCAGTTCGGAGATCTGATTCAACAGGCGCGGTTGTTTACAGAAGCTGCACAGGTATTCATGGAATTCGCGGTGCGCGGCGGTCCAGTCAAGATCTTCGTTTGCGCCCTGGTCCAGCTGCTCGAGCATGTTCGACAGCCGGCGGATGTGCTCGGGGCCCATGTTTTCCACGGCATTGCGCGTGGCCAACCCTTCGAGCACGGAGCGCATCTCGAAGACCTCGAGCATCTCCTGCTGATTCAAGCCGCGCACCACGGCGCCGCGATTGGCGCGGATCTCCACCAGACCTTCCGACGCCAGGCGGCGCAGCGCACCGCGCACGGGCATGCGGCTGGTGCCGATCTCAGCGGCCACCACGTCGGGCACGAGGCGCTGGCCGGGCGCGTAGCGGCCCAGGCGGATTTCGCGCTGTAAATGCAGGTACGCCTCGTCTTCGGCGCTGATGGCTGTCTTCTGGAATTGCAGCACTGACGTCCCCGGGCTTGGAAAGCCGCCATGATAGATAAGGGCGAAAATAACACAAATTGGATCCAATGATCCATGGATGCAAATACCTATGGCCGGGGGTTCGCGCGTTGCGTTTAATCCAGGGCAGGACGCGGCAGACCGCGCCCGCTCGGCCGGAACGGGCATCAGACCCGACCCGGCCCATACGCTTTCCATAACGCGATCAAGGGGAATCCATGAAATTTCGTCTCATCCGGGCGCTGGCAGGCGCCGCCGCGCTGGCCTTCGGGGCGCAAGCGGCCGCGCAAGCCACGGACTGGCCGCAGCATCCCGTGCGCATCGTCGTGCCCTTCCAGGCCGGCTCGGCCACGGACCTGATCTCGCGCCAGCTTGGCGCGGCGCTGTCCGCCGAACTGGGCCAGCCCTTCGTCATCGAGGCCCGCCCCGGCGCCGCGGCCGCGATCGGCAGCGCGTCGGTCGCGCGGTCGGCGGCGGACGGCTACACGTTGCTGATGGGCGGTCCGGCCGCCGTCGTCACCAACCGCTTCCTGCAGAAACGCCTGGCATACGACCCCGACGCTTTCGAGCTGGTGTCTATGGTGGCCTACACGCCGAATATCCTGCTGGCCAATCCGTCGCAGCCGTTCAAGACGCTGCCCGAAATGGTGGCCTATGCGCGCGCCAATCCCGGCAAGCTGACCTATGCCTCGTTCGGCACGGGCACGACCTCGCACATGGCGGGCGAGATGCTCAAGTCCGTCGCTGGCATCGACATTCTGCACGTGCCCTACAAGGGCGCCGGCGAAGCCATCCCCGCCCTGCTGAGCGGTCAGGTGTCGATGTACTTCGACACCATCATGACCGGGCTGCCCCAGGCCAAGAGCGGTTCGCTGCTGGCGCTGGGCATGTCCAATTCGCAGCGCTCGGCGCTGGCGCCGGACATCCCGACGATCGCCGAGCAAGGCTTTTCGGGCTACGACATCGCGCCGTGGTACGGTCTGGTCGCGCCTCAAGGCACGCCCGCACCGATCCTCGACAAGCTCAACAAAGCCGTCAACAAAGTGCTCGCCGACCCCGCATTGCGCGGTAAGCTCGCCGAAGCCGGCGCCGAGCCGCGTGGCGGCAGCCGCGAGGAATTTGCCGCCTTCATCAAGGCCGAGATTCCGCGCACCAAGCAGCTGATCGACCAGGCCGGCATCACCCCGCAGTAATTTTTCCAACGAGTTCCAGCACCCATGTCCTCCCCCTTCGATTGGTCTTTTCCGTACGCTTCCCGAAAAATGCCGGTCCTGGCCGCCAACGCGGTCGCGACCAGCCAGCCGCTGGCTGCGCAGGCGGGACTACGCATGCTGCTGGCCGGTGGCAATGCCGTTGACAGCGCCATTGCCACCGCGATCGCCCTGACCGTCGTCGAGCCCGTGATGAACGGGATCGGCGGCGACATGTTTGCCCTGATCTGGCACGACGGCCAGCTTCACGGCCTGAACTCCAGCGGCTGTGCGCCGGTCGCGTGGACGCCCGAGTACTTCAAGGGCCGCGACGCCATGCCGGGCACCGGCTGGGGCACGGTCACGGTGCCGGGTCAGATCGCGGGCTGGAAGGCCTTGTCCGACCGCTTCGGCAAGCTTCCCTTCGCCAAGCTCTTCGAACCCGCCATCGCGTATGCCGAGGAAGGCTTTGCGGTGTCGCCCACCATTGCGCGCCAATGGGCCAATCAGGCGCCCAAGCTCGCGGCCGAGCCGGGCTTTGCCGAGGCCTTCCTGCCGCAAGGCCGCGCGCCGCAGGCGGGCGAATGGTGGCGCTTTCCCGACCAGGCCAAGACCTTGCGCGACATCGCCGAAACCGGTGGTGAAAGCTTCTACCGCGGCGAACTGGCCCGCAAGATCGCGGACTTCGCGGCCAAGACGGGCGGCGCGCTCAGCGCCGTCGACCTGGCCGAACATCAGGCCGAATGGGTCAAGCCCATCTCGCAGTCGTTCCGCGACTACGAGCTGCACGAGATCCCGCCCAGCGGCCAAGGCATCTCGGCGCTGATGGCGCTGGGCATGCTGGAACAATTCGACCTGGAAGGCATGGGCCGCGACAGCGCCGACTACTACCACGTCAGCATCGAAGCCATGAAGCTGGCGTTTGCCGACCTGCACCATCACGTCGCCGATCCGCGCCACATGCGCACTGATGCGCGCGCCCTGCTCGACCGCGCCTATCTGGCCGAGCGCGCCCGCCTGATTTCCATGGACCGCGCCAGCGTGCCCACTGCGGGCACGCCTGCCACCGGCGGCACTGTCTACCTGACCGCGGCGGACGCCAGCGGCACGATGGTGTCGTTCATCCAGTCCAACTATCACGGCTTTGGTTCGGGCGTGGTCGTGCCGGGTACCGGCATCAGCCTGCACAACCGCGGCTTGAACTTCGTGCTGACGCCCGACCACGTCAACCAGGTCGCGCCGCGCAAGAAGCCGATGCACACCATCATCCCCGCGTTCGTGACGCGCGGCGGCCAGCCGGTCATGTCGTTTGGCGTGATGGGTGGCTCGATGCAGGCGCAAGGCCATCTGCAGATGGTCACGCGTCTGGCGGCCTTCGGCCAGAACCCGCAGGCCATGAGCGACGCGCCGCGCTTCCGCGTCGAGAAGGGCCCGGTCGTGAACGTGGAATCGCACCTGCCGGCCGACGTGGTCGACACGCTGCGCGCGCGTGGCCACAACGTCGCGGTGGCCCCGGTGGACAGCCTGGAGTTCGGCTCGGCGCAGCTCATCTGCCGCTTGCCGCAAGGCGGCTACGTGGCGGCGTCGGACTCGCGCCGCGACGGACAAGCCGTCGGGTTCTGACGCGTGGCGGGGCACGCCGGACGTCCCTTGCGGAAGTTCGGCGACAATCCGTGACCTGCCGGCGCGCGCCCGCGCGCTGGCAGCCTGCCGCCTTCGCGCGCCGTCATATCCCTGCAGCAGCGCCGCCCGATACTGCCGCGTCGCTGCATGAAGGACCGAAATGCCCCACCCGGCTTCACCGCCCCGCCTCAAACGCGCGCGCTCAGCGCAGCGTTTTCTTCTGACCCTGCAACGCTTACCCGCCACGCTGGCCGCCGTCGGCCTGCTGGTGCTGACGTCGGCGCCCACGCCCGGCCGCGCCGCGCTGCCGGTGGCCGTCGGTGGTCAACCGCTGCCTTCGCTGGCGCCAATGCTCGAACGCGTCACGCCGGCCGTCGTCAATATTTCAGCGTCTACCGACGCTGCGGCATCGAGCGGCGGCCGCGCGTCCACGCCCGGCAGCCTGCGGCAGAACGTGGGTTCGGGCGTCATCGTCGACGCCACCCAGGGCAACATCCTGACCAACCATCACGTGGTGCGCGGGGCGTCCGCCATCCGCGTGTCCCTGCAGGATGGGCGCAGCTTCAACGCCACGGTGGTGGGCAGCGATCCGGACACGGATCTGGCCGTGCTGCGCATCGCCGCGCAGAACCTGCGGGCGCTGACCCTGTCCGACTCCAGCGACCTGCGCGTGGGCGATTTCGTGGTGGCGATCGGTGATCCCTACGGCCTCGGACAGTCGGCGTCGTCCGGCATCGTGTCCGCGCTGGACCGGTCCAGCCTGCGCGCCGCGGGCTACCAGAACTTCATTCAGACCGACGCGTCCATCAACCCCGGCAACTCGGGCGGCGCACTGGTCAATCTGAACGGCGACCTGGTCGGCATCAACACCATGATCTACACCCCGTCGGGCGGGAATGTAGGCATCGGCTTTGCCATCCCGTCGAACCTGGCGGGCGAAGTCATGCAGCAACTGTTGCAGCACGGGCAGGTGCAGCGCGGTGGACTTGGACTGGACACGCTGGACATCACGCCGCGCAATACCCGCCAGCTTGGACTGGCGCCGGGATCGACCGGCGTCGTCGTGGCGCGCGTCGCCGATGGCTCGCCCGCGCAAAAGGCAGGCGTCCAGGCCCGCGACCAGATCCTGTCCATCGACGGCAAGGCAATCGGCTCCAGCGCCCAACTGCGCAACGCGGAAGGCCTCTCGCCGGTCGGGCGCCAGGTGCGGCTGGGATTGTCCCGCGCCGGCGCAAGGACCGAGGTCCTGCTGCGCATCGAGCCCGAGCAGAACGAGCGCCTGCATGCAGGTTCACTGGACGCCCGGATGATGGGCGTGGAGTTTTCGGAGGTGGGACGCGCGCAACGCGTGCAAGGCAACGACGGCGCCGCGGTCAGCGCCACGTTTCCCGATCGCGGCCCCGTGGCCGCGCGGCTGCAGCGCGGGGATATCGTCATCGGCGTGAATCAGCGCCCCGTCAGCACGCTTGCCGACCTGCGCAACCTGCTGACCGGCGCGGGCGCGCAGCCGCTGGTGCTGACGCTGCTGCGCGGACGGACCGCTCACACGCTGCAGGTGAACTGAGCGAGGCGCTGCCCGGGAATCGTGGCAGAATGGCCCGACCCGGCGTTCGGCGCCGGTTCCAAGGCTAGCCGTCACGACAAACCATGCATCGCGGGCGCGCCCGGCCCGCCAGAAGGAGCACGGATGAACCGCATTCCGCCTCACACCCGCCAAAAGCTGCCCCGCCTGCTGCTGGCGGCCGGCCTCGCAGTCATCGCGACCGGCGCGGCCGCACAGGACAAGGCGCCGCAGATCATGCAGGTGCCGGCCGACAACCGCATCGTCTGGCAGGCGCCGGCGGAAGGCGACGTCACGTATGAATGCCGGCTGACGCAGACCGACGGCGCGCGCTACGCGTGGGTCATCGCGGGCGCGGCTGCGACGCTTGGCGCGGGCCAATCCGGCCAGACCGGCACCTACAAAAGTCCGCCTGAAACCTGGCGGGCGGCCGACGGGTCGACGCTGACCGGCATGGAAACCGTGCGCGCCAATGCCGGGCCGGACCGCCTGTACGATCAACTCGTCCTGGCCAATCCGTCGTCGGGCGTGGGTCTGTTGACCGGCGTGACCTACATCCAGCGGTTCGTGCGCGCGGGCGGCGGCGCGCCGCAGACGCCCTGCTCGGCGGCCAACAAGGGCCAACGGGCGCAGGTCAAATACCAGGCCGATTACGTGTTCTGGAAACCGAACTGAGGTTGGTTCGCTGAACGGACGTCCGGCGGCGATCGCATTGCGGCAATGCACCGCGCCGGTCGTGCCGCGGCTGCCCACAACGGGGGCCCCTACTGCACCGCTCGTGCGCCCGCATCGGGCAGAGGCAGGGCGTTACTGCGCGACGGACATGCCCTGCTTCAAGGCATCGACCAGCCCGGGATGCCGGGCCTTTTCCTGCGTGAGCGTGTAGGCGGAAAACGTCACCACCTTCTTGCCCGACGCCGCGAACAGCGCCGTCAGCTCGGCCGGGCGGCCCGACAGTTTGCTGGTCGCGTCCACTTGAAAAACGCCGATGCTGCCGACCTTGAACGCGCCATCTCCCGTCTTCTTGAACGTCGGCACCGCTTCCTTCTGCTGCGACTGAAAGCCCGCGGCCATCGCGCCCAATGTGAATGCGTCATCATCGCCGACGGCCAGTTCGACCGGCACATCGATCACGATGATCGCCTGCATGGTGGCGCGATTCAGGTAGATCTTGCCGGAGACCTCGGGCGTTGCCGGGTCCGACGGAAATTCGGTTTCGGTGAAGCCGGCGGGGATGAGGACCTTGAGCTTGCCGTCCAGCACCTGCAGCGTTTGCGGCTGCGGCGGGGGAGCGGCGGCGTCCGCCGTCGCGCCATTCGGGTCTTGTTGCGCAGCAGGCGATCCGGCGGCGGGCGATCCCGCGGCGGGCGATCCTGCGGCCGGAGGAGCCGGTGTCGGCGATGCCGGTGCCGGCGCGGCTGGCGCTGACGGCGCCGGCGCTGCTGCAGCAGGTGCTGCTGGGGCAGGTGCTGATGGGGCGGGCGCTGCCGCTGCTGACGCGGCAGGTGCCGGTGATGCCGGCGCAGGCTTCGCAGACGCCGATGCCGCAGGTGCAGTTGCGGGCGCCGTCGATACCGCCGCCGGCGCTGCCGCAGCTGCCGGCTTAGCCGCAGGTGAAGCCGCAGCAGGCGCTCCGCCTGCTGCCGCCGCATCCCCCGGCTGAACATTCTGTGCCTGCGCAGAGGCGCCCGCGGCCATGGCAAGCGTCAACGCCAATGTCATTTCTGCGAGCCGTGCGTTGTGCGTGTGCATAGCTATCCGATGATTAGGCTGAGCGTTCAATACTACAACGACACTCACCCTGCCCTCGGGCGATGAGGGTCGGCAGGGTGATCCAAAATGCTACGCAATCCGGCCTCAACAAATGACGAAGCCCGCGCAAGCCTGCGCGGGCCTTCTAATTGCCATGATCGGAGTTCGGGTGAGCGGACTGGGAGTGGAGCTAGGGAGGTGGCCGCTTTTTTCGCGTCTGTGGCCGGGTAAGACGCCCAATCCGCTCAGTGCAACCGCGGTGCAGGGCGCAAGCGGCGCGCGCCTGGCGCGCGCCGCTCATCACGTCTGCCGCTTAGAAGCGATGACGGACACCGACCATGCCCACCGTGCTCTTCACGCCGTCGATGAACGCGAAGTCCGTGGCGTAGGAGCCCAGCGCGTACAGGTTCGTACGCTTGGACAGGTTGTACGTGTAGCCGATGCTGTACACGTTCATGGCCGAATCGCCACCGGTCAGCAGATCGCTGTCCGGATCGGCACGTTGCCACGAAGCCAGGATGGTGCTGGCGCCAAGCGGAACGGTCACGCCGACCATGTACGAATTGGCCTTGAAGTCTTCGACGCCAACGTTCGAGCTGAAGCTCTTGGCCTCGGGGCTGCCGCTGCCGAAGGCGTTGATGCTTTGGCCGGTGAACCAGCCGTCACGCGTCTGACCGAAGGCGGCAGCCAGCTTCACGACTTCAAAGTCGTACGAAGCGCCGATGCTCCATGCCTTGGGCGTGGCGTCATTGCCAAGCTGGTTGGCCGGGTTCAGTTGGTCGTACGTCAGGGCGACGTTCAGCGGACCGTTTACGTAGCGGACGCCGGCCGTGATGGCGCGGGTGTTGTCAGCGGTGCGGAAGCCGGTCTGTGCGGCGGTCGTGTCGGCGATGTTGAACGAGTAGCCGACGCCAGCCTGGAAGCCGCCGAACGACGGGGTCGAGTACTGGACCATATTGTCGTAGCGGACGGTGTTGGCGGCGCTGAACGCGTTGCCGATGTTGGCTTGGCCATAGCTGGCGCCGAACGGATCGATCGCGCCCAGGTACTTGGAAGCGATGTTGGTCTGACGGCCGAATTCCAGCAAGCCCCACGACGAGCTCTTCAGGCCGATGGTGGCTTGGCGGCCGAACAGGCGGCTGCTCTGGCCCGACTGGCCGTTGGCCGAGTTGAAGCCGCTTTCCAGCGTGAACACGGCGGAGAGGCCGTCGCCCAGATCTTCCGAACCGCGCAGGCCCCAGCGCGAACCGCTGGAAACGCCGTTGCTCATGCCGACCTTGGATTCATGGTAGCCATCGCCCTTGATCCGCTGATAGCCCACGCCCGTATCGATCAAGCCGTACAGCGTCACCGAGGTTTCCGCCTGCGCCATGCCGGACAGCGCGGCAAAGATGGCGGTGGCGAACAGAGTCTTTTTCATTACAGATTCCCATTGATGTGAACAGACATGCGCATGTGGCCAGACCCGCATTGCAGGCGGCACAGTGATGCACACGGCGCATGGCAGGAACGGATTCTAGGGACGCAATATGTCAGTTCTGGGGACACAAGCGATCTCGCGGAAAGAAATGGAAATAATCGCTTTTTTTGTGGCGCGACGCCTACAGCGGCGCGCACATCGGCGACGCCGGCAGGCGTGTCATGGGCGTGTGCTATGAAGACAGGATGCGCGCAAACGTGCGCAGCAATTGGCGCGCATCGTGCGTGGGGACAAGGCCCGCCACCATCGCCGCCACGTCGTGGCCCTCGGCCTCGAACACCGGCGCGCGGCGCGACAGGCATGCCGACATCAGCGTCGGCGAGAACTCGGGATGGAATTGCACCGACCACGCGTTCGGCCCATATCGCAGGACCTGATGCGGATCGTGCCGCGAACGGGCCAGCACTTCGGCGCCCGGCGGCGGCGTCAACACGCTTTGCTCATGGGTCAGATTGGCCAGAAAACGCCGCGGCAGCGCGCCAAGCAGCGCATCGTCGCCAATGTCCGCGCAGAAGTCGATGGCATGCTGGCCGATCTCGCGGCCCTGCGGATGAAAGTCGACGACGCCGCCCAGCGCGTGCGCCATCAGTTGATGGCCGTAGCAGATGCCCAATAGCGGCAACTGCGCGCGATGCGCGCCGCGCAGCCATTCGGCCGTGCGCTCGCTCCAGGGCTCGCGATCCGTCACCATGGACCACGATCCCGTCAGCACCGCGCCGGACACGTCATTCCACGTGGGCAGGGGTTCGTCGTCGTGGGGCTTGAAGACCCGCACCGGCAGGCCCGGATCTTCAAGCGCGGCCAGCATCCAGTCGGATTGTTCGCCTTGCGCCTGCCGCAGATCTTCGGGCGGGCGGCCCATCTGAATGATGGCGAGCGGTTTTCGGGTCATGGACAACGATTCTGCGGATTGAAAGGATGACGGAGTTTACTTTCCGAACAGGCGCCGCAGCCGCTGGGACTCGGCGAGGTTCAGGCGCTTGGCTTCGTCTTCGGCGTAATCCCGCTCGCCGACATCGTAGGACCCTTCGTGCAGGCACTTCTTGCGATTGGCCTTGCACTCATCGTTGGACCGGGCCGGCGTGGTGGCCGCCATGCTGGCCTTTTCCGCAGCCGTCGGCTTGCTGGACGAGCACCCCGCCACCACCGCGACGAAAAACAACGCCGCGCCGCAGCGGCTGATCGTGAATATCGACATTTTCCCGGCCCTACAGAAGTGCTATAGCCGCTTTTATAGCAAACGCGCGCGGGGAAAGGCGTGATAAGTGGTAGCAGACGCGCGGCTTACCAGTGCATGTCCTCAGGCCCGCTCCCCTCATGCGCCCGCTGATCTGCCGCCGTCCAGCGAAGCCGCGCGATACCGCAGCGCCTCTATCACCAGCGCCAACGCCGGCGAGAGCTGCCGGCGATTTGCGTAGTAAAGGTGATAGCCCGGAAACACCGGCCACCAATCCTCCAGCACGGGCGCCAGCCGGCCCGCTTCGATGTGGGGTTTGACCAGGTCATAGGGCACATAAGCCAGGCCCATGCCATCGAGCGCCGCCTGCAGCATCAGGAACGTATTGTTGAACACGGTCTGCCCATTCACGCGCACGCTCAGCGCGCGTCCATCCTTTTCAAAATCCCAGGCGTACAGGCCGCCGTGCGTGGGCAGCCGCAGGTTCACGCAACAGTGCTCCGTCAGTTCCTGCGGTGTGGCGGGCAGTGATCTGCCGGCCAGATAGTCCGGCGACGCGGCGACCGCCATGCGCAGGTCGGGCGCGATGCGCACGGCGATCATGTCCTTGTCCACGCGGTTGCCCACGCGCACTCCCGCGTCGAAACGTTGCGCGGCGATGTCGGTCATCGCGTAGTCCACGCTGAATTCGATCTGCACGTCCGGGTACTGCCGCAGAAGCGGCAACAGGCGCGGCCATAGCGCCGTCACGATGGCGTGGTCATGCGCGGTGATGCGTACCGTGCCCGCGGGCTTGTCGCGCATCGCGGTCAGCGACTCCAGCTCCTGCTGTATTTCGCTCAGCCGGGGACTCAGCACACTCAGCAGCCGGGCGCCGGCTTCAGTAGGTGAAACGCTGCGGGTCGTCCGGGTGAGCAACCGCACGCCCAGGCGTGCTTCCAGCGCCAGCATGGCGTGGCTGAGCGCAGACCGCGACAAGCCAAGCTGGGCCGCAGCGCGGGTGAAGCTGCGGGTCTGCGCCACGGCCATGAAGGCATGCAGATCGTTCAGTTTCTCTTTGGTCATTGGTGAATTCCGTGCACCAGGGAATACGGATTTTGCGATCTTCTCATCTAATCCGCCGGATCATACAGTGCGACGGGTGGGCGCCGATGGCCGGTCGGCGCCCCGCCAAACCCGACGTGGCGCGCGGCAGACAGCGCCGCCGCCCAACGAACAGAGGCAGAAAAGCATGCAAAAACACGTAAGCAAGATCGCGGTCTGCGCCGCGCTCGTCCAGACGGCGGCGGCGCAAGCCGCGGAACCGCAGCCCACCGCCTCCCCCGCGGCCCAGCAGATCGCTCGCGCGGGCGCGCAGGCATCCATCGCCGGTCCGGACGACTACTTCACGGGCCGCGCGCGCATCGATCCCGTGTGGGCGGCGGACAAGGACGTCAATGCTTCCGGCGCACTTGTGACCTTCGAGCCCGGGGCGCGATCGGCGTGGCACACGCACCCCGCCGGACAGCGGCTAGTGGTGACGTCGGGCGTTGGACTGACCCAGGAATGGGGCAAGCCCGTGCAAGAAATCCGCCCGGGCGACGTGATCCACTGCCCGCCCGGCGTCAAGCACTGGCACGGCGCCGCACCCGGCACCGCGATGACCCACCTGGCCGTCACGCCGTCGGTCGACGGCAAGAACGTCAACTGGATGGAGAAGGTCAGCGATGAACAATATGCCTCGCGCTAAAGCCCGCATGACCCAATTTCGCACTCGCGCGCTTGCCGCTGCCGTTGGCCTGGCCGCAGCGATCGCCCCGCCCGTCCACGCGCAAGGAGCCTCCAACGTGACAGACAAGACACAGACGGCGACGCAGGCCCCGGACTCGCTGTCCGCCCGCCAGGCGGCGATCGTGCCCATTGCCGCGTTGGCGGCAACCGGCGACATCGCGCGGCTGAACGCGGCGCTTGAACAAGGTCTGGATGCCGGATTGACGGTCAGCGATGCCAAAGAGGTGCTGGTGCAGCTGTACGCCTACGCCGGCTTTCCGCGCAGCCTCAATGCCCTGTCCGAACTGATGAAGGTAAGGCAGGCCCGCCAGCAACGCGGCATCCAGGATGCGCCCGGCGCCGAGCCCAGCCGGCCGATCCCGCAGGGCGACGCGCTGCTGGCAGCCGGAACGGCCAATCAGACCAAGCTATCCGGCGGCCCGGTCCAGGGCCCCTTGTTCGACTTCGCTCCCGTCGCCAACCAATACCTGCGCACGCACCTCTTTGGCGACATCTTCGAGCGCGACAACCTGGACTGGCAAAGCCGCGAAATTGCTACGGTCAGCATGCTGGCCGCACTGACGGGCGTCGAATCGCAACTGCAATCGCACATGCGGATCAGCATGAACGTGGGTCTGACGGCGCCCCAACTGCGCCAGCTTGCCCAGGTGCTGGCGTCACAAGTCGACGCGCAGACGGCCCGCCGCGCAACGGACGCGCTGGACCGGCAATTGCTGGTGCAAGCCGGCAAGTGACGGCAAGGGCCGGCTCCTGTGCAGGCAGCACCGGCCTCGGACACTGGCGAATTTGTCCCTTTAATGAACCAACCCGGGATTTTTTGGGCAAAATTCCGGACTCAAGCAATGATCCCCGCCACCCGAGGCAAGGCAGCTTGTCGTGCCCTCCCCCTGGACTCCCTACATGACGCAATTGCAAATCAACGGCCAGACCAAGGACGTCAACGTCCCGGATGAAATGCCGATCCTATGGGTCCTGCGCGATGAACTGGGCATGACCGGCACCAAGTTCGGCTGCGGCATGGCCTTGTGCGGCGCCTGTACGGTGCATATCGACGGTACGCCCGTGCGATCCTGTCTGACGCCCGTCTCCGTGGCCACCGGCCGCCAACTCTCCACCATCGAAGGCATGGAAGCCGATCCGGTCGGCCGGGCGGTGCAGGCGTCCTGGGTTACCAACAACGTCGCGCAATGCGGCTATTGCCAGGCTGGCCAGATCATGACGGCGGTAAGCCTGTTGAAGGCGACTCCCAATCCGACCGAACAACAGATTGCGGACGCCATGAGCGGCAACATCTGCCGCTGCGGCACGTACCCGCGGATCCTCGCGGCCATTCAGCAGGCCGCAGCCCGCCTCGCCCAAGGAAGCAAGCAATGACCGCCGCCGTTCAGCATTCGCGCCGTGCCTTCCTGCAGGGCAGCCTGGGCGTACTCACGCTGGCCGTCACCGCAAAGGGATGGATCACGGCGGCGGTGGCCGCCGAGCCGGATGCCAAAGCATACGGCGCCGACAGCATGCCCGGCGGCACCGTGGACGACCCGCTCGTCTTCGTCAGCATCGCTGCCGATGGCGCCGTCACCATCGTGGCGCACCGTGCCGAGATGGGCACCGGCGTGCGCACCAGCCTGCCGATGGTGGTGGCCGACGAAATGGAAGCACGCTGGGAACGCGTGAAGGTCGTGCAGGCCCCCGCCGACGAATCCCGCTACGGCAATCAGAACGTCGACGGTTCGCGCAGCATGCGCCACTTCCTGATGCCGATGCGGCGCGTGGGCGCGGCCGCCCGGCAGATGCTCGAAGCGGCTGCGGCGGCGCGGTGGTCCGTGCCCATTGCCGAGGTCAAAGCCGAACAGCACGAAGTGCTGCATGTGCCGAGCGGCCGCCGTCTTTCGTATGGCGACCTGGCGGCGGACGCGGCCAAGCAGCCCGTGCCCGCGGGCAACGCCCTCAAACTCAAGGCCCGGTCCGAATTCCGCTACATCGGCAAGGACCAGGTGCGACTGGTCGACCTTGAAGCCATCGGCAAAGGCCAGGCGACCTACGGCATGGACATGCGCCTTCCCGGCATGGTCTACGCCGTCGTTGCGCGCCCGCTCGTCGTGGGCGGCCGGGTGCGCCGCGTCGACAGCGCCAAGGCGCTCGCCGTGCCCGGCGTGCTGAAGGTCGTAGAAATCCCCGTCATGCAAGGGGCGCCCGCCTTCCAGCCGCTAGGCGGCGTGGCGGTTGTGGCGCGCAACACCTGGGCCGCGCGGCAGGGGCGCGATGCGCTGCAGATCGAATGGGACGACGGTCCGAACGGCGCCTATGACTCCGTCGCCTACCAGCAGACGCTGCAGGCGGCGGCGCGCGCGCCCGGCAAGACGATGCGCAATCAAGGCGACGCCGCGAATGCCTGGACCAACGCGCCGGAAGCCGAGCGCGTGTCCGCGGAGTACTACGTTCCGCACCTGGCCCACGCGTCGATGGAGCCGCCCGTCGCCACCGTGCAAATCCTAGGCGATCGCGCCGAGGTCTGGACGTCCATCCAGAATCCGGTCGCTGCCCGGGACGCCGTGGCCGCGCGCCTGAAGCTTGAGCCCGCCAACGTCAAGGTCAACGTGCTGCTGCTGGGCGGCGGTTTCGGCCGCAAGTCCAAGCCCGATTTTGTGGACGAAGCGGCCATCGTCGCCCGCGCCATGCCCGAAGGCACGCCGGTCAAGCTGGTCTGGACCCGCGAAGACGACATCCATCACGACTACCTGCACACGGTCTCGGTCGAGCGCCTGGAAGCCGTCATGAACACGCAGGGGCAAGTCCAATCCTGGCTGCACCGCAGCGCCTCCCCCACCATCGCGTCGTTGTTTGCGCAAGGCGCCAAGGGGCAGCAGATGTTCGAGTCCGCCATGTCGGCGATCAACATGCCCTATCGCATTCCCAATGTGCGCGTGGAAACCGCCGAAGTCGAAGCCCATGCGCGCATCGGCTGGTTCCGGTCCGTCGCCAACATTCCGCATGCCTTCGCGGCCCAGTGCTTCATCGACGAACTCGCGCATCGCGCGGGCAAGGATCCTCAGGCATTCGCGCTGGATCTCATTGGCCCCGCGCGCCAGATCGATCCGGGCACGTTGGCCGACACCTGGAACTACACCGAATCGCCTGAGCGCTACCCCTACGACACCGGCCGCCTTCGCGGAGTCATCGAGGCCGCGTGCAAGGGCGCGGACTGGGGCCGCACATTGCCGAAGGGGCATGGGCTCGGGCTGGCCTTCTGCTACAGCTTCATGAGCTACACCGCCACGGTGGTCGAGGTGGCGGTGGACGACAAGGGCGAGATCCGCGTCGTCGCCGTGGACATGGCGATGGACTGCGGCCCGCAGATCAACCCCGAACGCATCCGCGCGCAGATGGAAGGCGGCGCCATCATGGGGCTGAGCCTGGCGCTGACCAGCGAGATCACCTTTGAAAAAGGCCGCGTCAAGCAAAGCAACTTCCACGACTACGAGGTGCTGCGCCACAACGCCTCGCCGCGCGTGATCCGCACGCATCTGGTCAACGACGACCACGCGCTGCCACCGGGCGGCGTGGGCGAACCGCCAGTGCCGCCCGTCGCCCCCGCGCTGTGCAACGCGATCTTCGCCGCGACGGGCAAGCGGATCCGCACCCTGCCGGTCCGCAAGCTGGCATAAGCGGAAAGCCAACCTATGACTGAATCAGGGCCGTCCGCCATGAACGCCTTTTTGATCCGCAGGGAGCACGCCCATGGAAAGCGTTGATGTCCGCGTGCTGCGCGCGGCGCGCGACTGGCAGGAGGCCGGGCATCGCCTGATGCTGGCTACGGTCGTCAAGACATGGGGCTCGTCGCCGCGGCCCGTGGGGTCCATGATGGTGCTGCGCGAGGACGGCCGTTGCATCGGCTCGGTGTCCGGCGGCTGCATTGAGGACGACCTGATCCACCGCTACACGCGGGCTTACGGCGACGGAAGCATTCCACAATCGGCGCCCGAACTCGTCCGCTACGGCGTCACGGCCGACGAGGCGCACCGGTTCGGACTGCCCTGCGGCGGGACGCTTGAACTGCTTCTGGAATTTGCACCGGCCGGCGGAATACTGAATGAACTGGTCCGCCGGCTCGAGACCGGCCAGCTCGTACAGCGGACGGTCGATTGCGCCACCGGCGCGGTCACGCTGAGCGACGCCTCGGCGCCGGAGGCCCTGCATTTCGATGGCGTCACCCTGTCCAGCACGCTGGGCCCGCAGTACAGGCTGTTGCTGATCGGCGCCGGGTCGCTGGCCGAGTACGTCGCCACCATGGCGCTGTTCAATGATTTTGCGGTCACCGTGTGCGATCCGCGCATCGAGCATCTGGGCACCTGGTCCGTCGACGGCGTGGCATTCACCACCGAAATGCCCGACGACGCAGTGAGCGCGCTGAACCCGGATTCCCGCACGTGCATCGTGGCGCTCAGCCATGACCCCAAACTTGACGACATGGCGCTGCTGGAAGCGCTGCACAGTCCCGCCTTCTACGTCGGCGCCATCGGCTCGCGCCGTAACGCCGCCAGCCGCCGGCAGCGGTTCATCGAGCATCTGGACGAAACCGAAGCATCCGTGCAGCGGCTGCACTCGCCAGTCGGCCTGCACATCGGCAGCAAGACGCCGGCCGAAATCGCGGTGAGCGTGATGGCGCACATTCTGGCGGTGAAGAATGGCGTGATGACTGGATAGGGGCGCCGCCGTTCGCAAGTGATGTGTACCTGTCTATACTAGGAACCGCATCTTTCCTTGCTTACGTATCGCACTCCCAGGATCCCACCCGTGGCCGCTTCTCCCCCCCGATTGTCCGTCCCGGCCAATGCCCTGCCCGCCCCGCTGTACGCGCAGGTCAAGCAGATGATCGCGCAGCAGATCCGCAGCGGCGTCTGGCCTGCGCATTACCGCGTGCCGTCCGAAGCCGAGCTGGTCGATGAACTGGGATTCAGCCGCATGACGATCAACCGCGCACTTCGCGAACTGACCGCCGAAGGCCTGCTGGTGCGGATGCAAGGCGTCGGCACGTTCGTCGCGCAGCCCAAGGCGCGCTCTGCGCTGTTCGCCGTGAACAACATTGCCGACGAAATCGCGGCGCGCAATCACCGCCACCACAGCCGCGTCGTGCGGCTGGCCGAAGAACCGGCCGGCGCCGAGCAAGCTCAGGCGTTGGACATCCGCGCAGGCCAACCGGTGTTTCATTCACTGATCGTCCATTACGAAGACGACGTACCCATCCAGCTTGAAGACCGCTACGTCAATGTCCGCCTTGCGCCCGACTACCTGCTGCAGGACTTCACCCAAAGCACGCCGTACGAATACCTGACGCGCGTGGCGCCGCTGAGCGCCGGCGAGCACGTGGTCGAAGCCATTCTTGCCAAGCCGCGCGAATGCCAGTTGTTGCAGATCGACCGCGAAGAACCCTGCCTGCTGATCCGCCGGCGCACCTGGTCCGGCGACCGCGCGGTGACACTGGCCCGCCTGATCCATCCGGGTTCACGCCACCGGCTGGAAGGCAAGTTCACAACGTGACGTTCACCGCTTTCCGCACGCCGTACCTATGACGCGACGAGTCGCGTCCGACTGAACTGCAACGCGCCAGTGCGGCGCCCTCCCGCATGACGTTTCCCATGCCGAAATCTCACAGGTTTCGGCATTTTTCATTGGGGTAATCCCTCAGTCCAAAATAAGTCATCTGCTATTGTATATACAACCATAGTCGTCTTAAGATCTGCTCACCTTGGCGCTGGATCACAGCGCGCCTTGACCCGATCCAGGAGACTTCACTTGAACCCTTCCCTCCGATTCCGCGATGCCGTCATCCGCGCCCCGCGCGGCAGCCAGCTCAACACCAAAAGCTGGCTGACCGAAGCGCCCTTGCGCATGCTGATGAACAACCTCGACCCCGATGTGGCCGAAAACCCGAACGAGCTCGTCGTCTACGGCGGCATCGGCCGCGCGGCCCGCGACTGGGATTGCTACGACAAGATCGTTGAATCGCTCAAGGCCCTGAACGACGACGAAACCCTGCTCGTGCAATCGGGCAAGCCGGTCGGGGTGTTCAAAACGCACGCCAACGCGCCGCGTGTCCTGATCGCCAACTCCAACCTTGTCCCGCACTGGGCCACCTGGGAACACTTCAACGAACTGGACGCCAAGGGCCTGGCCATGTACGGCCAGATGACCGCGGGCAGCTGGATCTACATCGGCAGCCAGGGCATCGTCCAAGGCACGTACGAAACCTTTGGCGAAGCCGGCCGCCAGCATTACGGCGGCAACCTGTCCGGGCGCTGGGTGCTAACCGCCGGCCTGGGCGGCATGGGCGGCGCGCAGCCGCTGGCCGCCACCTTGGCCGGCGCGTGCTCCCTGAACATCGAATGCCAGCAAAGCCGCATCGACTTCCGCCTTCGCACCCGCTACGTGGACGAACAGGCAGCCAACCTGGACGACGCGCTGGCCCGCATCGCCAAACACACGCAGGCCGGCCGCGCCGTGTCCATCGCGCTGTGCGGCAACGCCGCCGAGATCCTGCCCGAACTCGTGCGCCGCGGCGTCAAGCCCGACATGGTCACCGACCAGACCAGCGCGCACGATCCCTTGAACGGCTACCTGCCCGCCGGCTGGTCCTGGCAGGAATACCGCGACCGCGCCCAGCGCGAACCGGCGGCGGTCATCAAGGCCGCCAAGCAATCCATGGCCGTGCACGTGCAGGCGATGCTGGCCTTCCAGCGCCAGGGCATCCCCACCTTCGACTACGGCAACAACATCCGCCAGATGGCCAAGGAAGAAGGCGTCGCCGACGCGTTCGACTTTCCCGGCTTCGTTCCGGCCTACATCCGTCCGCTCTTCTGCCGCGGCGTGGGCCCCTTCCGTTGGGCTGCGCTGTCCGGCGACCCGCAAGACATCTACAAAACCGACGCCAAGGTCAAGGAACTGATTCCCGACGACGCCCACCTGCATCATTGGCTCAGCATGGCCCGCGAGCGCATCAGCTTCCAAGGCCTGCCGGCGCGCATCTGCTGGGTCGGGCTGGGCGAGCGCGCCAAGCTGGGCCTGGCGTTCAACGAAATGGTGCGGTCAGGCGAACTGTCGGCGCCCATCGTCATCGGCCGCGACCACCTCGATTCCGGCTCGGTCGCCAGCCCCAACCGCGAAACCGAATCCATGCGCGACGGCTCGGACGCCGTTTCCGATTGGCCCCTGCTCAACGCCCTGCTCAACACCGCCAGCGGTGCGACGTGGGTGTCGCTGCACCACGGCGGCGGCGTCGGCATGGGCTTCTCGCAGCACTCCGGCATGGTCATCGTGTGCGACGGCACCGACGCCGCCGCCGAGCGCATCGCCCGTGTTCTGACCAACGACCCTGCCACGGGCGTGATGCGGCACGCGGACGCCGGCTACCAGATCGCCATCGACTGCGCACACGAACAGGGCTTGAACCTGCCCATGGTGACCGGCAAGCGCTGACACCCGCGCGGCGCAGCCTCGCGATGGACCAGCCCGCGCAACAGACCGCATGACAACGATAGCAAGCAGCCGGACCGCCGGCGTAGGAGAAAGAGGAATGGAATTGCATGTGAAACCGGGCCACTTGACGCTGGCCGACCTGCGGCGCGCCTATCAGCAGCCCGTTAGCCTGACGCTGGATCCCGGCGCCGCGCAGGCCATCGACGCCAGCGTGGCCACGGTTGAACGCATCATCGCCGAGGGCCGCACCGTCTACGGCATCAATACGGGCTTTGGTCTGTTGGCCTCGACCAAGATCGCGCGCGAAGACCTGCAGGCGTTGCAGACTTCGCTGGTCCGCTCGCACGCAGCCGGCGTGGGCGAGGCGCTGGACGACGCCATGGTACGGCTCATCATGGTGCTCAAGATCAACAGTCTGGCTCGCGGTTATTCCGGCGTGCGCCGCCATGTCATCGACAGCCTGATCGCGCTGGTCAACGCGGGCGTGTACCCGCACATTCCGCGCAAGGGTTCTGTGGGCGCCTCGGGCGACCTGGCCCCGCTCGCGCACATGTCGATGGTCCTGCTGGGCGAAAGCCAGGCACGCTACCAAGGCGAATGGCTGCCCGCGCGTGAGGCGCTGGCGCGCGCGGGCCTCGCGCCGCTCACGCTGGCCGCCAAGGAAGGGCTGGCCCTCTTGAACGGCACCCAGGTGTCCACCGCGTTCGCGCTGCGCGGCCTGTTCGAAGCCGAAGACATGATGGCGGCAGGTCTGGTGTGCGGCAGCCTGAGCGTCGAGGCCATGCTGGGCTCGCGCGCCCCCTTCGACGCCCGCATCCACGCCGCGCGCGGGCAGCTTGGACAGATCGACGTGGCCGCCGTCTACCGCAGCCTCTTGGGCGACGACAGCGAAGTCGGCCACTCCCACGCCGATTGCGGAAAGGTGCAAGATCCCTACTCGCTGCGCTGCCAGCCCCAGGTGATGGGCGCCTGCCTCACGCAGATCCGCCACGCGGCGCAGGTACTGGAAATCGAATCGAACGCCGTGTCCGACAACCCGCTCGTGTTCGTCGAGCAGGGCGACGTCATCTCCGGCGGCAACTTCCATGCCGAACCCGTGGCGCTGGTCGCCGACAACCTGGCGTTGGCGCTCGCCGAAATCGGCGCCCTGGCGGAACGGCGCATCGCGCTGATGATGGACAAGCACATGTCGCAGTTGCCGCCATTCCTGGTGCGCAAGGGCGGCGTCAACTCGGGGTTCATGATCGCCCAGGTGACGGCGGCGGCACTGGCAAGCGACAACAAGGCACTGGCCCATCCGGCCAGCGTGGACAGCATGCCCACGTCGGCCAACCAGGAAGACCATGTGTCGATGGCGCCCAACGCGGGCAAGCGGCTGTGGGCCATGGCCGACAACGTGCGCGACATCCTGGCCATCGAATGGCTGGGCGCGTGCCAGGGCCTGGACTTCCGCGAAGGGCTCAAGACCTCGCCGCAGCTTGAAGCCGCGCGCCGCGCGCTGCGCGAGAAAGTGCCCCACTACGAAGAAGACCGCTTCTTCGCGCCCGACATCGCAGCGGCCAGCGGCCTGATCGCCGCGCAAGTCATGAACGGCCTGATGCCGGCCGGTCTGCTGCCCAGCCTCTGACGCTGCCACCCCGGCCGGAAGCATCCGGCCGTCATTGCCTCGCCGCGCGTACGGGCCCATCAGAAGGCGCCTGCGCGGCGTTACACGCGAGATCGACCAAGGAACCGAGAGAGACAACAATGCAAGCATCCTCGCAGTCAGACACACCGGCAGAAGCGCAGACACTCAAACGCGGGCTGAACGCCCGCCACATCCGCTTCATGGCACTGGGCTCGGCCATCGGCACGGGCCTTTTCTATGGGTCGGCCAAGGCGATCCAGGCGGCCGGCCCCTCGGTGCTGCTTGCCTACCTGGTGGCCGGCGCCGCCGTCTATATGGTCATGCGCGCCCTGGGTGAGATGGCGGTGCGCAACCCGGTGTCCGGATCGTTCGGCCACTACGCCACGCAATACCTGGGGCCGTTGGCTGGCTTCCTGACCGGCTGGACCTATGCGTTCGAGATGATCATTGTCTGTCTGGCCGACATCACTGCGTTCGGCCTGTACATGGGGTTCTGGTATCCCGACGTGCCCCGATGGATCTGGGTCTTGTCCATCGTCTTCTTCATCGGCGCCATCAACCTGCTTTCCGTGAAGGTGTTCGGCGAACTGGAGTTCTGGCTGTCGCTACTGAAGGTGGGCGCCATCCTCGCGATGATCGCCGGCGGCCTGGGCATCATGCTGTTCGGCATGGGGATGGGCGCGGACAGCGTTGCAACCGGCGTGCACAACCTGTGGGAGCACGGCGGCTTCATGCCCAACGGCGTGGGCGGCCTGATTGCATCGCTGGCCGTGGTGGTGTTCGCCTTTGGCGGCATCGAGATCATCGGCATCACCGCCGGCGAAGCCAAGGACCCCGGCCGCACCATTCCCCGCGCCATCAACGCGGTGCCCATGCGCATCCTGCTCTTCTACGTGCTGACGCTATTCGTGCTGATGTCGATCTTCCCGTGGACGCAGATCGGCAGCCAAGGCAGTCCCTTCGTGCAGATCTTCGACAGCCTCGGCATCAGCTCCGCCGCCACCATCCTGAACATTGTCGTGATTTCGGCGGCCGTATCCGCCATCAACAGCGACATCTTCGGCGCGGGCCGCATGCTGTTCGGCATGGCCCAACAAGGCCAGGCGCCGCGCGGCTTTGCCTCGGTATCGGCCAATGGCGTGCCGTGGATGACGGTGGTGGTAATGACGGTGGCGCTGCTCTTGGGCGTATTGCTGAATTATCTGATCCCTGAGGATGTTTTCTTGCTGATCGCCTCCATCGCCACGTTCGCCACGGTGTGGGTGTGGCTGATGATCCTGCTGTCACAAGTGGCGATGCGCCGCAAGATGAGCCCGGAGGAAATCTCGCAGTTGAAGTTCCCCGTCCCGCTCTGGCCCGCTGCCCCGTTGATGGCCATTGCCTTCATGGCCTTCGTGATCGCAGTCCTGGGCTACTTCCCAAGCACACAGGCGGCGCTCGGCGTGGGCGCTGTCTGGATCGCGCTGCTTTGCCTGGCCTATCGCTTCTGGGTATATCCCAAGCGCCTACCGGAGCGGCAGCCGGTGCCCGCGCCCCAGGGTTCGGATTGAACGACGCGGCGCCGGCGCATGTGTTTGCGCTAGCGCCTGCACCAAGGAGAAACGCATGAGACAGGTCTGGCGACATTTCCACGCCGCCACGATGGCCGGCGGCACCTATTCCGTAATCGACAACGCGGCCATCGTGACCCGCGCCGATCGCATCGAATGGATCGGCCCGGATTCCGAACTGCCCGCCGTGGATGCCGCGCACGTCCATGACCTGGGCGGCGCGTGGGTCACGCCCGGCCTCGTCGATTGCCACACCCACCTGGTATTCGGCGGCGACCGCAGCAGGGAATTCGAACAGCGTCTGCAAGGGGTCGACTACGCCACCATCGCCGCCCAAGGCGGCGGCATCGCCAGCACCGTACGCGCCACACGCGCGGCAACCGAAGACGAACTGTTCGCCAGCGCCCATCGCCGTGCGCTGCATCTGCTGCGTGATGGCGTCACGACGTTGGAGATCAAGTCGGGATACGGACTTGATTTAGAAAATGAACGCAAGATGCTGCGCGTGGCAAGGCGCCTGGGTCAGACGCTGCCGCTGACCGTGCGGGCAACCTGCCTGGCCGCGCACGCGCTGCCGCCGGAGTTCACAGGGCATCCGGACGAGTACATCGACGAAGTCGCGCTGCGCATGCTGCCGGCGCTGACGGCGGAAGGCTTGGTCGACGCCGTGGATGCCTTTTGCGAACACCTTGCTTTTACGCCGGAGCAGGTCGAACGGGTGTTTCAAGCGGCGGTCCGGCTGAACCTGCCCGTGAAACTGCATGCGGAGCAGCTGTCGTCACTGCACGGAGCGAGTCTGGCGGCGCGCTATGGGGCACTGTCTGCCGATCATCTGGAATACCTGACCGAGTCCGACGTGCTGGCAATGGCCAAGGCGGGGACGGTGGCGGTGCTGTTGCCAGGCGCGTTCTATGCGCTGCGCGAAACGCAACTGCCGCCGGTGGATCTGCTGCGCCAGCACGGCGTCCCGATCGCGATTTCGACGGATCTGAATCCCGGGACGTCGCCGGTGCTGTCGTTGCGATTGATGCTGAGCATGGCGTGTACGTTGTTCAGGATGACGCCGGAAGAGGCACTGGCGGGGGTGACGCTGAATGGGGCGCGGGCGTTGGGATTGTCAGCGACGCATGGGACGCTGGAGGTGGGCAAGGTGGCGGATTTTGTGGCGTGGGATATCACGCATCCGGCGGAGCTGGCGTATTGGGTGGGTGGGGATGTGGCGAAGCGGGTGGTTCGGCATGGGGCATTGCTCGACGTTTCGGCGCTTTAGCATCCCGGACTGCGCCGTCGAGGATTACGAAAGCTTCCAGCCATAGCGTCTTCCACACCAACCGCGAGACCGCAAGCCTGCATGTCAGCAACTGACTTTGCCGGTCGACGTACTAGCAATCAGGCTTGCTCCGCATGTGGTCTTCATCCCCTCCAGCGCAGTAGGGATACCGCCTATTTTGTAAGCGGCATTTCCCTCTGCGATGGCGAAGACGCCATTGCACCTGGGGCAAGAAACCTTGTGCCCCACACCGGCCAACGGCCTCCCGTTGAAGTTGGTGTGTTCAAAGCCCTCCAGCACCACGCCGCCATGATCGGTGCTGTCGCCCTTGCGAATAACGTTGGGCATCGCTATGCCTCCTTCTACTGGACCGAGTTGGTCTTCGGACCCAATGGGCCGCCGTTGGGAAGCCCCGCAATAAAGTCATCGAGCATGCGCTGCTCCCGGGCGACCACGGCGGGGTCTCGATAGCGCGGCGCGCTTCGCTCCTGCGCCCGCTGATAATCAATGACCTGTTGACCGTGCCAGGCCTTGAACTCCGGAGAAGGCGCTTTAGACATCGGCGCGTGCTGAGGCCGCAACGCCACGTCAAACGGGTCGTCAACAGGCAGCTTTCCTGGCGATGGCGGCCTGATGCCGATGAAGGTTGCACGGTCCGTGCGGCGCAACGGCACCACCACGCTGCTATCGGCGTTGAGGTAGCTTGCCATCGTGGCCAGCGCCAATCCGACAAACGGCGATGCAGCGCCCGTGTCACCCAGCCGCTGGGTCAGGTCATAACTTTGAGCCGAGTCGAGCAGATCCACCGGATGCTGAGCCGCATGCAACGCCGGGGCCAGTTCGGCGATGGCGCCAGACGGTTTTCCCGTGTCGAAGAATGCCCGCGCAGGTGCCGCGCCCAGCGCCGAAACCGCCTGATCCCAGCCGTCGGCAAGCGCCCTATCGCGTGAAGCGCCCTTGAGCGGCATCGAGCTCTTTGCGTCCTGATGCAAGGAAACCGTCACCGGCCGATGCAACCGCGCCAGCACCTTCAGGCGATCCCACTGCTCGAAGCCGCGTTGCGTGATCGGGGCGGGGAAAAACGGGCTGGGTTTGAAGGCATGTGGCGGCGTACGCTCCCAACCGGTAAACGCCGGGTCAATGGAGTCGGGCTTGGACTGCGTGTACTTGGCGAACTCGCGCAGCCAGCCGATGCGTTCGGGGCGGGCGACGACCAGCGCCACCACGCTATCAGTCAGCTCGCCTGGTTGGCGGGGGCCCGTGCCGAGGCCAATGGGCTTCTCGCCGTGACTCATCAAGATGCGAGCCATGTTGTAGCCCTCGACGACATACAGCAATAGCGCTGGCATGTCAGGGTTTTGCTCGAAGACACCAAAGACTGCCTCGATCACGGCTTCTGGCGTGTCGTTGCAGATGACGCCATTTTTCAACTGTCCGACGCGGTGCCAATGCAGCCCTGCGTCTCCGAGCTCCAGGCTGGCCATATCGTTCAACATTCTTGCTGTCCGCTCAGGACGAAGGCGTAGACGCTCCGCGTTGGGGTTATAGCCTCGAACCACCGTGATGGCAGGAATTCGCCAGCGCTCCGGGAAACTTCTCAGCGCGAGCTCGGTAGCGTTGGAAATGCGCTGCTGCCAAGCCATGTCTTTGAGCGTCGCATCGATTGGATAGTCCTTTGGGTCCATAGGCAGTGCCGAGCCAAGATGCAACGTGTTGGACTGGCTCGTGTTTTGCTTTTGCAGCTCCGCCCAAACCTGGCCTTGCCGGAAGACATCAATGCTGACCCCCACGCGAACGATATCCAGGGTTTCGAGGCGAGGAGACGAGCGTGGAGCATTGAAGTACATGTGAACACCTGACGATACTGTGTCAACAAAAAAAAGGACGGCTAGGCCGGTCGGGCGGCGGTAGCGGACAAGTGACGACGGTCAGTGGGTCTGAGGGGGCGTCGGCGGCAAACGCGGAACCGCAGGCCATGGCTAGGGGTACGACTAGACCCGTGTAGATCGAACGCCCCGTCATCGGTATGCCCCTACTTTCCTCGGGCGGCGTGAACGCTGCGCTCGCGCTCGCTGATGGTCTCATTCACGATAAGCGTGGGAATGGGTGCACTTAGCGCGGATCCAGGTAGAAATCCGCCACCAGCAGCCCCAGCAAGACCCGCAGCGTCCTGCATCGGCTCCCTATTGCTGCGATATAGATCGGTTGCATCGATCAGACGCTTATTGATATCGATCTCGGCCTCATACAACTCGGCGAGCGCACTATCGGGCAGGGTGGACACACACCAATCCGAAGCGGCCTTATTTCAACCGTCTCTGTAGTTCGTTTCCCAGCTAAGCCGCCAATCCGCCACTCTGCATAAATAGGCATAAAACACTTCATCGTCAATGCTGCAGGCCTTCCCGATGGCCAGGTCGTACGCGACGGCGCGCCGGCGTCGTCTGCTGGGCTTCGGCCAGCTCTTTGCGCAGGATCACGATGCAAGGCTTGGGCTGCTGCTTTTGCACGTAAGCATCTGTCGCATTGGGCGCGACGATGGCGCGGGTCTTTCCGGTGATGGGGGGTGAGTGCATCGCTTGAACTCCCCAACCTTAGTTGCGCTTCGGACCCGACGGGCCATCGCCGGGTAGCCCCGCAATAAAGTCATCAAGCACGCGCTGCTCCCGAGCGACCACCGTGGGGTCTCGATAACGCGGCGCATTGCGCTTCTGCTCACGCTGATAATCCATGATCCGTTGCCCTAGCCAGGTCTTGAATTCGGGAGACGGTTCATCGGTAACCGTTGTGTGCTGAGGCCGCAGTTTCACGTCAAATGGGTCGTACTCGGGCTTCTTCCCCGGCGCAGGCGGGCTGATGCCAATGAAGGTTGCCCGATCGGTGCGGCGCAATGGCACCACCATGCTGCTGTCTGCGTTGAGGTGGCTTGCCATGGTGGCCAGCGCCAGGTTGACGAAGGGCGAAGCCGCGCCCGTATCGCCCATGCGCTGCGTCAGGTCGTAGTTCTGGTTGGAGTCGAGCAGATCCACCGCGTGCTGTGCATCTTGCAGGGCGGGGGCCAGCATGGCTAGATTGCCCGACAGCTTGCCCGTGTCAAAGAACGCCCGCGCTGGCGCTGCGCCCAGCGCCGTGGCCGCCTGGTTCCAACCGCTGGCGAGCGCTTTGTCGCGCGCGGCGCCCTTAAGTGGGGTAGACGCCGTGTCTTGTTGATGCAGCGAAACCGTTACCGGCCGGTGCAGCCGCGCCAGCACCCTCACGCGATCCCACTGCTGGAAACCGCGTTGCGTGATCGGAGTGGGAAAGAAGGTGCTCGGCTGAAAGCCGCGGGGCGGCAAACGATCCCAACCGATAAAGGCCGGGTCGATGGAATCGGGGTTGGACTTGGTGTACTTCACGAATTCCCGCATCCGGGCTAACCGCTCGGGTCTGGCGAAAACGATCGCCACCACGGCGTCGGTGGGCGTATCGGGCGTGCGCTCGCCAGGTGGTGCAATATTGAACAGACGAAGGTCCGAGCTGGACAGCGCAGCCCGCAAGTTGAAACTATCGAGCGCGTACACCAACAAAGCCGGCAAATCGGGGGTTCTCTCGAACAACTGGAATATGGACTCGATTGCCATTTCCGGGTCGGTGTTGCAGATGACGCCATTGTCTAACTGTCTAACATCATGCCAATGCAGGCCTGCATCGCCAAGTTGCAGGCTTACCATCTCCGTAAGCGCTATATCCATTCGCTTGGGAGGCACGCGAGGCCTTTCCATTCGCGGGTCGTAATCCCGCACGATCAGTACGGTGGGCACGGGCCAACGTTCCGGAAAGCTCGTCAGAGCCAATTCCAGCGCATTGGATTTTCGCTGGCCCCAGGCAAGATCCTGAAGGGTTCCGTCGACGGGGTAGTCTCTAGGGTCCATGGGCAAGGCGCTGCCCACCAGCAAGGCGTTGGGCTGCGCGGCGCTTTGCTTTTGCAATTGGGCCCAGGCCTGGCCTTGACGATAGACATCCAAACTCAATCCGACCCGGACTATATCCAGGGTCTCCAGACGGGGTTGCAACATGGGAACACCTTTGGAGCTAAAGGGAGTATTCGGTAAGACCGCCGCCGTGCGTAGCGCTTTCGAGGATGGCAACGGACACGCCATTGCTGTTAGCGGCGCAGTTTCCGGCTCGGGAAGCGGCGGAGCCACCGGGGCAACCGCCCACCAACGCAACAGTAATGAGGCAGCCAGAAGCGAGAGCGGGTTCATGGGTTCCTCCGTGGCCCGCACTGTAGGCCGCGGCCTTGGTCTCTATCATCCACACGCTGCCAGGCGAGCAGACTGGGATAGTCCGCATCGAGGGTAATTCTTGGCAGAAATCCCCCACCCTCTAGCGGCGCGTTCGGAGACGGTCTCTTATTGCTTTGATAAAGAGAGGCATCGGCAATCAACTTCCTGTTCGCCTCTGATTCAATTTCGTAACAACGCAACACCGATTCATCGGGTTCGTCGGGCGTTGCCTTAGATTGGGATCGCCAAGCTCCATCTTCACTTTTCCAACTCAGACGCCAGTCCGCCACTCTGCACAAGTAGGCATAAAACACTTCATCGTCAATGCTGCAGGCCTGCCCGATGGCCAGGTCATACGCCACCGCGCGCCGGCTGTGCATGGCGCTCATTGGAATGGCGGAATGAAACGAGATTGCTTCGTTGCTGCCAGCCGGTGCATCCATCATCCGCCTACGCGCCTGATTGGGAGTCTCTTCGAACACCGCGTCGTAACGACCTTGCCCCAACGGCGTCACGTGCGCGACGCGATGCCAGTCGGCCGCCCACGCGCTGTTCTCCGGATCCAGATAGGGATTGCGGCTCGGGTCATTCAGGTCAGTCGCCTTTTCCTCCAGCGCCCGCTGCAGCGCCGGGCCGCGCAGACTGTCCGTCGAAAGCGTCATCACGCGCGTAGTGTGGACACCGATGCCACCGTTTGTGATGGAGATCGACGCGTCGATGGGGTCGGTAGCGGTCCATACAGGCTTGATGCCCCGGGACCCTTGGCGATCCAGCGTCGTGCCGCCCCCAACAAAATCCGGCAGGAATGGGACCGGCAAGGCGGGCGCTTGAATGGTGACGGTCTGGCCTATTGAGAAGTTGGCGTTCGCGACCGTCGCGCGTCCGGAACCGAGTTCGGTGCCTTCCCAGGTGCGCTCGCCCTTCCCTGCGCCCCGCTGCCCCAACAGCGTGTACAGATAGGAAGGGGGACGCCCGACCTCCTCACCTTTGCCATCGCGTTCGCGCGTCGTGAAAACGCGCTGGAAGAAGCGACCGCCAAGCGCCGACAGCGCGGGAACCAGTATCTTGCGGTAGTCGACGTCATCCGCACTGGTCTGGTAGGCCGGGTTGTATGGCCTCGTCGCAGACGTTTCCGGGACAAAGGCGTTATAGCTTGCGGCTTGACCCACCCCCTGCCAGCCAATCCCCTGAACGTTTGCCATCCCGACCGTCTGATCCTGCGGCGAGAAGTACAGAAACACGCCACCTCGGTTGTCTCGCTCTGCAAATGTGATCGCCTTCCCATCGATCGAGGTTTCACATTGCTGCCCCGTCCAGCGAAGGCCGCCGATGCAGCTATCCTTGCTGGCATCGGCCATATCTGCCAAGGACGGCGTCTGATGGGGACTTCGGCCGATAAGGTTGACGATGTTGCTGAGCGTCTTTACGCGCGCCGGCGTCGTCTGCTGGGCTTCGGCCAGCTCTCTGCGCTCGAAGAATGTTTCCGCCAGGCTGTAGGGCGGGCTCATCATGACAAAACCATCGATAGGCCGCAAACCTTCATCGTGGAGCATGGCATTGGCCAGCATTGTGATGAGATTGCCCTGGCTATGTCCGACCACATTGATGGTGTCGTCGTCGCCCGAACGGCCATCGGGATGCCGATAGGCGCGGATGATCCGGACCAACATCGCCAGCCGTTGCGCCGCCAGCACCATGTAACGCCGCGACGGCGCCGGAAACAGCGGATGGTCGGGAGATCCAAACATCAAATTTGCCGGCAGCCCCGCCACCTTGCCGGAAAATCCACGGCCAAACATGTCCGGCAGAGTCGTTGTGGCATTGGCAAAAAAGCCACCTTCCTTTGTCCCGGCCTTGTCCAACCGGTTGCCGAAGCGGTCCAGCCATTCGCCATGGGGAGTGTGCTTCTGGATTCTGCCTTCCTCTTCTCGAAAGCCCCAATAGAAAGGAATCACCACACTGCGTGAATGACCGCCATGCTTGCCCGCCGTCGGTCGGCGACGGTAGTACACCGCATCGGGATTCGGCGCTTTCCCGTCATCGTCCTTCGGAGATGTGTAGAGGGCCGGATTGAGCGCAGCCGGACTGCGCTCGCCCCGCTTGGTGAACAGATGGTCCAGACGTTCGTTCAACCCCGTGCAGATCCCGGTTTCCAAGTCGTCATAAGCACCCGCCAGATCGTTGACCCCGTGAATCAGGATCACGATGCAGGGTTTGGGCTGCTGCTTTTGCACGTAAGCGTCTGTCGCGTCGGGCGCGAGGATGGCGCGGGTCTTCCCTGTGATGGGCGGTGAGAACATCCTTTTAACTCCCTTCTGCTTTCGGGCGGAGCGCTGGCGCTTCGGTGCGCTTCAAAAGCCAGCGCATTTCGATTCAATACAGCCAACGGTCCTGATCCAAAATCAGCCCGGAATACGCCGAGCTCTCATACGCATCCAGGCAACGCATCAGATTGTTTGTCTTGCCCGTCTCTTGCAGGACCTTCGTATCCGCGGGCACTACGCGCTTGAAGTACTCCCTTACGTGCGCGTAGGCCTCTTCCTCGTGACTCCCTAGTTGAAAGTACCCCCCTCTCGCGGTACCTGCCTCATCATCAGGTCCCTGCTGCTGATAAGTACCCAGGCAATACGCCATCCCCCACTTCTTGAGCATCAGCCGCATATCGTCGCGTTCGCCGGCCATCGCGAAAGCCATCGGAAGAAGCAATGCGAGTAGCCCTCGGATCCTCATTTCAATTCCCAGTAGTGCACAGCAGTAGTTTTTTCAGCCGACGTTGCGTGCGTGAAATAACAACTATCACCACAATCCATCCCATCCCACAAAGTGACGTGTCCGGTTGCGTTGCGCCAACCTGCAATCTCAAAAATGACGATGCCTTTCATTCCAGAGAGTTGGATATAGGCGTCCTGGCCGCTAGTCTTGATTGAGAGGTCTGGCTTACCAAACTGGCGTCGAATAAAATTCAGCATGTCAGACACGCGCATGATGTAGGCCTTGTTGTCACCACCGCGCAATTTGTATTCGCCAGGCCCTTTTGGAATCTCCATACCGCCATAGTTGAAGGCTCGGCTGAGACGTACCCCGCACGCGTTTGCATAGGCAATGGGATCCTCGACATAGTGTTCGTAGACACTTCCGCCAGCCAAGCGATACGCATCTTTCGCCGACACGCCTACTGGATAGGCAGACCACATCTCTGCAAACTTTGGTCTCCTGATACGAATTTCCGACCGAACCTGGCCCGCCGCTGCGCTTACGGTTCCCATGTCTTAGCTCTCCTGTGAGGCGACCGCGATACGCTGATTAGCCAGCACATTTTTTAGGGTCGCTGTTTTATCTTCACCAACGATCGCGTCAAGGAGTATGTCCAGAGGCGGTTCGCCCCCCTCCGATCGAAGTCGAACCTGCACGGCGTCCCCTGACTGATAGTTGATGGTCTCCACGTGTAGATTCAGGTCTGCGGAATGGCGGGAGATATCACTGATTGGGGTTTCCGCTTTGCCGTAAGTCCAAAATATTCTTCGTATTGCCTTTTCGTTGCCGGCCGGCATCTGTGTTGGTCTGTCAGGGGTATTCGATTGCGATGCCCCAGAGCCATTTCGAGGAAGCAGCGTTAGCGAGGCGACGTGCATCGCCCCCATCTCCACGAGGTCGGTGCCACCCTCGGCATCCGTAACGCCATCACGCACATCTCCATTGCTGAGCGTGATTCTGTACGGATGCCTGGCGGCGGGTCGTTCGCCGTCAGGCAACGTCAATACAAAGCGTCTCTGAGTCGATCCGACATCGAACTGAGGTAACGTCACGGATTCGCTCGCCGCACCCACCCAGTCGAAGCTGCCTGCTTTGAAGGTCATGGCACCGGGGCAGCCGTACTCGATGTTGCCCCCTTCCATCTTGATGTAGGCGCCCTGACATAGCAGGGTGATGTGCTTGTCGGCGGTCACCAGAACATGTTCATTACTGGCGCTGACCACGACGCTCTTGTTTGCCTGAAGGTGGATCGACGCTTGTTGAGCCTGGACGCGCACCTGCCCTTGATGCGCGATTTGGCGCAGATCACCGGCATGGGTGAATTGACTGATGCCTTGCCCGGCGTTCATGACGATGGACTGGCCCGCCGTGACATGTTGGTTTTGCTCAGCGACCGTATCCATATGCTGGCCCGCAGCGAGGGCGATGGAGCGCGGCGTGGCTGCGGCAATGCCTGCGGGGCTGCTGAGGCCGATAATGGGCTGCCCGCCGTTTTCGCCGCTCTCGTCGTTTGCGCCATGCCCCAAGTCGCGGACGGCGTTGGACAAGGTTGTCTGGGGACCGGCGTCGTGCGGCAGATTCTGATGCTGTTCAGCGTACTCACCGAGGTTTTTCGCCAACTCGAGCGCACTTTCCAGGCATTGGACCAACTGGGTGCGAGCAAGGTGTCCCCCTTGGGCGTTTGGCTGTTCATCGGTGGTAAGCAGCAGGCCCTGTGCGGCGCGCAGGGCGCCGTGCAGGTCGGTACGCAGCTCGAAGCCTTCACCGCGGGGGCTTCCGCCGCGGGGCCGAGGGTGCGTCAGGTAGCCAAGGTGCAGATGGGTTGCGCCATGGTCGTTCATCAGCGCGGCGCTGATCTGAGAGGTGGTGTCGTCCAGCCGCAATTCACTGGCGCGGTTCCCTTTGTGTTCCTTGCTTTTGACCGTTGCCAGTTCCTTGAATTTGGGCAATTCGTACGGCGGCAATTGCAGGCGGTTGTAGGCCCTGCCCGTAATGATCGGCTGATCGGTATCCCCATCCAGGAACTGGACGATGACCTCCTGTCCGATGCGCGGGATGGCCATGTGGCCCCAGGTGGCGCCGGCGATATTCTGCGACACGCGGATCCAGCATGAGCTGTGATCGTCCTGGTTACCCAGCCGATCCCACGGGAATTGGACCTTCACCCGTCCGTATTCGTCGGTAAAGATTTCCTCGTTAGGCGGACCAACCACGACGGCGTTCTGGGGGCCATCGATACGTGGCGGGGGCAACGGTTCGGCGCGCCACTCTGCGTCGTCCGGAACGAGATCGGCCTCGTAGCGGTAATGCGTACCCAATTGCGCCTGGGCGCTTTCCTCTGCCTGACTGGGGTGTTGCGTACCGCGGTGAACGATGCGCACCGGACGCCATCCGCGGTTCATATCTTCGCGCGGGTGGCCAGCCAGGATGAATGAAATGCCCGGCTGCAGACGGGCATCGTCGCCTTCGACCCGGGCGATACAGGCATCACGACGGCGACCGCGTAGGCGGTTCACGGCGAACGGCCTGCCGGCCTCGTCAAACTTGGCACGTGCGGGGTAGTCGTATCGCTCGTAGCGACGCCCTTGATGGTTCAGGTTTTGCCCGTCGCTACTGTGCTGATGGGTGTAGCGCGGGTTGTGAAAGGTGTAGTCGCGCTGCGTCTGGCGTGCGGTGCGCACGTTCTCGATGTACGAGAAGCGGCGCAGAGCGGGCTGCGGCTGGTCACCGCCCGGCGTTGGGTGATACTGCACGGGATCGTCACCCACGCGGCCGTGGATGAAGAGGCGATCGCTATGAACCAGCTGATGGCCCTCGGCGGTGTGGCGAAAGGAGTAGAAAAATCCTTCCTCGCGCATGATGCGCTCGACGAACTGGTAGTCGGTGTCGCCAGCCTGGACGCAGTATTCACGGGTCAGATGCTCAGTGGTGTTGCGCTGCTCGTAATCCTGGGTAAGTCCATGCGTCTTGAGGACGGTTTCGGCAATTTGCGGGACCGAAAGGGACTGGAAGATGCGCCAGTCGGAACTGAGTTTCAAGCGCGCAAGACGCGGCTCGACGATCGCGGAGTAACGGGTTCTGCGGAAGCCTGTGTCGCCCTGAACGAAGGCCGAGACGGCGCCGTGCACGTAGCGAACCGGCGTATCGCCGTGCCAGATGGTGAGCAGTGCGGCACGGTCCAACACTGTGCCGAAGTCGATGGCAGCGCTGGCGCTGGACAAGTCAACTTCAAGCAGGAATGTCTCGGACAACCCTTCCTGCAACGTAAATTCAACTACCTCGAAGGACTCATCGCCGATGGCGAATGTGAAGCGCAGATCAGATTGGGTGGGCATGGCGAGCTTCCATTTGGGTCATGCCACGCTGGTCGCTCTTGGCGCCAGGCAGCACTGCCCTTTTAGAAGCCACACCTATGCCCCGTAAATCAGATCAATATTATTTTCGCGATAGACGTGTGCTCTTGTGATCGGCATCATGCTCGCTGCCCCGCTTTGCGCGTCGAGGGAATGCAAGCCGCGAGAAAAGGCAAAGAGAGAATGCGCAAGATCGAGAGGCCGACACCGAAGATCGGCGCAGCCCTCCCTTGAAGCAAACTCAGGCAGTCAGAAACCGCACGACTTCCGCCCAATCATTCGTCGACAACGCCACATCCTCGTAGTCGCCTTCTTCCTCGTCCCAACGCGAGACGCAGTAGCGCTGGCTTCTGCCGGATTCGCGGTCGGCGTAGTTGGCGTAGTCGACATACACCTTCAAGCCGCGCTCCTCGTTCACGAAGGACGGCGCCGCGTCGATGCGTTCAGACGCGTCAACGTAGCCTTCGGGCAGAGTCGGCAGGGTGGAGATGTCGTAGCGGGGAAATTCCCGGCGCAGTCGGTCAAGGTTCATATGGCAAGCTTTAGGGCTGGCGCGGCAGGAGGGGCTCGAACCCCCGACCTCAGGCTTAGAAGGCCCGTAGGAAATCTACCTAACGCCTTGATTTCACACGGGTCTTTGTAATATGCGTTAGAACAAATCCCGTTTATGGGCCACGATTATATGCGGCTTAGCAGCCATCTGTTCTAACGCTCAGCTTGCAGCAGTTCGGCCGAAGCATCCCGGTTTCGGCTCGCACGTCTGATTTAGAGCGGCCTGCTCCGAGAACCGGTCGGGCGGAAAATGGTGTCCAGCAGCGTGTCAAGATGGGCAGGTTTTGTGAGCCAGGCATCAACGCCAATCGGTAGAACAACCGAATCCGCTAATCGCACGCTGCCACTAAAGATGACGACGCGGGGCGTATTGTCTGGGCAGAGGGTCTTAAGCCGCGGCGCCAGTTCAAGGCCTGAAGCATCAGGCAGTTCAATGTCCAAAAGAATCACGTCGGGCTTGAACTCAATCGTAGTCCGCATTGCCGTCGCACCGTCGCCCGCGGTCCGCGTCAAAACAGACTCGTCCATCATCAGACACTCGGCGGTCAATTCGGAAGTCGTCGAATCATCGTCAACGATGAGAACTCGCATTGCCCAGGATCCTTTAAACAACTGAAAGATACCTGCACGGCGCGAGAGTGCTTGAGCGCCGTTGCGTTGGCTCCAAGACTTGCACTTTGCGACAGATCCGAATCATGGTCAACCCGGCCTAGTTGTCCCTCTGCACCTATACTGACCTCCCCCGGGAGGACCTCATGTGTAGTCATTACCAGACCCTGAAAGATGCTGAATTGCTGCTGAAGAAGTTCGGCGTGACCCGGCCGGGTGTGCTCGGCAAGTACGACATGTGGCCGCGCTATCAGGGCACCTTCGTCCGCCGGCCGCCAGAGCACGACGCCGGCGACGAGGCCGTGCCCGGCATCGAAGCCGTGACGGGCCGCTGGGGCCTGATCTCGGGATCCACCCGGCCGGACGCGCTACCCGGCGCGGAGAAGCTGTCCACCTTCAATGCCCGCGACGACCGCGTCGCCAACGCCTTCACCTTCCGCAATGCCTGGCGCCGCGCGCAGCACTGCATCATTCCCGCCGATGCCATATTCGAACCTGACTGGCGATCCGGCAAAGCAGTGGCCACGCGCTTCACGCGGGCCGACGGCGCGCCGCTGGGCGTTGCCGGCCTGTGGGACCGCTATCGCGACGCGGCTGGCCAATGGCATGAGAGCTACACGATGCTGACCATCAGCGCGGACGACGATCCCCTGTTCCGCGACTACCACCAACCCAACAAAGAAAAACGAATGGTGGTGATCCTTCCCGAGGGCGCATACAGTGACTGGCTGACCGCCAGCGCCGATCAAAGCCGCGACCTCCTCGTCCCCTTCCCCTCCGAAAAGCTGGTCGCCACACCGATGACCTGACCCCGGTTTTGCTGCAATACACTGTACATCCATACAGTTTTACGCAGCAGAATCATGCTTTGTTCCGTCGTCCGCACCCACCATCTCGGCCAGAAGCGCCGCGACAATGACCCCGCGCCAGCGGTAACCGGCAGCGTGCGGATGTACTCGATCACGCGCGAGGACATGCGGCGCCAGGTACGCGTCATGACGATGGATGGTCTGGCCAAGTTCGGCGCGACGGCGAAAGGGCCGATACCCGACCTGCTCGAGCCGGAGCTGCTTACCTTCTGTTCTGACAGGGGGATGATGGTCTGCGGCTTCGAAGAGATCGACGGCCGGCGCTACTACCAGGGGTGGTGGATGCAGTGGCTCACCGCATAAGATAGAAATACAATCTCACAACTCAATTTTCCATTGCGGCCATGACCGAATCGATCGAACAACTTGAAGAGCGGAAGCGCAGGTTAGAACTTGAAACCGCGATTGCACGAATGGAGCGCCAGGAAAGGGCGATGAACGTGCTCTCTAGAATTCCTTCAATCGCTCGCCGCATTGCGGCTGTGGTGGTACTGGCTCTCGGAGCGATCGGCGCAATACTGTTGGTCCGCGGCCTGCTATTCCAACCACACGGCATACGGGCAGAAGCCAACTTGATTTCCGGCGCTATCTACCTATCCCCATTGGTAACAGTTTTGCTTTGGAAATTTTTTCGTCGATAGAGGCGCTACCGAGCAGGGCCTTAATGTAGTCTTGCAGGCCATTCACTTGGTCAGCCCATCCTGCAGCATCCTTTCCCACCTCGCCAAGTCGTCGTCCAAGGCTTTGAGCTCGGCCGAGACACTCTCCAAATACGCCGATCCAGTCGGGGCCGGCGCCATCAGGTCCGCCGCCGGCGTTGGGTGCCTCGGCGCGCCGGCCGTCGAGCTGCTTGAGCAACCCGCCAACACGAGCAAAAGCGGCATCACGTTCGCGCTCAGCCTTGGCCAGCTTCGATTCGGTTTGTTGGCGCGCCAGGACAGCGCCGCGGTATTCGGCATCAGCACGGTCTCTCTCCTCCTGCCAGGCGCGCTCGATGGCCGCCTGGCGTTTTTCGATTTCCGCTTGCTTGGCATCTGCGCCTGCCTCGTATTGGCTGGCGCCATACCAGCGCACGCCCAGGACGGCCGCGGCCAGCACCGCCGCGCCGATCAGGTAGGGCAACGCCGCGCGCAGCAGCGGGTTCATCGGGCCACCTCTGCCACCGCGCGTGCGTACAAGGCCGGCCACGTCTCTGGATGCGGCCTGCCCGGCCGCCAGGTGCGCAGGTAGAGATTCCAGGCGCCCTGCTCATCGCCGACCGCTGGCAGCCGGCCGGGGTCGCTCCAAAGCAGCAGCCGCGCCAGGCCGGCAGCCAGCACATCGTCGTTCTCGATGGCGTCCCAGATGGCGGCGTCCCGCGCCGGCACGCCCCGGGCCTGGTAAAGGTGCGCGGCCGCGGCGCGGGTGGCGACGTGCAGCCGGACGCCGTGCACCATCCCGCCGCCCTGCTCCGCCTGCCAGAAGCTTTTCGCCGGCCCGGTCGGGCGCGGCGGGTTGCCCACGAGTTGGCGCCGATGCTCGAAGCGCGATTCTTGCAGCCCGATCGCCAGCAGCATGATGCGCGCTTCGGGCGTGTCCATACTGGCGGGCAACAATGCCAGCGCCGGGTTGATCCCCGCGACGATGATTTCGGACAGCGTCATAGCTTTGGGCTCCTGATGTGCTTGGCCGTCACGGCGGCCACGTAGAAGGCGGCAGAGGCCGCGAGAGCCGCGTCTCCCGCGCTGGCCCAGCCCGCCACGAAGATGCGGCAGGCCGCGCCGGTAGCTGTCAGGCACACGGCCGACAGGCCGATCCGCTCGAGCGTTGTGTCCTTGATGCCGCGCGCGAAGACCGCCAGAGCCGCGCCGCCGGCCACCACCAGCCAGCAGACGAAGGCGAGGACCGCCCACAGCGTGAGAATGATGGTGCTGTCCATGTTCATGCCCCTCTGCCGCGCACGCGGTCGATCACGGCTTGCCACAACGCGCCGACGGGCGCCGCCTGCACCGCCTCCCAGGCGCGCGAGACGATGGCCATTCCAAACATGCCGGTCAGAAAGCCGGCCAGCCCTTCAGGAATGCCCAGCATGAGCGACAGGTACGGCGCGGCGTAATAGGCGACCAGCGAACCGCTGACCGCCATGCTGAGGCGCGCCGGCCAGGACCCCTGCAGGTATCGCATCGATACCGCGGCGCCAAGCACGCCGGCAAACTTTGCCGCGAAGGCGTCGAAGTCTTGGATGTTCAATCGCGTCCCCTATAGACGTAAAAAAACCCGCCGGAGCGGGTTTGATGTGGCTGAATCTGCTACTTGGAGAGGTAGAACGTACCTCGCCATTTCTCGTCGTAGTCGACCATCGACGACTTCGCTTCTGGGTGCTGCTCGAAGAAAGAAGCCCAGTCGAACTCATCATAGGTGTAGCCAAAGTGTGCGGCCATGAATTCAATAGCCGAGCGAGAAGGCCTGCCGACCAGCGTTCGCCCATTTCTGGTCATCGAATCTGACCAAGCCATCTGTTGGTCCTCCACGGGGTCCAGCAGAAGCTGGATATCGTGAGGGTTCTTGTAAACCAAACGAGGATCCTCAGACGTGACCCTCGGGCGCTCATCGACCGCCGGCGTAACCTCGGTGTCAATGACCACAAATTGAGCGCCAGTGCGCTCTATCAAGTCGAGTAGTTCCGCATGCCGGATCGTGTGGTAGTAAAAACCCAGACAGAACACCACGTCGAACTTTTGGCCCTCCAACCTGCGGAATACATCTCCCTGCTGCAGATCGTACCGGCTTGGAGCAATCCCATAGTGATGGAAAGTTTCCTTCGCGTTTGCGATCAACTCCGCTCGAGGTTCGATTCCCGTCACATGGGACGCTCCAGCCTGCAACGCAGCGAAGCTCCAACGCCCGTCATGGCTCGCTATATCGAGAACGCGCCGGCCCTCGATCCTGTCGGCGTTGCGCGCAACGATAGCCTCATGGCGACTATTCAGTCGATGAGGGAAAGGGCTTGTGTTACTTGTCTTGTAGAACTTCTCGTACTTGTCAAAAAAGCCCATGTCTGCTCCCGATAAGAAATCGAATTATCACCGATCTTATCGGTGCAGGTTAGTCTTCGGCCATGGTGCGCATCTAGCCCGCAATAGCGGGCTAGATTGATTGATTTCTTCGTAGACGATACAACCCTCGGGGTGTAGATCATGTAGCTCGGTCAGCTGAACAAACCCCAAATCGACCAAATTCCAAGGACATCTCGCCTAATCATCGCCAACAACCTGGGCGCTGGGCGCCAAGAATCTCTCGCCATCGAAGCGCCACCAAACGTCCGGCATCGGATTTTCATCGGACACGTTGATTAGCGTGGCGACGAATTGCGGGGTAAACCGAAGTTCAATCGGAATCTCAGACCCGTCGTCAAAGAACATCGGCTGGATGATCTCGACCACCATGCCATTTTCAATTCGCGCGTAGATCATTACGAATACTCCATGACGATAACGACGCCGGAACCGCCAGCAGCGCCAGACTGACCAGCTTGCGAAGCGGCCGACGCACCGCCGCCACCGCCCGCGCAATATGCCCCGCCATCATTGCCGGAGCCGCCCGCGATAGGCGTGCCCCCGCCACCACCGAATACGGAACTCGAGCCAGCTCCCCCCATGATGCGATTCAATGCAAGCGCAACGCCGTTATCCCCGGGAGTGCCAGTGGAGTTCAAAATATTGCCCCCAGTGGCGGGGCCTGCGCGTGAGCCAGATTGGCTGACTAGAGGAAACGATGAGGTAGTAAGCCCCACGGCGCCACCGCCTCCGCCCGGCGCTGTGACAATCGCACCGAAAGCTGACGAACCGCCAAATCCGCCACCACCGCCAACCGCGCCAGCGGCCCCGCCCGCGCCAACAGTCACAACCTGCCCGGTAAACCCAGACGTCAAGCGAGTTTCGGCGTACGCGCCACTACCGCCGCCACCACCACAAGAGGTAGCGCCAGCTCCATTCGCCTGGCAGCCACCGCCGCCGCCACCTCCACCGCCGACCCTGATGATGGCCGAACTTGATTGGGCCAACTTGGTGAAGGTGGTTGCCCCCGTGGTCGTGAACGCGCCGCCATCAACGCTCACTTGTTGAGTGCCCCCGGAATTGCGGTACACCGACGTTCGGAGCAGCGCTCCAGCGTTCTGGTTCACCCATCCTGCGACGCCTGGGCCTGGTTCGGCGACGTTATCGGCACTCGTCGACTTGTAGACGATTCCGCCATGGCTAACTTGGGCACCAAGGGGCCAACCGCCGTCGATAGCCTGCCATTTCGCAAAGCCATTCAGTTGCATCTCGCCGAGCCCTTCCGTGAGCTCGTTGAGAATGCCGTTCATCTCGGATCGGCCCACCGGACGGTAATTGGCGTTGTCGTTGGGCAGCTCGTAATCCGGCGTCCAGCCAGCCTGCAGCGATACCTTGCCGTCCGGTTGGTCGGCGGTTGCCAGCGCTTCTTTATCGCCCGTCGCAGCAAACGACGTTTTGTAGATCCTGGTAGCCATTTACGCTCCGAAGTTTCCGTTTTCGAAATTGAGGTGTTCAGGGCCAAAGCCCCACGAGGGTTTGACTTGCACCTTCCAACCGACCCCCACTGTGGACGGCCGGGGAAGGATGTCCGTTCTCTCCAACAGGCGTCGCAACCGGTAGTCCGGTGCCTGCGTGAAGAAAAAGGTGACCAAGTTCATGTCGTAGCTGTCTGCCACGTAGGCGATGCCGTCACCGAATACGCTCGCCAGCGCCTGATTGATGTTCGGCGCCGTGGGCCGCATGGTCAGCTGAAACCACCGCAGCTTCAGCAGTTTCCTCGCGGACTCGATATCCAGGCTGACCTGGCCGTCGGAGGAGCGCCCGAAATTGCCATTGCCGAAGTTCTTGTTTTCGGTGCCAAAGCCGAATACCCCCTCAACCCGGCGGGGCTCACCGATCTCGAGCGACACGCCAAGAATGCGCGCCCAGACCGCTAGTCCAAATTCATTGGCCGAGTCCAGATCGAAGACGTCCCGATGCCATGCGCGCCAGAAGTCCATCTGGTGTGTGTCGATCCACGCTTGATCATTCCGCGACAGCGCCACCGCCCGCGGCGCGCCCTCGTACTGCCATAGGATCGACCGCATCAGGTCGACCGAAAAGTCGAATTGCTGGGTTCCGCTCATGCAATCACCACCTGGATGGAGCTGCGCTGGGTCCGGGCGATCTGGTCGGGCGCAATGTCCATCGAGTCAGCGGACCACACGCCTGACCCTACAACCGACAGTTCGACCTTTTTCACAAAGATGGTCGGCTCCTGCTGGTTGATGGCGCTGGCGATTTCAAAGGTCGACACGTCGCTCCCCACCACAAAGCTCACGTCGCCCTCAATATCTCCGTTGACGCAGTTCATGACCAAGTCCGGGATCAGCTGCTGGACGTCCAGCGTGCTTGCCCTCACCGTGACACGGATGAGGAGCGCAACCTCCTCCGGCCGGTCGAACTTCACCTCGTACAGCCGTCCGTTAACCGGGTCCGGAACCTGGACGACGACCGCGCCGTTGTAGCCGCCGCCGACGGTCTTGGTCTCGAAAAGTGCCTGCGCAACCTCTTGTTCCGTGCCGCCTTCCACGCACGCCCAAATGCTGTGCTTGCGCATGGGGATGCCGTCGATGACTTGGTCGACGTCCGCATAGTTCTCGAGGTAGTAGCACGAGCGCACCGCCTCGATGCTGTAGAGCCGCGACACGATCGCCTCGTTGATCGAAGTCGTCTGAAGTGCCAGCGTCTGCGCGCGCCGGCGCCGCAAGAGAACATCGTTCTCTTCCAACTGGCCCGGAAGCGCCGCCACGGGGTTGGTGATCGTCTCCCATCCCAAGACGCTGGAGGCTACGGTGTTCAGCCCGCCAGGCGGCACGACCATCTCGCCGTCCTGCAGGGCGCGCAGGTTTCCCGAGGCGGTGCCGCCCGAATCAAGGACGACCGTTGTCACAAGTTCGAACTGCTCACCCTGATCGGTCTCGGCGATCGATCCGGCCGGAACGTTCGTGCCGGGAATACCACCAAGGAGCGCGCCGATGATCAACGACCGCACGCTGCTTCGACGCCTACCGCCAGTCAGCGCGACGAGAGAGTCCAGAAACACGCCGCCGGCGAGGTTCGGGTTGATCTGGTTGGCGAGCTCGGCGTTGTTCCGGGCGATCGCGTCCCGCTCCTCGGTGATGCGGGTGATCAGCATGCCCTGGGGCGTGGCCGCATCCGTCGGCATGTCCTCGCCAAACACTGCGCGGAATTCGGCTTCCACCTGTGCCCGCGTGGTGGCCGTATCCACGACGATGACGCCGCGGTTTGCGATGAAACTGTAATCAGCCATTGATCGTTACCGTGCCATATGTGGTCTGAAGCGTCGCCGTGTACTTCAGCGTTTCGCCCTCAATTTGGGTGACGAGGCTCAAGATGCCCGTCACATCCGGGGTCGTAAGCAAGCGCCGGCGCAGGGACGCTTCGAACTGCGCCAGGTTCGGCTGCTTGCTGAATGCCTCGCGCAGAAACGGGATGCCCTCGTCATAAGCGTGGATCATCTCCGCGCGCGCCGTGGCGGCGAAATGCTTGGCTTCCTGGGCCACGGCCTGGCGATCGGTCACCATAGCCAGATTGCCGTTGGGCAGCGTCACGAAGTCGTTGTCGTCGTCGGTCTGAAACGAGATCAATTGGGGCCTCCCGAGTTTCCGCTGCCGGGTTGCACCCCGTTGTGGGTATGGGTGCTTCCGATGTTCTTGCCGTTGTGCGTCAACGTGCCGCCTGACATCGCCACGTTCCCGCCGCTGGTGGCCACGTTGCCCTTGAACTCGATGCTCCCGATCCATTCCGTCTCGGGTATTTCCACCTTCGCCTTGGGCGCCTTGATACGCACCTCGCCGGCGTGCAACGAGATGCAGACCGAGCCATCCATGGACTGCAGGACGAGCGCATCAGCGTTCTCGCCGTCGATGGCCCAATCCTTGATCGTGTCAGGAAAGAACATCGCGTCGGAGAACGAATGCAACCTCTCGGTGTTCGGCCAATCCTCCCGGCCGCCGCGCTGGAACATCAGCGACACATCCCGGTCGTTCGCCTTCAACCAGCCGAAGTCACCTGGCTTGACGGGAAACCGCATGAAGAAGCCTCCGCCACCGAAGCGGAACACCGGGATGTTCGGGATGCTGCCGCGCGAGATCTTCTGCCCGTCCGTCGTGCCGACCATGATCAGCGGCTTCACCACCGCCCGGTTTGAGGCGTCGTCGTAGGAGACAAGCTGAGCGGGCAGCATGTCGTCCAGGTTCTCGCGGATGAACGCGCGGATCCAGGACTTCAGGACGCCCGACATGCTCCCATCGTCGGCGCCGTCGATATCGGGGGCTACAGTCGGCTGCATGTCGCTTGGTAGAAAAATGGATCTTCGTGGCTGGCCACGTCGAACTTCAGTTGATCGATCTTGTAGTCGCCGTTCAGCGACCGGTTGAACTTGCTTTCCAGGCGCAGCGTTCCACCCAAGACCGACTCGCCGTCGATCAGGTAGGTCACCTCCACGCCCTTCGCTGTGGCCTTGGGTATGCCCACCATGCCGCTGTTCACGTTCAGGACCTTGACCCGGCCGCTGACGGCCTTGTCGAAGTCCTGCACGATCAGCCGGGTGTCGTCCACGAAGGCTCGGACCCCGCCGGCCTCGGCCAGCCGGTTCACCTGGCCAAGCGCTCCGCCGGTATAGGTGTAGTTCCCGATCAGCTTGTCCAACGCCTGGAAGACCAGCGTCGCGCCGATGTCGGTGGCCACAGCTGCAGCGATCGCGGACAGTTTCGAGGTCGCCTGGGCGCTCTTGGAGACCACTACCCCGTTCGCCGCGTTGCCCGTCTTGGACTTCAGGACGATGTCCACGTCCGGCGGGCTGCTAGGCTCCGCGCTGATGATGTCGCCTGTGTATACCTTGAACAGGCCGGTGGAGATCCGCCCCACCTCCACGATCAACCGCTTCGGCGTCCGGTTCTTGTTGAACGGGCTCGTCTCGGTCAGCAGGAAGTCGCGCGTCTCGCGGCGCAGGTTCGAGATGGTCACGCTGCACTCGTTCTGCGTGGCATTGGCGTACTTCGTGCCGCTGGCCTTGATCCGCATGCCGTCCGCGGCGCTGTAGTAGTTCATCCGGCCCGACACCTCGATGCCGATTCGGATGGCGCGTAGGTCAATCATCGATGCCGACCTCCGTCGGTTCCAGATAGATCAGCGACTGCGACCGTCCGAACTCCTCCCACCATGGCAACTCGCCGTTCCTGGTCAGGATTGCGAAGTTTCCCTGGTGGCTCAGGTAGCGATACGGCAGGATGGGGAATTCGGCGACGATCCGCTGGCCCAGGACCAAGTCAACGCCGTCGCGGCGCACGTCAGCCAGCATCGTGCCGCGCGCGACCTTGATGGATAGCTCCCACAACACACCGTTGATCGTGGCCGAGAACGTCTGGTTCGGCACCGCCAACAAGGTGATATCTCTCACTTGAACACCCCGCTCAAGACGCTGCCCTTCCGCTCGGTGCCAGCGCCGGATTCCTCCGATGTCTGCTGGCCGCGCTTCACCGTGCTGGACTGGCTCTTGTTCTCCACCTTCGCCGGCGGCAGCTCGCCGAACTCAGGCTTGACCTCTACCCACTCCTGCATCCTGATGGGTACATTGATCGCCATTCCCAGCTCGGGCGTCTCGTCATGCGGCATGTCGACGATCAGCATGTTTTCGTACGAACGAACCTTCGTCTGTACGGTGACGAGCTTGTTCTGGTCGAACGCCTGGCGCAGGGACTCGAACTGGTTGCGCGTGTCATCGGCCAGCAGGAAGTCGATCTGGATTTCTGTCAGCTCGCGCACGACGTGGTCCGACCGCTCGCTGCCGTCCTCGACCGCGAACTTGGTGGCGCGCTTGGCCTCCCTCACCGCGACCCGCATGGGATGGGCCGACGCAAACAAGGTGTCGAAGCTCTCGGAATCGAGGATCGTCACTTGCTGCTGGGTAGACGTGGAAAGGCTGTCGGATAACTGCATTACCGTTTCACTCCGCTGGCGGAATCAGCCTGCAGGTTCCTGAGTTCGTCTTTCAAGCCGCCGCCGATCGACTGGCTGATACCTTGGGCGTCAGTCGCCTGCGTCTGCACCGTGACCTGACCGACCTGGACGTTCGTCTCGGTGTGCGTGTTGCTGGCATTCGAGATTGCGTTCGACGTGACCGAGTTCATCGGGTTGGCCGCGGCCAGGTCAAGCTGCGCCTGTGCCGCCTTCATGTTTTCGGCTGCCTTCGCCTCTGCCTCCGATACCCCCTTGGACACCGTCGATGCGGTCACCTGGATGTCGTCGCTGCTTCCGAAGCCCAACCACTTGCCGATCCGGGAAATGACAGACGAGACGCTGTCAAAGACCCCGCTGATGTAGGCCCAGGCGCTCTTCACCACGCCCACCACGCCCTGGAAGATGGCGCCTATGGACTTGCCCATGACGGCAAACGAGTTCACTGCTCCCGACGCGAAGATCTTGACCGAATCGTAGGCGCCGGCCAGCGCCTCCTTGACCCAATCGAATGCCGCTGTGACAGCCTGCGCCATCGCTTTTACGGTCTCGCCGACGATCGGATACTTCTCCGAGATCTGCCCAATGAGTGAATCGTTCCCGTCCAGGAAGTTCATCACGTCGTCGTACAGCAACGCGAAGAGCGCCACGACGGCGGCAATCGGCGCGGCCACCGCCAGGAACGGGGCAATCAGCGCCCACACCGCCGCGGTTGCCGAGATCACCGCCGGCAGGAACATCGCCGTCAAAATCACCGCCAGACCGATGAAGAAGCCCTTCACGAAGGTGTCGTGCCTGTTCATCCAGGTGACCACCGCATCCAACTTGTCGATGAACCAGGTGACCGCTGGCAGGATCCAGTCGACGATCCCGCCGGCGGCTTTGTCTGTGCTGTCCCTGAACTTCGCCATCGCTTCGGAGTAGGCCTTGGCGCGCTCAGCCGACTCCTTGGTTACGCCGCCCTGCTGCTTCTGGACGCGCAGCATGCGCTCTACTTCCTGCCGGCCTTTAAGGAGAAGCTCCACTGTGCGGTTGTCGGTGATCCCCAGCTCCTTGATCCGGAATACCGCCTCCTCCCGCCCCATCCCTTCTACGGCGCCGGCCAGCTCTACCATGCCCTGCACGGCATTCTTGGCCTGGCCGTTCACGTCCTTGAGGCTGATGCCCAGCGCCTTGAACGTCTTCGCGCGGCCGGACTCCACATCCTGCAGCGCCTCGCCGATGGATTCGGCCATGTCCGTCAGGGAGTCGCGCGCGCCCTGAGCGTCGCCGCCCATGCGTACGATGGTCCTCCCGAAGGCGTCCACATCCTCTATCGCAACCCCGAGCGCCTCGCTGGTGTTGCGGATCTGCTCGACCGTCTGCACGTGGTTGTAGAAGGTCTCCAAGGCCTTGGAGGCGGCGACCGTGGCCAGAATGGCGGCGCCGATCCGGGTGAACACCCCCTTGATCTTCTGCTCCATCAGGCCGGCCCGCCCCTCGGCGGTCAGCATCGACTTTCCGAACTCGTCGGTCTTCTGTTCCGACTTGTCGATCTCCTTGTTCAGCTTGGAGTTGTCGGCGTCGATGACGTACGTCAGGGCGTCCAGCAAGGCCATGTCACTTCCTCTTTTCCGCTTCCATCGCGCGGATCTCGTTGACCTTGTTGGTAGTGGCGATTTCCCAAAGGTCCATCGCCTCTTCCAGGTCAATTACGGTTTTGAGCTCGACGAGTCGGGCGAGTCCTGAGCTGACAATTGACCCAATAAAGGGGTCAGCATTGGCATAATCGAGTGGAGACACTTTTCCAGCAGGCAGTCGAGGAAACCGCGCTGCCCGCCGAGTCCGAAAAAACCGGTGTTCTCCTCGATCATCTCGATCTCCAGCTTCATGAGCTGGATCCCATCGTCGACGTGGTTGTCGATCAGCGCCGCGGTGGTCAACCGTTGCTCGCGCCCGTCCAAGTCCACCGCCACATAGCTCATGAGCTTTTTCATGACCTCTTCCGAGGTTTGGTAGTCGCCCAGCTTGGGAATGTTCGACAACGGGTACTTGGCGATCACCTCCCGCGCCACCGTGGCCGGCAGGCGGGAAATGGTGAATGCCTTTTCCACGCCATCACGGTTCTTGACCATGACGACGCGGGGTTTGATCAGGTCTGCCATGGCGGGCCCTTACGCGCGGGTGCGGGAGAGGTTCTGGAAGGCGAAGGTGTAGGACTTCGACTTGATGCGGCCGGCCGACGCCGGCGAGTTACCGGGCATGCCGTTGGTCATCTTGCCTTCGCTGAGCGTCAGGCTGGCGCCGTCCGGATAGGTGCCCACCAGCGTGATCTCATCGCGCGCGTGACGCTTGTTCTTCGCGGCACGGTTCGCCTCGAAGATCACCGCGAGATTGTTGTCTGCCTCGCTTCCCGGGATCACGTTCAAGGTGATGGTGATGGGCGTCGGCGCGCTGAACACGACCAGGTCGCCGTTGACCGTCATGGCCGGAGTGGCGATATCGATCGCGGGGATGTCAAAAGGATCCGCGTCATCGGCGAACTCGGTGATCGTGAAGCCGGACGGGAAGGACTCGCTGGCCACGCAGCGCAGCGCAACCCCGATAGCGGAAATATCGTACATGTCTGATCCTCAAAAGAAAGACGGCCCGCAGGCCGCCCAAAGTGTTGTCTTGCCCGGTCAGACCAGGTTGTGCGAGCCGTCGACCTTGCGGACCATGTCGCCCTTCGAATAGACCAGCGTGTACTTGGCCGTGAACTCGGTCACGCCCGATTCGCCCGTCTCCTGTTCGATGCTGACGTTGAACCAGTAGCCGTTGTCCTGCACGTCGTGCCAGGCCAGCGGATCGTTGGTCAGCTGGGTAACCGCCACCTTCTGCAGCTCGGTCAGGGTCTTGCCGATCAGGATCGTGCCGTTGTTCAGTGCCTTGTTGACGCCGCCCTGAATGATCGCCATGACCATGCCGCGGCCGTCGTTGTTGGCCGGGATCTTGTTCGTGGTGAGCAGCAGGCTCATCAGCTGGGCCGTCATGTACGCCTTGAGCCATTGCTCGTTGGCGTGCACCGACATGTCCAGGGGCGCCGTCGCGCCGCCCATCAGGTAGCCGCGTTGGAAGAACGAGATCTTCTGGCCGGCGCTGGCCGTCTGACCGTAGTAGTTGACCCGGCGCGCGTCGTAGAAGTCGGCCATCTGGTCGTCGGTCACGTCGGACGTGAGCGTCACACCAGACTGACGGAACATGTAGTTGATGGTGGCATTGGTACGGTCGTAGTCCGTGGCCGCCATCACCGCCATCGGCAGGGCTTCCTTGTACTCGCCGGCCGTGGCGTTAAGGATCAGACCGTTGGAAGCGGTGCCGATCATCGCCGCGTTCCAGGCATCGGCCGTCACCGAGTCCACCGGCCAGTACATCTGGTACTTCACGTTCTCGCCCGAGACGTACTCGGCCAGCGGAATCGCATCTTCCAGGTCCACGGCAACGCTGAAGGAGGCAGATCCGAACGAGTCGGTCACGTTCTCCGACGCGCGGAAGGCCTCCAGAGGCGTCATGGCGGCCGAGCCCGGGGAACTGATGGCCTGGGCACCCTGCAGCGCCAGCATCGCGCCGATATCGCTGCCGGTGGCCGGCGACACCACGATTGCGCCCGGGCCCGTCGCGGCGGACTCGACCGTGAAGGCACCGGCGATGGCGTCATAGGTGACGGTCGCGGCGGTGCCGGTCTGGGCGGTGGCCGCAGTGGCGATCGCAGTGGTCACAAGCTGGGCGACGTTCGTCAGACTGGTGGCGGCCGACAGATTCACGCCGGTGAGCGCGTAGGCAAATTCGCCAACCTTGATGTTCATCGCGCCAGCGCTGACGGCTTGGAAGTCCGCCAGGCTCGCTGAGATCCGGTAGCCGTAGACGCGGCCCGGGCGGGCGACGTCGGGATAGGCAGCAAACTGGAGCTCGGGCGCCTGCGAGGCCGGAGCCGGGCTGACGTACGAGAAGTACTGGCGGGCGAACGCCGCCTCGGGCGAGTCCGCGCCGAAGTAGTCGTCGGCGCCGCCCGGGCGCACCGAGACGATCTGGCCGACGGGCACGCGCGGGTCAGTGGTGAAGCGCCGGCCGGTCAGTTGCTGCTGGGCGACGGCATTGGCGCCGATCACCGCACTGATGATCCGGACGTAGCGAGTCATCTTGATGGACATGTCTTTTTCCTCAAATGCGATGGATGCCCGGCGCAACCTGTTGGATGTGTGCCGTGGCCTGGGTGATGTTGCGGTTGTGGGTGAAGATGACGGTGAAGTTCGGGTTGAAGTCGAAGTTGTCGCGTTCGTTCACGAACGAAGGCGTCACGATGTCTGTCGCGCGCTGCACGCCGATGCCGGCCGCCGTCATGGCCTGCGTGAATTTCATGGACTGCAGAACCCCGCGGACAACGGACAGGACGTCCGAGGCAAGCGGCTGCTCCGGCGCGTTCAGATCGTCGTCGACGAACGCTTGAAACTGGTACATCGACTCGTTGATCTGGGATTCCGTCGCCGTGAGTGCGGCACCGTCATCGCGGTACTTCCGCGACTGCCAGCCCCGCTTACCGCGGCCGATTGGGAAGAAGTAGATGCCATCGTCAACGCGGCCCTGCTTGGCCGGCTGGAAGGCCGCCAGCACAGGGAGGTCAATTCCCTGCTCGGTCAGCAACGCCAGCAGCGCGCCGCGTACCGTGGCCTCAAGCTGCTTCTGCTTCATGCTGGCCCCACATCGACGCAAAGGATGCCGCGCCAGCCGTCCTGGGTGTACCAGTCGGCTCCGCCCACAACGTCATGCCGGCGCCCGCCGTAGATCAGCTGGTCCGGCGCCGCGCCCCGTTGCACGTTCTCCACCGGGTGGGACGTGTAGAGGTTGAAATAGCGCTTGGCGGTGTCCAGCCCCAGGTCGCGGATCGTCGACTCGCCGACCGGCTGCCAGGAACCCTGGATCGTCTGCGGCGGCTCGTACTCGTTGACCCACTGCCCGCGCGCGTTCTCCGTGCGCCCCTTGAACTTGAGCCAGACCGGCGCCTGTTGCGCGATCACGCCGGCCGCGATGCCAAGCACATTGATTCCTGGAATCACGATTTATCCTCCACGACGTGGCTGACGGACTGGATCATCTGGCCGGTGTCGACCAGGGGCTTCTTGGACACTCCCGGCGTTTTCTTCCTGGCCTGGCGAGCTTCCAGCGTCGTCTTCTTCAGGGGCGGCGTGGTCACTCGGGAAATCGTCCGGGCAATGTCGCCAGCCGACCGCGCGCCCAGCGCCTCGAAGGCCTGTCCGATGTCGACCCTACCGTCGATGGCGCCGCGCACCGCCCCGGCGATCTGCCGGCCCCACTCGGCCTTCTTCTGCTCCGCCGTAGGGCGCATAAACGGCCGGGCCGGGATGTTTCCCTGCGGATAGCCGTATTCCTGGATGGCTGCCACGTACGCGACCGGCGTGCCGTCCGGGTACTTGGCCTCAGGGAAGAAGCCGACCCGGATCTGCTTGCCGCCGACGTCTTTCAACGTCGCCTTCAGCTTCTGCGTGCCGCCCTTGCGCACCACCTTCATCAGAACCTTCCCCCGCGGATGGACAGGCCGCCCACGTTGCGAAACGCCGCGCGCTCGGGCAGGCCGCCCACATACACCCCGCCAGCCGCGCAGCTCTTGGACAGAGCCAGGAACTGCTGGCCGTAGGGCGTCAGATTCAGCCAGTGCGACCAGGAATCGGTCGCGGGCGGCGCCTGAAAGGACACGCTCACCTTGTCGATGGTGGCCGAGGCCAGGGCGCCGGGCGCGCCGCCATTACCCGACTCGGCGTTCAGCCGCAGCTGCAGCAGGTGGGCCGTGATGAGCATCCACAGCTGCCCGTTGCACTGACAACCGCGCCCGCTGGTGTAGCACTGCGCCCATTCCGCCACGGCCAGCACCACGTCATCCGGCACGGCGTTGAACATGGGGAACAGGATCCGGAACTTCGCCAGCGGGAAGTCCATGTCAGGCCTCGGCGTCTTTGACCTTGGCGCCGCCGGAGTTGCGACGACGCGCCGATTCGGGTGTGTCTTGGGCCGCCTTGTCCGCGGGCGCCAGGTTGCGCGCAGCGAAGGTTTCCGCGTCATGCTTGTCGTGGGTGGCCGACACGAAGCCGTTCTTCGAATGCGCCTTGAACACGATGTTCTCCTGCAACAGGTTGAACTCGTCCTCCGAAACGGCGGTGACCATGCCCTTGGGCGTCACCAGTTGCTTGTTGGCCACGTTGGCCTTGCCCGTGACCAGGACCGACGCGCCGTTCTTGAGCTGGTAGCGCTGGTCGTTGCTGAGCGTGCTGTAGATATAGATTCGAGACATTTCGACTCCAGAAATGACAAAGGCCGGGTTTCCCCGGCCCTCTGTTCAGTGCGCGCCGATCAGGACGCGCTGATGGTCCGGCGCGCGAACGCCCAGGGACGCAGCACGAAGATGCCCGCCGTGGCGTTGATGGCGTCTTCGATGTAGCCCTTGATGCGGTTCTCGCTGCCCAGGACCTGGTAGCGCACAGGCACGGCCTGGATCAGGCTGGCGCCGGTGATGTCCGACTCGTCCTGGTCCGCGGCGTTCTCGACGAACAGGTAGGCCACGTCCAGGCCGCCATTGGCGTCCTTGAACTCGGCCGTCGTCACCACGCGCAGGTTCGGGAAGTTCTCGCTCAGCCATTGGCGGAACGTCATGCCAGAGGCGGCGGGGCTGTACACGCTGAAGATCGAGCGGTAGCCGGTGGGCAGGACCAGCACCAGGCGGGTCGTGTCCTTGAGCTCGCCGCCCATCTGGGTCTCGAGCTGGTTGTACATGCCGGTGAATTCGGCGACCAGCTGGTCGAAGTTCGCGGTCAGCCAGGGCGTGCCCGCCGAGACGAAGGCCGGCAGGCTGGGGTCGTTCAGCAGGCCGTACACGTTCGTGTCGGGCTGGTTGAAGCCGTAGAAGCCAACCTGGTTGCGGCTGATGTCCAGCGACTCGGTCGCGGCGCGGCGTTTTTCGTCCGCCGCCTGGTAGCCGATGGCCGCTTGGCGGGCGTCTTCCAGCTTGCCCACCTGGAAGCCCTGCTCGAAGCGCACGATGCCGCGCGATTCAACGGACTGGCGGTAGTCGGCGAGCGGGATATTGGTCGAGTCGCCGTACAGTTCGGCCTTGGCGGCGGGCTCGGCGACGCGCACGCTGATCAGCTCGTCCTCCCAGCGGCCAACCGTGGTGATGCCGGCGATCTCGTCGATGTTGCGCACCTGGGTCACGACGCGCAGCGTGCCGGGCAGCCAGGTCTGGAGCATGTGCGAGAGCATCGCGCCGTTCGTGACGGCCGGGCCGGTCAGGGCCGAGTCCATCGCGCGCAGGCCAACGCCCAGGTTCTCCAGGTCTTCGAAGCCGATCTTGGCATCGCTGCCCAGCTTGACGGCGCCGCGCGCGAGGGCCAAGCGGCCGCTCATGTGCATGTGCACCTTGGATTGAGTTTTTGCCATGATTTTTGGTTCCTTTCCGATCAGGCGCCAGGCGCGGCGGGGGTGGTCAGCGTGACCAGGCCGTTCAGCTCGATCACCGCGAGGCGCGGCGTTTCGGCGCTGGGTTCATGACGGGCGATATGCGCGCCGGGGATGACCGTCCCGGCCGTGCCGGCAGAAATGATGCCGGTATCGGGGTCGTAGGAGACGGCATCACCGATGTTCCCGTCGTTGCCCAATTGGACAAAGGCGACAGTCATCGTCGCGAATTCGCCGACCGTTCCGTTACGCGCATAATCGACCTCGATGGCGTAGGCCTTGGGGTTGATCATGATTCCAGCGAAGACGCCTTCGCCGCCTGCCTGCACTCGCTCGTACGTCCCGGGGCCTGACGGCTGGCCGGTCACATAGGTAAAGGCTCGGCCGAAAACGTTGTTCGTCTCGTCGGGCGAATCCAGCACCGCCGAGATGGCGCGGGTCGGGCCGTCGTGGCTGATGTTGCCGGGGATGCCGGACAGAAGATAGTTGCGTGCGGTGTTCGGGATCATTGTTTTTCGCTCCAGAGCTTGGCGGCCGTGTCTTCGGCACGCACCGTTTTGGAATCGCCGACGATCTTTTCGGCGTCGGACTTGGCGGCCTGCAGGTAGCCTTGCAGCACCGCGAGCTCGGCGCCGTCCTGCGCCTTCAGGCCCAGCTTCTTGACGGCGTACTTGGCGACGTGATCTGCCGACACCAGCAGCGCGCTGTCGAAGGCGCCGATGAACGGCGTCACGCGCTTGACCAGCGCGTCGCGGTCGGCGATCTGCTTGATCACCGCGGCGGCGTCATTGGCCTTGATCTCGGTGCGCAGCGTGCCGATCATGCCCATGACCTGCGAGTCCGCGGCGCGCGCGGCGATCTTGTTATTGGCGGCGCCAAGCTTGGCCAAGGCGGCGTCCAGGGCCTTCCGGCTGTCGGCCGTGGGGGCTGCCTTCACAGCCTCGGCAGCAGCCTCGACTTCCTCGAGGGCCGCCGTGACTTCTTCGATCGCGGCAGTGGCCGTCTCGACGGCGCTGGTTGCCTGCTCGGCCGACGCGGCGGTCTCCTCGACGGCGTCCTTCTCGGCCGGCGTCACGGCGGCCGGATTCGGCACTTCCGCGTCCGTGACAGCCTCCTTCTTGGGGTCGTTGTCCGAGACAGCGGCAGCTTGTTCCGCCAAGATTTTCTCGATCAACGCCCGCAATGCTTGTTCCATTTCGGGGGTGATTTCCATATTGATGAACTCCGCTGAGTCGTATGTGATGGTGAGGCAGTCCTGTACAGCCACGTCCGGCCCCGTCCTGCCCTCTTTCACGGATGCCAGATGATTGAATCGAATGTCGCGCTGGATGGCGTCGTACTGCATGCCATCGAACACGCCTTCGCTGAATTCGTATCGACAGCGGTAGCTGGGCGACAGCTCCACCTTGCCGCGGTCGATCAGGTTCTTCATGAAATCCGAGTAGGCCCGGATGCTGTTGCGCAGGTACGGGTATTCGAAGCGCGCGGTTTCGCCGGTGGTGCCCTGCACACCCTTCTTTTCGGCTGGCGTCCCGTCCTTGCCCAGGAACTCGTGTTCGTCGATCCAGGGCACAAGGTTGGCCGAGGCGATGGTCTCGGGCTTTTCCAGCTCTTCCTGCGGCCGGTACACCATGTAAATCCGGTCGGGGTCCGGCGCGCCAATCTCCCGACCCAGATACGGGAACACGCCGACTTTCGTGATCGGGTTGTCGCGCACCAGCAGGTAGCCATTGACGTCAGTTTGTCGCTTGCTCATCGAGGTACTCGGTAAAGTCGATGACCGGGCGCATGCGGCACCGGCAGTTGATCAGCTCGCCGGGGAATCCGCGCTGCCCGGTCCGCTTGTCGATGATGGGCGGGTTGTCCATGCTGAACGTCTGCCCGTCGTACTGGACGTGGAGAGATCGCGGTTCGGCGCCGCCTCCGCTGTGAATCCACTCGAACTGCTTGACGCCGGCGGCCTTCATCCGCTCTTCGTTCATAGCGGACGTGATCTTGCGCGTCTGGTCGACCGCGATCAGCTTGGCCCGGTTGCGGGTGACCTGGTTGAGATTCTTGATCTCGTCGAAGATCTGCCCGCTTCCCTGGCCGCCCGACTGGATCGACCGCATGACGATGCCCTGGATCCGCTCCTGAAACTGCGCCGGGATGCTCTTAATCAGCCCGACGTTCTCCGCTGTGCTGGCCAGGACCTTGTCGTACAGACCGGCCGGCATCTGGAACGTCTTAATGGTCAGGCCGCCGGACATGTCCCGCAGCGATGCGCCTAGGTTCTGCTTGGAAAACCGATCCACCTGCCCGATCGTGCGGTTCGCAAGCGGGCCCGCCTTCTCGGCAAAGGCCTTGCTCCACTTCCGCCCCAGCTCTGCCAGGATGCGCCGCGCCTGAGTGGTCACGCTCTCGTCCTGCGTGATCTCCGGGTTGCCGCGGTACAGCCGGCGTAGCGCGGCGTCGTACTCGGCCAGCATGCCGTCAATCAGAGACTCCATGCTGGCTCGGTACCGGCCCTCAACGGCGACCGGGTACGCCAGCGCCGAGCCCTTGAACTGGGTTGCCTGCTGCTGCTGCCCCCACGCCTGGCGCCGCTTCGTGACCATTTTCTTCGGCATCTACGAACTCGGCGTCTTCAAGGTTGTGGTAATCGCCCTCGCGGTCTTCACGCAGGCGGTTGCGGATGTCCTCCGCATCGATTGCGCCGGAGTTGAACAGCGCGGCGTCCCGGTCGGCCTTGATCTTGTCGATTTCGGCCCATTCCTTGGCGGTCGGGCTGTCCACCGGCATCCACTGGATGGCGATCTCGCCCGGCAGCACGATCCCTTCGGACTTCGCCAGCAGCCGGTAGTGCGTCTCCAGCAGCGGCGTCATGTCGTTGGACTGGATGCTCTCCAGGTCTTCCCTGTACACCGACTGCTCGTAATCCCCTGTGGCGTTGAAGCCCTTGGGCTGCGTGCCCAGCAGCTTGGTCGCCGGCACGTTCGCCACGGAAGCGGACAACTGGTACTGGGTCATGATGCCCGTGTCCACGTCGCCCAGCGCAGTGTCGAACTGCTGGATCGTCTCTTCTGCGCCGCCGACTCGCACGCCGTAGTTGTCGCGGTACGCGACCCACTCAGCAAGGTTCCTTTCCAGTTCCTCGCGGTTGGTTAGGGCCGCGTCGCCCACGTTCAGCGACGTCAGCCGCTTGGTCATCAGCAGCTGAGGACCTTCGTTCGCGCTGCGCTCGGCCGCGTAGGCTCGCTCCATCATCCGCTGAGGCACGCTCACGCCCAGATAGCGGTAGTGCGGCTTCAGGTAGTCCGGCACCGGATACGGCACGAAGATCCGGAGATGGGACTTGTGATAGACCCGGTCCTTGATCTTCCAGAATGTCGGCTCGTAGTAACTCTGGCTGGCCGGGTCGTTCAGGTTGTCCTCGGTCAGCACCGGCGTCACCCAGTTCGGATCGATCTGGGACATGCCGCGGTATGTGCCGGCCTGCACCCCGTCCAGATTGAACGGCGCCTTGTAATACTCCTCGGGGTTGGCCGCCTCGACGTCGAACAGCACGATCCGCCCACCGTACACGCGCCCGAAGTGCACCAGCTCGCGCAGGTGGCGCTTGACCGCGTACTTCTTGTCGCCAGCCATCAGGCGGGCCGAGATGGCGTCCGAGCCGCACGTCAGCAGATAGCCATTGCGGACCGCGTCGCGCGCGGGCATGTTGCACGCCTTGTCGATCAGCCAGTTCGTCGCCAGCATCGCGCAGGCCTGGTAGCCGATGAAGGTGCTGCCTGCAGCATAGAAGCCGAGCTGCGCCTCGTTGACAGGCGTGAAGCTGGCCGTCTTGGGCGTCGGGCGCTCGCCGATGTAGCCGTTGTCCGACGCGACGGTCGGCGCGCCCTGGGGCTGCTCGAACGTCGGCATCTCGAAACGCGCCTGGACCTTGTCGCCCAGTGGATGCGTGGAGAACAGGCCGCGCCGCTTGGAGGCCGGCGCGGGCTCTTGGCTCCGTCGGAACAGGTTGCGAAGGTATTTCATCCGAAGAATCCGCGCTTGCGCTTGATCATGGGCTGCAACGCATACCGCGTCGCGTCCATGTAATGGTTGTTGGCGTCGACAATGTCCGTCAGTACATCGCCCGTCAGGCGGTCCACCTTGTAGCTGTACAGCCTCGCCTCGCGCAGGGTCTGCACGCAGCGCGGATGGATGACGATTTCCTTGTACGAGCGCAGGTGGGCAATGCCGTCTTCCACGCTGCCCTTCCACTTCTCCACGCCTTGCAGCCGCGGAAGGCTGGCGCGCTGGCCGTCCCTGCCTTTGCTCTTGACGTGGCTGATCGTCTCCGGCCTAGCCGAGTCCGCACGGGTCACGTGCTGCTCAATGCCAGGCAGGCGCGCGATCATGAAGTCCGCGATGTCGTCGTTCTCGAGTCCAATCTTGCCGGCCTCGTACTCCACCCACAGCCGGTGGTCATGCACCCAAAGCTTGACGCCCGCCGTCGGGTCTTGGCTGAAGCCCCAGTCCAGACCGAAATACGGGCCATCCCAGCCAGCCGCCGGGTCGAACTCGGCAACGCGGTACTTGCCCGCCAGGATCTGCGCCTCGCTGTTCTCACGGTAGGCGCCGTCCCAGATCCAGGCATACGTCTGATCATCCAGGCGCTCCCGGTCGTTGCGGCGCTCCTGCTCCAGCACATCGGGGAACCACGGGTTGTCCGTGTAGTTCAGCTCGATGAGCTTGGAGTTCGGCGGGGGGCCCTTGACGAAACGCAGGTCCGTCGGGCTTCCATCCAGCTCTGGGTTCCAGGTCAGCCAGACCTCGGAATCGTTCTCGCGGACCGTCGGCAGCAGCTTCTGGTACGCGATCTCGCTGACGTTCTCCGCCTCGTCGATCCATGCGATCAGCACCCGCGCCTTGGACTTGATGCTGTCCAGGTTGTGGCGCAGGCCCGTGAAGGTGTAGGAGACGCGACGGTTGCGCGTCCGAATGAACTTCTCGCCGATATCGAAATAGGCATCGAGCCAAGGCACAGAACGGATCGCCTGCTTGACCTCCTCCATCGAGGAGTCTTCCAGGCTGTTCATGTACTCCCGGCCGCACAGGATCACGCCAGAGACGCCGGCCTGGGCGAACATGTACGCCCGCACCGCCGTCATCAGCGCGAAGCTGCGAGTCTTTGCACTACCGCGACCACCCCTTGCCCCCCTGTACCGCGCTGGCCCGGAGAACACCGGGATCAGCTTAGGAGGGAGTTGGATTTCAGCCGTCGTCACCTGGGGCAACCAATTGGATCGTCGTGGGCATGGTGGGGATCGGTCCGCCGTCAGGGCCCGAGTGCTCGAGCTTTTCCTTGAACATGCCGATGTGCTTGCCCAGCAGCTCCAGGGCTTTGTTCGCGGCGGTCGGCTCGAAAGCGTTTACGTCGACCTCTACCGACTCGGCTGTACCGGCCTGAGCGTTCTTGATTACCTCGGTGATCCGGATTGGCTTGCGGCCCATGCAGATGTCACGAAGCTCGCGTAGGTCCTTGATGACCTCGTCCTGCGTGACCTCTGTGCGCTTGGCCCGATCTGCCTGGGCGTTCTGAATCGCTGCGGCGATTTCAAGTTTTTTCAAGTTCTGCTCGCCAATCTGGCCAGCAGTCCTCTGGCTGTACCCCGCCCTTATCGCCGCTTGCGTGGCGTTGAGGTCAACGAGGTACTCATCCACGAAGCGGCGCTGTTTGTCTGTCAGCGCCATATTGTCTATATTCCGAAGTTACGAAATATTTCCTTTTCGAGTCCGTCAATCAATGATCACTCCCAAAATTGACCCTGCGCAACCTCGTCTCTCCCTCGTATGGGTGCCGGTAGGCGTTGCGTTCGTCCTCGTTGCTGCGTACGTTGGTTATTTCAAGTTCTACGTTGACGCCCCACCAGGGGGGGCCGACAGCTGGGGCCAGTTTGGAGATTTTTTGGGTGGGCTGCTTAACCCTGTTGTAGGGACGGTCACCATTGTGCTTCTTGTCAGGACGCTACTCGCCCAAGAACACGCAATCCGTTTACAGACGGACGAGCTTATCCTAGCCCGACAAGACTTCGATCAACAGTTAGCCGAAACCAAACAGTCCACCAAGGCATTAGCTGACCAACATCGCGCGATCGTTCGCCAAAGTTTCGAGCAGACGTTCTTTTCGTGGCACGGTAGCTATCGAGCCATGATTAATAATCTGTCTGGAGAACGCAGTTCCGAAAAAAGTGGTTCCCAGCGACTGGTAGATTTAGCAAGGTCCTTTCGTGCCAAGAGCGCAGCACATATTACAGACGCAAAGACGCACAGCTATAGCGAAGACACGGTGCCCTTCGTGACATACGAAGCAGCTCTCGATAGCTACCTTTCCGATAACGACCAACTGCTAGTCGAGCGCTTTAATCGTGCGCTCTTAGAGTACGAGCGAATTTATCGCACCCATCACCACGATCTGGGCGCAATTTTTCGGACTCTTTATCGCCTTCTCGACTGGGTCGATAATTCGGAAATAACCGATGCCGAGAAGTGGCATTACGTCGCGATTGCGCGTTCGCAAATGTCCTGGGGAGAAATGTACTTTCTCGCCTTCAACGGCCTGACTTACAGGGGCAGAAACTTTGTTCCTTTGATGAACAAGTACGCCATACTGGACAACCTTGAAAGCCACACTGACGACCTTGTCGCCGTCATGCGGGAAGGGTTTTTGACCCGAAAGCCCACGCTTAATGCTGACGCACGCTTGTGGAGATACGTCCCGGAGGCGTTTAATTCTGGTTTAGCGAAGGTTCGCCTAGGAATAATTGAGGCGAAAGACATTTGACACGCCTTTGCTTCGTCGCACCAGGCCAGAACGGGCGCCGTCCGACGCTGCGTCGATCTCAGGACGCCAAAATCCACGCATGTTGTCCGGCCTCTTAACCTGTCTCGTGAATTTGAGCACCGCTTCCTTCCACAGAGCGGGGGCCGGAGCCTGCGGTATGCCAGCCGGTGCCCATGCGGCCCGGCGGATGGTTCTCTCTGGCCTCTGCTCTCTGGAAACAAAAAAGTGCCGGTGTCAATTCTTTCGCGCAAATCAAGAAGGACTTGAAACCGTATATGGGACAGTAGGTTAGCTCCTTTCGGGGCCGCTTAGAAGAAGAGCGGCGTTGTCGGCTAGGAGCGACATAGGAGCGTTGGGAGAGAAAGCCGCATCGCACTGTGTAGTGCTGGATTGCCGAGGAACGGCGGGCCTGTCGCATCATCATAGCCCAACAGGCTCGGCGGCATCCAGAATGAAGAACGCGCAGCCTGGGCTGCGCGTTCGATGGATGCCGTTGAATAGCATGCGGTGCAATCATGGCGGCTTCGGTGGTGTGCTGCGGGTCGCCGTGCCCTTCCTGAATCCTCGATCCCCCGCCATGAACGCTTCCAGCATATGCGGGATCAGCGTCGCCGCATCAACGGCCTCGCCATACGCCTGCGCGTGTAGCGCGGCGTAGCGGTCGAGGTCGACTTTCAAGCTGGTCGGGCAAACGAAAGTCAGCTTGGTGCTCTCGGTCTTCGGCAGCGGGCCGAGCCGCAGCTTCTTGGTCGTGCTCATCGTGAAGTCCCCCGGTTGAAGAACAGCGGCTGGTACGGCCGCAGCACCAGATCCCGGTTGACGATGATGCGAACCGGCAGGCCCGGCCGTTGCGTTAAGGTCGGCTGGATGTTGAGGTTGCGCCGGGTCATCTCCTGGCCGACCTGATTGATGCTGTCCTGCGCGCTGTCGCGCCCAGCGATGATGACGCGATCACCATCCTGCCGGTTCTCCGGCGCGGCCAGCTCGGCACCGACGCCCAGCAGCGTGGTGAGTGCCGCACCGGCAAAGATGCGGCCCCAGTGGTAGTCCACATCGTCCTCCAGCCCGGCATAGCCGGCTGGGTCGGTGCCGGCCAGGTTGTCGAGCGTGAGCGAAGACGTGTCCGGCAGGATGATCCGGTTCCAGACGACTTGAACGCGGCTCTGCCCGTAGCTGACCTGGCTGTTGTATTTGCCCAGGATGCGCGAACCCTGCGGAATCAGCAGGAAGCGCCCGGTGGCTGTGTCATAGACCGGCTCCGTCACCGTGGCGATCACGTCGCCGGGCAAGTCCGACTTGATGCCCGTCACCAAGGCACCTGCGACCACTGTTCCGGCCATAACCTGATACGGCGAAATTGGCAGAGTCAGATTGCCGGAATTACGGGTTTCAGTGGGGCCAGCTTTCATGAAAGCCTCTTTCTGGTCTTGCCGGTTTTGCACCGCTGTCGGGTCAGCAGGTTGGGCCGCCGTGGAGGCCGGCCCGGCCGCCAGCGGGTCAAACGCCGCATTGGCGGCGAAGCCCGGCGCAGCGGCCACCTGTGTCTGCGCTACCGGCGCCGCATTCTGCCCACCCGAGCGGAAGAACACGGACGAGGCCGCGGCCGCCTCGGCTTCTTTTCGCAGGGCATCGTTCGGGTCGTGACCGGGGGCCGCGTAGGCAGCCGTCGCCGGTTGCTGCGACTTCACGATAGCCGGGCCAAGATCGCCCGGCAGCGGTGGCCCTAGTTCGGGAACGGCAGGCAGCAACGCCGGCGGCAGCTTGGAATAGTCCGTCGGCAGCGCATCCAGTCCTTCCGACTTTGACACGCGATCGACGTTGTAAAGCTCGGTCTGCTCGCCTGTGCTGCGTCGATGAGGTTGCAGCGACCACATCAGCGCGCCGAGCACGGCGACCGCTAGGACGCCGGCAAGGATGGCCAGCGAGCGCCGGTTCAGGCGTGTGACTGGACGCGGCTGGGCGCGCAGCGCCACTGCCTCCGGCGCCACCTTGTCCGCCTGCGGCGCGGCAAGGTCGGGAGTGTCATCCTGGCTCATGGTCAGTTCCTCCGTGCAACACCATCGGTGCGCTCGATCCGCACCACGTCGCCGCCATCGCCGCCCAGCCGCAGTTCGGCCGCGCCGAACAGGCGATCCACGACGTAGTACGGCGAGCGAAAACGGTAGTTCACCAGTTGCCCGTCGCCCTGCGCGCCGATGACAAACAGCGGCGGCAGCTCGCCCTGGGCGATGCCCGGCGGGAACTGGATATAGACCTTCTCTCCATCATCGAAGGCGCGCAGAGGCTTCCACGGCGGGTTGCTGCCCGATACCGCGTAGCGGAAGCGGATCTTGTCCAGCGACAGGCCCGTATCGACAGGCGTTGTTGCCTGCGCTGCCTGCGCCTGGCGCTGCAACGCGAGCATTCGGTCTTTCGGATAGTCCCAGGACACCGACGCCATCCATGCCCTCTCGGTCGAGGTCAGCTCCAGCAGGTAGGTGCGCCGACTGGTGGTGATGACGAGATTGGTTTTCAGACCGGAGCGGATAGGCTTGACCAGCACATTGACGCGCAGATCGGCCCCGCCGCCGCTGGACGTGTCGCCCACGATCCAGCGCACGGTATCGCCGGCGGCGACCGTTACCAGTTCCTCGCCCGGTTGAAGCGAAACCACCGTCACGCGCCCCGGCGACGCATAGACCTGATAAAGCGCGCCATCGGTGAACGGCCACACCTGAATCGCGTTGACGTAGCCCTCACGGGTAGGCGCGATACGCGCTTCTGCATTGGCACGGGAAACGCGCACCTTTTCGTCGGCCGGCTCCGGCGCAACGGGGGCCTCATCGAGTTCCGGCAGGGGCTTCAACTGCGCCGGCAGCGCCAGCGGTTCAGGGACGGCGACGACTTCGACGGGCTTGGGCGGTTCGGGCAACGGCTGGGCCAGCACCGTCTCGTCGAGCGAGATGGATGGCGGCGGCTTCCCCTGCGAGGCGCAGCCCGCGAGGGCCAGCAGCGTCAAAGGAACAACGTAAAGGCGGAAACGAAGTTTCATGGTTTGGCTCCTTCGGAAGAATCCAGTTCGCGGCTCCATGACAGGCCGTTGACGTAGATACCCAATGGGTTCTTGAGCAGGCGCTGTTCAGTACGCGGGGTTTGCAGGACGGTCGAAAGCACGGCGTTCCAGCGTTCGGTGCCGGCGGGCGCACCGTTGACATAGCGCTGCTCTGTCCAGCGCACGTTGAAAGACGTGTCGCTCGCGCGAACCACGCTGGTGATTTGCACCGTTACCGATTCCTTGCCGATGCGGGCGAATGGGTCATTGGTGCGGGCGTAGTCGTTGAGCACCGCCGCGCCCTTGTCGGTGGTGTAGTCGTAGGCATCGAGCCAGTTCTGCCGCACCACGATGGGGTCGATGGACAGCGAGCGAACCAGCGTCACGAAGCGCGCCAGGTGGTGCGCGATCTGCGCGTCGCCGGGCCGGTACGGCGTGGCGGCCTCTCCCACGGCGCGCACCTGCCCGGCTTGATCGACCTCGATGACATAGGGCGTCACGATGGACTGCGCCGAGCGCCACACCAGGCCGCCGGCCATCAACAGCGCGAGCACTAGGCAGCCGAAGGCCATCAGGCGCCAATTCTTCGCCTGCACGCGGGCGGAGCCGATACGGTCGTCCCACACCTGGGCGGCGGCTTGATACGGGGTGGCAGGCTGCGGCGTATCGGCGTAGCGCACCTGCGGTCGTTTGAATCGCATGGGTGTTCTCCTTGAAGGTTAGGTATCGGAATCCCGCAGGCTCGGGCCTTGCCCGGAGCCGCCGCCGTCGCCGCCGCGCAGCGTGTGGGCGGCAGTGGTCGCGGCATGGGTAGCCTGCTGGCGGCGGTGCATCCGCTTGGCCCAGGCCGGTTGCTGTTGCTTCTGCGAGCCTGCGGTGCCGTCTGCGGTCTGGCCGGGGCCAGCACCGTCGCTGCCGGCTTCTGTGCCGTTCCAGCCAGCGCGGAAGGAGTCGGCCACCTTCTGCCCAACAGCGGAAGCACCAGAGGTGACGCTGCGGCCTGCGGCTTGTGCGCCAGTCTTGGCGACATTGCCGAGGCCAGCCGCCGCGCCCTTGGCACCGCCGCCGGCCGCAGCGGAACCGGCCTGGAACGCCGATCGGGCACTGCCGGCCGCCGAAGTCGCGGCACGCGCACCGGCACCGGCCAGCTTTGCGGCCGCCGGGGCCATTCGTGCCCCGGCCATGACGGCGCCGCCCACGCCCGTTACGGCGGCGCCGATGGCAACGCCGGTGCCGACAGCCCCGACCGCAGCACCAGCCATCGCGCCCGCACCAAGCTGTGGCGCACCGGACACCAGGCCGGTGGCGATACCGGGGCCGAAAATGCCCAGCGCCAGCAGCGCGAGCGAGGCCAGCATCACGACCAGCGCGTGGTCGATGGATGGTTCGTCGGGATGCACCTGGAACTCGGCGAACAGGCCTGAACCGATGCCGACGATGACGGCCAGCACCAAGACCTTGATGCCTGACGACACCACGTTGCCTAGCACCTTTTCCGCGAGGAACGAGGTCTTGTTCCAGAGTGCAAACGGGATCAAGACGAAGCCGGCGAGCGTAGTCAGTTTGAACTCGATCAGCGTGATGAAAAGCTGTACGGCCAGCACGAAGAAGCAGAGGATCACCACCAGCCAGGCGATGAACAGAACCACGATAGGGTCGATGTTCACGAACACCTCGGGGAACCCAGCCATGTCCCCGATCTGTTCCAGAATCGGCGCGGCTGCGTCGATGCCGGTCTTCGCCAGCCGGCCCGGCTGAAGGAAGTTCTCCATCGTGATGGCCGAGCCGGTAGCGGTAATTCCCAAGCCGGCGAACGAGCGGAACACGATGCTCGCCAGCCAGTTGAAGTTGCCGATGATGTAGGCGAACGCGCCGACACAGAGCACCTTGCGCAGCAGCTTGGCGATCACGTCGTCGCCCTGGCCGGTGGCGTGGCTCATGGCCCAATACAGGCCAGCGATCGTCATGTCGATGACGATGAGCGTGGCGGTGAGAAATGCCACTTCGCCCTGCAATAAGCCGAAGCCCGAGTCGATGTAGCGCGAGAACGTATCGAGGAAACGGTCGATGATGGTCACGTCGTTCATGGCGAATCCTCGGGCGGAGTGAGCGGAACGGCGCCCTCTGGCAATTCATCTGCGGGCGTATCGAAGCTCGGCGGAATCGGCGGGAGTTCAGCCAGCGAGTTGTATTCATCCGGCCCGGTATGGCCGGCGAAGAAGCGCCGCCGGAAGGCTTCAGCGGCGGCGCGGCAGGCATCCTCGCCCACGGCCTGCCGGTCGGCCGCGCATTGCCCGCGCAACGCCTTGAGCCGCACCGGATCTGCGGCCAGGGCGTCGGCCAGGTTCTCGGCCGGCTGCTGGCCGCACGCGGTCAGCAGCACGGCCATCAGGACGGAAGCGCATCGCATGGCCGCCTCCGGTCAGTTGTTATAGAAGTTGACGGACTGCGGCGTGTACGGCGTGCCGGTGCCCAGAAAGCGCCGCCGCACTTCGCGGGCGCGCTCCATAGCCGCCGCTTGCCGCGCCAGTTCCAGTGAAGCGGCCCGGTCTTGCGTGATCTGGAGCTGCTGCGCCTGGATCGACTGCTTGGCCTGCAAAGCCAGGAGCTGGTTCGTCGCCTGCATCGCTTGCAGCGCGCCGGTGGCCGACTGGCTCTGGCTCACGAGATCGGCCAGCGCGCTTTCGTCTTGGGCGAGGTTCTGCGACACCTGCGCCTGCATCCGCATCGCGGTGTGCAAGCCGTTCAAGGTGTTCTGCCAGCGTTCGCGGGCGTCCTGTGCCATGCGGTCGCCGCTGATGGTGGCGGCGTACTGTTCCGGGTACAGGCGGGCGAACGTGGCATCCATGCTCTGCACGTCGTAGGCCAAGCCGCGCGCCTCGGCGATCAGGCGCTCGGTGGTGGCGAGCGTCGAGCGCAGGCGGTTGACGATGTTGAAGTCGAGATTTGCCAGGTTCCTGGCCTGGTTCATCAACATCTGCGCCTCGTTCTGAAGCTGGTTGATCTGGTTGTTGATCTGTTCCAGCGTGCGCACGGCGGTCAGCGTGTTCTGCACGAAGTTGGACGGGTCGAACACCGTCAGCGCGGATGCGGGCTGCACGGCCAGCAGCGATACCGACAGCACGGCAGCGAGTGAGACAGAGAGCAAACGGGGCTTGGTCTTCATGGTGAAACCTCCAGCGGTTGAGAAGCGAGAAAGGAAGCTGCCGCCGGAGCGGACGGCAGCAGGTCGGCGGCCCAGCCGAGGCCGCGATGGCGCAGCCACGCGCCGGCGAAGCCGGGAGCGCCGGCCTGCGTCAGCACGCGGTCAATATCGCGTTGGTCTTGAGGGGTGGATGCGCCCGCGAATGCGAGCGCGACAGGCCCCAGGTCGAGGTCGAACAGGCGATTGCCGAGGCGCGACTGGTAGTAGTAATCGCGCTTGGGCTGTGCGGTCGCCACGATCTCAATCTGGCGGCTGTTCAAGCCGAAGCCTTCGTAGATCGTGCGAATCTGCGGCTCGGTGGCCTGCGGGTTAGGTAAGAAGATCCTGCTCGCGCAGCTTTCGATGATGGCTGGCGCGATGGTCGAGTCCTTGATGTCGGCCAGCGACTGCGTGGCAAAGATGACGCTGACGTTCTTTTTTCTGAGCGTCTTGAGCCATTGCCGGATGCGGGCCGCGAAGGACGGCTCATCGAGGAACAGCCACGCTTCATCGAGGATCAGCAGCGTGGGCGCGCCGTCAAAACGTTCGTCGAAGCGGGCGAACAGGTAGCGCAGCACTGCTTGCACGGCGGCGGGGCTGTGCATCAGTTCTTCCATCTCAAAGCCCTGCACGTCGGCCATGCCCAGCCGGTCGTGGTCAGCGTCCAGCAGCTTGCCGTGGGCGCCGCCCAACACATAGGGCGCGAGCGCTTGGCGCAGCGCGTTGGACTGCAATAACACCGACAAGCCGGTCATGGTGCGCTGCTCCACTGGCGCACCGGCAAGGCTTCGCAGCGCCGACCAAATGGCAGCCTTCTCGTCCGGGCCGACCGTCACGCCTTCGTGCAGCAGCCGGCCCTCCACCCATTCGGCGGCCCAGGTGCGGTAGCCCTCGTGGGCTATTCGCGCGAGTGGCTGGAAGGCGATGCCGCCATCGGCACCGAGGTCGTAGTGCTCACCGCCAAGGCCGAGGATGGTGGCGCGCATCGAGCGCCCCATGTCGAAGGCGAAGATCCGCGAGCCGAAGTAGCGCCGGAACTGCATGGCCAATATGGCGAGCAGCACCGACTTGCCCATGCCGGTCGGCCCGGCGACAAGGGTGTGCCCCACGTCGCCGATGTGCGTCACCAGCCGGAACGGCGTCGCGCCATCGGTGCGGGTGACGATCAGCGGCGGGCCATCGAGGTGTTCGTTCTTCTCCGGCCCAGCCCATACCGCTGACATCGGCATCATGTGCGCCAGGTTCAGCGTCGAAACGATGGGCTGACGCACGTTCGCGTATGCGTTGCCGGGGACGGACGACAGCCAGGCATCGACTGCGTTGAGGGTTTCGGGGATGGTCACGAAACCCCGGCCCTGGATGACGCGCTCCACCATGCGCAGCTTCTCGTCGGCCACGGCCGGGTCGGCGTCGAGCACCGTCACCGTGGCGGTGAGGTAGCCGAAGGCGACTTGATCGCTGCCCAGCTCCTGCAAGGCGGCATCGGCGTCGGCGGCCTTGTTGCTGGCATCGGTATCGACCAGCGGGCTTTCCTGCTGAAAGATCGTTTCGCGCAGCAGCGCGATGACGTTCTTGCGCTTGGCGAACCATTGGCGCCGCAAGCGCCCCAATTCCCGTTCCGCCTCGGCTTTGTCCAGGCACAGGAAGCGCGTACTCCAGCGATACGCAAAGCCCAGGCGGTTGAGGTCGTCCAAGATCCCCGGCCAGGTCGAGGTCGGGAAGCCTCGTACCGACACCACGCGCAGGTGCTGATCGCCCAGCATGGGCGCCAGGCCGCCGACCAGCGCGGCATCGGCCAGCAGTGCGTCGATATGGAACGGCACGTCGGGCACGCCGACGCGATAGCGCCGCGTGGAGACTGTGGCATGCAGGTAGGTCAGCGTCTGGCTATCGTCCAGCCAGGCAATCTCCGGCATCACACCATCGAGCAGGTCGAACACGCGATCGGTCTCTGCCACGAAGGAATCAAGCCGACCACGCCAGTCCACACCCTCAGTGGGCCGGTTCTCGTACAGCATCCCAGCCGCACGGGCGCGAGACTCTTGCGGCGGTAGGTGTTGCAACGTGAAGTGATAGACGCTCTCGAAATGGCCATCCGACTCCTCGAACGCCGCGCGTCGCTCCTCATCCACCAGCCAGGACAGTGGTTCGGGAAAGGAGGATTGCGGATAGCTCGATGCCCGCATCCGCTCGGCCTCGATATAGAAGGCCCAGCCAGACCCGGTACGGCGAAGCGCGTTGTTCTGCCGCGCCGACGTGGCAATCAGCTCGCCCTGTGTCGCACTGTCCAAGTCGGGGCCGCGAAACTGGAACGTGCGTTGAAACGAACCATCTTTGTTCAGCACAACGCCCGGCGCGACCAGCCCGGCCCAGGGCAGCCAGTCGGCAAGCAAGGCCGGGCGCTGACGATATTCGGCAAGGTTCAGCATGGCGTCCTCCCCTCACACGTCCAGAAGCGGGCGGTGTTTGATATGCCGCGCGAAGACCTGCATGAACTGCGGATCGACGCGCGCACCCCATACGGCCAGCGAGTGGCCGACGATCCAGAGCACCACGCCGGGAATCCACAGTTGCAGGCCCAGCCCGACGGCGGCGGCTAGCGTGCCGTTGGCAATCGCCACGGTGCGCGGCGCACCGCCCAGCAGGATCGGCTCGGTCAGCGAGCGATGCAGCGGCACTTCAAAGCCCGGAAGATCGGTGGCCTTACTCATACGACGGCCCCTCCGGAGAAGCTGAAGAACGACAGGAAGAACGAGGACGCGGCGAACGCGATGGACAGGCCGAACACGATCTGGATCAGCTTGCGAAAGCCGCCGCTGGTATCACCGAACGCCAGCGCAAGCCCCGTCGAGATGATGATGATCACCGCCACGATCCGGGCGACTGGCCCTTGGATGGATTCGAGGATGGAGGTCAGCGGCCCTTCCCACGGCATCGAGGAACCGGCGGCCTGCGCCGTGCCCGCCAGCAACAGCATCAGCGCGGCCAGCAGCAGCCCTTGCCCTGCGGGACGGGCCAGGTGGCGCAGCCGCGCCATGCTGGACAGGCGAGAAATAGGATTTACGGAAAGACGGAAAGCATCAACGTGCGTCATGGCAGTTCTCCAGGTTGGTCAGGGGTCGAGGAAGGCGCAGCGGCAGCGGCTGCAAGAGGAACCGGCGGCAGCTCGGGAAACGGCGTTTCCAGCGCATCTGTCAGGCGATAGCCCGCACCGTCGAAGCCGACGACACGGGAGATGGTTTCGACGTGACGTTTGCGGCCACGGCCTGCGATGTGAATCACCACGTTGACCGCCTCGGCGATCAGGGCGCGGGGCGGATTCACTGCCACTTCGAGGATCAGTTGCTCCAGACGCAGCAGTGCGCCCAAGGCGGAGCCGGCATGGATGGTGGCAATGCCGCCGGGGTGGCCGGTGCCCCAGACCTTCACCAAGTCCAGGGCTTCGCCGCCACGCACTTCGCCGACGATCACGCGGTCAGGCCGCAGGCGCATCGTGGCCCGCACCAGCTCGGTCATTGTGACGACGCCGGCGCGGGTGCGCAGCGGCACATGGTCGCGGGCCGCGCATTGCAGCTCGATGGTGTCTTCGAGCACCAGCACGCGGTCGCCTGTGGCGGCGATCTCGGCCAGCAGCGCGTTCGCCAGCGTGGTCTTGCCGGTGCTGGTGCCGCCGGCGATCAGGATGTTCTGCCGCTCGCGCACGGCGCGGCGCAGGAACTCGGCCTGCCCGGCGGTCAGGATGCCGTCGGCCACGTAGCGATCCAGGCCGATGATGCTCACGGCCCGCTTGCGTAGCGCGAAGGCTGGCCCCGGGGCGGCCGGAGGCAGGATGCCCTCGAAACGCTCGCCGGTTTCCGGCAACTCGGCGGTCAAGAGCGGCTGGCCGCGATGCACCTCCGCGCCGACATGCGCGGCGACCAGGCGGATGATGCGTTCACCATCGGCCTCGGGCATCTCCACGCCCAGCGGCGAGCGACCCGACGACAGCCGATCCACCCACAGGGTGCGATCGGGGTTGAGCATGATTTCCACAACATCCGGATCTTCGAGCGCAGCGGCGATCAGCGGCCCCATCGCCGTGCGCAGCATCTGGATGCGGCGATCCTGGGACGCCGCGGCGGATGAGCGAGATTCAGGCGGAATCTGCGGAACGGCACTCATGACGCACGCTCTGCAGCTCGCTCATCGGCGGACGCCATCGCTGCTGCGTCATCCATCCGCATCGGATCGGGGTGCAGTTCCTCCACCACGTCGCGCACCAGACTGCGGCCACGCAGCAGGTGGCGACCCAACTGCTCGACGAACTGCTCGAAGCGCGCTTTGCCCTGGGCGCGGGCCGCGTCCTTGTGGGCTTCTGGCACCGGCGTGCTGATGGTCAAGAAATAGCGGATGAACAGCGCCAGCGTTTCGATCTGGATGTTCTGGTCGCGCTCCATGCGTTCGGTCTGCCGCGACAGTCGATCCAGCCGCTTGGCAATGGCGGCCTCACGCTGGTCGCCCGCATCGGGTGACAGCCAGGACGCCAAGGCCGCTGCGACGATGGAGGACTTGGACACGCCTTTCTTGGCGGCAAGTTCATCCAGGCGCTTGGCGTGCTCGGGCTGGATGAAAAGATTGAGGCGGTATTGGCTCATAGGTCGATTCCGTCGTTGGGGTCGAGAGAAGCCAGCCGGGCCGTGCGCTGCATGGCCGGGTCGAGCTGGCCGGGAAGCGGGAGCGCCAGGTCGTCGTCATCGAGCAGCTCCAGGTCGTTCGCACACGCGTCCAACTCGGGCTCGTAGGCGACGGTTTCGGAGAGTTCGAGCTGGCGGCGCGGGCCGCCGTCATCGGTGCCGCCCGGACCATCGGCGGATACCGAGGTCGGCGCCGTAGGTACGGCCGGGATCGCCAAGCCGCTCCAGTCGTCGGGGCGGGCTGGCGGCGCGTCGGCGTACCTCCCGACTGCGAGCACGGGCGGTGGCAGGACGCGATCCTTGAAATTGGCGTCGACGTAGTAACGCAGCTTCTTCGCGCGGATCGGGGCAACGCTGGACACCATGACTACGGCGTCCTCAGGTGGAAGCTGCATCACCTCGCCGGGCGTCAGCAGCGGACGTGCAGTTTCCTGACGCGACACCATCAGGTGCCCCAGCCACGGAGCGAGGCGGTGGCCCGCGTAGTTGCGCTGCGCGCGAAGCTCGGTGGCGGTGCCGAGGGTTTCGGAAATCCTTTTCGCCGTCCTTTCGTCGTTGGTGGCGAAAGTCACCCGGACATGGCAGTTGTCGAGGATGGAATGGTTCTGCCCATACGCCTTGTCGATCTGGTTCAGGCTTTGAGCGATGAGAAAGCTGCGGATGCCGTAGCCGGCCATGAAGGCAAGCGCGGACTCGAAAAAATCGAGGCGACCCAGCGCCGGAAACTCGTCCAGCATCAGCAGCAGCTTGTGCCGGCGCGCGATGCCATCGCTGCCGTCGAGCGATTCGGTCAGCCGCCGCCCGATCTGGTTCAAGATGAGCCGGATCAGCGGCTTGGTGCGGCTTATGTCGGAGGGCGGCACCACCAGATAGAGCGATACCGGGTGCTCGGCGGAAATCAGGTCGGCGATGCGCCAATCGCAGCGCGATGTGACTTCGGCCACGGTCGGGTCGCGGTACAGGCCGAGAAACGACATGGCGGTGGAGAGCACGCCCGATCGCTCGTTGTCCGACTTGTTGAGCACTTCGCGGGCAGCGGATGCGACAACCGGGTGAGGCGCATCGCCCAGGTGCTTCGTCGTCATCATCCGGTGCAGCGTCAGCTCGAACGGACACGCCGGGTCGCTGAGGAAGTTGGCGACGCCGCGCAGCGTCTTGTCCTCGCCTGCGTACAGAACATGCAAGATTGCACCGACCAGTAGCGCGTGGCTGGTCTTCTCCCAATGATTGCGCTTCTCTAACGCACCTTCAGGGTCAACCAGAATGTCGGCGATGTTCTGCACGTCGCGCACTTCATGTGCGCCGCGCCGGACTTCAAGCAGCGGGTTGTAGGCGGCCGACTGCCTATCGGTGGGGTTGAAAAGCAGGCAGTGCGAAAAGCGCGAACGCCAGCCCGCCGTGATCTTCCAGTTCTCTCCCTTAATGTCGTGAATGACGGCGGACGCCGGCCACGAAAGCAACGTAGGCACCACCAAGCCCACGCCCTTGCCCGAGCGCGTGGGTGCGAAGCTCAGGACATGTTCCGGCCCCTCATGTCGGAGGTATTGGTCGTCGTGTTGGCCGAGGAAGACGCCCGCCGGGAGGGTCAGTCCAGCTTTGCGGATGTCGACGGCATCGGCCCAGCGTGCCGAACCATAAGTCGTAACCAGCCGCGACTGCCGAGAACGCCATACCGACATGGCGATGGCGACGAGTAAAGCGAACAAACCGCTACCACCCGCAATCGCACCGCCTGTGTCGAAGACGTGCGGCGCGTAGGCATCAAAGAAGAACCACCATTCGAACAAGCGCCACGGGTGATAAACCGGTACACCTAGAAGATCGAACCAGGGCGATCCGAGGCGTACTTGATAGCCAAGGGTCGCTGCTGTCCATTGTGTGGCGCCCCAGACGCCGGCGATCACGATGCCGATTACCACAGCGATCTGGCCGAACAGAACGTTCGTCCCTTGCATGACCTGTCCTCCGATTTCTCCTGCGCTGGTGTCTCATTGAAAGCGTTGCACAGGGGGTGTCGCAGGCGTCAGGATCGGTTCTGGGCTAGTGCCGGTCAAAGACCGTTCGCAGCACAATGGTCGAGGGAAAAGAAAGAATGAGCGCGGTGGCGAGTCAAAGAAAAGCGCCGCAAGCGAAAGCGCACTGCGGCGCATACAGAGTTCCAAGCAAGTTACCCAAAAAAAGCCGTCAATGGGCCTTGCTTCCACTCATAGGCAATATTTAGATATCATGAAAAACGATGATATTTAAGATTGGAATAAAAATGAAAAATATCAAGAGTATGGATCTCAACTTGCTCAAGGCGCTGGACGCATTGTTAGACGAACGCAATGTGACACGGGCGGCGGCCCGTCTGGGACTAACCCAGCCGGCCTTGAGTGGCATGCTGACGCGGTTGCGCGAGAGCTTCGGTGACCCGCTTTTCGCGCGCTCGCAGCGGGGTATCGTTCCAACGCAGCGGGCGCTGGATCTAGGGATGCCTGTCAAGCAGGTGCTCGCCGAAATCGACGCGCTGCTCCAGCCACCTTCCTTCAATCCGGCCACCGCACAACTGACCTTCTCCATCGCCGCGACGGACTATGCGCTGCGTGCCGTTGCTGTCCCATTTCTATCGGCACTTAAACGGCACGCACCGCGTGTACGAGTCTCATTAGTGCCAGTCGAGAGCGGGCAGCTACAGAACCAGCTTGAGCGCGGTCAGATCGATTTAGCCCTCCTGACGCCAGAGATCACTCCGCCAAATCTGCATGCCCGAGAGCTGTTCAAGGAACACTATGTGTGTGTCCTGCGGGAAGACCATCCTGCGGCTATGGGGCGCAAGCTGACCGTTAAACAGTTCTGTGCTCTCGACCATGCGCTTGTTTCCTACGATGGTGGAGGTTTCCGCGGCGTCACCGACGATGCGCTAGAACAGTTGGGCAAACGACGCAGCGTCACACTGTCGGTCAAGAGCTTTCTGATCTTGCCAGACATCCTGCGTGCCAGTGACATGGTTGCGATCTTGCCGAGCCGCTTGGTCGCCGGTATGGACAAGCTGGCTATCTCCCTGCCGCCGGTGAAGATACCGGGGTTCACCAAGACGGCTGCTTGGCACGAACGCACCCATCACGATCCAGCACATCGCTGGATACGAGCACTGCTGTTCACTTCCTGTGCTAACAACAAGTAGGCAAGATCGCTCCTATCGTCATGCTCAGCACAACTCTACCTCGCACTACAAATAAGCAATCAGTCGGCTCAATTGGAGACGCGCCCTTTCGTAGCGCCGCTGCGAGATAGCCTAGTCGGTGGATGGCAGAACCTAGGCCTTGATATCATATTTTATGATATCAAAAATAGAAACTTAGGATTTCACTTATTGCAGATGGAGGCTCATGATTTGCTCCATGACCACTTGAATGACGCAGCCACCCCTGTTGCGTCATCGACATTTTGTGAAGGAGCTTCGATATGAGCAAGCAACAGAACGCCATCCTCTGGCCCGAAGGCTACACGCCGGGCTTTACTGAGAATTTCGCCTCCAATGAGATCATCGCCGCCGGCTTGAGCGCGGCCGACGTATGGCCTCTACTCGTCACACCATCGCTGTGGCCAAGCTACTACGCCAACTCGGCTAACGTGTGCTTTCATGACGGCAAAGGCCCGGTACTGGCCGACGGCGATCGGTTTTACTTCGAGACCTTCGGCTTCCCGGTAGAGGGGCAGTGCAACGAATACGTGCCACCTGCGGATGGGCAACCCGGCCGCGTGGCCTGGCACGGCTGGTCCGGCGAGGAAGGCACAGATACGCGCCTGGATGTGCATCACGCCTGGCTGGTTGAGAACCTGGACGGCAGGCGCGTGCGCATCCTCACGCAGGAAACTCAGAAGGGCAAACCGGCCGAGGAGCTGCACAACGCCAAACCCAACCCGATGATCAACGGCCATCAGGACTGGCTCGACAGCTTGGTCGAGGCAGCGCGCAAAGCCAAGCAGGCGTAGTGGTCTCCGGCCGCTTGATCCCAAGCGTCTGAACGGAGAAAACCATGATGAGAACTCCCCTCAGGATTCTGCTGGTCCTGACTTCGCAGGCAACGATGGGCGACGAACTGCTCAACCGCGAATGGTTCCGCAGTCGGACCGAAGCGAAGGTGCTGATCGAACGTTGGCGACAGTTCTACAACGAGCAGCGGCCGCATAGCGCGCATGCTTACAAACCGCCGGCGACGATCCGGCGCAACTGGATCCAATCCGATAGCATCCCCTCCGAACTCACTGCCTGACTGGCTACAAAGTTCGTACTCAGGTCACCTTGGCGCAGGCACTGAAGGTGGAGCCACCCGGAATGGGTGCTCCCACCGCCTTACGCGCACTGGCTCGAACTCTCCCGAGGCGCCGGCAAGCTCGTCACATAGCGACTAGAGAGAGGAGGTGACCGTACGAGTTCCCAGCGCCCGATCCACTCTGGGAGCTGGGTCGCCTAGCGACTACGCTACCAATGGAGCTAGCGATCAACTCGATAACTTGAGCGTGATAACGCCCAGGATGATCAACGCCACGCCAAGGTATCGCATCAGGGAGGTTGGGTCGCCATAGAAATGAATTCCGACTAAGAAAGTTCCCGCCGCTCCGATACCCGTCCACACCGCATAAGCAGTCCCAATCGGTATCTGACGCTGAGCAAGCCATAGGAAGGCGCCGCTAATTGTCATGAAAGAGACGGCTACTGCGACCCCACTCCAACGCGATGTTGGCTCTTGCGCCATTTTCAGCCCGACCGGCCATCCGATTTCAAACAATCCAGCCAAAACAAGATAGATCCAACCCATTGCGATTCTCCTTCAAATTTTTCATATCCGGCATACATACTCCGGCATGACCACCAGCTTAGAACTTCGGCGGCTCTTTAGGCGTGGTGTGGGGCACATCGCCATCTTCGTAAAAGCGCTTTCGCGTAGCCTCGGCAACCCGGTTACATAGTTGGTCGCCCAGCATTGGTCGATCCAACTTGCATTGCTTGCGCAACTCTTTCAGACGCTCAGGATTGAGCGCTAATTCATCGACTGTCGGAAGGTTGGCTTTATCTGGTTTCCCAGATGGGCTGCAGGCTGCCAATGTCGAGGAAAGCAATATGAGAGCAATCTTCTTCATGGTTAATTTTCTTTGGGAGATTGTGTGATGGTTTACCGCCGACCTTTGGCATCTGGAGATTTGATCGAATGAACGCGTTCCATGAAGCGAGTCAGCATTTCTGACGGCTCGCTGGCCGGCCGTAGTAGATAGGTCGTGAGCATTGGCGAACGTCCAGTCAGCGGCCGTGCGACCACCCCCTGTTCCCTGCTGGCTGTGATATGCGCGCCTCCTGTGAGGCCTAGTGCAAGTCCCGCCGAAACCAGGACCATCATTAGATCGCTGGAAGTCACGCGTTCGGCAATCAGTGGCTCTATGTCCACGCGACGTAGCACCCGTTCAACTTGCCGAGCATGGCCCTCACACGCCACCGCGTCGCAGAGCACCAGCGGATACCGCAACAGCTCTTCTAGGGGAATCTGTTTGTGGGATAGCAAGGGGTGCCGTGCGGGCACAGCTACCATCAGAGGGTCACTCCACACCGGCACGGCGATGATGCCTTCGCCGACTTCATCCGATTGAGCGAAGCCGAGATCGTACAGTTCGCCACACAATCCCTTGATTTGCTGTGCCAAAGGCACCTCGAAGAAGCGAACTTCCACTTCCGGCTCTTCCTGCCGGCAGAGCGCCAACAACGCAGGCAGGCGCGATGGCGTGATTCCATCAGACAATGCAATACGGAGCTGGCAATGAAAGCCATTGGCTGCGGCGTTCACACTGTCGCGCGCCTGCTGCAAAGCTGCGAAGACACGCGGCACGCTCTCAAAGAAGAGCCTGCCCGCACGAGTCAAGCGGGTGCTCCGAGTGGTTCTCGCAAATAGCGCTACGCCCAACTCTTCCTCAAGTTCCTTGATGGCGCGCGACAGCGGCGATGTCTCTATGTGGAGGCGCTCTGCGGCTCGGGCAAAGTGCAGCTCCTCTGCCACCGCCAGAAAGTAGCGCAGGTGTCGAATTTCCATGTTCGCATTCCTCATCACTCAGGCCTCACCACCTTCGCCTTGCGTCACGCTATTTAGCTAGCCTTCGCAAGCTGCTCCAGCATGTTTCTGCGATCAAACAGGAGAGCCGGATAATGCTTTTGCCAGGACGCCCCATTGCATGGCTGTCTCGGCCCGCGTGCGGATCAGCGAAGCCTGCGCTGACAGCACCCCGGCCTCAGCCTCGGCCACCACCGTGGCGTCCACTTGTCCCGCCTCGAACAGACGTCGGCTGCGATCGAGCTGACGCTCCGCGACTGCGACACCCTCGGCCTGATGCTCCAGTGCTGCGTGCTGCGTATGCCAACCGAGATATGCGTTCTCTACGTCCTGCAAAGCACTCAACAAAGTGCGCTCGAACTCCGCACGGGCAGCTCGGCTGCGCGCCTCTCCGGTCTCGATGCCGGCACGGATCGCGCCACCATCGAAGATCGGCAACGACACCCCGGCCCCAAGTGAAAAAATGTTTCCAGTGATGCGGGTTCCCACACTCTCTACGCGCTGCCGTCCGCCGCTCAGGTCCAACACCAGCCTGGGGAAGCGTTCGCCTTCGGCTGCGTTCCAGCGCGCGGTTTCGGCGGCGAACTTCGCTTCGGCGGCGCGCACGTCGGGCCGCTCACTCAGCAGGTCCGCAGGTATGCGTGTCGGTGTCCAGTCCGGGACGGCGAGCGACGCAAGAGTTGGGGAAGCTGCAGGCGCTCCGGGCGTTTGTCCCACTAGTACATCGAGTGCATGCGTCGCCTCGCCGCGCGCACGCCGCAGTTGCTCTTGCTCCACGCGCAGTGCGACGACGCCGGCGCGGGTACGCTCGATGTCGAAGCCGGTAGCTTGTCCGGCCTCGAACTTCCGTTGCATCAGCAAGACGAGTCGTTCTGCGGATGCCAGCCGCGCCGCGGCTAGCGCTTCGAGCTCACTGGCTTGGCGCTGCTGCACAGCCGCCGACACTGTTTCAAACGCGACCTGCCACCGCGTGGCAACCCACGCTTGTTCGGCTGCCACCGCATCCAGGCGCGCACCTTCTGCTGCCTGCGAAAGCCGTCCCGACAGGTCTGCCTCCCACGATGCGGACAACGTGGCGCGGCCATCATTGCCGATTGCAACGTTCTCTGAATAGTCGCGTCCTCGAGTTGCCTGCGTGCCCGCGGACAACGAGGGGAGCAGGGAGGCCCGTGCTCGCCGCGTGGCGGCCGATGCCTCGTCCACGCGCGCTCGCGCAATCGTCAGTTCGGTATTGCGCTCCAGCGCCGCCCGGACCAAGGCATTGAGGTGCGGATCGCCGTAGGCCGTCCACCAATCGACGGGAAGAGTACGGCGGGACGATTTGTCCAAGATGCCTTCACCTCCCTCTTCATTTGAGAAATGGGCCGGTACATCCAGGCGAGGTGGATCGGCAGAGTGCGGGGCATGGCTGCAGGCCGCAAGAAGCAGTAGCGGAGAAATCATGGCAATGAGGCGATAGCGTTCAAGAATTTGAGACATGGCAGCTCCTTGCGCTCCGAAAAAGTCTTGACGGACTGTTGTATGGCTTCTACTATACCGTCTGGACTGTATATGACTCAAGCTTTTTTGGAGCACGACCATGCCGCCCCGCGCGAAAACAAAGTTGCCCCCCCCGTCCACTGCCCATAGCAGCGCCGATGCGCAGCCCGGCCTCCAGCAAGGAGCCCAGCGAACTCGCGACCGCATCCTGCAGGCCGCCCGCGAACTGGTGCTGGAGGAAGGTGCCAGTCGCTTGACACTGGACGCCGTCGTTGTGCGGGCCGGGTTGAGCAAAGGGGCGTTTCTCTATCACTTCAAGACCAAACGCGATTTGTTCGTGACACTGATCGACGAGATGATCCGGGCGTTCGACGCGGTACAAGCCAATCACGAGCGCAGGTTTGCCGGAGATCCGGACCCCTGGCTGTCGAGCCAGGTGGAAGCGATGCCCGACGACGAGATGCAGAAGATGGGCGCAGCGCTGCTCGCGGCAGCTGCGGAAGATCCAACACTTCTCGACCCACTGCGCGAGTGTTACCGCGTGCAGTACGAACGCGTGCGTCGATCCCCGCGTGGCACCGAGACCGCGGCACTCATCATGCTGGCATTGGATGGCGCCCTGTTCGCCGATCTTCTGGGTTTGCCAATACTCGCACCCGCAGAGCGGCGGCATTTCTTTCGGGCGCTCCAGGATCTCGCCTCGGGCCATCTCGAACTTGTCCCGGCAAAAGGACGCACATGAGTCGCGTCCGTAGCGGTGTCATGACCGCGTGCGCACCGCGCTCCTTGGCGGTTGCTTGCACACTATCCATTTCGACTCTGCTCTCAGGGTGCGGAAACTCGCAATCCACCGTATCCGAGCCTCCGCGCGCAGTGAAGCTCGCCGCCGCGCAGTCGGATCTCCCGCATAGCTCTCGCATCGAATTGACTGGCTCGGCGCGAGCAACCGAGCGCAGCATCCTAGGATTTGAAACAGGAGGACGGATCGCCAAGTTGAACGTCGACGTGGGTGAACGGTTCTCCCGCGGCCAAGTCCTGGCAGAACTTGATGCGCAACCTGACCGGCTTCGCGTGACACAAGCGCAAGCATCCCTGGCGGCCGCCGAAGCCGGCCTGATGGATCGACGTGTACAGACAGATCAACAGCGCCGGTTGCTCGAAAGCGAAGTCATCTCCCCTGCTGCGTTCGAGAGCGCGAAGGCGCAGCTAGCGGTCGCAGAGGGTCAAGCGCGCACTGCCAAGGCGGCGCTTGGCCTGGCCGAACGAGCACAACGTGGCACGATGATCGTCGCTCCTTTCGATGGTGTCGTGGCGGAAAAGCTGGCTTTGGCGTTCACCGACATTGCTGCTGGTGCGCCGGTATTTCAGGTCGACGGCGTGCGCAGTGGCACTGAGATCATCGCGAACGCGTCTACTACACAGGCACCTCACATAGATGTCGGCCAACGCGCAGAACTGAGCTGGAGCGGAGCCGAACAACCAATCCGAGCGGTGGTACGTCGTGTCGGTCTGCGCGCCGAAAATGGCTCGCTCCTACCCGTGGTGCTAGTGCCTGAAGATAACGCGCAAGCGCGCGCACTTCGGCCAGGTATTCCCGTACAGGTCGTGCTCGACGCACCTGCGGCAACCTCCAAGACCTCTCGGCCCGAGACTGTATCCATACCTTATGCCTCGCTGGTGCTCGGCACGAAGCCGGGCGAGGCTTCCGTCTTCGTCTACACCCCTGAAGATAAGAAGGTGCACCGTCGCGCGGTGCGCTTCACGCCGGTACAGGAAGGAGACAGCGCGCGCGTCCTCGCTGGACTCAAGCCCGGCGAGACGGTGGTTGCCGCCGGAGGAGGATGGCTCACCGATGGACAGCCAGTGACACCACTGGAAGCCACCACTCAATTGACCAAGCGCTAACGCGATCCACCAGGTTACTTCATCATGAAGATCACCGAGATGGCGCTGCGCGCCAGTCGACTTACCTACTTTGTAGCGCTCATCATTTTCGTCGCCGGCATCGCGACCTTCCTGAATTTTCCTTCTCAGGAGGAGCCGACTGTCACGGTCCGCGATGCGATGGTCACGGCGTTGAACCCGGGGCTGCCCGCCGAACGCGTTGAGCAACTCATTGCCCGGCCGATCGAGGAGCGCTTGCGCGAACTGGCAGAGGTCAAGCGCGTGACGAGCACCGTGCGCGCAGGCAGCGCCATGATCCAGGTCACGATCTGGGACCGCTACACCGACTTGGCACCGATCTGGCAGCGCGTCCGGGCCAAGGTCGCCGATTCGAAGGATGCCTTACCACAGAGCACGATGGGGCCTTTCGTCGACGAAGACTTCGGCCGCGTCGCGGTTGCCTCGATTGCGGTCACTGCACCAGGTTACTCCATGAGCGAGATGCGCGTCGCGCTCAAGCAGATGCGCGACCGCCTGTACACCGTGCCTGGTATTGAGCGCATCACTTTCTACGGCCTGCAGGAAGAGCGCGTCTATCTCGAATTCGATCGGCCTAGGCTCGCGCGATTGGAGCTGACACCACAGGGGGTGATCGACCAACTCGTCAAACAGAACGTCGTCGCTTCGGGTGGACAAATTGTTGTCGGCGGCATCAATGCAACCTTGGCGGTCAGTGGCGAAGTGCGTGACGCTCCCTCCCTGCGAGCAATGCCGATCGCGCTGCCACGACCGCAAAGTAGTACGGCGCCCGTGCCGACGATCGCATTGGGTGAACTGGCGCAGGTGAGTGTGCGGCCAGCCGATCCGCCGGAATCTGCTGCCATCTACAAAGGCCAGCCCGCTGTCGTCATGGCGGTTTCGATGGCCTCCGGTCAGAACGTGGAGCAGTTCGGAAAAGCGCTCAAAGCACGGGTTGCAGACCAGGAGAAGCTGCTGCCGGCGGGTTTCGATCTGTCATACGTCACTTTCCAGGCCGATGTCGTCAAGCACGAGATGGGCAAAATGAACCACGTCATGATGGAGACGATCATCGTCGTCCTCGGTGTCGTCGTGCTATTTCTCGGTTGGCGCACCGGGATCATCGTGGGCATGATCGTGCCGTTGACGATCCTCAGTGCACTCATCGTCATGCGCGCGATGAACATCGAGCTTCAGAACGTCTCGATGGGCGCCATCATCATTGCGCTCGGCTTGTTGGTGGACAACGGCATTGTGATTGCCGAAGACATCGAACGCCGCCTGGCCGGTGGCGAAGATCGTAAGCATGCCTGCCTCGAGGCGGGCCGCACGCTCGCCATTCCGCTGCTCACGTCCTCGCTCGTGATCGTGATCGTGTTCTCGCCGTTCTTTTTTGGCCAGAACGCCACGAGCGAGTATCTGCACAATCTCGTGGTCGTGCTGGCACTGACGTTGTTCGCTTCGTGGCTGCTGTGCCTGACTGTCACGCCCCTATTGTGCTACCACTTCGCCAAACCCCATCACAAGCAGGAGCAGGGCGACGCCTATGACACCCGCTTCTACCGTGGCTACCGGCGCGTACTGGAGTGGGTGCTCCACCATAAGGCGGTCTATGTAGCGTCGATGATCGCGGCGCTTGCCATTGCGCTGTATGGCTTCACCACCCTGCCGTACGATTTCATGCCCAAGTCCGACCGGCTTCAGTTCCAGATTCCGGTGCAGCTCGCCCCCGGTACCGACTCGCGCGAAACGCTCGCCCGCGTGAAGCAGATCAGTGGTTGGCTGGGCGACACGAACATCAATCCAGAAGTCTCCGATCACATCGGCTACGTCGCCGATGGTGGCCCGCGCTTCATCCTTAGCCTGAATCCACCACTGCCGGCATCGAACATCGCGTACTTCGTTGTCACATTGAAGCCGAAGAGCGACATCGACGCCGTCCTCGCCCGCACCCGCAGCTACTTTGCGCAAGCACATGGCGACGTGCGCGCCGAGCCCAAGCGTTTCTCGCTCGGTGCGACCGAGTCAGGGACTGCCATTTATCGCGTCAGCGGTCCGGATGAGGAGGTATTGTTGGGGGCCGCGTCCAAAATCGAAGCAGCGCTGCGCAAGCTGCCCGGCACCATCAACGTCAAGAACGATTGGGATACGCGCGTTGGCCGCATCGACGTACGGGTCGACCAGGACCGCGCGCGTCGGGCGGGCGTGACGACTGAAGACATCGCTGGCGGGCTGGATGTCCGCTACAGCGGCAGATCGATCTCGGTTATTCGCGACGGTGACACCTCCGTCCCGATCGTCCTGCGCAGTATCGTAAGCGAGCGTCGCAGCACGGCAGACGTAGGCGCGACGCTCATCTATCCCACCAACGGCGGTCCAGCGGTGACGCTGGCTCAGGTCGCAGACGTATCGCTCGCGAGCGAGCCCTCGGTCATCCAACGGCGCAATCTCATCCGCACGATCACCGTGCAAGGACAGAACACCTCTTACACCGCCCAGGAGATCATCAACCGCCTGGCGCCTAGCGTCGCTGCCCTGGACCTGCCCGCGGGCTACTCGGTTGAACTTGGCGGCGAGATCGAGGAAGCCGCCGAATCGAACGCCGCGCTGTCGACCTACATGCCCCTCGCATTTCTGGCGATGCTGATGCTGTTCGTATGGCAGTTCAATTCTTTCCGCAAGCTCGGTGTGATCCTCGCGACGATCCCTTTCACGCTTATCGGCGTGGTATTGGCTCTGAAGCTGACCGGCACACCTTTCAGCTTCATGGCGACCTTCGGCGTACTGGCCCTGTTCGGGATCATTGTCAACAACGCCGTGCTCTTGCTGGAACGCATCGACCAGGGGCTAGCGGAAGGCCTGCCACGCCATGAAGCCTTGGTTGGGGCCGCGATACAACGGCTTCGTCCAATCGTGATGACCAAGGTCACCTGCATTTCGGGACTGGTGCCACTCATGCTCTTCTCCGGACCATTATGGAAAGGGATGGCGATCGCGATGATCGGTGGGCTGGCACTCGGAACGCTGGTGACGTTGGGCTTGATTCCGCTGCTTTACGAAGTCCTGTTTGGAATCAAGCGAATTGGGCCGTGGAACCTGAGTGTCGCCACCGCGCATGGAGATCGCTCATGAGTCTCTTGCGAGCCGCCGCGTGCTGCGCATTCTCAGAATTCGTATGCACCCACGCTTCATGCGTATGTCTCGCTAGGCTTATGCGATTCAGCACCCATCCGCTGATCTGGAAATCCTGGTCGATTGTCATTGCCGCAGGGGTTCTAGGAGCGGGCTATCCACTGGGCCTGCGGGCCATCACGGCGGGCGGTCCGATGCGCTGGGTCGGCCTCTGTGTGGCAGTGACGTGCATGGCGGCCAGCGGCGCACTTTTGTGGTTCGCGCTCAAGCGGATTCCGATCAGCGCGGCCTCTGCAGCCTGGGCAGGAATCGGGCTACTTGGAAACTTGGGCGTCGGCGCCCTCCTACTAGGCGATGTCGCATCGGTAACGCGCTGGTCTGGCACCGCCCTCATCGCAGCAGGCATTGCCTGTCTTAGTTTCGTTTGATCAAGGAGACCCATTATGAAGAGCAAAACTGCATTGATCCGCGGCGGCATCTTTTTTTGCGTAGCAGGCGCGCTCTCTGGATGCGCGACCAACAGCATGACGCGCTCCGGATTTCTCGGCGACTACGAGAAGTTATCGCCGACACGATACGAGAACGTACTGATGTACCGCGCAGCGGGATTCGAGCCCAAGCGTTATGCCGCTGTCGTGGTGGAAGAAGCGCAGATCAAGACCGCCTCGGGTCGCATCGATGGGCTCGATGACGCGCAGCAGCGCGAAGTGCTAGACCATGTGACGAGCGAACTGAAACGCCAGGAAGGCAAAAGTCCCGCCCCCCCAGGTGGCGCGGGACAGGTTCGGGTGCGTGTAGCGGTCACCGAACTGCAGACACCGAATCGGGCAGTCAATGCAATGACGACCCTGCTGGTTGGACCCGTGACGACGGGTGGTGCCAGCCTAGAGTTCGAAGCAGTCGATTTAAGGACGGGACGCCGGGTTGCTGCCGCCAGTTGCTTCGAGCGCGGCAACGTCATTAAAGAGTTCGCCGGTTCGTACACATTGCTGGGTCATGCCAAAGCGGCGATCACGAACTGCATCGAGCGCATCGACAGCGCTTGGCGGGACACGCAGCCATGAGCAACGCTTCACAGGCTTGGCTCCGGCAGGATGCCATGGTCGGCGGTGATCACAAATGGCTGGCGGGTGGCGACTGGACGATAGAGCACTACGCCAGTCTGGCAAAATCCGTGTCCGCCGCCCGCATCAGTCATGCCGAGGGGTACGCCACTCCCTTACTCGACTGGACGCAAGTCCAGAGACTGGACACCGCCGGCGCGGCTCTGCTGGTGGAAATTCTCGGGCCAGACTCGATACTCGACCGGCCGGAGGCAGCTCCAAATCTGTCCTCGGATCGCCTCGCCCTAATGAGAGCGCTGGCCGCCGCTGCTACCGATCAGCAGAAGACGGAGAAAGCAGCGGTGAGCGGGAATCCTCTGCTCCGCGGTCTGGGACGCATAGGCCTGACCTTGGAACAGGGCTGTCGTGCGTGTCTTGGTCTGGCCGGGTTCGTGGGCCAGATCATCGAAACATGGAGCCGTACCGTTCGTCACCCGCGTCGCTGGCGCGCGACCTCGGTGATCGCTCAAATCCAGCGATCAGCGGTGGACGCCATTCCCATCGTGGCGCTACTGAGCTTCATGGTAGGAATGGTGGTGGCGTTCCTGGGAGCAACGGTGCTGGCCAACTTCGGTGCGAGCATCTTCTCGGTGCATCTGGTCGCCTTCTCGTTCATGCGCGAGTTCGGAGTGCTGCTCCCGGCCATATTGATTGCAGGCCGTACCGCAAGCGCGTACACCGCCCAAATCGGTTCGATGAAGGCAAATGAAGAGATCGATGCGCTTCGCTCCAACGCGCTCGACCCCATCGAGTTACTGGTGCTGCCACGCGTGCTGGCGCTTCTTGTGTCCTTGCCACTGCTCACCTTAGTAGGCATCTTGGCTGGCATTGCGGGCGGCGCCACCGTATGCGCACTGAGCTTGGAAATTCCTCCCGCACAGTTCCTTGCCATCGTGCAGGAAAAAATCGAGGTGCGCCATTTTCTTGTCGGAATGAGCAAGTCCCCGCTCTTCGCGGTGATGATCGCCGCTATCGGCTGCCATGAAGGGTTCAAGGTCGCCGGTAGCGCTGAGTCGGTAGGCGACCACACGACGTCTAGTGTCGTGCAATCAATCTTCATGGTGATCCTGATAGACGCCATCGCTGCACTGTTCTTCATGGAGATGGGCTGGTGAGCGCGGTGAAGCAAGACACCGACAACGGTGTGCGACACGCTATTGAAGTGCGCGGCCTGGACAACAGGTTTGGAACCCAGCAGGTCCATCAGGACCTAGACCTGGACGTGCGGCGCGGGGAAATCCTTGGCGTGGTGGGAGGGTCAGGCACCGGGAAATCCGTGCTCTTGCGTAGCGTCGTCGGGCTGCAGAAGCCGCATTCGGGCGTGGTCCGTATCGGGGGGCGCGACCTACTGCGAGCCCAATGGCTTGCGCGCGCGCGTATGGAGCGAAGGTTCGGCATTCTGTTCCAGAAGGGCGCGTTGTATTCATCGCTGACCGTCTTGGAGAACGTCGCTCTTCCTTTGATCGAGCATGTCGGTCTGGCGCGGCCTCTTGCCGAGCGTTTGGCAAGAAGCAAGCTGGGCTTGGTGGGGTTGCCTGCCGGAGCGGGAGACAAGTATCCGGCCTCGTTGTCCGGAGGCATGGTGAAACGAGCAGCACTGGCGAGAGCCTTGGCGCTTGATGCGAACATCCTGTTTCTTGACGAACCCACCGCAGGACTGGATCCAATCGGGGCTGCATCTTTCGACCAATTGATTCTGACCCTGCGCAATGCACTGGGCCTCACGGTGTTTCTGGTAACCCACGACCTCGATACGCTGTACACCATATGCGACCGTGTCGCGGTCCTGGCGAACCAGAAGGTACTCATCAACGACGGCATCGAGGCAGTCGAGCGCTTCAAGCACCCGTGGATACAGGAATACTTTCACGGCCCCCGTGGCCGTGCGGCCGCACAGGCCACTGGTGCTTCCAGCCAAGAGACGCAGCCATGAAACCCCTCCGCATCTGCATCATTCTTCCGTCGCGCACGCATTGGGCTGGGCGCACGCAATATTTAAACTCTGAGAACGAGGTGGTCTGATCATGGAACCACGTGCCCATCATGTATTCATTGGTCTGTTCGTCGTGCTGCTCGGTGCGATTGGTATTGGCTTCGCGCTTTGGCTCAGCGACACACGTTCCGACCACGATTACCAGTATTACCGGATTATGTTCGATGAGCCAGTGACCGGGCTTACGCCCGGCAGCCAGGTTCAGTACAGCGGAATCACGATTGGCGAAGTCGTTGCACTTTCTCTTTCACCGCGAGACCCAAGGCGGGCGATAGCGCGCGTACGCATCAATGCCACCATCCCGGTCCGGCAGGATACCCGCGCTGAATTGGTCATCACGGGAATTACCGGCAACGCGGTGATCGAGTTGAGCGACGGTGGGCCAAACGTGCCATTGCTGGATCGGAGAGAGGACGAGGAACCGTTGATCCTCGCACCACGTTCGGCGATGGCATCCCTGGTCTCCGGTGAGGGGAACAGCATGACGACACTCAACGGCATCTTGCTGCGCACGCAGGAGTTACTGTCGAAGGAGAATTTGGCTCTTGTGCACCGCAGTCTGGTGAATCTTGAACAGACCACGGGCGCGGTCGCTGACCAGAGGGCCGAGATCGCGACGTTAATCAGCAATCTGACCGAAGCAAGCAGAGAATCGACAGCTGCCGTGCGCCAAGCAAATAGCACTCTTCGCGATGCCAACCTGCTACTAAATAACGATGGTAAGCAAATCATGGTGAACACGCGTGATGCAACGGCATCCCTCGAACGCGCCGCTTTCAGGGTTGAGACGCTACTGCAAAACAATCAGGAATCGCTGAACCAGGGCTTGGCCGCCACAGGTCCTGCCATGCACGAACTCCAGCAGGCGCTGGCCAATCTAAACACCGTGCTGCGCCGACTGGATCGCAATCCGGCGCAATACCTGCTCGGTGGAGAGAACATTGAGGAAACCAAGCCGTGAACACTTCCGCCAGGATGATTCCCGTCGCTGCCGTGACTATGACGCTAGTACTCGGCTTGTCCGCGTGCAGTGTGCTTCCCAAAGCAGCTCCAATGGTCACCTACAAATTGCCCGACTATCACATCGCCCAGGCGGAGAGTACGCCGCGCGCCGTTCCGGGACCCGGGGCGCTGCGCGTCTACGCCCCTGAGAGTAGTCGCGTCCTGGATTCGGAGCGGCTGTTCATTGCGCAGCCCGATGGTCGCTTGTCGGCTTGGCAAGGAGTGCGTTGGGCCGACCCCGCACCGGTGCTGCTGCGTGACCGAATCGTCGAAGCCTTCATGCGCGATGGGCGGTCGACTTCCGTGATTACCGATAGCACCCCAATGAGCGCCGATATGGAGTTGCGCAGTACGCTGCGGGCGTTCCAGCTCGAATACCGCGGCACTGAAGCGATCGCCGCGGTTCGGCTCGATGTGCAACTGGTCGATCCGGCCAAACGGACTGCTATTGCCAGTAGACGCTTCGAAGCAATCCAAGCCACAGGCAGCAAGCGAGAGGCCGATGTGGTGAGCGCGTTCGGTGTCGCCACGGATATATTGGCCGGGCAGATCGTTGAATGGGCAGTTCAGGTCGGGGCAGCGCGTTTGCGAGTTGCACCGGAATTGGCAAGCAACCATGCACCCACAGCGTCGTCGATAAGCACAGACTAGTCGTCTTAACGGAGCACAGAAGCTAGGGCCAAAACGCTGCTCGACACCTTAACTCGGTACGACAGCCTACGGCCCCGATCCAATCCCAGGACCTCTTTGCCGTCCAACCTCCCATGACACACCGCCGCCGCGTACAGTCGCGGCGATCTGCTGCCCCAGTCGTGGCTCGATTATCGGCCGCCAAGGCACCAGACTGAATCCCATGCCGTCATCGAGCAGCGCATAGCGACCGCTGGCGAGCATGACCGAGCGCCGGTAGATGCCGGCTACGCGCTGCCCGTCTGTGACGTGCCGATGCTCCAATCCGCTATCGGCGGCAATGTGCTGGGCGGCCTGCGCCAGCTCCCGATTGCGCAGCGTTTCCAGCAGATTCCGGGAGAGAATCAGCCGCTGCCCGCGCCGCTGGGCCAGCCCCTGTTCTTCGAGGAAGTCGGCGCGCTGCTGCAAGGCTTGCCTAGCATCGCCGCCAAAGCCCAGGTCGCCCAGTCCCTTGCCGCCGCCGATCAACTGCTGATCCAGCCAGGTCGCGCCGATGACGCGGGCCTGCCGTTCAATCGGCAGATGCGATTTCAGTTCGACCGCCACGCCGCCCAGCCGCTGCGCGTCGTACTGGCGGCCACGCTCGGCCAAGTCGTCCGGCACCTTCCATAACCCCTCGGCCACGCGCTCCACGATGCCGGCCCGCCGTAGGGCTTCCAGCCGGCGGATATGGGCCGCCACAGCCTCTTGCGGGTCGCGGCCGGGCTTGGCTCGGCCTTGCTCGATCGCCAGGTGGTGATCGGTGCGGTACAGGCCATTGCTCGCCAGCGTGGCGATGTTCTTGTCGGCCGCCCGCACCTCGGCGGAACCGCGTACCTCCACCACCGCGCCGATGGGATAGTTCGCCAGCTCGTCGCGGGCGTCCAACGCGACGTAGTGGGCTTTGCCGTCCAACCCGTCGATGACCAGATAGCCGCGGTCGTGCAGCTCGTCGGCCAGACCCTTAGCAGCCACGCGACCGACGATAGTGCGGCCGTCGTCGCCCGGCTCGAACACCGCCAGCTCGCGAGGCTTGCCGCTCATGGCCCGCTGCATCGTTCGGATGATGTCGCCACGCTCGCCCAGGGCACGCAAGGTCTTCTCCGCGTCCGCATGGACGGCCCAGGTGCCGGGCTGCACCTCGTCGGCCAGGCCCAGGCGCTGCAAGTGTTGCAGGCGGCCGATCAGCAGCAGGCGCTGGCGTTGCAGCCGGGGTTCGTTGAAGCGTTCGATCTGCACCCGGCCATCCTCGCCGGCCTCGCGCTGCAACGTGCGGTCGAGGCTCGTCCACCGCTCTTGCTCCACCTCGCGCTGCAAGGTCTGCTGGATCTCCAGTTCGGTGCGCGGCCCCAGCCATTCCGTCGCCAGCTCGGCGGCGCGATGGCGGAAGCCGTGGGCGATGTAGTCGCCCGCGATGATGAGGTCTTTGCCGGTATCGTCGCGTCCGCGCACGATCAGGTGCGTGTGCGGGTTGTCGGTGTTCCAGTGATCGACCGCCACCCAATCCAGCCGCGTCCCCAGGTCGGCCTCCATCCGGTTCATCAGGTGCCGGGTGTAGGTGCGCAGGTCGTCCAGCTCCGCACTGTCTTCAGGTGAGACGATGAAGCGGAAATGATGTCGGTCGTCCTGGCAGCGTTCCTTGAAGGCATCGAGGTCGGCTTCGTCGGTCTGCGGCCCGTAGGCACGGCCCGGCTCGCCGTTCCGGCCGGCACCGTCGCGCTCGATGTAGCGCAGGTGCTTGGCGAGCGACTGCGGACTGGCGTTGCGCTGGTTGACCAGCAGCGTCTTGATGGTCACGCGCCGTGACATAGGGGTCAGCTTTGCGCCTGCGAAGCGCGCCGCCGTATGGCCGCGTCCAAGCCGTGAGCCGGGCCGCTGGCCGGCGTGCTGGCCGCTCCCGCCAGCGGTAGGACGGCGCACCGCCGACTTGCCGCCGCTGGCCTTGCCAGCCTGCTTGAGCACCTTGGAAACGAAGCTCTGGCCCTGGCCTTTGCCTCGGTTCTTCGGCGCGCCAGGGCGCACCCAGAAATCATGGTCGCCGCGGTCGGTCATGGCTGTGCTCCCTGCAAGCTCCGGCGTGTCCGAGCGTGCGAAGCACGCGGACATGCCTGCATCGGCGCGTGCCTCGCGCCCCACGCGGCACGGCGGCGAAGCCGCGCCGTGCCGCGCCACCCCCACGTGCAGACTGGCTTTGCGGGCGGCAGAGTGCCGAACCCTTTTGTCTTGCCTTCCGCCTTTGCCCCTCGCTCCCGCTCCGGGCATCGGCGGCCCGGCGGCGCTGCTGCACGAGCAGCCAGCCCGCCGGCGAACACGCCAATGGCCGCAGGCCAGGCGCGTTCGAGGCAAGACGCCTGCACGTTGGGCGGCTGCGCCGAAGGCAGCGCGAAGTGCGGTGCGAATGCACCCGCACTGCACGCGCGACGACACGGCGACGAACAGTAGAACGACATGCCCGATGGCACGATGAGAGGCGCGGCAAAGTGCAGCGAATCGGCGGCCATCATGGACGTGTCTCCAGCCAGATCGGATGCGCAACGCCGATCACGGCGAACGCGCTGACCGGCCCGAAATAGCGGCTGTCGAACGACGCCGGGTTGGTCGCGCTCAACAGGAACAGTTCGCCCGGTTGGAGACGGCGGCAAAGCTGCAAGGATGGCAGCGGCCGGCCCAGCCGGTCGGCAGGCAGGGCGGCGGCCACCGGCACGCCGTCGATGCGAACCTGGCCGGCGACGATGCAAACGTGTTGTGGCGCGACTGCGCCCACACGTTTGAGCAGCGGAACGCGGGTCGGCAGGTAGCCGCGCTGCGCAGCCAGCATGGCGGCCCTGTCGGGCAGCGGCATCAGCACGATGCTGTCCACGGACAGCGGACGTGGCCGCGAGGCGGTGCGCGGGTCGAACGGTTCGATGCGATACCAACCGACCGCCACGCTGTCGGACGGGTTGTAGGCCATTCGCGGCAGGGGCTGCACGAACGCCGCCCAGGCCAGCGCAGCGAGGCCGACGGTGGCGAAGCCTGCCAGCACGAGGCGAGCGCGCAGGCGCGAGCGAGGATGCGGCACGGGGCCGGTCGTGGAAATCGTGGTCATGGCAATGCCCTCCCGGCCAGCCAGGCGGCGTGCCGTTCTGCGGTGTATGTGGGTAGCGCCGAGCGCGCTGCGAGCCGGTTCGCGAGCGTGCGCCAGTACGCGGGCGATGTGTCTGCGGCTGCGATGCCCAGCGCCTCGATGCCGTCGATGCGTTCCAGCACGGCGCGCACGTTGGCATCGCCTTCGGCGTGCAGCAGCAGACGCGCGCCCGGCTGCACGCCGGGGATGCGCTGCACGGCGTCCAGCGGCGTGGCGGTCTGCATCACCATGAGCTGCCAGCGGATCGTGCCGTAGTCGTTGGCCTGCCAACGGATGCGGCACAGAACCGCGTTCGGCAGGAACACGGCGCAGCGCCGCCAGCGGTCGAGCTGGAGCGTGCGCGCCGGTTCGCCGAAGCGCAGGTAGAGCTTGAAGCGCGGTTCGATGTAGGCCAGCGCCACGCGCGTCAGCGGCACGTTGCCGGCCTGGCCGGCGAGTGTCGAAGGCGCCGGCGGCGGCGCAGCCGTGGGCGCACTTGCTTTGGGGGTGTGGGCGGTCGAAGCGGATGCGTTCACGGCGTGCCCTCCGGGGGAAACTCCCGCTCCAGCAGGTCGCGCAGCAGTTCGGCTACGGTCACGCCTCGCGTGAAGGCCGACACCTTGATGCGCGCCCGCATGGCGGGCGTGATGTCGAGCGTCAGTCGAGCGGTGTAGAGGTCGCCTTTCTGCACGGCATCTGCGTCGCCCTGGCGAATCCACGCTTCGGCGTGCGGATTCGCTGGGGGACGCGCACCGATGCCGACGCGCTTGCTGCGTGGTGGTGGCTTCCCAGTCATGTCGGCCACCGCAGCAGTTCGTCGGTGAGCGCGGCGATCTCGCGGGCAGCGGCGCTGTCGGGCGCGGTTTCGCGGGCGAGCCGGCCAGCGGCTACGCTGTCGGCAAAGACGATGCGCTGGTGGATCTCCGAGCGCAGCGCGGGCAGCGGCTGTTCGGCCAGCGATTGCCGTGCCTCCCTGCCGATGATGGTGGTGCTGACGCGCCGGTTGATGACGAAGGCCGCGCGCAGCGCTGGCCGGAACACCTGTGCTTCGCGGATCAGTGCGACCATCTCGGCAGAAGCCCATACGTCGTAGGGGCTGGGCTGCACGGGGATCAGCACGCGCTCGGCCGCCAGCAGCGCGGAACGCGCGAGGGCGGCGATGCGCGGCGGGCCGTCGATGATGATGTGATCGGCCCGCCTGGCGAGTTCTGGCGCTTCCTGATGCAGCGTTTCGCGGGCAAGGCCCACGGCGCTGAACAGACGGGGCAGGCCCTGCTGGCTACGCCGCTGCGTCCAGTCGAGCGATGACCCCTGCGGGTCGGCATCCAGCAGGATGACATGCAGGCCGCGCATCGCCAGTTCGCCGGCGATGTGCGTGGCGAGCGTGGTCTTGCCGACGCCGCCTTTCTGGTTGAGAAACGCGAAGATCATGGCGCGGCCCTCCGAGCTGGAAAGCCGGCCTGGCCGTGCCGTTTCGTGGTTGTCCACCGAAACGGCGCGCTTCTACTAAAAGTTATGTATTTCTTGTTAGGTAAGTTAGAGGGAACGCAAACCCGCGCCGTTGTTGGCTTTCCGGCGTTTTCGTACTCCTGATAGCACGAGGGTCGTACTCCTGATAGCACGATACCCGGTACTCCTGATAGCACGAGGCCGTCCACAGGTTCTCCCGCAGTTATCCCCGTGCCGCGTGCGGCACGGGCCGGAAGGTCAGCAGCTCGGTGTTGTCGTCCGGCATCCGCTCGATGCCGAGGACGTAGCCGGGCAACGACTGCCGCGCCACCAGGGCGCGCACGTCGTAGGCGAAGTCCGAGAAGCGGGCCGCGCTGCCGGATTTGCGGTACAGGTGTCGGAAGTCGAATTGCCAGCCGTGCTCCTGCCGCCCGCCATGCTTGCGCACCAGGCGGTACAGCCAGCGTTCGATACCGCCCTTCAAGCGGAAATAGGCCGGGTCGATGGTCAGCACCAGGGCGGCGTCGAGCACGCCGGCATAGAACCAGTCCGGCAAGATCAGCTCGATGCCCAGCGGGGTGCCGCTGGCGTCGGCGAGTTCCTTCCACTCGTTGATCCACGAGAAGCGATGCAAGCGCCTTCCCGTGGTTTCGCGGATGGACGTGGCCACCGTGGTCGATTGCAGCCGGTCGAGGGCGGCCTTCAGGCGCTGGTAGTCGTTGAGGGACGTGCCGCGCCCGATGAAGCGCAAAATCTCGTAAGGCGTGGCGCGTATCCAGCGCGACGGGCGCAGGCCCGCGTCGCGCGCCTCCACGATCTGCGAGGCGGCCCATATCAGCACGTCGGCATCCCATATCGTTGCGATGCCGTGCTCCTGCGTGCCTTCCACGCGAATGGTGACGTTCCCGCTGCGGAAGTCGATCGGCGCCGTGCGCCGCGACTTGGCAAGCGAGAAGAACGGAAAGGCCATCAAGTCCTGGGAATCGCGTGGCGCCATGTCGCCCGGCAGCGCGCGGAACAGATCGAGCTGTTCGCGCTGCGGCAAGGCTTGCCCTGGCGGGCTGGACATGGCGAAGGCCACCCACGCGCCGACGATCAGCGGCCATCACGGTAGTCGCCCGCGTGGCGCTCGGCGTATTCGGGATCGGACGTGGCCTCGTAGCTGCGCTGGTCGGCCCAGGCATCGAGGTCGGACACCGCGTACATGACGCGGCGGCCGAACTTGCGGAACTTGGGGCCGCCGCCGATCACCCGCTGCTTCTCCAGCGTGCGCGGCGACAGCCGCAGGTAGTCGGCGGCTTCGTCGTTTGTCAGGTAGCGTTGAGGCTGCGAGGTCGCAGTGACGGCAGCGGCGGCAGGCCGCGAGGGAGCAGGTCGCATGGGATGTACCTCCATCAAGCCCGGCCACACCACGCGGCCGGATAGAGGCACTCTCAAGAAAGCAAGGCTTCTTGCTAAGGGACGATTCGCACGGGTCGAGAAACGTCCCCCCTAATGCGACGGGAACATTGGAAGCTGCGCTAGTCGGCGGTAGCCGCCGTGCATCAGCTCATCGCCGCGGCGTACCAGCCGCCGTACGCGGGCACGCAATGCACTGTCTTTGTGCCAGTCGGCCGCGACGGCATCCGCGCCGAACAGACCTTCGCCCACCTCGCGCAAGGAGGCTCCCGCGAGGGTCGCGTCGAGCGCTTGCAAGGTATGCAGTTCCAGCAGCGCGGCGGGCGTGGGGCGGGAGCGGGCTGTTGCCACAGGCGTGGCCACGGTTGCGGCAGATAGCGCATCCAGCTTCGCAGCGAGCGTGCGGTAGCGCGCACAGGGCGTGGCGCAGGCGCGTGTGGCGTAGAGATAGGCCGAACCATCTTCCAGGTCGGGTGCGAGTGCCAGCCGAACGCAGCAGCCTGGCCAATGCGATACGAGCACCAGGCGCTTGCCGTCGTGGGTCAGTTGCTTGCGCCCAGGAATGCGCCAGAACTCGAAGGTATGCGCATCGGGTGGTGGGTCGGCGTCGGGGTATAGCTGCACCACGGCATCGTGATCGGGGAACCAAGCAGGATGTGCGTCGCGCGCATCCAGGCCGGGATCTTCCAGCAGGCGCAGGCCCCAGGCCTGCGCCGCATCAGGCTTGCGACGCCGGCGTAGCCAGTCGCGCCGGTAGCTTGGATTCCTGCGCAAATACTCCCAAGCCAGCGCTGGGCCATCGAGGTGCAGCGTGTAGAGATACGCGGCCGTGGGATACCAGTGTTGGCTGCTGCGGTCAGTCATGGCGAAACCTCCCTGTTTCTGGGAACGTCGCCACAATTCCGCTGTGCGGGAGCTATCGAATCGCCATCAAGTGGTCATCAAACTCGGGTTACGCTTTAACTGCTGGTGTCAAGACAGATTCGCTCCAGTGCATTGCCGAAATCGTCTAAATGCGACGACTGCACCGCCCGGAAATGGGGTGCAGCATTGAACACCGTGCCGAATCTCGCGCCTGGCATCATGACTGTTTTGGTCAGGAGCGCACCACCCTGGTGCAAGCATGCGGATCAAGACTTGCCAGGTCTTGGCTAAGACCGAAATAGTCACAATGCGATACTTTTTGCCTGGTCGCGCTGGAATGCGTCAATCGGTGATCGAACCGTTTTCCTGAGCCAGTCGAACGTATTCCGACAGCGGCCGCGTCGGCTGGAAATACCGATCTCGTATCACGGGCTGCTTGAGCGGCCCGACGATGGACGCCAGATCGGACAGCTTCACCGTCGCCAGGGCAGGCATCCCGATCCCGAGGTCGATCAGGCCGTAGGCCGTATCGCCATCGGTCGGATCGAGCGCGGCCAATAGCCAGGTCGCATGTGCGTCCGGTGTGAACAGGCGCACCACGGGCAGCGGGTCACATTCCTGGCCTGCGGCGCGGGTGAGGCCGTGGGCCAGTAGGTGCACCCGGTCTTCCTCGGTGACAAGCGTGGTCAAGGCCGCGCCCCTTCCACGAACACACGCAATCGCCGAGGCGCATCTGTGCCTGCGGACGGATGCACGTATGCGCAAGCGCACGAAGCCGCAAAAGCGGAGAGGCACGAAGGCGTATTGGTGGAAGTCAGGAAAGACACGGATGCGGTTCCCTGGGTCTGAGGAAATCCGCAGATGCGGATCTCCGTAAAAGCACGGAAAAGGAAAACATCACCACCAAATGAACACTATAGATTGTAGTCCTATAGGGCGCAATGGGCTGTCATCTTGGTTTTTTGGGGAAACCATAGGTGGCAGCGAAGAACTCATTGGCAGCGGCGATTCGGACGGTAAGGAAGGCGCGTGGTTTGAGCCAGGAAGCGTTCTCCAACGTGTCCAGTCGCACCTACATGAGCACGCTGGAGCGCGACCTGAAAAGCCCAACCATCCAGAAGCTGGCCGATCTGTGCGAGGTCATGGAAGTGCATCCGCTCACGCTGCTCACATTGGCTTATGCCGGTGACAGCACCCGCGAAGCTGATGAATTGCTGGCACAGGTGCGCCAGGAACTCAGGGCGATATTGGAAGAGCCCGACACGCCTTAGCGCGTTGGCGTGTGGTACTGAATTGCAGCAAGCGGAGCGCGCAGCGCCGCAGGCGCGAAGGCGTGAGGGATTGAAGCCGGATGGCCGTGACGGCTTGCCGGCACGGGGCGAAGCCCGAAAGCCCGGCGGCGCTTACAGCGCCGACACGCCACACACCGCTCGTTGACACGGATTGCGAGCCACAAGGCACGCATGCAGGCCCGCCGTGACGGGCGTATCCAGCACGCGGCAGCAGCAGAAATCCTGCGCGTGCGGTGCTGCGATCAGCAGCATCGCGCCCCGCCGCAGTGGGCGGGACGCGGTAAGCGGCTGTCAGGCCGCCTTCGGCTTGTTGCGCGACCAGATCAGGTCGTGCGTGCCGTCCTCGTTCTCGATCAGGCGGGCATAGACCGTCGCCGGGAACGAAGGGTCGTCGATGGATACGGACAGGTATTCCCGCCCGGCCTCGCTGGTCTTCTTCCACGCTGCGCCGACTTCGTGGCCAGCCGCTTGCAGGTGGAAGTCGGGGGCGTTCTCGGTGTCGCCCTTGTCGTTGGGAACCAGCTTGACCTTGACGTTGAGCGTCAGGGTGCGAAGCGTGCCGGTGAAGCCGTCTTTCTCTGCGGTGAAGGTGCCGATGTTAGCCATGATGTTTCTCCTTTCGGGTTGAACAAGGTCGCGCCAGTGCGTCCTTGTTGTGATCCGGCCGGCGGGGGATGGGCTGGTCGCACCGCACAGCGGTCGCAACAACGTGGAGAACCTGGAAGCGAAAAGAATTTGTCCCGCGAGGAATGCGCGCAGCGCAGGGGAAATTGTTTTCGCTGCAAGGTTGCGGCCATCAAGCACAAGGCGCAGCCGCGCCACCGCCAGGATTCACAACAAGACAAGGACGCACAGGCCGCCCGCTCCCGAATGGAGACGTGGCCAACTCGGCATCCCCGCGTGACGGCTGCACCGGCTTGCGCCCTGACGCGGGCCAGGTCAATGCCCCGACGACAAGGCCAGAGCGCCCCTGCCGCAGCTCACGGCCACATACTGAGGCGTGGTGTGGAAGCTCCATAGAAGCGAGGCTGGGCGGCGTGTCGGTGAACCGTCTTTCGTGACGTACAGACAACGAACCGCCAGCGTCGGGGACGGCACGCTTTCGTGCAACCTGCCGCAGCAAGCCGGGGCGTAGCCACACCAGCCCCGCCCATTGCGGCGGGGCTCGGTCGAATCGTTGGCGGCGCGATGCGCCGCCACACTTGCTGGCTTCGTGGATTTCGCGCACGAGCGCCCTTGTGCGTGGCCCCATCGCCGCCTGTCCGAAGGCGGCGATGGGGCGTTTTGGCTTTGAGCAGTGAAACCGGGCGCGGCCACCGCCGCGCCCGGAGTTTTCGACCACCGGCCCCAAGGCGGCACGGCTTGGGGCCGGTGCGGCTCGTTATTCCTTGGTTTCGATGATCCACCACACGGCGCGCGGCAAGGCGCGGCCCGTGAGGGGATGCAGATCGGTCAGGTCGGCGCGGGCCGTCCAGCCACGCGGCGGACGGTAGCCGCGCACGTCGCCGTCGCCGTGCCAGCGGCGGGCGCGCACCGTGCCGGAGGCATAGGTCGCAGCTATGCGGGGGCGGTTTGCGGGTTGGTGGGTCATGGCAGGCATCCTCAACATGAAGCGCCCCGGCCGGAACCGGGGCGCTATCTACGGTGCGAAGTCACGCGGCCAAAGCCTCGGCCTGCGGCTGGTCATCCGCCACGGCGGCCACTTCTTCCTGTGCTTCGGCTTCGCCATCCGCCGGCGCGTCCTGCCCGGTCTGCTGCGGGCCTTCGGAGCGGAAGATGGCGGGCATCCAGCCGGTGCCAGCGGCCAGCCGTTCGGCTTCGCTGGCAATGTCGCCCTTCTTCAACTTCGCCAGTCGGGTGACGTGCGAGGGCGCGAACCCGCCAACGGCTTCCAGAATCGCGGCCTTCGGCACATGCCGGAAGTAACCCTCATTGGTGGGCTGCCACCACGCGGCCATATCCAGCCCCACGGCCTGCGCCAGTTCCGCGCCGGGCTGGTGCGGCGTGGCGCGAGGCGTCACCACGTCCACCGTGGAAGCTAAGCACACGGCCAACAGCCGCACCAGTTCATCCTGTGATTTCGCCAGCAGCGCGGCGAACAGTTCGGCGCTGTCCTCCGGCAAGGTTTCGCCTGCCACCTGTTGCAGTTCGCGCAGCGCCACGGCGGCGGGTGATTCCGGCCAGTCCGGGGCCATGCCTTCCAGCCGGTCTTGCACCGTGAGGCGCACACCCAGCGGCAGGTCGTGCCCGTAGTGCCTTTCCTGCAAGACGGTCTGCACCATGCCATGCACCACGGCGGCCAGCGCTGCTTGCGGATGCCGTGCAACTTCGATTTGCAGCGCAGCGGTACGGTGCGCGCTCAACCGCTGCGCCAGTCGGTCAGACATGGCGGCGGTCTTGGGCTGCTCGTCGTCCTCGCCTGCGTCCTCGTTCGCGGCTTCGCCTTCGCTGCCGAAACCCTGCCGCAGCCGCTCCAGCGTGCGCAGTGCCTTGGCCTCCGCTTCGCGCAGCAGCCCGCGATGAATCGCGGCCTGCCCGTCGCGGTCGATGGTGACAATGGCACCGGCTGCGGCCTTCACGTTGGCCGCATAGTCCAGCAAGCCATCTTCCAGCGCCTGCAACTGCTCGCCCAGGCGTTCGCCTTCTTCCTGCAAGGCATCGGCCTTTTCCTCGTCCTCGTCGTCCAGCGCGGCATCCACCGCCTCGGCCAGTTCGTGCAGCTTGGTTTGCAGCTTCTCGATGCGCTGCGCGTCGCGCTTGTTCGGACTGCGGCGTTCCCTTGGCGCACGCTGGAAGGCTTGCAGATCGGCATGGGTCATGCCCGGCGTGGCATCCACCCACGCCCAGCCCTCGGCCTGCACCTTGGCGGCGATACCTGCCAGCTTGTCCTGCGCCAGCCGTTCCAGCAGTGCGGCATCGGTCAGATACACGCCTTTGTCGCCCTCCGCGAACAGGTCGCGGCGGATGCCACCGCCTTCCTGCTCGTAGCCGTCCAGCCCGACAAAGCGCACCAGCGGATGCCGGTAGGCGTCGATTTCGCGTTCGGTCAGGCGGTCGCGCAGGTTGTGCGGGCCGCGCTGCCATGTGGGCGCATCGTAGAACGCGGCTTCCTGCGCAGCATGGTCGTCGGTGATGGCGAGGGCCATCAACTGGTCAAGGCTCACGGCCTCGGCCCGGTAGTCGGCCAGCAGGCGCGGCGACACGTTGGCGAGTTTCAGACGGCGCTGCACCACCAGCGGCGTGACGCTGAAATCCGCTGCAATGTCCTCGATGCTGCGGCCTTCGGCCACGAGCGCGGCGAACGCCTCGAACTGGTCGGCGGGGTGCATGGCTTCGCGCTGCACGTTCTCGGTGAGGCTGGCCGTGCGGGCGGTGCCATCGGCCACCAGCAGGCAAGGCACCTCCCATTCCTTGCTAATGCGGTGCTTTTTCGCCAGCAGCTTCAACGCTGCGAGGCGACGGTCACCGGCCACGACCTCGTAATGCTCGCCATCGGCGGCGGCAATCACGATGAGGTTTTGCAGCAGGCCGACACGCTGGATGCTGGCGGCGAGTTCGGGAATGGACATGCGCGGGGTCTTGCGCACGTTGCGGCCAGTGGGACGCGACACCAGCCGCGACAGCGGAACCAGAATCAGGTTCTTGGTCGGATCAGCGGCTTCCAGCGGGATAGCGGCGGCGGTGTTGATGGCGCGGGCTTCGGTTTGGGTAACGGCGTTCATGGTGATAACTCCTATCGGTTCAGGGATGCAGCAGCGAAGAAAGCGACAAGGGCTGCTGCCTGCCCCTGCCGCGTGGGGATTCAGGCTTTCAACTGGCGCATGCCATCGGCCAGCAGCCAGAGGGCGCGATTTAGTCGGATGTTTTGGTCGATGCCCTGCACCGGGCGGGTTTGCTGTCGGCGCCCGTTGGCGCTGCGGCCACGCAGCCCGCCTTGGGTCAGGTTTTCTTGGGTGCGGTTGAACACGCTCCACAGGTCGGGGCGGCGGTCGTCGAAGCGGCGCGGCATCAGGATTTGCGATTCCGTGATGGGCGCGGGCTTGTCGGGGTCGTCGTACTTGAGGGCGAGCGCGGCGCGGGCGAACACTTCGGATTCGCCATCGTCCAAGGTGATGCCGCGCATGGCATCGCGCGATTCCTTCACCCGATCGAAACCGCTCAAGACTTCGTAAGCCCCCTCAATGACCAGACCGGCCACGTCGCCTTTATGGGGCACTCGCACATCGGCCACGGTGTTGCCGCAGACAAGGCCATTGCTGCACACGAACCGGAACATTCCGGCCAGCATCTGATAGCTGCTGGTGCCGTCGTGCGAGTTCAGCAGCACGATTTCGTTGGCCTCCGCGCCGTTGATCTGGCTGGCATGGCGCAAGCGAATCATGTGTTTGGTGTGCTCGCGCTTGCCTTCGTCGCGCACGCGGGTTTGCGTCACCATGAAAGGCTGGAAGCCTTCTTTGCGAAGCTCGGTCAGCACGGCGGCGGTGGGGATATAGGCGTACCGCTGCGAACGGCTCTCGTGCGGGGCATCCGCGAAGATGGACGGGGCCACGCGGTGAATCTGGTCGTCGGACAGCGGGTAATCGCTGCGCAGCGAGGGGGAGCGGAAAGCGAAACGGGATGCGAGTTGCATGGTCTTTCTCCTGACAAAAGAGGTTTGCTGTTCACACCGCACACCGGATTTCTAGATTCGGAGCCCAGCCTTTCGGCTGTTTGGTGCGGTCGGCACGAGGAACCCGGTTGGCCCTGTTGCCACCGTCTTTCCTGAGTTCATCGCCCGCGCCCAAAGGAGCGCGCGGACGGGGGCCGTCAAGGAGCCAAGCGCAGGGTTGGTGCGGCCCGCAGGCGCAGCCGAGGACACGGCCCTGCGCGCCTTGACGGCACACGGTCGCGGGCTACGGTCGCGGGTAAGGTGATGAAGTCAGGGGAGACGGCTGGACAAGGCAACGGCCATCCCTTTGTGCTGACCGCACGCAAGCGAAGCGCGCAGGCCCGAAGCTGGAAGCCGGGCCGTAGGCGTCAGCGATGCGGAAGGCTGGCGAAGCCAGTCCCGCCAGGGATGAGCGACTAGCGAACCTGGAGCAGCGCGATCCGCGAAGCGGAGACGCAAGAGGACTCTTCGTTTACCATTTGTTTCGCAAGCAAATGATGGGAAAGCAAGAACACGGAGATATAGAGATGATTGTCTGCATCAACCGCCTCAAACAGTTCGGAATCTTCAGCGACTTCAATGGAACGAAGATCCAAAAGTTCGGCCGGTACAACCTGGTCTATGGTTGGAATGGAACAGGCAAGTCAACGTTATCGAATCTATTCTCTTGCTTTGAGCTTCGCTCGATGGTTCCCCGCTTCAGCACGGGCCAATTTTCAGTAGTTCTGGAGGATGGCTCAACGATCACGGAATCCACACTCCACTCATCCCAATTGAATATTCATGTTTTCAATCAACGCTTCGTGCATGAGAACATTGATTGGGACAAATCCGTAAAGAGCATCCTTCTTATTGCGAAAGAGAAGATTGATGACTTGCAGAAGCTGGAGAAGCTGAAGAGCGAGCTTCAGTCGAAAAAGAAGGCTCACGACGACAAGCAAAGCGATATCAAGAAGCAGCGTGAGGCATTAGAGAAGTTCCTGACCAATGCTGCCAAGAAAATGAAGCTTGGACTTCAGGCGATTGATACGAGCGACAGTTATTACTTGAATTACGACCGCCGCAAGCTCTTCAACTTCATACAGAATAACGGCGAGACAATTATCAAGGCGGAGTCGGTTCTTCCAGATGAGAGGGTTATCGACCTTACGAATGCCGCCAAGCCAGATCAGCTTCCAAGCATTGCTTTCGCCTCAACGGCCATTGAGCCGGACTACTTTAAGAAAGCGGCGGGCCGCATCAGAGATTTGATTGGGACTACGGCGGTCAATCAAGCAATCCAGCGGCTGACCGATAACCCGGAAATCCGCGAATGGGTTCAAGCAGGCTTGGAAATCCATAAAAACCACGACTCGCAATCCTGCGAGTTCTGCGGCTCTCCGTTCGCCCAGCTTCGTGCCGAGGCGCTTGCTGCCCACTTCAGCAAGGAGTTCACGGAGTTTCAGAGCCGACTTCAGAACGCGGCGACATGGATTGAATCTCAAGGCGCTCCAGCTAATCAGTTTCCCGCATCGACCGAGTTTTATAAAGAACTATCGGCCGAGGCAGAGAAGCTTCAAAAGGACTACGCAACTGCTGCTGAAAAGATCGACCAGCAAATCGACGCCTGGCGGGAAGCCCTGAAGGCCAAGATCACAGACCCTGGGAAGACAGACATTCAGATCTCGGATGTGGTTGAAGACGATGTCACCAATTTCAATGACATCCTGAAATCGATTGTTGCTCTCGTTGGAAAGCACAACAATAAGACTTCAAATTTCAAATCTGAGACCTCAAAAAGCAAGGTGGCACTGGAGCTTCACTTTGCTGCGGCTGAGGTGCAAGAGTTTGACTATGCTGGAAGTGAGAAGAAGTGCAATGACCTTGAGTCAGAAGCAAAGAACGACCATAAGGAAATTGAAAAAATTAGTCTAGAGGTCGGAGCCATAGAAGCGGCGCTCTCGAATGAAACGGTCGGGGCAAAGGAGTTCAATGACATCCTGCATCGCTTCATTGGCCGCTCTGAGCTTTGCCTGAACTTCAATCAGAAGAAGAAAGGCTATGAGATCATCAGAAACGGGGTTGGTGAGCACGATGGGAATTTGAGCGAAGGTGAGAAAACTGCGATTGCATTTGTCTATTTCATCACGAAGCTCAAAGAAAATGGAAATAACATCAAGGATACGATCGTCGTCGTTGACGATCCGGTCTCAAGCTTTGATTCTAATCACTTGTTTCACGCCTACTCGTTTTTGAGAACGCAATGCACTGAAGCCAAGCAACTTTTTGTGCTGACTCACAACTTCACTTACTTTAAGCTAGTGAGAGACTGGTTCACTGGCACCAATAGGAATCGAGTCAAAAAAGGCAACGCCGAGAATTGCTTCTTTTATCGCCTGGATGCGCCACCTGGCTCCCCTCGTCACTCCCTACTTGTGGATGCCGACGACTCACTCAAGAACTACGGTTCCGAGTACCACTATATCTTCAAGAAGCTCTACGAATATAGGGCGCACACAACACTCAATCGAGATGAGGCGTTCTTGACCGCCAACCTCGCCCGAAAGCTTGTTGAATCGTTTTTCACCTTCAAATATCCAAGGCGTCGAAGCGACATTAGTCAATTGATGGAGGCTGGCCTAAAAGATTGCACCATCACGACACCAGAGCTTAAAGAAAAAATCTACCGCTTTATCAATAAGTATTCACATAGCGACGTTATTGAGATAACAGAGGAATCCGCAGAAAACTTGGCAGGCGAAAGCCACAGCGTCATCGGGAACATCTTCCAGTGGCTGGAAGAGGTGGACAAGAAACATTACGACGAGATGATTCAGGTTGCGACGGCCTGAGCATCAGGCCGCGAGGGCCATAGCTATGCCACCAGGCGCAGCAAAAAGGGGCCGAAGCCCCTTGGGCTAGATCAGCCCATGCTCGGCGAACGATGCCGTTTCGTTGCCCGCAACGATGATGTGATCGAGCACGCGCACGTCCACCAGACCCAACGCTTCCTTGAGCCGCTGGGTCAGCGCCCGGTCAGCCGCGCTCGGCTCGGGGTTTCCGCTCGGATGGTTGTGCGAAACGACGACCGCCGCCGCATTGAGCCGCAGCGCCTCCTTGACCACTTCGCGCGGATACACCGACGCACCGTCAATAGTGCCGTGGAACATCTCCCTGTATTCGATCAGACGATGGCGCGTATCCATGAACAGCACTACGAACACCTCATGCTCGAAGCTGGCCAACTTTGTACGCAAGTATTCCTTGACCGCCGCCGGCGAAGTGAACTCTGCTCCGCGCCGCATTTTCCGGTCAATGACCTGGCGCGCAGCTTCCAGAATGTCGTCGGCCGATGCCGGTAGATAGCGCCCGTGCGCGTCGCGCACCAGCAGACAGGAATCGAACGAGGGAAAGGACAGTTGCGACATGATCGTGCTCCGGTTGCTCGGGCGGAATTGCCCGGAACCGGCGGCAGCACGGCGCAGCGCAAGCAGTCAGGGGTCGCAGACGGCCGCCAGGACGCAAGCGCGCATGGCGCGCGCCGCCCTTGACGGCGAGAACGCCGTGATACGGTGAAGGGAACAGCAAGACCGCCCACACCCGCCCACTGCACAGAGTCGATTTTTGGCAAGCGGAGCGCGCAGGCCCGGATCAACGAGCCGGGACGGAGGCGTCAGTGATGGAAGCCCGACAGGGGCGAGACTCGCGCAGCGAAGCTCGATGCGCAGCACGACAGCGCGACGGCGGCACGCCGGGACGCCCGACTGCTTGGGACAGGACTACTCGTTGTCCGTCTTGCGCTGCTCGATTTGCAACTGCGCCCGTTGCGTTGCCTGTTGCAGCCGCTCCACCAGCACGCCCCTCGGCGGCAAGGCGGTCAGATACTCGGCAACGTGGATGCCGGACTTGTCCAGCTCCAGCAATTCGATCTGCTCGCGCTTCTTGCCGGTGCAAAGGATGATCCCGAGCGGCGAGGCTTCCTCCGGCTCCCGTTCGTGCTTGTCTAGCCACCGAAGGTAAAGCTCCATCTGCCCTTTGTAGGCCGCCTTGAAGTCACCTACCTTCAACTCCACCGCAACCAGCCGCCGCAGCTTGCGGTTGTAGAACAGAAGGTCAAGGTGGAAATCCTCGTCGTCGATCGGAATGCGCTTCTGCCGGGCGACGAATGAGAAGCCCGCGCCCAGCTCCAGCAGGAAGGACTCCATTTCACGGATGATCGCCGCTTCCAAGTCGCCTTCCTGCCAAGTGTCCCGCAGGCCCAGGAAGTCGAGGATGTACGGGTCGCGCATGACCAGGGCCGGCGACATGCGCTGCGCATCGCGCAGGGTCGCCAACTCCTGCGCTATGGTTTCTTCCGGCTTTTGGGAAAGCGCCGTGCGCTCGTACAGCATCGAGTCGATACGCTCGCGCAGCGTCCGCACGCTCCAGCGTTGGGTGCTGGCCATCTGTGCGTAGTAGTCCCGCTGGAGCGGGTCTTTCAGCGGCATCAGGGCGATGAAGTGCGTCCAGCTCAATTCTCGTATCAGTGATACGAGAATTCGCTCGTCGGGGAAGGTGGCGGCGAACTGCACCATGCGGCGCAAGTTCTGCTCTGCAAAGCTGCTGCCGTACTCCTCCACCAACTGCGCAGCCAAGGTGGGCAGAACTTCCTTGCCGTAGGCGCCCCGGCGCCTGTCCAAGACCTGCGTGTGGATGCGTTGGCCGATGCGCCAGTAGAGCATCGTAAGCTCGCTATTCACCGTCGAGGCGGCGCGCAAGCGCGCCGCCTCGATCAGTGCCCGAATGTCGCCCAGCAGCGCCGCGGGCGCTGCGAGCGATGCTGCTGATGGCCGGCGCCCGTTCATGCCACCGCCTCCGCAAGCTGCCGCGCGCCCGTGATGGCTTGGCGGCGGCTGGCCACCAGCTCGGCCGCCTCGCGCACCGGCTTGTCCTCGGTGTGGACGTAGTGCATGAACATCGCCACGGTCTTGTGGCCCGTCAGCTTCATTCCCACTTTGGTCGGCACACCGGAATTGGCAATGTCGGTGGTCGAGCGATGACGGATGCCGTGCGTGCCTACGTGCGGCACGCTGGCGGCCTTGAGCGTCCGGCACCAGCCGCCATAGTGCTCGCCAAAGGTCAGGTGCTTGGCCGGGTCGTTCGGCGACGGCAGGACGTAAGGGCAGCCTTCCAGACGCGGCGCCGTCGAAAGCAGCCGATAGGCTTCCTCGCTCATGGGCTTGGAAATGCCGCCAACCTTGCTGTCGGGCCACACCACGCGCCGGTTCTCGAAGTCCAGCCAGCTCCATTCGAGCGGGCAGATTTCGGAGCGCCGCGCCGCAAACTCGAATTGCAGCCGGATCGCCAACGGGATGACGTAGTTCTCCAGCCCCTCCGCCTCCAGTTTCTCCAACTGGCGGAAGATCCGCACCATTTCCTCGTCCACGATGAGCCGGGTTTCCTTGCCCGGCGGGTACATCGGGACGTGGCGGCACGGATTCGTGCCGTCCGGGCGGAAGCCCCAGACTTCGGCCAAGTTGAACATCTTGCGCAGCACGCCGAAGGTCTTGTTGGCCTCGGTCGGCTTGTAGGCCAGCTTTTCCATGAGCCCCGCAATGTCGGGCCGCTTCACGTCATGCACCTTCTTGCGGCCCAGCAGCGGGATGATGTTGCGGTCGATGACGCCCTGGTAGCCGTCCTGCGTGCTGACCTTGTTGCGCTTCTTGGAGTAGTCCTCCATGAACTTTTTGCACAACTCGGCCATCGTGGGCGCCTTGCGCGCCTCGGCCTTGGCACCGCCGGGATCACCACCCCGGCGAACCTCGGCCAGCCAGTCCTGCGCTTTGACCCGCGCCTGTTCGACGGTTAGCTCCCCGTAGAGTCCCAGCGAGGGCTTGCGGGGCTGGCCAGAGTTCGTGCGGTACTGGAGCATGAACACCCGGCGTCCCGTCGAGGTAATCTTGCAAAGGAAGCCGGGCACGACGGTATCCCGTAGTTCGATGTCCTTCGCCTGGGGTTGCGCCGACTCTACGGCGGTCTTGGTGAGCTTGATCTTTGCCATGATGACTCCTTGGAACGACCCGGATTCCAGGAGCCAGATAGGAGCGGCGCGAGGGAGAACCGGGTCAAGTTTCAGAAAGCACCGGCATATGATGGAAGCGCGTAAGCTATTGATAAACCTGCTGTATCGGGCTACGTCGCAGTCCAGCGAACTACCGGGCTGGAGTCATCGTGAAACAAAAAAGCCGCCCGAAGGCGGCCACATCAGTGCAAAGAAACTATCGCGGCTCGGTCAGCGGTTGCCATCCTTCCACCAACTCTGTATTTGTCCCGGCGACCCGACCTTTCCAAACATTCCCTTCCGTATCGAGGCCGATAACCACGAAATAGGTCGTATCCGGCTTGGGGGGTGCGATGGCAATCTGCACGAACTTCGGCGTCATTTCTTGATCCTTAAAGGGGGTGGAAAGCTCATTCTTCCACAAGGATCCCCAAACGTCATAGGCAAAACTGACAGAAACGTCGCCCTGTTTCTTCAAGGCGCAAGAGCCCGGGAGAATTGTCCCACTTCCCGTCCCACTTTTGGCGGGTTCATGTCCCACTTGTGGGACACGGAGTATTCCGCGAAGGCGCCGCGTGCTGCTGCCGGCGCGCTGACCTGAACGGATCCGGCCGCCACCAGAGCATCAAGCACCCGCTGCACGGCCTTTCGCGCCGCGTCCCGCTCGCGCGGCTCCAACGTCCGGCCGCGGGTCACATGGCGCACCAGCTCGAGCATGCGGAAGCTGCGCATCGGGTACGCACCCATCAAGTCCATCACCTCGTGCGCGTACTTCACGCCAGCCTCCTTTCGACCTGGCCGCGGAACAGGCCAAGGTACAGCTTGTATTCGGTTTCGGTCAGCGCTACGCCGGTGGTCGTCGCAATCCACGCGCGCGCGGCCTTGCGCCTGCCCTTCGGATCCAGGCCACCGAACTTGGCATTCTTCTGCGGGTACTCGGCGATGATCACCATGCGCTCATGCCACGGCAGCGCCGCGTGCATGGCCTCCACTACCTGGGCATGGTCATGGAGAATCGGCCGGGGATCGTCTTCCCAGGACACATAGGCCTCCATGTTGCCCACCGTCGCGCCGGACCAGGTCCAGCGGGCCCAGTTCCACAACAGGTCGTCGCCCGTCAGCCTACTCATCAGCCACCTCGTACTGTTTGCATTTCTTCCCGTATGGCTTGCCCTTCAGGCAGCGGCGCATCGTGTCGCCGAAGGGCGTCTGGACAGTGCGCGCGTTTGCGCAGCCTTCGCAGGAGCGCTTGAGCGCCGCCTGCTGTCGGCTCATCACGACCAGCATCGGGTCCCGGAACTCCCACTTCTGCAGATCGGCCGTCATACGGACCACCCAGCGCGCACCGCGCGATAATCTCCGCATGCCGTGCGGAGAATAGGGGCGCTAATCTCCGCAAACCCACTTTTCGCTTCTGGCCGACGGCCCCAAAAAGGCCGGCTCATCGTCCAATCTCCACGACTACGAAGCCCTTCTTGTCTGCGTCCAGCGCGCCGTCCAACGTGAGCGGCCTGAACTGGCTGTCATCGATGCCTAGCGCCGCGGCGATGCCGTCCAGCCGCGGCTTCTCAGCCGACAGCAGGCCGTCCAGGTCGCGGCGGATCCGGTTGGGCGCCACCCAGGTAATCGCCACCGGCACCTGGCCGGCGGCGGCCAGGCTGTTTCGGCCCAGCGCTTCCTTGGCGGCGACGAACGCAGACTCGCGCGCGCGGACCTTGGCGGCATGGCTGGCGCCCCAGTGCTTGCCTCCCTTGCGGTTCGCCATCAGGCTGGTGTCGGGCCACGGCAGGCGGATGGTCAGGCGATCCAGGTTCATGCCGCCACCTCGCCGGCTTCGCCCTTGGCGCGCTTCAGCATCGCCGCGATGGCGGGCGTGGGCTGCTCACCCTTGGCCATGCGTTCGTCCCACTTCTCGATCCAGCGACGCGCGTTGCGGCCAGACTGGTCCAGCGCCTTGTCCGCGCCCATCTTCTTCAGCGCCGCGGCCGCTTCCGCCTTGGTCGCCAGCGTTTGACCAGGGGCGGGCAACGCCTGCCGCGGCTCGGGGATATCCGGCCACGCGCCTTTCGCCAGTTCGTCGCTCAACGTCTTCTCCCAACGCGTCTTGATCGAGCCGTAAGTGCTGGAGAGCAGATCCACGGTACTGACGCCGACCGCGGCCCAGTACACGGCGGGATGCGACCAAATGCCGATCTCGCCGCGCTTGCGGGCGGACATGCCGCGCACCGCTTCGTGGTACGCCACCTCCGGCGCCATCCAGGGGCAGCACAGCTTCACGAACTCCGGCAGCGTGGGCGGCCATTCACGGGTCATGCAGGCAACCAGACCGTGGCGCACTTGGGCCTCATCGAGGCAGGCCAGCTTCTGATTCCAGGAGTCCTTCAACTCGCGGGGCGTAAGGCCTTCCCACTGCTGGGCGAACTTGGCGCCGTACAGCAGGTGCATCTCGTTCACCACGAGAGCGCCCAAACCGGTCTGAGCGTTAGCTACTTGCATCGATCACCCCCATGTCAATTTCCCTTCGTTCCTGGCCCTCAGCCAGCACATCCCGCAACTCGGATGACCACGCGGACCGCCGCTGTGCCGCGGTAGGCGGGCTGGCGCGCGCCTGCGCCCTCGGCGGGAAAAGCCCCTGGTAGCCCCCGGCGATGCTGTTGGCGATCACAGCGCGCGGTTGATGGCCTTCGGTCAGGTAGCCAGCGAGCTGCTGCAGCTGACGCTTGGCGCCCTCCTCCGTGACCGGCTTCTTGCGGGCCTTCCGGTCGGCAACCCAGCTTTCCCAGTCTTCGCGGTCGAGCCAGTCGGGCAGCTCGATCGCAGAGGCGTCGAATCCTTGCCCCCGCTTGCGGGGGGTAGGGGGGATATCTTTCTCTTGGTTATGGTTCTGGTTCTGGTTAGTTGCACAGTCGTGGTTCGGCTGTTCAACAGGTGTTGAACGGGTGTTCAACGGTCGTTGCGTTTTTTGGGCTCTTTTTGCCGCACTGGCCTTCCCCGCGGCCGATTTCGCCTCGCGCTGGGCGTGATACTTCTCGATTTCGGAATCGCAGCGCGAATGGCGCCATCCCTCGTCGGTTTCTGTGAAGAACTCGTTCAACACCTGTTCAACAGCTGTTCGTTCTTCGTTGGAACGAGCGATAAGCAGGCGGCACAGGACATCCAAGTCCAGGGTCAGAGGTGCCTCGGTGTCGTAGTACAGGTCGAGCATGTCGCGGTACACCGACCGCTCAAGGCGCGTGAGGTGCCTTGTGGCGCTGTTGAAGTCGCCGATGTGGTGGGGGTAGTAGTTCATGCGTGCTCCAGCATCCCCGCCGCGCGCAGCGCGCCGTCGGGGACCTCCAAGCCTTGGGACTGCAGTTGTTCAATGCACCAGACCAGAAGGTCGCGTTGGCGGCCATACCGGGATTCGAAACGGGCCTTCCACGGATGCACCGCGATGCGCCCAGGCGCGCCAGTGCCATCCTGATGGTTGCCGGCAGACAGCGGCAGGACGAGCCAGTGCGCATCCGGCTTGGTGCGCCCGTCGATGTGATGGATCGAGCACTGGCTGTCGAAGAAGCCATCCATGCGCGAGGCCACGCAGCCGACGTTCGTGGCCAGCAGATCCCAGAATCGCTTCTGCTCGGCGGTGGGGTTGCGGCCTTTCATTCGCCGAAGCCTCGCAAAACAATCTCCAGCATCTCGCTGGCGCGCGTCGGCGACAGGTGCGGCCACATGGTTTTCTGAGCGTGCGCGGTGCGCAGGAAAGCCACGGCGTCATCATGGAACTGCTCCATGTCGACCTGCTCCAGCTTCGCGTAGCTGATCGACCGCGGCACAGGAATGACACCGCCCTTCGGGCCCGGGTACCAGTCCACGAAACCGCTGCCCGTCTTGAGCCAGGCGCGGAACGCCTCGAATTCCTCAAAGCGGTCCTGAGCCTCAAACAGCGCCGACTCCAGCGCCATGTGCTTGCGGTGGTACCAGCCCGTGCGCTCTTTGTGCGTCGTGATGGACATCATCTCGCCCGGCTCCAGCCGAACGATCTGGTTCCACAGGCGGCGCCATTGCTTGCGGCCACGCTCACCCAGGCCGTCGACCATGCCGAAGATCAATCGGCGTGCGGCTTCCTTCTCCTGCTCGGAGGCTCGGACGGGCTGCTGACGGACCAGGGTGATATCGGCCATGTCAGTGCCTCCGGCTCTCGACCTTGGTGCGCAGGTATTCGTAGGTGAACAGCTCAAGCGCCTCGATGCGCTCCTTGCTGTAGACCATTGCCCCCACCGGCGCGAATTGCAGTCCCACGGCAGCCATCAAATGGCACACCTTGTCCAGATCGTCGGCGACGATCCGGTTGACGGTGCTGGCTGACGTGCCCATGAAATCCGCTGCACGAGCTTGCGTGAACAATGAAATTGCGCCGCCGATCTCGCTCCGAAGTCTTTCAGCGATCTTGCGGGTGCTTTCAACCTGGTCTGGCGATACTTCTTGCGTGCTCATCGAGTACTTCCTTATGAACAAAGAGCGAGGTGTGTTTCGTGACCGAAACGGAGAAGTTGTTGATCAATGCCCAGGACTTGGCCCGCCGGATCTTTGAGAACCCGAGCGAAAAGGCGGTCATGGATTTGTTTCAGGAGCTGTGTGCCGAGCGTGACCGCATGACGTGGGCAACGGACGGCCGCGAGAGCGCGACGGTGCATTGATCGATGGCCATGGCGTGCATAGAGGTGTCGCGAGCCGTTAAAATTCGCACTCTCAAATTCAGTGCCACCGCAAAGGGACATGAGCATGGACAAGCACGCCTTCTTCATCGATGCAGTCCGGAATCGGTTCATTGTTCAGCTCCATTACGAGGCGTTTTCGCGCCCGGCAATTTTTGTCGAGCCGTATGCATATGGTTTGAAGGATGGAACACCCACTCTTTTCGTCTGGGATCGTTCGTACTCCGAATGGGATTGGGACAACGGCTGGCGATGGCTACGCCTGGACGACATCCTGAATCCGGGCCTGCACGGTGGCGTTTTTTCTGGCGGGCGCCGCGGTTACCGCCACGACAGCCGGCATCTCCAAGAGATCTACGCTCAGCTTTAACTGCCACGAGCGCGCGTGCGAGGCAGTCATGCATAGCGCGCACCCCCCTGATTCGTGTCCGTACCGATGGACAACTCTGGCCACGTCCTCCAAAAATCATCGGGACGAAGATCCTGGCGACGCATGAGACCGCCAGAAGCCAACTCGAGACCCATGCAGTTTTCCGGCGACGGCAGGCGACCTTTGTAGCGAGTGCGCCACTGTCGTATCTGCGCGTCGTTCTTGACGTCGTATCCAAGCTCAACCATGCGAGCGCGCAACTGCGCCACGCTGAGAGCGCCGGGGGAAGACAGGTATGAATTCAGGTCCATACGCGCATACTAGTAGCGTTTGCTACGTTTCGCAAGTAGCAAATGCACCCGTAGCGCGTGCTACTGTCCCGCGCATGAATGAGGTTGAGCTAAACGAGTTCAGGATGGGCCGTTTATCGGCCGCCGTGGACCACGTATCTAAAGGGAACAAGACCGACTTTGGCCGCCGCCTAGGCTACAAAGACGGGGCTTTCGTTCGTCAAATGCTTTCGGGAATTCGCCCGGTCACCGAGAAGACGGTGTGGGCAATCGAGGCAATGCCCGGCATGAAGGGATGGTTTGATGTCGAGGGCGTTGAGGCGCCTGCCGCCCCAGCCTCCCACGACAACGATTGGCCGTTCAAGACCATCACGGCCGCCGATGTCCGCGCGCTGCCCGCGGGCCAGCTCACAGCACTCGAGGGTGCGCTTGCGCTTGCCATCGCACAGCTGAAGATCGGTTTGAACGTTTCCCCGCCTCCCTCACCGGCGCCCGCTACAGTCATTCCGTTAGGTGGCCACAAGCCGGGCGGCCTAGTCGACATGGATCATGCTGACGATCCATTCCCAATGCGCGTCGCTGGCCTGCCACCCGCGCCATGGGACGGCGGAAAGACGACCAAACAAATGGAGCGTGAAGCTCACGGTCTACGTATCAGTCAGGCTGTCAACGTGGGGCATGTTGAAGATTCTGGGTATTCGGCGAACGACCATGAATTCGTGCCGATCCCGGAACTTGACGTGCGCATGGCTGCGGGCAAGCTCGGGATCGAGAACTACCAAGAGACAGAGATAGGTCAGATTCTGCTGCGGAGGTCGTTCCTCGAGTCGTTCAAACGTCCGATCAAGCGAATGAAGATTTGCTACGGCAACGGTTTCAGCATGGAGCCGGTGATCCGACACCGCAACCCCATGCTGGTGGACATTCACCCCGTGGAACTTGATGAGGTGCAGCCGCGTTTCGTCTACGCAATCAACCGCGGCGGCGAAATGATCGTCAAGTGCCTCGAGCGATGGAAAGATGGGACGTGGATGGCGATTTCAACCAATCTCGACCCGGAATACCACCCCTTCCCTCTATCGACCGATGACGGCCGCGAGGTTCGTATCATCGGTACGGTTCTCTGGTCCCCCTACGATCTTCGGAATGGCGTGGATGAGCGGCTGTTGCTGGGCTGGCGCTAGACTGCGGGAAGATGCGGAAGACCGGTGGATCCGGTGCTTAGGCGTCCGCATCAAGTGAGAACTAGGCTCGTCGCTGCAGCATTCCTCGCGCTATTTGCATTCGGAACACGCGCGGATGCCGAACCCGACTTACTCGAAAAATGGAGGCGTCCGTGACGCTTTTCTTTGGTATCCGCGCGACGGCCAGAAAGTCCCAGGCTGCGGTGCTCGTACAAAACTTGCTTGAAGTATGCGCTAAGGAGTCCGACCTCGGGGCCCGCCCGGCAGACCTGGCGAACAAACTCGTCGGGATTACTTGGGATCGAAACCCGCAATGGTTCGGCCCTAACAGACCGCTACCGAATAAATTTGTGCTCGCGGCTTGCGCCTTTTCTTCTGGCGCGAATGCAATGGCCCAGATGCAAAGCAGGAGCACAGAACTTGCAATGATGGTCTGTCTGGGGGAGCTGCTGAAAGAAATATCCATGCAACGTGAGTTCAACAATCTGCGGCTGAGTGCCCTAGACCTGTATTTGGTAGAAATGGTCACCGAGCATATGGCTGCGGTGACCGCTTAGCGGCGAACCGCCTGTTTATAGCGGCGTCACAACTTATCGGCGCTTATCACGAGGAGCTTAAGTGGCATTCATCCGCAGATTATTCTGTTTGAAGGCGATCATTGCTGTCGGCGTTGCTGCAGTTTGGTCCGCTCCGGTTCACTCACAGGAACGGGAGGTAAGTGAGTTCTCCAAGAGCAAATCGCACAAGTATCAGTTGTCGGCGCAAGAGTTCAACCTGTTCTCGTCCCTGGTGGACAACGAAATTGAAAGTTTTTCCGGCGGTGGTCAAACACTTATCAGCCGAGCGTTGAACATTAAGGACGTCACGAGCAACGATCTTGCCAAAGCCTACCGCGCGAACGAAGTGGCCGGTGATCGTGACTTCAAACGTAAGACGCTTTTCGTTTCCGGGAAAGTTGATCGCATCGGATCCGGCATCGGCGACACACCCTATTTCGTCATGGGTCAAGGAATCGACGCACCCCAGGCCCACATTGCCGACGAAGCGTTAGACTTCGCGGCGAACGCCAAGAAAGGACAGCTTGTGCGCCTCGTATGTATCGGCAATGGCTCAATCATGGGCACGGCAATGTTGAAGGATTGTCTGCCCGCGGAGATGGTCGCAAAACGCGAATCAAAAAAATTGGTTCGGCGCCTGGACCTCCTACTGTCCGGCGTGGGTTCAGATGAGGTCGCGGCCAAGATGGCATCTGTTGTCGTTGCCATTGGGGACTACCTTCAGCCCACTGAATGCACCACGCCTGGGGCCGCCTGCATGAAAGCTGTGAAGCGCGTCACCGGCCAGAAAGACTTCTCTTCGAAGGTCGACGCCGCCACCGAGAAGCTAAAAGGCGCGGGCGTAAGAATGCCCTCCTAATCCTCCCTCGCTTGTAGAGAAGCCCGCCCCGAGCGGGCTTTTTTTCGTCCGTTACAAAAAAGCGTAGCATTTGCTATTGCCGTAAAGCGTAGCGTTAGCTACCATCTCTTCAACGCCTTTCCGAACTTCTCGAGGCGCCGGCAACACCCCGCTCTTTCACAACCAGCAAGCCATGGAACACGCCTAAAGCCGCTAGCGGCCGGTAAGCGCAGGTGGCAATCCCCCACGCCTGAATGAATAGACCGGGGGCTATCACCGACACGCCTTGATCCCAAGTGGGGATCGCATAGGGCGTGCACGGGATTGAAGAGGCAGCGCACTACCTGGAGCCGCGATGAGCGGGAGTAGCCAGGGGTGCCCTGCCCCGGAATTATCCGTCAGCCCGTTCCTTGAGCGCCGGCTGACGAATGAATCCTCCCCACCCCGGGGATCAGCCTAATGGCAAAGGAGATGAGATGGGCTTAGACGTGAGCGCCTATGCGCGCATCAAGAAGCTTGACGCGGTGTTTGACGATGGCGGAGACGCCATCGACCCGACCTCGCGAGAGCCGCTGGCGTACGACTTCAGGGCCTACCACAACCCCGACTTCCCCGGCCGCGCTGACGACATCGAGAACCGAGGGGTGTACTTGGGCGAAGACGCCGTGGGCCTCTCTGTTGGTTATGGCGGCTACAACGCTTGGCGCGAAGAACTCGCGAAAGTTGCCGGGTATCGCAAGGGAACTTTCAAGCAGTTCGGCAGGGATCAGGAAAGTCACTGTGTCGAATGTTGGAACGGCGCGCAAGGGCCTTTTGCCGAGTTGATCAACTTCTCGGACTGCGAAGGAACTATCGGCACCGCCGTGTCCGCCAAGCTGGCCCACGACTTCGCTGAGTTCGACGCTAAAGCCAAGGCGCATAGCAGTGATCACGGGTCGCGCTTCTACACGCTATACGGCGAGTTCCGTGCCGTCTTCGAGATGGCGGCTGACGGCGGCGCCGTGAGCTTCCACTGATCTCCCCGGTACTTCATAGCTTGAGCAACCCGCCCCGAGTGCCGGGGCTTGGAGACTTCCATGAACCAGAACCGCATCAAACGCCGCGCCGCGCGTATCGGCGCAGTTGGCCAGGAATACCTGCTGAACGTGTCGAAGCTGCGCGCCGTGGTGCGCGACTACTCGCGGGACCGTCATCCGGTCTACCGCGTGAACCCAGCGAACCGCCAGCGCGCGCAGGACGCGCTGTTCAAGGAACGTCGGTTCTGGTTCGGCGATCGCTTCAGCGGCCCAGTCAGCCCGGCGGCCCGCGCAGCGCTGCGCGTCGCGTGCGACGTGGGTACGGACTTCTTGTCTCTGCGCGCGGCACTGATCCCGCATTACTTCGCCCGCTTGCTGGCGGCCCGCCGCATGCCCGCCGCGCCGCGCGCTGGCGTCCTGGCTGCTGCCTACGAGAACGAAGGACGGAACTGACATGAACGCCCGCCAACACTTCGAACAGCTGGGCGACGACCCGGCCCGCACCGCGCCGCCCGGGTCTCTGTCGAACGAGTACGACGAAGACGCACCCACCGTGTCCCGCGCTTTTGCAGTCGCCGCGGTCCGTGCGTGCTTGTCCAACCAGACCGCCGGCGCCTTTGGCCTGTCGGCCCGCATCTGGGGCGAGAGCCTGTTGAACGCGCTGGCCGACAACCAGGCCGGCGCGGCTCTGGTGATCCTGGCGGCCGACGCAAGCCCGCGCATCCAGTCGTTCGTGCAGGGCCAGCTAGAAGCCCACATCGAGAAGACCGCCAACGACCTGCTGGCCGAAATGGACCCGGAAGAAGCAGAGAGCTACCTGTGACCGCCTACGCCATCTGGGGCGCGGCCGCCCTCTACCTGATTGCACTGATCGGCGACTTCTGGATGTCGCGCTGCTGGAGAGACGAATGACGACGAAACACACGCCCGGGCCGTGGGCACCGCACCTTGTGGACGAAACCATCGTGGTGATTCCGCGCCGCCCTCTTCCCCAACATATCAGCACGCTTGGGCACTCCGAAGTCGCGGATGACGAAGATTACGCCAACGCCCGCCTGATCGCCGCCGCGCCGGAGCTACTGGAAGCGCTGGAAGGGATGGTTGCCGAGTTCGGCATCCATTGCGATGCAGACAGCCCGCTCGGGGCCGCCTGCGCCGCAATCGCCAAGGCCAAGGGAGAGCAACCAAGGCTCAACGCCGGCCTGCCCCGCGCAGCATTCCCGCACATGAGCCCAGCCGAATACTTGGCTCAGCGGCTCCGCGAAGACGACGAGGATCTGCAGGACCTCATGGACCGGGACATGGGGGGCTGACATGCAGATGATCCGCCGTCTCCTGCGCGCCCTGCCCCGCCTCGACCGCTACGAATGGGTCGGCATCGCCGGCGGCGTCGTGGTGCTGGCCGCCGCCCTCGGCGTGCTTGGCCCGACGCTGGACGCCCAATCCACCCTCACCGCCTGCGAGGGCTGCGGCAAGACCGCAGTCGCCGCGAAGGACTGACATGACCGAAGCAACCCAACTTGCCGAGCTGCCGCCGGCGGAGACCGCCCTGGACGTCTACTCCAAGCCGGGCGGCCTGGATCCCTGGCTGGACAAAATCCGCGCGGAAGTGACCGGCCACGTGCCGGACCTGAAGACCAAGAAGGGCCGCGACGCGATCGCCAGCCTCGCCTTCAAGGTCCGCAAGGTGAAGACCGCTCTGGACGGCATCGGCAAGGAACAAGTCGACCGCCTGAAGGAGATCCCGAAGAAGATCGACGCCGAGCGCAAGCGCATGCGCGAAACGCTGGACGCTCTGGCCGATGAGGTCCGCGCGCCGCTGGACCAGTGGGAACAGGCGGAGGAAGCGCGCCAACAGCGCCACCAGCAGGGCATCGAGTGGTTCCGGCTGCGCGCTGATGAGAACCGCGACCTGGACGCGGACGAGCTGCGCGCCACCATCGCTGACGTGCAAGGCCGCGCGGTGGATGAATCCTGGGAAGAATTCGAACCCGAGGCGCATCGCGTCAAGGCCCGCGCGCTGGAGGCGCTGCAGCAGGCGCTGGCCGCCCGCGAGAAGCACGACGCGGAGCAGGCCGAACTGGCGCGCCTTCGCGCTGAGGCCGCGGCGCGCGAGCAGAAAGACCGCGAAGAGCGCATCGCCCGCGAAGCTGAGGAAAAGGCCCGGCGAGATGCAGAAGCTGCAGCGCAGGCTGAACGCGAAGCGGCCATCCGCCGCGAGCAGGAAGCCAAAGCCGCAGCGGAGCGCCGCGAACTTGAACTGAAGCTGCAAGCCGAGCAGGCCGAGAAGGCGGCCGCCAAGGCAAAGGCCGACCAACTCGCCGCAGAGCAACGCGCGGAGCAGGAGCGCCTCGCAGCCATCGAGCGCGAGAAGAAGGCAGCAGAAGACGCGCGCCAGGCGGAAATCAAGCGCCAGGCCGACGCCAAGGCAGCAGAAGAGGCCGAGGCCCGGCGCCGCGAGGAGGACAAGGCGCACAAGGCAAGCATCAACCGCGCCGCTCTGGATGCGTTCGTCGCCGGCGGCATGCCCGAGGAATGCGCCAAGCTGGCGGTCACGTTGATCGCCAAGGGCCTGATCCCCAACATCCGAATCACCTATTGAGGACGCCATGACCGAAGTTATCGAAGCACCGGCGCGCGAAGTCGCCGCACCCATGGCCGGCCCGGCCGCCAATTCCCCGATGGGCATGATGCTGGCGGCGCTGAACCAGGGCGCCCAGCTCGAGCAGATCGAAAAGATGATGGATCTGCAGGAGCGCTGGCAGAAGGGAGAGGCTAAGAAGGCATATGACACCGCCTTCGCCGCCTTCAAAGCCGAAGCGGTCAAGATCATCAAGGGCAAGGATGTGACGGACGGCCCACTGAAAGGGAGGTCCTATGCAGAGCTGCACGACGTGGTGAACGCAGTCACGCCGGCGCTCTCGAAACACGGCCTGTCGTCGTCCTGGAAACTCACCAAGGACGAAAAAGACTGGATGGAGGTGACCTGCTATTTGCGGCATGTTGGCGGTCACGAGGAAAGCGTGTCCATGGGAGGGCCGCCTGATGCCGGCGGCGCCAAGAACGCCATCCAAGCCCGCGCCAGCACCAAGACCTATTTGGAGCGTTACACGCTCAAGGCGATCACCGGCCTGTCCGAACAGAACGACGACAACGACGGCGCCGGCGCGAATGACGCCGCCTTCGATCTGCGGGACGAATGGATCAGCAAGATGGCCCAGACGGACAGTCTGGACGCCGCCGTGTCGACTTGGCAGGACGGCTGCAAGGCCATCGAAGCCACCAACAACCTTGCGGCGTTCGCCGCGTTCAAGAAGGCCTACGCCGACAAGCGGGCCATGCTCAAGCAGGAGAAACAGTGATGGGTCTGATCATCCACACCGCCCCGCAGGGTTCGCAGGAATGGCTGGACGCACGCCGCGGCGTGATCACGGGCAGCCGGTTTAAGGACTGCCGCGACAAGCTCAAAGGCGGCGCGCCGTCGAAGAAGTGCCTGTCCTATGCGATGGATGTCGCGCGAGAGCGTGTCGGCGGCCGGACGCCGGAAGTCTTCGCGAATGCCGCCATGCGCACCGGCACCGAGCAAGAGCCTTTCGCCCGCGCCGCCTACGAGGCGAAGACCGGCAACTTCGTTGAGGAGGCGGGTTTCATCACGACGGACGACGGTCTGTTCGGCGTGAGCGTCGATGGCCTCGTTGACGACGACGGCATCATCGAAATCAAGACGATGGTTTCGTCCGACACCCTGTTCACCGCCGTGGTCGACGCCGACATCGGCGCCTACACCGACCAATGCAACGGCGCCATGTGGCTGCTGGGCCGCAAATGGGTCGACCTCGTCCTGTGGGCGCCCGATCTGGACCCTATCGGCCGCCAACTCACGATCATTCGAATCGAACGAGACGACGATGCCATCGAAGAACTGGAAGAGGAGCTGATGGCATTCGAGCGTCTGGTCTCCAAGTACGAACACCTGCTGCGCAAGGAGGCCGCGTAATCATGGCTCAACTCTTCGGTTTGGCCCGCATCGGCCGCGATGTTGTCGTCCGTCACACGCAGAACGGTGAACCGGTGGCGAACCTGGCGCTGGTCTTTGCCTACGGCAAGAAGGACGCCGACGGTAAGCGACCGACTCAATGGGTGGACGCCTCGCTTTGGGGTCAACGCGCCGAATCGCTCGCGCCGCACCTCACGACCGGCGTCAAGGTCAGCGTCACCATCGATGAAGTGCACATCGAAACCTACGAGCGCCAAGGCGGCGAACGCGGCGCCAAGCTGGTTGGCCGCGTTTCAAACATCGAGTTCGGTGGCGCGCCGGCGCAGCAACAACCGGCCGCTGCAGAACCGCCGCGCCAGCAAAGCCAACCAGCTCCGCCGCGCAGCGCCGCCCAGCCCACCCAGGCCTCGACGCTCGCTGACATGTCGGACGACGTGCCCTTCTAAGCCCAGCCGTTCGCTACGAACCTTGCCGCGGCCTCAAAACTCCGGCAAGTCTTCCAGACCTCGAAGGTTGACGTCATCGGACGCCTCTGATCGAAGCACTTCGACACCGTCCGCTTGAACCTCCACGCGCACATCCCGGCCCGCCACATGCAAGCCACCTGAGGCATGCCGCGTGGTCACTGTATCGCCACTCATGATTGCATCGACGGCTTCCATCGCGTCGGCCTCAATCTGTGGCGAGTTCCAGCCGTTGGCGTCTGGATCAGCCATTCCCCACAGCACCCGCGTCACATTGCCGGTTTCCGGATTTCGACGAACTGCGGTGATCACATAGATCGACATAGCGCCCTCCCGTAGTTGGCAGGGCCATCGTACCGCACGCCACTGAAGCCGGTGCCGGCCACCCTATACCGAGAACGACATGATTCCCGCCATGAACCGCCAGCAGCGCCGCATGATGGAAAAGCAGCAGGCCCGTGTGCGCGCCACGCGCCGGCCTGATCGCCCTGCCCGTCTGCCCATGCTCATCAAGACCCAGCAGACCCTGGCGCCGCTGGAAGCCATCATCGACCAGATCGAGCGCGACGGCACCGTGACGGTGGACGCGCGCGGCGTGCCGATCTTCCACTGCGTCGCGGACGGCGAGTGGTACGCCAGCGCGCCGGCTATCGCAGGCATGGCGGACTTCTTCGACATGTGGGCTACGCGGCACGGCAGCCCGTTCAAGGCTACAGCGCTTCGCCAGCTCGCCAAGCGGCTGGAAGTAGGCATGCCGATCGACCGGCCGCTGATGGTCGCGCTGCACGCAGAGATTCCCGCGCTGCGCCGCATCGGCGCCGGGCTGACCCAGGCCGACGCGTCCGATCTGCTGCGCCAGACGCAGATCCTGGCCGAAATGGAGGCCCGCCCGTGATCAACGACTACTGCGACCCGCTCGACGACGACGCCGAGCGCACCTTTCACCGCCGGATGCTGTGGCGCCTCGGCGCCCTGACCGCCGCCGCGCTGGCGATCGTCCTGTACTTCCTCTATCCCATCATCACCGGAGCCTGAGCATGCTGAGCCCGCAGTTTGTCCTCGGACTGAACAACAAGATTGTGGTCGACATCTTCGCCGGCGGCGGGGGCTGGTCTACCGCCTACGAACAGGCCACCGGCCAGCACGTGCACATCGCCATCAACCACAACCCCGATGCACTGAGCATGCACGAGGTGAACCACCCGCAGGCCCGGCACTACATCGCAGATGTGTGGGAAGTCTGCCCGCGCCAGGCTACCGACGGCATGCCGGTGGGCTGGCTACACCTATCCCCGGACTGCACCGACCACAGCCAAGCCAAAGGCGGGCAGCCGCGCCGCAAGAACATCCGCGCGCTGGCCTGGGTGACTGTGCGCTGGGCTGGGACCGTCACGCCCGACATCATCAGCCTGGAGAACGTGGTCCAGATCCTGAAGTGGGGCCGACTCATCGCTAAGCGCGATCCTGCGACCAGGCACGTCGTGAAGCTGGACGGCACAGTTGCCGCGCCGGGCGAGCGCGTACCGGTGGAGCAGCAATACCTGGTGCCCGACCCCAAGCAACAGGGCAAGCACTGGCACCGCCTGGTGGCGATCCTGCGCGGGATGGGCTACATCGTGGAATGGCGCGAGCTCAACGCCGCCGACTACGGCGCAGGCACGACGAGAACGCGCCTTTTCATGATGGCGCGCCGGGATGGCCTGCCGATCATCTGGCCGCAAGCGACGCACCACAAGAAGCCCGCCAAGGGCCAGCGCGGCTGGCGCCCAGCTGCGGAAGGCATTGACTGGAGCATCGAGGGCAAGACGATCTTCGGCCGAAAGAAGCCGCTGGCCGACGCCACCATGCGCCGCATCGCGCGCGGCTTGAAGCGGTACGTCCTGGATAGCGCAGACCCGTTTATCGTGCCGATCGCCAACTGGAGCCGCGACGGGTCGCATTCCACGCGGCAGCCGATCAGCACCATCACGGCAAAGCCGCGCGGCGGCGCTCATGCTGTCGTGGCGCCCGCGCTGGTGCCGGCGACGCATCACGGCGCGGACCGTGTTTACGATCTGCGTGAGCCTGCCAAGACTATTACCGCAGCTCACCGCGGCGAATTCATGCTGTCTGCACCTGTCCTGATCCAGGCCGGATACGGGGAGCGAGAAGGCCAGGCCCCCCGCGCGCTGGATCTGCATCAGCCGCTGGGCACCGTCACTGCGGGCGGCATCAAGCACGCCATGGCGTCAGGCTTTATGGTGCAGGCCAACGGCGGCTACAACGCCACACGCGCGCACGATCTGCGCCGGGCCGCGTCGACCATCACGAACAGCGGCAGTCAGCAGCAGCTCATCACTGCGCACCTGACGACGCTGCGCCGGCACAGCACCGGCACCGATGCCAGCGAGCCGCTTGCAGTCATCGCGGCGCGGGGCCTGCACCATGGCCTGGTGGCCGCGCACCTGACCGCGATGAGCCAGAACGTCATTGGCTCGGACATGCGCGAGCCGGCGCAGACTGTCTTGGCTGGCGCTGCGCGCTTTGGCCTGGTGCAGTACGACTTGGCATCTGAAGACGAGGCCGGAGCCCTCCAGGTGGCGGCGTTTCTGATGCGCTACTACGGCGAAGGCGGCCAGTGGGGCGACCTGCGCGAACCGGCCAGCACGCTGACCACCCGCGACCGCCTGGCGCTCGTCACCGTCCATATCCAGGGCACGCCTTACGTGATCGTGGACATCCGCCTGCGGATGCTCACGCCGGCCGAACTGTATGACCTGCAGGGGTTCCCCCCGGGATACATCATCACGCATGGTCACGACGGCCGCGTCTTCACGAAATCCCAGCAGGTCCACATGGTCGGCAACAGCGTCAGCCCGCCGCCTGCCGTTGCGCTGATCCAAGCCAACGCCCCGCACGAACTTCTTTTGAGGAAAGCAGCATGAATCTCACCATCCAATGGTGGTCGATCCCCGCGCTGCTGACTGTCTTGAGCGCCGTATGCCTCGTCTGGCCGTCAAGGGCCGTGAGCGTCTGGAATGAGATGGTGGCGCTCGTTGTCACCCTCTGCGTCATCGCCGTGAATCTCGCCGTATGGCTAATAGGAGCGCTGCTCAAATGACCACACCCAACACCAACGCCCCTGCAATGCATGGCGCGATCGAAGCGCTGCGCGACCTGCGCCTGGGCGTCGAAATGGACCGCCACAATCTGGACGACGGCGACGCCAAGATCCAGGCCCTCGATGCTGCTATCGAGGCGCTGTCCAAGCTGCGCGCCCCTGTAGCCGGGGAGGCGAAGCCGGTCCCAAAGTGCGAACGCTGCGGAAACTTCGGACACGAGCCGAAACGATGCACGGGACGCACCGACCATCCCGGCCCGCTCTATGCCGCGCCCCAGGCCAGCGAGGCGGTCGGCATAGAAGAAGCGTTCGCCGGGCTGGATGATCGCCTTGATGCCGCGCGCTGGCGTATGGCTGTCGGCCTGTGGCGAATAAAGCGCGTCGAGGTGTTTGATGGCGTTCATTTGTCCCACACGAGCGGCATCCCGTGGGCAGACCTGAAGCGCCAGATAGACGCCGCCCTGTCCGCGCAACCGGGCGCGCAGAAGAGCGGAGGCAGCGATGCAGAGTGACCGCGAATTGCTGGAGCTGGCGGCGAAGGCGGCTGGATATTCGGACTTTACCTACTGCGAACTGTGTGGCGGGTCTCCTGCCCTGTACCTGAAGGAAGCTCACCTTGGAATCTGGGCACCGCTCACCGACGACGGCGACGCGCTCCGGCTCGCTGTAAAGCTGCGCATAAGCGTCGCGCATTGGAAGGAAGACGTCTCGGCTTTGCATCCATCGACCAACAGAGAATTCCCCGAGGCCTGCGCGTCGTGCCCCTACGCCGCCACCCGGCGCGCCATCGTCCGGGCCGCTGCAAAGATCGGCGCCCAGGCCCACCCCGACCACAAGGACGGAGGCGCAGATGAATGAGCTGATGAAGTATGACCCGGCCACCGGCTGGAGCAAGCCCTATCCGAGCCACGCTGCCCAATGGCGAGAGCATCACGGCAAGACCGCGTGGCTGTTCAACCCATGGACCGGGGAGAGACGCACCGCCCAAGACGTAGGCTCCGACCCGTTCGGGCATCTGATCCACCCCGGCGGGGATATTGCTGCACACAAGGATGGAGGGAACGTGTATGGCTGAGAAATGCAAATGCACGTTCGCGATCCTCATGGCCGGCGATGGCTGCCGGTACTGCCAGCCTCAGACGTATATCGACCACCTAGAGATGACAGCAAAGGACTACCAGGAATACACAGACGGCTTGGTAACGCAGCGGGATCGCGCTCTAGCCCAGCTGCGCGAGTGCGCCGAAACCCTCGGGGCCGACCAGATCGACGAGCAGCGCGCCATGCGGGCCTATGCAGACTCGATGAAGCTGCTGGAGGAAATGCCTCATATATCGCACACTCCGAGCGGCAGTGCATCATTAAAGGAGCGCCAACGCCTCCGTGGACGGGGTAAAGTACAGCCTCCACATTAGGACGACCAACCATGATCAAAGAATTTCTATCCCAACCGACCTGGGTGCTTATGGTGTGGTGGGCCGCTCTCGGAGCGATCGGGACGGCTATTTACGACGCCCTCGGCCGTCGGCGCTTCGACCGAATCGAAAGTCTTTCCGACTTTTTGAAGTCTTGCCCCGCGTACTTGATTACAGGCCTCTTCATAGGGCCTGCGATGCTTATCCCGGGCGCTGTTCGCCTGATCATCGCAGCCAGGCGATCGCTTAGGAAAAGCTGAGTCGCAAGACCGACCAGTCCAAGTCAACAAAGTAAAAACTTAAGCCCGCCTAGTGCGGGCTTCGTTTTGGAGGACCAGATGAACGAATATCTCTCGGCGTCTGACCTGGCCGAACTGGTCGGGTGCAAGCCAAACCAGAGGGCGATGATGGCGCGCTGGCTCAGTCGCCACGGCTGGCGCTATGTCGTGGACAAAAATGGCGTCCCGCGAGTGCTGCGGGCGTATCGAGATAAGAAACTGGGAGCAGTAGATGGCCAGCAAAAAGCCGGTCTCACGTCAGGCCCGAATCGCCAAGCCTTCGCCCGCGTGGGAGAAGACGGGCGTGGCCAGGCTGTACAAACGTGTCGGCAAGCAGCGCATTAGCTGGATATACAAGCATGTGGACGGGCGGAGCCAAACCCTGGCCTCGTCCGTCGTTGGTGATCGCGCTGCGCGTTTTGACGCTGAGCGCTTGGCGACGAAGCTCGCTGTCGAGATTCAGCAAGGTGTCGTAGTGGCCGGCTCTGTGTCCGAAATGATTGAGCGGTTCGAACTCAAGGAAGATCCTACGTACTATCAGGACCAGTCGAAGGACGGGAAGAAAATTCGCACGGGCATGTACACCAACCTGACGAAATTCTTTGGCAGGATGGCGCCGTCCCAACTGACGGCTCAGCATGGCTACCAGTACCTCGAGGATCGCGCAGCCGCCGGCGCGCCGATCAAAGCCAACAAGGAGCTGAGCCAGTTCTCAGTCATCTGTCACTTCGGCGTGAGATGGGGCCTGTTGGCCGCGAATCCCTTCGTCAACATGATGAAGAATCGTTCGGATAACAAGGCGAAGATCATCGACCGACGGCAGGTGCTGCGCTTCTATTTATGGTCCGTGAAGCAGCGAGAAAACTACCGGACAATGGGCTGCGCCGCGATGTTTACCTATCTGACCGGGTTTCGCTCATCGGAGGCTCGCCCGTTTCTCAAGTCAGGCCTGACGCATGAAGGTGTGACCGTGCTGTCCACAAAGAGGAAGAAGGGCCAGCTCGAAGTCTTGAAGGTGCGCGAGTGGTCGAAGCGGCTGCGCGTGGTCGTGGCCCGTTCGCTTGACCGCAAGAACACCAGCAGCCCCTATCTGTTCGCGCCGACGAAGCGCTCTGATTCGTACACGCGACATGGCTGGGCGTCGAGTTGGAAGGACGCGCAACTGGCGTGGATTAGGACGCTTGACGAAGGCGTAACGGAGCAGACCCTGACGGAACATGCGCTCTACTTCAGCCTGCAGGATGTGCGCCCCGCTGCGATCACGACCAAGATCCAAAACCGTGACCACGATGCGTATGATTTCGCTGCTCATGCGAACCCGGCAACAACGCACAAACACTACGACCGACGGGTGGTGAAGAAGGCCTCTGCGACAGAGTGACGTTCTAACGCAGGCATTTTTATTCTAATGATTGCGTCGTTAACGAACTTCAATGTCACACAATGGCTTGATTTTCCTAGCTATTTTGGCGCGGCAGGAGGGGCTCGAACCCCCGACCTCAGGCTTAGAAGGCCCGTGCTCTATCCAGCTGAGCTACTGCCGCGCGATGTGGTGACGCCCGGAACCCGTCCGGGCCGCGCATTTTACCCTGTTGCGGAAAAAGCGGCTCGGCCCCCAGCGAGCGGCTCGCCCCAGGCGGGCCGTCCCAATAAGTCGCCCCCTACTCCTCGCCTATATCCGTATGCGTGGACACCCACAACACAATCGCATCCTCCGGACTGAGGCTGATCACCCGGTGCCCCATCCGGCTATCTATATAGAAGCTCTCACCCGCCTTCAGCCGGGCCGGTTCATAGAACTCGGTATAAAGCTGAACCTCTCCCTCCAGCACATACACAAACTCCTCCCCCCCGTGCCGGCTCCAGTCCTGGAACTCGTCAAAGGCGCGCGCCTTGACGCGGGTATGAAACGGCATCATGCGCTTGTGCGATAGCGCAGTGCATAGCAACCGATGATCGTAATACGGCGTTTCGTACTGCCGGCCTTCGCCCTGGCGGCTCAGGCTGCGACGGCCGGTGCCCATGTGGGCGTCGGAGGCAGTGAAGAGTTCGGCCACGTCCAGGTCCAGGCCCGCGGCAATCTTGATCAGGTTGTCATAGGTGGGGGACAGCAGGCTGTTCTCGATCTTTGACAGGGTGGACGCGGACACGCCGGTGGCCTCGGCCGCCTGCTTCAGAGTCCACGCGCGCGCCTGGCGCAAGGCTCGCAGCCGTTGTGCCAATGCGCTCTGTTTGTTGCCTTGCATCTGTATACCCTGTCATGCCCGCAGTAGTCAGGCCCGCAATACTCAGACCCGAACCCTCAGGCCCGAATTCTCAAGCCCGCAATAGTCAGCCCCGCGATTGACGCTCACGCCACCAATCGCGCGCCTGGTAAGACCAATAAGTCAGTTGAACCGCCGCCGTGCCCAGGCTTCCGCCGTTCCAGGCCAACCCGAACGGTTCGAAAAGCTTGTAGCGCTGCGTGTCGCCGGTAATGCCCTCGGCCACGACGCGTCCGCCCACGGACGTGGTGTTCATGCCGTGTCCGCCGAACGCAGTGCAATACCAGACATTCCGACCCAGCAGGCCGATCTGCGGCATCAGGTGCCGCGCGTAGGCCATGCGTCCTGACCACGCTGCCTCCACGCGCACCCCTTGCAATTGGGGGTAGACGCTGAGCAGTTCGCGGCGCAGGGACTCGGCCAGATCGGGCGGGTCATCGACACGGGTGGTGATTCTACTGCCCCAGCCGATGCGGCCGCCATCCAGGACGCGGTAATAGTTGCCGGCGCGCCGGTCGTCGCCGATGGCCGCATTGCTGCGGATGGCTTCGCGCACGCGGTCGCCCAGCGGTTCGGTCAGCATGATGTAGGTGGCGATGGGCAGCATTGCGCGGCGCAGGGCCGGCACGACGTCGCCCGTGTAGCCGCCGGTGGCCAGCACGACGGTGGCGGCGTCGATCTGGCCTTGTTCGGTCTTCAGGTGCTTGACCGCGCCGTCGAGCGTGGCCTGCACGACGGGCGAATCCTCGTGGATGCGCACGCCTAGCCGCACGCACTCGCGGGCCAGCGCGCGCGCGTAGTTCAGCGGATGGAAGTGAAAGGACGAGGGGTCTTCGATGCCCTGGTGGTAGACGTCGGACACCAGCCGTTCGCGAACCTGGCTGCGCGAGAGCAACCGCACGTCGCGCCCGAAGTCGCGCTGCTGGCTGTCGCACCACTGGCGCAGCGCGTCGGTGGCCTCGTAGCGTACGACGCGCAGCCGTCCGTCGACCTTGTGGGCGTCGGCGATGCGCAGGTCGCGGATGTTGTCGCGGATGATCTCGACGCCCTCCATCGACAGGCGGTAAAGCTGGCGGTAGTGGTCTTCGTCGACGTGCTTGCGGATGGCGTCGGCGCCCGCGGAAAACGCCGGCGACACCGATCCGCCGTTGCGGCCCGAGGCGCCCCAGGCGATCCGCCGCGCTTCCAGCAGAGTCACGTTGCGGCCGCGCCGGGCCAGTTCCAGCGCCGTCGACAGTCCGGCCAGCCCCGCTCCGATCACGCAGACGTCGGCGCTGGCCGCGCCCGCCAGCGGCGGATAGTAGGTGTCGCCGTCGGCGATCGTGCGCTTGTAGTAGGTGTCGATGTACTCGGAGACCATGGTGTCGGCTCAGTGCAGGCCCGCGCCTTGCAGGCCCCCGGTCAGGCGCTTTTCCAGCCAGTTGGCCAGGCGCAGGAGCGGGTAGCAGTAGATGAAGTAGATGGCGGCGATCATGCCGTAGATGAACAGCGATTTGGCCGGGAAGGTGATGATGAAGACTTCCCCCTGGCGGGTCAGTTCGGTGATGCCGACCACCGAGAGGATGGCGGTGCTTTTGATCAGCATGACGTACACGCCGCTCATGGGCTGCACGATCAGGCGCATGGCCTGCGGCAGGATCACCAGCCACAGAATCTGCAAGGGGCGCAGGCCCAGCGTCATTGCGCCTTCGGTCTGGCCGCGCGGCACGGCCTGGATGGCGCCCATGACAATTTCCGCCACGTAGCAGGACGTGTACACCGACAGCGCCACGAAGGCCGCGGTGCCGGAATCCCAGTGCAGCAGCTCGATACCCGAACTGGGCAGCACGAAGTAGACGATGTAGAGCTGCACCAGAAACGGGGTGCCGCGCAGGATGTGGATGTACAGCCCCAGGATCTGATGCACGCCACGGATGCGATAGCTGCGGATCACGCCGATCACAAAGCCCAGCAGCGAGCCGGCAATGATGGCTACAAACGAGATCTTCAGCGTCTCCCAGAAGCCCTTGAGCAGAAAAGGCAGCACGACGCCGGCGGTGGAAAGATAGGAGTCCAGCATGATTACCTCGCGTTCCAGGCCGGGCCGGCCAGCCACAGGCTGACGCCCTTGGACAGCAGCAGCATGACGCAGTAGATCAGCAGATAGCCTGCCGCGATGGTCAGGAAGGCTTCGTTGGGCACGATGCGTTCGCTGTTCATCTGCACGCCCGCGGCAACCAGTTCAAAGACCGTGATCAACGACAGCAGCGACGTGTCCTTGATGAGTACGGCGGTCTGGCCCAGCAGCGGCGGCAGCGTATTGGCGAATGCCTGCGGCAGCACCACGTAGCGCAGACGCTGGTGGTAGTTCATGCCGCAGGCCTTGGCGCCTTCGATCTGGCCGCGCGGCACGGACTCGATGCCGACGCGGATGATTTCGCTCATGTAGGCCGCGTGGTGCAGGGTCATGGCGAGGATGCCCAGCACCATCTCGCTCCAGCCCTTGGCGCCCGGCACAAGATAGGGCACCGCGTAATAGACCAGGTAGATCTGCACGAGCAGCGGCGTGGAGCGCACGAATTGCACATACGCCGCCACCGGGCGCCACACCACGCCGCGGGACGACATATGGGCAAGCGCCAGCGGAACCCCGGCCAGCACCGACAGCACCAAGCTTGCGCCCGCTGCGATCAGGGTATTGGCCAGGCCTTCGGCAAATTGGCCCGTGTACTGGCTGACGATGCGCCAGTTATAGAAATCGATCAGCCAGTCCATGGGCGGTCCCGTCTCCGATCAGTGGTCTTTCTTCCAATCGGTGGAATACCAGTACTGGACCAGTTCCGGCAGCGAGTTGTCAGCGGTCTTCAGCGTTTGCCAGTTGTCCAGCCAGAACTTCAGGCGGAACGCGTTGGGGCCGACGGCAAACGCCAGGGGCTCGCGCACCATTACGCCCTCAAGCACGCGCAGGTTGCCGAAGTCGACGAGAAACTGGTTGGCGGTGGACAGCGACATGATGCCGGCATCCAGCCGGCCGCTGGACAGCGCCTGACCAACCGGCGCGCTGCCGCCCGAGAACTCCTTGAGCGTGGCCGTGGGCAGCATCTTCTTGCCGACTTCGGCGTAGGTGCTGGCGCCCAGCGCGCCGACGGTGACGCCGGACTTGTTCAGTTCGGCGTAGTTCTTGTATGGCGAATCCTTGGGCACCACGGCGACGGTGTCGGCGTAGAACATGGGCAGCGAGAACAGCACCTGCGCGGCGCGCTGCGGCGTGGGCGTCATGTCGGCGGCCACCATGTCGGCCTTGCCCGACAGCAGCGCGGGCAAAAGGCCCTTCCATTCATAATCCTGCAGCACCAGCTTCACGCCCAGGTCGTCGGCCATGCGCTTGGCGACTTCCACGGCCAGCCCCGTGCGCTTGCCCGTCTTGTCCATGAAGCTCATCAGCGGCCCGGAGGTCTGCACCGCCACGCGCAATTCACCGCGCTTGATGATGTCGGAAAGTTCGTCCGCCTGTGCCGGCAGGGCCACGGTGGCGGCCGCCAGGGCGACGCTGGCCACGCCCAGCCATTGTTTGATTTTCAACATTGCTAACCCCTTTGGTGATTGGACCCATATCGTTCCGGGCAAGGCACATCGCGCCGGCAGCGCCCGGATAAGCCGGACCGGCGGGACTACAGAATCTTTTCCAGGAAGGCGCGGGTGCGCGCCTCTTTGGGGCGGCCGAACACTTCGTCGGGCGTACCCATCTCCACGATGCGGCCCGCGTCCATGAAGAGCGCGCGGTCGCCGACGTCGCGGGCAAAACCCATTTCGTGCGTCACCACCGCCATCGTCATGCCGTCGCGCGCCAGGGCGCGCATCAATTCGAGAATGCCGCCCACCGTCTCCGGATCGAGCGCCGACGTGGCCTCGTCGAACAGCATCAGTTGCGGGTCCATCGCCAGCGCGCGCGCGATCGCCACGCGCTGCTGCTGGCCGCCGGACAACTGGCTGGGATAACGATCACCGAATTCGGCCATGCCGACGCGGCCGAGGAGCTCGCGGGCGTAGCGTTCGGCATCGGCACGGCTGCGGCCGCGCACCACCCGCTGGGGTAGCGCCACGTTGTCGAGCGCAGTACGGTGCTGGAACAGGTTGAAGTGCTGGAACACCATGCCGACGTCGGTGCGCCAGCGGTTGACGTCGGTGGCCGGATCCGTCAGCGACGCGCCATTGACGCGGATCGTGCCGCTGTCGATGCTTTCCAGGCCGTTCAGGGTGCGCAGCAAGGTGCTTTTGCCCGAGCCGGACGGACCGACCACGACCATCACTTCGCCGCGTTCAAGCTGGCAATCGATGCCGTCCAGCGCCAGATGCGGGGGATGCCCGTCGCGCTGATAGGTCTTTTTGACTGCCTGAACAACGAGCAACGGTTCCGCCACGAATTCACCTTCAGGTGCAGTGCGCACGGGGCTGACTGAGGATCTGCCGCACGCACTGGCGTTTCAAGGAGGCCAGCAAAGGGCGCCTCAAAAATATTTCGCATTTCACGTCATAGTTTCGTATAGTAAATTTTTTTCCAGAATCGCCACTTAGGCATAACCCTTAAGCGAAGGCGCTGACTTCGCAAGGCCTCGAAGGAACCGGCATGGACACTCCTCAAGACATCCTGCGCAATCTCGGACTCACCTCCAGTGCGCTCACCGGCGGCACCCTGATCGCCCGCAGCCCGATCGATGGCGCCGAACTGGCGCAGGTGCATGAGCACACGGTGGCCCAGGCCCACGCCGCCATCACCCGCGCGCGGCAAGCCAGCCTGGCTTGGCGTGACGTCCCCGCCCCCCGCCGCGGCGAACTGATCCGCCTGTTCGGCGAAACCCTGCGCCAGCACAAACAAGAACTCGGCCGCCTCGTCAGCCTGGAAGCCGGCAAGATCGTTGCCGAAGGCGAAGGCGAAGTACAGGAAATGATCGACATCTGCGACTTCGCCGTCGGCCTGTCGCGCCAGCTCTACGGCCTGACCATCGCCTCCGAACGTCCCGGCCACCGCATGATGGAAACGTGGCATCCGCTGGGCGTCGTCGGCGTCATCAGCGCCTTCAACTTCCCCGTCGCCGTCTGGTCCTGGAACGCCGCGCTGGCGCTGGTCTGCGGCAACGCCGTCGTCTGGAAGCCTTCGGAAAAGACCCCCCTCACCGCGCTGGCCTGCCAGGCGCTCTTCGCGCAGGCCGTGCAGCGCTTTGGCGACGCGCCCGCCGGCTTGTCCGAAGTCCTGATCGGCGGCCGCGAGATCGGCGAAGCCCTGGTCGACTCGCACACCGTCGCACTGGTGTCCGCCACCGGCTCCACCCGCATGGGCCGCCAGGTCGGTCCGCGCGTTGCACAACGCTTCGGCCGCGTCCTGCTTGAACTGGGCGGCAACAATGCCATCATCGTCGGCCCCACCGCCGACCTCGACATGGCCGCCCGCGGCATCGTCTTCGGCGCCATCGGCACCGCCGGCCAGCGCTGCACCACCACCCGCCGCCTGATCGTCCACGAAAGCGTCGCCGACGAACTGGTCCAGCGCCTGCACAAGGCATACGCCAGCGCCCCCATCGGCAACCCGCTCGACAGCGGCAACCTCGTCGGCCCCCTGATCGACCGCGCCTCCTTCGACGCCATGCAGGCCGCGCTGACCGCCGCCCGCGAACAGGGCGGCAAGGTCACCGGCGGCGAACGCGTCCTGGCCGACCAATACCCCGACGCCTGGTACGTGCGCCCCGCCATCGCCGAAATGCCCGGCCAGACCGACGTCGTCTGCCACGAAACCTTCGCGCCCATCCTCTACGTCATGCGCTACAAGGACTTCGGCGACGCCCTCGCCATGCAGAACGGCGTGCCGCAAGGCCTGTCGTCCGCCATCTTCACCAACGACCTGCGCGAAGCCGAAACCTTCCTGTCCGCCGCCGGCTCCGACTGCGGCATCGCCAACGTCAACATCGGCACCTCCGGCGCCGAAATCGGCGGCGCGTTTGGCGGCGAAAAGGAAACCGGCGGCGGCCGCGAGTCCGGTTCGGACGCCTGGCGCAACTACATGCGGCGCGCGACCAACACCATCAACTACTCGCGCAATCTGCCGCTGGCACAGGGCATCAAGTTCGGGGAATAACCCCGACGCGATGCCACGCGCGGCGCTTGCAGCAAGCCCGCGCGTGGCATCGCATCGAGCCCCGCAGGCCCGGCCCGCTGGACCTCGATTCCCGCACCACAACCGGCTCAAAAAGCCCCGCGCATTGTCGACAACGCGCGGGGCTTTTCGCATTTTTTACAGCCCACACATACGATTAGTCTGATTTACAAACTGTTGCCAGAGTCGGTGCTACATTGCCTGATCACAAAAATCAGATACATCCTCAATGACCTCCCGCCGTCCTTTTCACCGCTCTCCCACCCCCCGCCTCCTTGCCGCCGTCCTGGCCCTGAGCGCGGCCGGCTCCGCCGCGGCAGGCGTGTCATACCGGCTGGACCGCCCCTCCGCGGCGCCCGGCGAAACCGTCACCATCGAGGCCGTATTCTTCAACGAAGGCGGCTCGCGCGTCGATTGGCAGGCCCCGCCCGAACTCGTCCTGCAGTGGCGCAGCCCCGACGGCCAGATCGTCCGCAGCCTCGCCAAACTGAAAAGCGGCCGTGACAACTACAGCGTGCCCGTCAACAACTTCGCGCGCATGTCCTGGTCCGCCGAAGTGCCCGCCACCGCACGCGGCCTGCAAGCCGTCTCCATCGAAGGCCAACCGTCCATGATGGCGCTCGACGCCACCGGCCGCGACAGCGGCACCCTGGCCACCACGCCCGCCCAGACGCCCGTCGTCGACCCACGCAGCGGCCAACCCGTCCCGCCCGCAGCCGTCGCCGCCGCAGGCGCCTCCCCCGAAGCCGGCCCCGCCCCCGCCGCCACCATCGAACCCACCGTCGAACAGGCCGCCTTCGACAAATTCCGAAGCGCCTTCTCCGCCTACAAGCCCGTCTACTTCGCCGTCGGCACCCGCGGCCTCACCACCGCCCGCTTCCAGATCAGCGCCAAATACCGCCTGATCAGCCCGCGCGGCGGCGAAGACACCTGGCACGACGACTTCTACCTGGGCTACACCCAGACCTCGCTGTGGGATCTGGAAAGCGACTCCAAGCCCTTCATCGACACCACGTTCAATCCCAGCGTTTTCTGGATGACCGACGACATCTGGAAATCCGAGAACCAGAACTGGCGCTTCGGCATGAACACCGGCGTCGAACACGCCTCCAACGGCAAAGACGGCGAAGACTCCCGCTCCCTCAACGACGGCTACATCGAACCGCGCTTCCACTACCGCTTCGACAGCGGCAGCACCCTCACCTTCGCCCCCAAGGTCAAGGCCTACTTCGCCGTCGCCAAGGAAAACAGCGACTACGCCGACTACGCCGGCCATGTCGACTGGCAACTGCGCTGGGCCCAGGACAACGGCGCCGTCGTCTCGGCAATGTACCGCCAGGGAGATCAGAAGCGACGCACGACGCAGCTGGATTTCGCGTGGCCGCTGCGCCGTACGTTCTTGAATTGGAACGGGTATCTGCATTTGCAGTATTTCAACGGCTACGGCGAGACGCTGCTGGGGTACAACCAGCGCAACGAAAGCCAGTTCCGCGTGGGGTTGTCGCTGATTCCGTAAGCGCTCAATGCGGCAAGCAAGCGTCAAATGAAATCGCCGGCCTGACAGGCCGGCGTTTTTCTTTGCGCGCACTTCAATGTGTCGCATCCGTCAGCGGGCCGGTGTCAGACACCCAGGTAGCAGGATCGTCAGTCCGTAAGACCGGCTCAGCGGGTGTCAGACACCTCGATTCTCGAAAAATTCAGCGAACAACCTATACGCCACGGGTGTCAGACACCTTGATTTGAAGCCGTCGACGCAAGCCCCCCGAACGCCAGATAAGGCCGCCCGCGCGGCCGACATCTGGCAGCCCCGCAAGATCTTCCGGCCACCAACAAACCTACAAAAGAAGGCCAAGCAAGCCGCCCTCCCCGCCGACCGCACGACCTCATACGACGCAGCCCGGTGCGGCGGTGGCCTGGGTGCGCGGGGCGTGTAGATGCGCCCGAGGGAATCGGAAGGCAGTCGCCGAAGGCGACAACGACGATGACGACGGGGTAGTCCGGAGCGAAGGCTCCGGACCGCAATCGTAGCCCCGCGCACCCAGGCCACCGCCGCGCCGGGCGTCTTAAGAACCCGCACCCGTCGCAACCGCACCGAGCGCCTGAAGAACCCGCATCCGTCGCCACCGCGTCGAGCGCCTAAAGTTCCCGCACCGAACCCACACTGGACGTCCTAAAAACCCTACCCGCACCGCACCTGCCCCAACCCATAACGAAGAAGGGATTTCCCTCACTCCCCCCGCAACTCCCACCCACTCCCGTAAACTCCGCGCAAAAGCGCAACCAAAAACCCGCGCACCAAGGGGATCCGGGGCAACTCCCCGGCAGATTCAACAAGCACCAGGCCATTCATGTTCGCCGACCTGAAGCACCTCTCGCACCACGCCGCCTGGCGCCGTCAGCTTGAAATGCTGCTGGAATCCGCCGGCGAAGGCATCTACGGCATCGACCTGCGCGGCAGATGCATCTTCATCAACAGCGCCGGCGCCGACATGCTCGGCTACACCCCCGATGAGCTCGTCGGCCGCAACATGCACTACCTCATCCACCACTCCCACGCCGACCGCACCCTCATGCCGGTCCACGACTGCCGCATCTTCAAAGCCTTCCGCGACGGCCGAGGCGAACGCGCCGACGACGAAGTGCTCTGGCGCCGCGATGGCACGTGCTTCGACGCGCAATACGCCTCGTACCCCATCCGCAACGACCAGGAAGTCGTAGGCGCCGTCGTCACCTTCTCCGACATCACCGCCCGCAAAGGCATCGAACGTGAGCTTCAAAACACCCAGGCCCTGCTAGAACGCCGCGTCGGCGAACGCACCGCTGAACTCAGCGCCGCCCACGAATCCCTGCGCCGCCTGTCTTCCCACCTGAGCACCCTGCGCGAAGAAGAACGCGCCCACATCGCCCGCAACATCCACGACGACCTCGGCGCCTCCTTCACCGCCCTGCAACTGGATTTGAACTGGCTGCGCCGCCAGCTAAGCGCCACCCCCGCCCTGCAGACGCACCTCGACCGCATGCTCGAGGTCACCCAGACCGCCATGGGCGCCACCCGCCGCATCCTCAACGACCTGCGCCCCGTCGTCCTTGACCATCTTGGCCTCTGGGCCGCCCTCGAAGCCCTGCTGCAAGACCTGCAAACCCGCAGCGGCCTCCAATGCCGTTACCTCTGCCCCCCCGACACCGAAAGCCTGCGCCTCGACCGCAACGCTGAAATCGCCATCTACCGGATCGTCCAGGAACTGCTTACCAACGTGCAGCGGCACGCCCGCGCACGCAGCGTCAGCGTCAGCGCCGCCTGGGGCGCCGACGGCCTCGTCCTCACCGTCGAAGACGACGGCGTCGGCATGCAGTTGCCCGAAGACCGCCACACCTTCGGCATCCTGGGGATGCGCGAGCGCGCCCGCGCCATCGGCGGCGACCTTGCGCTGGACAGCGCCCCCGGCGCCGGCATGCGCGCCCGCCTGCGCCTGAACCCACTGGCCGCATGAAGGAAACCCTCCCATGCCCCTGAACCTGCTCATCGTCGACGACCACCTCATCATCCGCCGAGGCCTCGCCCGCATCCTAGAAGAAGACCCGCGCGTCGCCCTCGTCCACGAAGCCGCCGACGGCCCCGCCGCTCTGCGCGCCCTGCGCCAGGCGCATTACGACGCCATCGTCCTGGACGTCGCCCTCGGCGAACGCGACGGCCTGGACGTGTTGAAAAGCGTGCGCGCCGACCACCCCGGACTCGGCGTCGTCATGCTGTCCGTCTACCCCGAATCCCAGTTTGCGGTCCGCGCCCTGCGCGCCGGCGCGCACGCCTACCTCAACAAAGGTTGCGAACCCGAAGAACTGCTGGCCGCGCTGACCAACGCCGCCGCCGGCAAGATGTACGTCACCCCCACCGTCGCCGAACTGCTCGCCCACACCGTCCGCCAGGACAGCTCCCGCCCACCGCACGAACTTCTGTCCAACCGCGAATTCCAGGTCCTGCAACTGCTCGTCGCCGGCCGCTCCGTCTCGGCCATCGGTGAACAGCTGGCGCTGTCCGTCAACACCATCTCCACCTACCGCAGCCGCATCTTCGAAAAGCTCAACGTCCGCACCCTGGTGGAACTGGTCTCCTACGCCAACACGCACCAGTTGGGTGCGATCTGAGCGCGCACGCACTACCGCGGCGCACCGCGCGCACCACGTAGTAAGTCCCCTACACGCGTATCGTTGAACCGGCGATACCGGCTGCCGCCACGCAGCCCCATGATGGCTCCATTCCCGATCGAAGGAGCCACCATGTCCCTCTTCAGCAATCCGTTCGACGCCAACAGCCGCCTTGCCTGCGGCTGCGGCCGCCACGCCTCGCAGGCCGAACACGAACGCGCCGCGCAAGCCGGTCTGACTGGCGACAACGCCGCCAGTGCCGTCGAGCAGGCCGTCATGCGCGCCCTGTTCCCGCAGGATGCGCTGCGCCGGCGCTTCCTGCGCGCCGTCGGCAGCGGCACCGCCATGGCAGCCATTGCGTCGATCTTTCCGCTGGCCGCCGCCAAGGAAGCCTTCGCGCAGACCGCCGGCCCGCTGGAGAAGCAGAAACTCAAGGTCGGCTTCATCCCCATCACCTGCGCCACGCCCATCATCATGGCGCACCCCATGGGCTTCTACGGCAAGCAGGGCCTGGACGTCGAAGTCGTCAAGACCGCCGGCTGGGCGCTCATCCGCGACAAAGCCATGTCCGGCGAATACGACGCCGCGCACATGCTGTCGCCCATGCCGCTTGCCATCTCGATGGGTGTCGGCGCCAGCCGCGCCGTGCCGTGGACCATGCCCGCCGTCGAAAACATCAACGGCCAGGCCATCACGCTGTCCATAAAGCACAAAGACCGGCGCGACCCGAAGGACTGGAAGGGCTTCAAGTTCGCCGTCCCCTTCGACTACTCCATGCATAACTACCTGTTGCGCTACTACCTGGCCGAGCACGGCCTGGATCCCGACACCGACGTGCAGATCCGTTCCGTGCCGCCCCCCGAAATGGTGGCCAACCTGCGCGCCGACAACATCGACGGCTTCCTGGCGCCCGATCCCGTCAACCAGCGCGCCGTGTACGACGGCGTCGGCTTCATCCACACCCTGTCCAAGGCCATCTGGGACGGCCACCCCTGCTGCGCGTTCTCCGCCAGCAAGGAGTTCGTCACCACCATGCCCAACACCTATCAGGCCCTGCTGAAAGCCATCATCGAAGCCACCGCCTACGCCCGCAATCCCGCCAACCGCAAGGAAATCGCCACCGCCATCGCTGCGCCGAACTACCTGAACCAGCCCGTCACGGTGGTGGAACAGGTGTTGACCGGCACCTACGCCGACGGCCTGGGCAAGGTGCTGACCGATCCCAACCGCATCGACTTCGATCCCATGCCATGGCAGTCGTTCGCCGTGTGGATCCTGACGCAGATGAAGCGCTGGGGCCAGGTCAAGGGTGACGTGGACTATCAGAAGATCGCCAGCGACGTCTTCCTGGCGACCGACGCCGTGCGCCTGATGCGCGAGGCCGGGCTGACCCCGCCTGCCGAAACCGGCAAGACCTTCAGCGTCATGGGCAAGCCCTTCGATCCCAGCCAGCCCGAGGCCTACCTCGCCAGCTTCAAGATCCGGAGGACCTGATGGGGTCCGTGCAACACTGGCGGGCCACGTTCCTGTCCGTCGCCCTGTTCCTGGCGTTTCTGCTGCTGTGGCACGCCGCCACCCGCCCCGATGCGGGCGAGGCGACGGTGGATCCGGCCTACGCCGCGCTGGTCGGCAATGCCGCGGCCAGCGGGTCCAAGACGCCGTTTCCCGGTCCTGCCGAGGTCGGCGCGCAGTTGTGGCAGCACCTGAAGGACCCGTTCTATGACCGCGGACCGAACGACAAGGGGATCGGCATCCAGCTGGGTTACTCCGTCGCGCGGGTGCTGACTGGCTTCGGCCTGGCCGCGCTGGTCGCGATTCCACTGGGGTTCCTGATCGGCATGTCCCGGACGGTGTACCGCGCGTTCGATCCCTTCATCCAGGTGCTCAAGCCGATCTCGCCGTTGGCGTGGATGCCGCTGGCGCTCTACACCATCAAGGACGCCAACACCTCCGCCGTCTTCGTGATCTTCATCTGCTCGCTGTGGCCCATGCTGGTGAACACGGCGTTTGGCGTGGGCGCCGTGCGGCAGGACTGGCTGAACGTGGCGCGCACGCTGGAAGTGTCGCGGCTGCGCACGGCGCTGCAGGTCATCCTGCCCGCCGCGGCGCCCACCATCATGACCGGCATGCGCATCTCGGTCGGCATCGCATGGCTGGTGATCGTCGCTGCCGAAATGCTGATCGGCGGCACGGGCATCGGTTACTTCGTCTGGAACGAGTGGAACAACCTGTCCATCTCCAACATCATCTGCGCGATCTTCTTCATCGGCCTGATCGGCATGCTGCTGGACAACCTGCTGGCGCGCGCCGCCCGGCTGGTGAGCTATCGGGAGTAACGCGCATGAGCCAATCTTTCCTGCAGGTCCAAGGGCTGGGCAAGCGCTATCCCGGACGCGATGGCCGTCCGCAGCCGCCCGTGTTCGAGAACATCAACTTCCAGATCGACAAGGGCCAGTTCGTCTGCGTCATCGGCCATTCCGGCTGCGGCAAGACCACCATCCTGAACGTGCTGGCCGGTATCGACGACAGCAACGAAGGCATCGTCATCATGGACGGTCGCGAGGTCGCGGGGCCGTCGCTTGAACGCGGCGTCGTGTTCCAGGCGCACGCGCTGCTGCCGTGGCTGACGGCGCTGCAGAACGTGGAATTCGGCGTGCGATCGCGCTGGCCGGCCTACAACCGCGAACAGGTCCGCGTGCACAGCCAGCGTTACCTCGACATGGTTGGCCTCGGTCACGCCGCCGGCAAGAAACCTTGCGAACTGTCTGGCGGCATGAAGCAGCGCGTCGGCATCGCCCGCGCCTTTGCCATCCAGCCCAAGATGCTGCTGCTTGACGAACCCTTTGGCGCCCTGGACGCACTGACGCGCGGCGCCATCCAGGACGAGTTGCGCGCCATCGTCCAGGAAACCCGCCAGACCGTCTTCATGATCACGCACGATGTCGACGAAGCCATCCTGCTGTCCGACCGCATCCTGCTCATGAGCGCGGGTCCGTACGCCCGCATCGCCGAATCCGTCACCGTGGACCTGCCGCGCGACCGCACGCGCGCCAGCCTGCATCACGAACCCCGCTATTACGACATCCGCAACCATCTCGTCGACTTCCTGGTCGACAAGGCCCATCACAAGGAGTGAACCATCATGATGTCCCGCGCTGAAGTCACCGAACTCGTCGTCACCCGCAAGCTGGAAAAAAAGCTGTCGTGGGGCGCCATCGCCGAAGCCGTCGGCCAGAGCAAGGAATGGACCACCGCCGCGCTGCTGGGCCAGATGACCATGACCGAGGAACAGGCGCAGGCCGCCGCCCGCGTACTGGATCTGCCTGCAGACGCCGTCGTGCAGTTGCAGGTCGTGCCCTACAAGGGCTCGCTGCCCAGCACCGTGCCCACCGACCCGCTGATCTACCGCTTCTATGAACTGATCAACGTCTATGGCACCACGTTCAAGGCGCTGATCAATGAAGAGTTTGGCGACGGCATCATGAGCGCCATCGACTTCAAGATGGATCTGTCGCGCGAAGCCGACCCCAAGGGTGACCGGGTGCAGATCGTGATGAGCGGCAAGTTCCTGCCGTACAAGACGTACTGAAGCGGGCAAGGCGGGACAAGTCCCGCCTGTCGCTAGCTTTCGGCGGCCAGCTCTTCCCAGCCCAGTTCGCGGGTGCGCTCCAGCGTCACCGTGACCTGGGCCGCCGCTTCGCGCACCGCCTCGATGAGGTCCAGCCCGTTCAGCAGCCGCGACGCGACGCCCGCCATGAACACGTCGCCCGTACCATGCACCGATGGCGGAATGGCGATCTCCGGGTGCGTGACCACCGTGGCGTCATCCCGCGTCACGGCCACCAATTGCAGTGTGCCGGGCGCGGCGGCCATCGGCGCGGCGCTGGTCACGACGATCCAGGTCGGCCCGCGCGCGATGAGTTCGCGCGCCGCGGCCACCACCTCGTCCACCGACGACAGCGCCCGGCCAACCAGCAATTCCAGCTCGAAATGATTGGGCGTCATGCCCTCGGCCAACGGCACCAGCAAATCGCGGTATTGCGCGACCAGCCCTTCATTGACGTAGAGCCCGTCGTTGCGGTCACCCATGACCGGATCGATGAACACGCGCAGCTCCGGACGCGCCGCGCGCACGTCCTTCAGCCATTGCGCCAGCAAGTTCGCCTGGCCCGGCTGCCCCAGATACCCGCAGACCACCGCGCGCGCCACCTGGCTCACGCGCCGTTCGTTCAACCCCTGCAGCAAGCCTTCGAACCAATCCAGCGGCACGGCCCCGCCATGCAGCGTGGGATAGTGCGGCGTGTTGCTCAGAATGACGGTGGGCAGTGCAATCGCGCGCAGCCCCGCCTTGCGGAACACCGGCATCGCGGCGTTGTTGCCGACATAGCCGTAGACGACCTGGGACTGGATCGAGACGACGTCCACCTGCGCGGTGCGGGCGGGCAGCGCTGCGCCCGGCGCGGGGGCAGCGGGAATTGCGGTCATGAGGATGGCTCCTGGGTACAGGCCGGCAGCTTCAGGCCATGCGGGTAATGAAATAGATCTTCTTGACGAACTCGTCCACTTCCCAGCGGCCGGTGTAGCCCTCAGGCATGACGAAGGCCTCGCCCACCGTCAGCTCATGCACCGTGCCGTCCGGGTCCACCAGGCGTGCCGCGCCTTCGACGATGTAGCCGAACTCGATGTAGCCGGTGGTGTTGGACTGGAACGATCCGGCCGTGCTTTCCCACACGCCGGCTTCCGCCTTGCCGGCGTTGCCTTCAAACGCGGTCACAGTACGGAAGGCGGCATCGCCCGAGATCGGACGGCGCGGCTTGCCGGGCACGGGGTTCTTCATCGGGCCGGCATCGATGCGGACGAGCCGCGATTGATCGTTTTTCATGGTTGTTCCTGTGTCATTCATGGATTCGATACGCCGCCCGCGCGCTCAGTGCGCCGCCACCACGAGCACTTCGGCCATCGCACGGCTGACAGTGCGCATGCGGTGCGGCAGTTCGGAGTCGAAATAGACGGAGTCGCCGGTTTCCAGGCGGAACTGGCGTTCGCCCACGTGGACTTCGATGGCGCCTTTGAGCACCAGCAGGAATTCCTCGCCCGGGTGGGGGAACACGGCCGCGGCGTCCGGAAATTCGCGCGGCGGATGGACGACGAACGGCTCCATCGCCTTGACCTTGCGGCGGCCGGCCAGCGACTCGTAATGATATTCGCTGCCCAGGCCACGGCGTTGCAGGGCTTCGCGGTCGGCAACCCGGACCACGCTGACCACTTCATCCTGCGCGGCGTCGTCCGCGCCCACCAGTTGTGACACGCCCACGCCATAGGCCTCTGCCAGGCGCAGCACCGTCGAGATCGAGGGCTCGCTCAGGCCCCGCTCCAGCTTCGAGAGGTAGCTCTTGGTCAATCCCGTGCGCTGCGCAAGCTGTTCCAGGGACAGGCTTTGCTGGCGGCGCAAGGTGCGTAGGCGGTGCGGCAGGTCGATCATGGGGCGGAAAGGCGCAAATACAACCGGCAAGAATGCCCCAAAAGGGCGTCGCCGTCGAGCGGCCCCGCCCCGCCCTCGTCAGCTCAGCACGTCGGCGTGCTTCCGCAGCGCCCGGCGCGCGTAGTACGAAAACCCCACCTGCGACCGCTTGGGCGTCAGGATCCAGTCGTGCGCCTCGTGCCCCAGTTCGGGCGGAATCGGCTGGATCTTGCCGGCGGCCATGGCCAGCAGCTGCATGCGCGCCGCGCGCTCGAACTGCAGCGCCAGCACGCAGGCCTCTTCCACCGTCCCGGCCGCGATCAGCATGCCGTGGTGCGACAGCAGGATGGCGCGCTTGTCGCCCAGCGCCTTGGAAATGATCACGCCTTCCTCGTTGCCCACCGGCACGCCGGGCCAGTCCTTCAGAAAGGCCACGTCGCCGTAAAGCGGACAGTTGTCCATGTGCGAGACCTCCAGCGGGACCTCCAGCATCGACAGCGACGCCACGTGCAGCGGATGCGTGTGGATGATGCAGTTAACGTCGGGACGCGCGCGGTAGATCCAGGAATGGAATCGGTTCGCCGGATTCGGCATGCCGCCGCCTTCCTGCACCACGAGGTCTTCATCGACCAGCAGCAGATTGCTGGCCGTGATCTCGTCAAAGCCCAGACCCAGGCGCTGTGTGAAATAGCGGTTGGGTTCGGGCGCGCGCGCGGTGATCTGGCCCGCCAGGCCCGAATCGTGCCCGCCGTCGAAAAGGATGCGGCAGGTCAGCGCCAGCCGCTCGCGCAACGTCCATTGCGGCGTCTCGAACTGGCGCTGCATTTCCGCCTGCGCGCGCGCGATCAGTTCGTCTTTTCCCAAGTGCATCGTATCGGCCATCATGTCTCCGTCATGCCGTTTCGATCAACGGCGTAAATCCCGGCAATGCGCGCATGCGCGCCAGCCAGGCTGTAATGTGCGCAAAGCCGGACAGGTCATAACCGCCCTCTTCAGCCATGCTCGTGTAAGGGTACAGCGCGATATCCGCGATGGTCGGCGCTGTGCCCACCAGGTAGTCACGGCCCGCCAGGTGAGCGTCCATCAGCGCGGCGGCCTTCATGCCGGTGACGCGCCACGCCACCATGTCCGGATCGTCTTTTTTAGCGGTCTGGCGCAGGTGGATCAAGAGGCGCGGCTGCGCGAAGGCGTGCATGTGCTGGGTCTGCTCGAAGCTCAGCCAACTCGACACCTGCGCTTGTGGCAGCCGGCCTTCGGGCAGCCAGGACGTCCCTTTTCCCAGATACCAGAGAATGGCTTGCGACTCCGCCAGCCACTGCCCCTCCGGCGTCAACAACGCGGGCACCTGCCGCCAAGGATTGATGCGCGCGAACGCTTCGGTTTCCAGGTCGCCCTGGACGATGTCGAACGTGCGCCGCTTGACCGGCAGGCCCATCAGCCCGCAGGCCAGCCGGATCTTCCAGGCGTTGCCCGATCGCAGCGTATCCGCCAGCTCCAGCGGCTTGCCCGCCAGCGGGTGAGTCACCCCATTGTTCATATAAGGCTCCCTTTCATATGCGCGTTGCCTAATCCATTTTGATATTGGCGCGCTTCACGATTTCGGCCCACTTGGTCTTTTCGCCGCCAATGAAGCGCTGGTACTCGTCGGGGGTTCCCGTGTACAGCTGCGTGCCCTGCGCGGCCAGCCGCTCCTTCAGCTCAGGCGACGCCAGCGTCTTCTGCAAAGCTGCATTCAACGCGGCCAACACGTCAGGCGGCGTACCCGCCGGCGCAAAGAAGGCGTTCCACGAGCTGATCCGCAGGCCCGCATCGCCCGCCTCGGTGCTGGCCGGCACAGCGGGGGCAGACGGCAACCGCTTGTCGGACGCCACGGCCAACGCACGCAATTTGCCCGACGCCACGTGCGGCATGATGACCGGACTGGCGTCCATCACCACATCCACTTGCTCGCCGATCGCCGCATTCACGGCCTCGCTGCCGCTCTTGAACGGCACGTGGACAATGTCGACGCCCGCCGTCAGCTTCAGCAACTCCAACCCCAGATGCGGCGAACTCGCGTTGCCCGCCGAGCCGAAGTTCAGCTTGGCCGGATTGGCCTTGGCATATTTGACGAATTCGGCGAACGACGCCGCAGGCACCCCCGATCGCACGGCCAGCAGGTACGGCGATCCGGACACCATGCCCACCGGCGCAAACTTGTCCGCGTCGTAACTGAGCTTGCTGTAGATCAGCGGATTCACGACCTGCGTGCCCACCGTCCCCATGAAGATCGTGTAGCCATCGGCCGGCGCCGTGGCCGCCACCTGCGCCGCGATCACGCCACCCGCGCCGGGCCGGTTCTCGATCACGATCCCCTGCCCCAACACGTCCCCCATTCCCTTGCCCACCTGCCGGGCAACGATATCCGTGATGCCGCCGGCGCCAAACGGCACCACTAACCGGATCGGGCGGTCAGGAAACGCGGCCTGCGCGCCTCCGGACATAGCTGCTGTTGTCGCCAGTGCGGCCACCAAGCTCAAGACCTTCATGCCATTCCCCTTGTGTGCGCCGTCGCGGCGCTATGACACAAAGTGTCCTATAGATCATTGATTTTCCGCAAGGGAAATTGGATTAGGGAAATCCTTACTGATTGAAGAGGAAATCCGTACGACGCTCGGCTCGAGGTCAGGCATCGCGATGGCTACACTGACTGGCCTGGCTCGACATCCTTATTCTTGCCCCCTAGACACAACTGCCCCACCGAGACAAAAGAGAAAGCCTCATGCACATTCACCGGATCGCTGCATTCACCAGCCAGGGCCAAGGCGGAAATCCCGCCGGCGTCGTTCTTGCCGATCAACTCCCCTCGCCCGACGAAATGCAAAGGGTGGCGGCCGAGGTCGGCTATTCGGAAACGGTCTTCTCTTGTCCAAACGGCGATGGTTCGTGGCGGACCCGGTACTACTCGCCTGAAGCCGAAGTCGCCTTTTGCGGGCATGCGACCATCGCGCTAGGCGCGGTGCTTGGGCAGACCGTGGGGCCGGCCCGGTATCCGCTGGCCCTGGCAAACGCCCAAATCGAAGTGTCGGCTGAAATCCAGGATGGCGAATGGGTAAGCGTGCTGCGCTCGCCGCCGACGCGCAGCGCACTCGCCAGCCCCGGGTTGTTAGCCGAGGCGCTCGAACTCTTCGGCTACGCAATGGACGACCTGGATCCCACGCTCGCGCCCTGCATGGCCAACGCGGGGATCGACCACTTGATTGTCCCGCTGGTTTCACGCGCCGCATTGGCGCGCATGAACTACGACCTCGACCACGGACGGCGGTTCATGCAAGCCCATCGCATCGGAACCATCGCGTTCGTGTTCAGCGAGAGCGATACCCTGTTCCACGCGCGCAACGCGTTTGCCATTGGCGACGTCCTGGAGGACCCGGCAACCGGCGCAGCCGCTGCGGCTTTTGCCGGAATGCTGCGCGACCTGGGCCGGAAAGAACATGGCGAAATCGTCATCCTGCAAGGCGAGGACATGGGCATGCCCTGCCGAATCGAAGTGGCGTTCACGGGGGAGCCGGGATCCCCGGTGAATGTGCAAGGCAAGTCGTCGGCAATCGGCTAGGCGCGCGGGCCGACCGGTCGCGGGACGAATAAATCCGTCACCGCGTTCAGCACGATGTTCAAGAAGGCGCTGGGGAAGTACGCCCGTCCCGGGGCAAGAAAAACAGCACCAGCAACGAGCATGCACCGGCGCAAAGGAACGCGATATCGTACCTACCGCTGAACGCCACCGTGGCCGCGAAAGCAGCGGGCGCCACGATGTTCACCAAACTGACCAATATCGAGGCCCCCGCAGCCGTTTCTGCGATCTGGTGGGCAGGCGAGCGGCGGGCGACCTCCGCAATTTGCACACCGTTCCAGCTTGCCGCAGAACACCCCGCGACCAAGGCTAGAACCATGAGAGACCAGAGCGGCCATTGCGGGGTGGTAAATCCCAAGAGGATTGTCGTGCCTGCCGAGAACAGGGCAGCAATCGATAAACTTCCGGTAGCCGACCCCAAGCGGTCAGAAAGCCAACCCAACGCAATCCTGCCGACGACTCCTCCTACCTGCATCACGGCAAATACCGCTCCCGCCAGGCTCAATGAAAAGCCCAGCCGGTCCACCAGGTAAACCACCGTGAACGCGAACCAGCAGCTCTGGGATACGGCAAACAGGCTGCCCACAATCGACATCTTCAACAAGCCGCGATTGCTTCTCAGCGACGCCAACGGCACGCTGAGCATGCGTAACGAGTGCAGCGTAGGCATCATGGACGGCCGCCGCTTCTTCGCCGAGCCCTTCACATCCAGGATCCCGCTCAATCGCCAGGTCAGCGCGGTTGGCACCAAAACAATCACCGCACAGACAACGAGGGCCAGGCGCCACCCGACTAGGGCGATGACTACCGGAATACACAGCCCCGCGATCATTCCGCCCAGTGGCACACCCGCCTGCTTGACCGAGAACATGAGATTGCGCATCTCCGGCGGCGAGAATCTCTGCAGCACCTCACTTCCGGCCGGGTTCGCGGCCCCGTTGCTCATCCCCATGGCAAAACAGGCCACCAGGGCCACGGCCATGCTCGGATAATAGAAAAGCGCCATGCTTGCCGTTCCCACAACCAGAGCAAGCTGCAAGCTGCGCGTGCCTCCAATTTGCCGAAGCATGGACGAGCCGACAACGAGAATCATCAGGCCGCCTAGCGCGTTGCTCGCAGTCAGGTAGCCGATGGAACTCCCGCTCCATCCGAACTCTTCGGACATTGCAGTCGCAACGATCGGGATAAGGCGTGAAAGAAACGCGGAGACAGTCTGTAGCGTGAAAATGGCCACGACAGGCATGACCCACGCGGTAGAAGATCTCTTCATGGCGGCAGGACTCAAAGGGGTGACGAGGGTGATCCCTCGTTGAAGCCAAGCGAAATGATACCGACTGCGGCCTGACTCGCTGCCGGCACCTGGGCATCACCGCTGCGGAGCCGTCTCTAGCTGGCGATTCCGACCTGCCTCTCAGAGGCCGCCCTGGCCCCGCCCTCCCGCACCCCGGCGCGCCTTGCGCCGCACGCGCCACACCAGAAAACCCGTCACGCACAACAACGCCACCACCAGCCCCGTCACCGCGACCAGCACCTGGCCGGGCCAGCCGAGGATGCGGCCGGTGTGCAGCGGGTACTGCCAGATCAGGAACCGATCGCCAGCCGTACCGCTGTCGTATCCCGTCATGCCGCGCAGCAAGCCGGTCTGATCGTCGATAAAAATCTGTTCATAGCGCAGGCGCAGCGCGCGCTCGCGCATGCCGTCTTCCTTGAAGGCGATGCGATAAACGCCTTTGTCCGGCAGATGGCTGGCGTACCAGGGCAGGAAGCCGAGAGCCGCTGGGGGCAGATGCTCGCGTGCGCGCGCAATCGCCGCCTGGATGCCGTACGCGGGCGGCGGTCGCGTTCCGGCATGTCGGGGCAGGCTTTGGACGGGATGCGGCGTGATCGGGGAAAACAGCCTGACGGCCGGCCGGAAGATCTCGTTGCCCAGATTGAAGTACACGCCCGAGCCCGCGAGCACGATAGCCGCGGCCAGCGTCCAAAGTCCGCCCGCACGGTGCAGATCAAAGGTGAGCCGCTGCCGGGAGGCGCCGCGTTTGATCTGCCACGCGGGCTTCCACTTCTGCCAGAACGTCCCCCTTCCCTGGACCCACCCCGGCAAGGTGAGCCACGCACCAATCAGCGACGCGAGCAACCAGACAAGCGCCAGGCCGCCCACCAGCCACATGCCCCATGGCGCAGGCAAAAGGAACGTGCGGTGCAGCTGGTTCATCCACCCCATAAGATGCGGCAGGTCCATGCGCCACGCGCCCCACTGGCGCTGCCCCAGCACCGCGCCCGTCGCGGGGTCGACGAACAGACGGTTGAACGCCAGTGAGGCGGACGCGCCCTCGGCCGACGGCCTGCGCGCCGCGACCGTAAGCTCGACGGCGTCGCCCGGGCGCGTATCGAGCGGCAGCAGTGCAACGCGCAGGCGCGGGTCGGCCGCTTCCACGCGCGCGATCAAGACGTCGGGCGGCAGCGCCACGCCTTGCCGTGGAGGAGTGAACAGCTGGGGGTTGAGCCAGCGGTCGAGCTCGTGCTGAAACGCCAAGACACTGCCGGTCACGGCGTTGACCAGCAGCAGCAGGAGCATGGTCAGGCCCAAATAACGATGAACCTGGACCCAGGCCTTGCGCGCCATGGCGGCTTACCAGCGGTGCGTATACGTCATGCTGAGCACTGCGCCCGCCGCAGGCAGGCGGCTGTTGTTGTTGCCGCTGCGCAGCAGTTGGCTGTAGAGCGGCAGGTATTGGCGATTGAAGAGGTTCTGCACGCTGAACGTGAACCAGTTCTGCTTGTCGAGATCGTAACGGGCCATCACATCGACGGTCAGGTAGCTTTTCACGTCGGCGCGCGCGAATTGCGTACGGCCATCAGAGAGGCGATAGTCGCGCGCGCCGAAGTAAGTCAGCTCCGCGCGCGTGCGCCAGCGCTCGCTGGGCTGGTATTGCGCGTAGGCGGTGAGCTTCAGGGGCGGAATGCGATAGCCCGTCATGATGCGCGTATCGCTCGCGCCCGGCGCCTTCTCCTTCCCGTACATCCACGTGAACGTGCCGCCCACGGCCAAGACGTCGTCATCGAAGTAGTGGTCCACGGTAGCTTCGACACCGTGGATGCGTTCGCGCGTCCGCGTGAGCGTGAGGCCGTTGTTGAAGGACTGCACCGCGCCAAGGTCGGAGTCGGAGCGGAACACGGCCAGCGAGGCGGCGGTGCTGGCAAAGCGTCCGCGCCAGCCGAGTTCGTAGTTGTTGGTCTTGACTGCCTGGAGCTCTGACGAGTTTATGTCGAAGCCCGCACGCGCATTGCGCAGTTGCAGGCCCACGTCAGGAAGGTCAAAACCCTGGCTGAACGAGGCGTACAGCTCATGATTGTCGGTGGGCTGGAACATCACCCCCGCGTTGTACATGAACGCGTCGTAGCTGATGCGCCCGCCTTCCACGGTGGCGGGCCGGGCCAGGCGCGACTGCGACAACGGCTGGAAATCATCGAACCAGGCGCTCGACCGCTCGTAACGCACGCCCGCCTCTGCCGACCACCGTTCATTGAAGCGGTGTTGAAGCTGCGTGAAGATACCGACGCTGCGCGTGGTGGTCCAGGGCAGATAGGTATTCGTGCCGATGCGCCGGAATTGCAGGCCGCCGCTCACGTCATAGATCTGCGGGTCGAACACGTCCAGGGGCATTTCACTGCGCTCCTGGATGAAGTCCGCCCCCCAGCTGAGCGCGGTATCGCCCGAAGCGGTCAACGGCGTGTCGATGGTAAGGCGGCCGCCAAAGATCTTGTTGTTCTGCATGACCTGGTCGACGTTGTTGCCGCGATTCACGTTGGCGCGCGAGTCCGATGGCGCGAAACGCGTGCTGCTGTCGCGGGCATAGGCCAGCGCCGAGAGGCTGCTGCCCCAAAGATCCCGGTGGTCGTAGCTCAGACTGACCAGCTTGTTCTCGACCTCGTTCTGGCGCGCGAGATCCAGGCCCCTGATGGCGCGGGCATTGGTCGAGCCGAGCGGCGTGCGGGACACGGCAGGATCGCTGGCGTAGTCCGTATCCTGCCGGGCGCGCAGGTAACTGGCGGCCAGTTGCACGCGCTGATTGGCGTCGATGCGAAAGCCCAGCTTGCCACCGATGCTGTAGGTGTTGGAGTCAAACAGATCGCCCTGGCTGGCATCCGGCGCGATGCGGTCACCATGCGCATCGTACGAGCCGCCGATGCGGCGGTACGAGAGATCCAGTTCGTAATCGACCCGGTCCTTGCTACCCGAGAAAAAGTGCTGCACCTGACCGCCCATCCCCGCTGCGCCCGGATTCGACAGCGACATGTCCATGCCGACCTTCGTCTCGGCGATGGGCTCGCCACCCGGCTGGCGAGTGGTGATCGAAATGATGCCGCCGGTGGCGCCGCTGCCGTAGATGGCGTTGCTGCCGCGCACGACTTCGATACGTTCGATGCGCCCCGGATCGACGTTGACCAGGTTGCGCGAGGAGTCGCGATTCGTGTTCATGGGAATGCCGTCCACGAGAATCAGCGCGTTCCGGCCACGCAGCGTCTGACCGAAATCGGTCAGGTTCCGGCTTGAATCCGACATGCCAGGCACCGCCTTGGTCAGCATCGTGGCCAGATTGGGCGAGTTGTCGCGCAAGTCGTCGAGCGTTTCGCCCTCGATCACGGTGACCGAGCGGGTGGGCGCCATCAGGTTGCTGGCAAGACGGTCGGTGCTCACCGAGACGACCGGCAGGGTTTGGACCTCGGGCGCGGCAGCGTCCGGGCGATTGGGCAAGCGCTGGATCGAGATGGCGCCGCTCGCGAGGCTGATCGCCTGCAGATCAGATCCCGCCAGAACGCGTTGCACGGCTTCGAATGCGGTCATGCGGCCGGAGACTGCGGGGGCCTGACGGCCAACGAGCAGCGCCGGGTCGGCGGCAATACTGCGTCCCCCCAACTGGCCGATGCGGGTAAGGCTCCCGGTCAAGGGGCCGGCGGGCAGGTTCAGGTCGATCCGGGCACCGGCTGCCGCAGCACCGGCTGCCGCAGCATCGGCTGCCGCAGCATCGGCTGCCGCAGCACCGGCCGCCGCAGCATCCGCCGCCACTGCGCTGAGGGGAAAGGTCAGCGGGGCTGCGGCGCAGGCCAGCCAACCGGCGACGGCCAGAGGCCGCAGGGGCGCTATAAATCGGTATGGCATGAAAGCTTCTCCAGGTTTCGTTTCACCCTTGTTGTGGAGCGAGAACGAAAAACCCCTCACCGATTCACGTATTTTTTTCGGGCACGTCGATCGAGATAAGCCATCCGAGCCGGCGGGACCGCAAGCCGAGGCTCGCCGACACCGCCTGGACGGCCTGCTCAGGATCATCAAGGGCGAACACGCCGAAGACCGGAAGGAGGCGTGCCGATGGCGCCACGCGCAGGACACCCACGTAGTACGCCTGCAATGCCTGGACCACGTCTTCGAGCGGGGCATTGTCGACGCTGAGCATGCCGGTTTGCCAGCTGGCCAGTGCCGTGGGATCGCCGGACAAGGGTTGCAGCCCCCTCCGGGTCAGCCGGACGCCTTGGCTGGATTGCAGCGTGGCCTGGCTACCGTCCGCGGCGGACACGCTTACCGGGCCGTCCAGCGCCACGACCCGAACGGAATCGCCGTGATGAGCCGCCATGACGCGCCCGCTGGCTGACCGCAGCGTGCCGTAGGAAGTGCCGATCGCCAGAGCCGACGCCGCGTGCGCGTGCACCCGCGCAATCAAGCCTCCCGCTCTGAGCGAGATTTGCCGGTGTGCTCCGGAGAAATCAAGGTCCACGGCTGAGCGCGCGTCGAGCATCACGTGGCTGCCGTCGGGGAGGTCGAAGCTGCGGCGTTCGCCCGTGCCCGTGCTCAGATCGGCCAGCATCTGACTGATTGGCCGCGCACGATCCAGCGCCATCAGACCCCCACCTGCCGTGCCTGCCAACACCAGCGCGCCGCGCAGCATTTGCCGCCGGCGCTTGTGCAGGAGCGCCTTGCGCGCCGCGAGCAACTGGCCATGCGACGGCCCATTGAGTTCCTGCACGACCGTGATCGGTTGCTGCAGCACGCCCGTCACGCGGCGCCACGCCTGGGCGTGGCGGGGATCGGCATCATGCCACCGTTCAAACGCGTCGCGGTCGGCGGCCGACATGCGGCCGGCTTCCAGGCTTACCTGCCAATCGACCGCCGCCTCCAACATCGTCGAGTCGGGCTGGCGCTCGTCATCTGTCAGGGTTCGCATGCCAGGCACTGCAAGAGCGCGCGCTTCATATAGCGCTCGACGGTGGCGAGCGACACCCCCAGCACCTGCGCAATCTCGGGATAGCGCATGCCATCGAGCCTGCTGTACAGGAACGCCGTCTTGACAGGAACCGGCAGTTGATCAAGCGCCCGATCTATGCGCTCGATCGCTTCAAGCAACTGGGCACGCTGCTCGGCCGAGAGCGCCACGGCCTCAGGCACTGCCATCAGGGATTGCAGATAGGCGCGCTCCAGATCCTGCCGCCGCCATAGATGAAACAGCACGCGCTTGGCGATCGTGGAGAGAAACGCACGTGGTTCGCGTAGATGCGGCGCGTCACCCGACTCCGCCAACTGCACGAACGTCTCGGCCGCGACGTCTTCCGCGTCGGCACGGTTGTGCAGGCGCGCACACAAACGGCCCAGAAGCCAGGGCTGATGGTCTCGGTACAAGGACGCTAGAAGCGAACCGTGCGGGGCGGTCGGGGGCGAGGAAACGGAGGGCGTCATCAGAGCAAGCGGGGATCATTCCGCGCCGGAACAGACGAGCCCCGGCCAAATCGTAATGTAAATAAGAGCCATTCCTGATAAATCTTACCCTGAAATGGCTTCTATTTCCGGCTGGTGCGTGAGATGAAGTTGAGGTTTCTGCGCTCAGGAAGGCAGGAAGCTCGTAGCGGCGAAGGCAACGCTGCCGATGTCCGCAGTGGAAGGCGCCGCGTGTTGGCGATAATCTTGTGCGGGTATGGCGCTTGCGCCTCAACCCGCAGACATGCATTTCGGCTATCGCTCAGCGTATCGGGAAGAACGTGCCGGCCAAGGTTCCATTCGCGCCGCAATAAGGCGGACCCGATGCACCCGCGCCGGGCGGCTGTTCCTCCACGACCAAGGCATCGCCCTGGCGCTTCAGGTTCAGTATCCAGCCCTTGGTGTCGACGCTCTTGACCTGCAGGCGCTCGCCCTTGGCCTTGCCGGAAGCCTCTACATTGCACGACCAGCTTCCGGTGCGCGGCTTGTCGGCGGATCCTTCATACAGGATGTCGCCGTCGGGCTTCTTCCAGAGCGTGATCTCGCCCGAGATGTTGCGCCATCTGCCGGTAAAGCCCTTGCGTTCAGCCAAATCCAGCGAGGCAAGGAACGCGTCCCGGTGTTTCATGCGGGTCGCGATCTCCTCGACTGGCTTGTCTTTGTCGAACGGCTGCTCGAAGGCATCGTCGCGCACCTTGGTGAAATCGCGCTGGTCGCGCAACAGCGCTTCGGCCGTGACGGCGTCCAGGGATTTACGCGCCTCGTTGTAGCGCTTGGCGATGCTCGCATCGAGCGCCGCAAGTTGCGGGTTCGCGCAGATGGCCTTTTCTGCGCCCGTGCGCGCCATGGCGCAGTCGAACGAAGGCGAAGCCTGCGGCGCCGCCGTGGCGGACAGGGAGAGAGCGCACAGCGCAGCGGCGCAGGCGGCGGGGAGCAAGTTTTTTGTCGGCATAGTGCCGTGGATGATAGCGAGAATTCAGGAGGGTAGGGTCAAAATGATCCTTGCCCTGACTGGCGCGAAACGATACCTCCGGTCCCCACGAAAGGTGCGGGATTTCAAGGCTATTTGCGCTCAGATCCTTCACCGCCCTGCCCGTCATCAATTCCCGCAAGCGGCAAACGCTCGTCGAGCCATCCCGTGATCCCGCCGCGCATCACCTTTACCGGTCGCCCCAACTGAGCAAGCCGTATCGCGCCCCGTGTCGCGCCATTGCAATGCGGACCTGCGCAGTACGTCACGAACAGCGTGTCCACGGGATAGCTCGCCAATTTCGACTCGACTATCTTTCCGTGCGGCAGATTCACCGCGCCCGGCACATGGCCCTGCGCGAACAGCGTGGGACTACGCACGTCCAGCAGCACAAAACCGGGTGAGCCGCTGGCGAACGCGCCGGCGACATCGGAACAATCGGTCTCGAATTGCAGTTCTGCTCGAAAGTGGGCGAGCGCGGATGCGCTGTCGGCGGCGGGGATGACGGTGACGGCGTTGGGGGTCGGCATGGTTGAACTCTGTGTGAATGGGCCAAAGAAGCGATGCTGGAAGATCGATCCAGGAGCCTCATTCTGACGGCGGAACGCGCGCCGGATAAGTGGCGTAAATGACAATTACCGGTAACATCACGCCATGGAAAAACACCTTGTCGTCGCGCTGGCTTATGACCGGCTGTGCACTTTCGAATTCGGCTGTGTGACCGAGCTGTTTGCGCTCGAGCGTCCCGAGCTCGACGTCGATTGGTATCGCTTCGCGGTCTGCGCAGTCGAGCCCGGCCCGCTGCGCGCGGCAGGCGGCATCACCGTGGCGGCGCCCTACTCGCTCAAGCTGCTCGATCGGGCGGATACGATCGTGGTGCCTGGCTGGCGCGATGCGGACGAGTTGCCGCCTGCGCCCTTGCTGAAAAAGCTCCGGATGGCGTACCAGCGCGGTGCGCGGCTCTGTTCGATTTGTTCAGGTGTGTTCGTGCTGGCGGCGGCGGGCGTCCTTGATGGAAAGACCGTCACCACGCACTGGCGATACGCCGCCAAGCTGCAGCAGCGCTACCCGCAAGTGCGCGTTCAGCCGGACGCGCTGTATGTCGATGAAGGGCAGCTCATCACATCGGCGGGCTCGGCAGCCGGTCTGGACATGTTGCTCCACCTGGTGCGACGCGATTATGGGGGGGCCGTGGCAAATCGGGTGGCGCAACGGCTCGTGGTGGCTCCGCACCGGGAAGGCGGGCAGGCGCAATTTGTGCCGCGCCCCATGCCGCACGATGAAATCGGGCGATTGGCCAAGCTGATGGACTGGATGCGCCTGCATCCCGCTTTGCCCCACACCCTGCGATCACTGGCAGAGCGTGCCGCCATGAGCCCGCGCACGTTGCAACGGCAGTTTCAAGACGCCACGGGAATGGCGCCGTATGAATGGCTGGTCCGCGAACGCGTGGCCGTGGCGCGTGACATGCTGGAGGCCAGAACGCCGTTGCCGATTGGCCGCATCGCCGAACTCGCCGGGTTCGGCTCCGAGGAGTCCATGCGCAGGCACTTCCGGCGCATCGTGATGACGAGTCCGGCCGCTTACCGCGATAAGTTCGGCAACGGCGCGCAGGCGTTTTGACGAGACCCGCTCAAGTCGTGGCAGCCGTCCGCCTCACCAGCGGATCTTATACGGATCGTCCCCCAACCCCCATACACCGTTTTTCCGTTCCAGCATGATGTGCCGGGTCTGCCACTCGTCAGGCTGATCCCTCGAAGCAAAGCCGCTTATCTGGGGATAGAACGCGGGGTCCGCTGCCCAATCCGCCGTGGCGCGATCCAGCCGCCATTCGAACTTCACCGCCGACACCGCGTTGGGGTTGTCGTCGAACGGATTCTTGCCCGGCTTGGAGTAGTCCAGGATCTTGCCGACCTGCAGGCCAGGGGCGCAGAACTTCGCGGTATAGACCAGCTTGGAAGCGAGGCGGACCTCGCCATCGGTGTAGTACGCACGGCCCTTTTCGGTCAGCGCCATGTGGCTGGTGGCGTCGTCGGGATCCTCATCCGGTTTTGGAGGTGAACCATCGCCGTCAGCACTGACGCGCTTGACCGTGATGAGTCCGTGTTTGATCAGCCCTTGCACGACCTTGTCCTGTTCTTCCAGGAAGACCGTGTAGACATCGGTCGGCAAGGGCCGCACACCCACCACATTGACGCAGGCGCTGCCTGGGGCATTGGTGGGCGTTTCCATGGCGGCGACCAGGATCTTGCGTATCTTGCTTTCGGTCAGGCCTGGACCCAGCGGGGATTCCTTCCAGGCATAAAACCCCACGGCTGCCGCGATGGCCAGACCCAAGGCCCAGGCCTTGCGCGGAATCCGGCGGCGTTTGGTCGTGCGCTGCTGCTGATTCATTCCCTTCCTTGCGGCTGGTGGACTCGCGATAATACCGCGCAGCGCAAGGGGCCTGCGAGCCCCGGGAGGCGACCTCAGGCGATTGCCGGCCCAGGGCATCTGCCATCGAAGCCACAGACCCGCACGAGTCACCGTCATCCTGAAAGTGACTCCGCGGGCGGTCCACTTCGGCCATCACGGCTCGTATTTCGAGATCTTCGTTCCCTCTAGCGAGACGCCAGCCATCAGGCCTCCGTTGTTCATCACGAAGCCAACAATCGGCTGCTTCGCAGTGTTCGTGTCGATGCGTCCGTTGGCGCCGATATTGACGATCGCCACCGTGGCGTCGGCGCCGACAGTCCAGCCGCTGCTGTTGCGAAACTTGTTCAAGGCGTCATCCGTCATGAACAGCAGGACCATGGCCTTTGATTGCGCGCCCGCCTGAAAGCCGATCGACCCCGACGTGGTGCGGTAGTAGCCTACCGCCGACTGCCCTACGCGCAGCACGCCTTTGCCATGCTCGGCGCCGACGATGAAACTCCCGCTGAGCACATCCGGGAACACCAGCACGCCCCTGGCGCGAGCGACCAGCTCACGGGATGACGGCGCGGCTTCGTAAAGCTTGGATAAGGTCGCGTTGGCCGCGTCGTCCAAAGCAGCCCGCGTATCAGTCTTGGGCGCAGCAGACGGTTTGGACGGCGGTGTCGTGGTACAGCCGCCAAACAGAAAGCCAGCCGCAATGATGGTGAAGAGGGCCATACCGGTCCGGCAGACTGCGGAATATTTATGAGACATGACGTACTCCTTTTGTGGTGTGTCGCACGGGAAACTGGGTAACGCATGAAAAAACACGCCCAGCGCGTTCACGGCCCGACCTGATAGCCGCGCTGCTGCATGCAAGCGGCATACGCCGACGAAGCGTTCGCACTCTGCTGCGCCTGGTTCGCACGATCCTGACGCCGGTCCTGTCGTTGGCGCGACCCGCCCACCACCATGCCCGCCGCGGCGGCGTCCTTCGCCTGGTTCTGCCGGTACGCCTGCTTGGTGTCGTCATCCATACGGTCATACACCTCTTCGTGCTGGCGCCCACGCGCGCCTGCGACGACAGCGCCCGCCGTGGCGCCGGCTGCTGCGCCACGGGCTCGTCCGCCAGCCGAAGGCGTGTCGGCGGCCGCCGCGCTCGACGTGTTGGCCGACTGCGCCTGGCACGCGGCGATGTCCTGCTGGGTCAATTCGGGAGTCTGGCCTTTGAGCGGCGTAACGGTCTGGGCGGCCGTCGACAGGCAGACGCCTGAGAGCACGATCGCCATGCAAGGGAAAATCGACTTGTTCATGAAAATCTCCAGGCCCGCATCGTTCGAATCGCCAGCGCTGGTGTCCCGATTGGCGGACACCAGCGCCGGCCCGCCACCCATGCATCCAAAGATGCAGAGATCGGTGTCATGCGGTGCGGGGGTGCTAGTTCGATCAGGCGTGGACGAACAGCGTGTTTCGCGGGCACATTGCGTAGCCCGATACGGATTCACACGCGAAGGGGCGGGCTGGATGAGACGTATCGCGGATATTCATTGCGGCCTCCGATGCATAGAACAACGGTCAATGAAAATACGTCTTGCGCGGCGCCAAAAGCGCGGCAAGTTCCGGAATGCGATTTGTCACTTGGGACTTGTTCTGGTCGGGCGCCAGGCGCATCGCACCATGCTTGATGCGAAATCTACCCGACGCCTGCGACCGTCTCAATCATCCCAAAGATGCTGATTCTGCGGATGAATATACTGCCGCGAAATAAAAACAGCATCATCGTTTTTACAGTGACGGAAGACGCCATGGCCGGATGGCAGGCGCCTTGCGGCTGACGGTCGCGCGATAGCAGGGCTGCCGCACGGCAGCCCCGGTTTCAATGCCGGATCTCCGCCAGAAATTTCTGCGCGCGGGCAGTGTGCGGCCGATTGAAGAACGCATCCGGCGTTCCGGTTTCCACGATACGACCGGCGTCCATGAACCAGACGCGATCCGCCACTTCACGGGCAAAGCCCATCTCGTGCGTCACGCACACCATGGTCATCCCATCCTTCGCCAAGCCCTTCATCACCTGCAGGACTTCGCCGACCATTTCCGGGTCCAGCGCGCTGGTCGGCTCGTCGAACAGCATGACCGGCGGATTCATGGCCAGCGCGCGGGCGATCGCCACGCGCTGCTGCTGACCGCCCGACAATTGCGAGGGATAGGCCTCTGCCTTGTGGGCCAGCCCCACTCTTTCCAAGAGTTGCATGGCACGCTCGCGCGCTTCGGGGCGGCGAGCGCGCTTCAGTTGCAGCGGCGCCAGCATCAGGTTTTCCATCACAGACAGATGCGGAAAGAGATTGAACTGCTGGAACACAAAGCCGATGTGGCTGCGCAATGCGTCCAGGTGCACGTCCTTGCCGTAGATGTCCTTGCCGTCGACTTCAATGACGCCCTTCTGGATGGGCTCCAGCCGGTTGACGGTGCGGATCAGCGTGGACTTGCCCGAGCCGGAGGGCCCGCACACCACGACCACCTCGCCCCGGTCGACCTGCGCCGTCACATCGGCCAGCGCCTGATACTCGCCATACCACTTCTGCACTTCGGAAAATCGGATCATGTGGGCACCACTTTCTGGGCAGGCGCAAGTCCGGCGCGCCGTCGGCCAATGCGGCGTTCGGTCAGGTGCACCAGGGAACTCAGGCCAAAATTCAGGACGAAATAAGTCAGCGCAAGCAGCCCAAAGACTTCGAACGGCTTGGTCAGCAATACGCTGTTGATCTGGTTGGCGGCGTACGTCAGCTCCTGGACACTGATGACATAAGCCAGCGAGGTTTCCTTCACCGTGGACACGAACTGGCTCAGCATGCTGGGCAGCATGTTGTAGAGCGCCTGCGGCAGGATGACGCGCCGCATGGTCTGCATGTACGACATGCCCAGCGCGCGGCTGGCTTCCTGCTGGCCGGGCGGCAGCGCCTGGATGCCGGCGCGGATGATCTCGGCCAGATACGCGCTTTCGTAGCAAACCAGCGCCACCACCATCGTGGTCGTGCCCGCGACAGGACGGCCGATGATGATCGGCACGAAGAAGTAGGCCCAGAAGATGAACATCAGCAGCGGCAGGCCGCGCACCAGGTAGACCACGGCCGACGAAGGCCAATAGAAGATCCGGTAGGGGCTGATGCGGCCCAGCGCCAGCAGCACGCCGCACGGCAGCGCCAGGGCGAGGCTGATGGCAGCCAGACCCAAGGTCGCGGCCAGGCCGCCGATCGGACCATGCGGATACTGGCCGATCAGAAGCAGCAACCAATTGTCTTTAAGGATGTCCCACATGGTCAGCGCACTCCCAGCGGACGATAGCGTCGCTGCAGCATCGCGCCGCCGCCCATGATCAGGAACGAGAGCACGAGATAGATCACCGTCACCACGGCATAGGCCTCAAACGTTCGAAACGTGTTGTTCTCGATTTCGCGAGCGGCCGCAGTCAGCTCGGTCACGCCGATGGCCATCGCCAGACTCGTGTTCTTGAGTAGCAACAGGGTCTGGTTGAGCAACGGCGGGATCGCAATGCGAAAGGCCTGGGGAAGCACCACCTTGCGCATGGTCTTCAGAAAGCTCAGGCCCAACGCGCGGGCAGCCTCGACCTGGCCGGCAGGAATGCCGCGCACCGCACTGCGCAGGTCTTCGCAGACATAGGCCGACATCACCAGCCCGATTGCGATGCAGGAAAGGGTGAATTCACTGCCGTGGCTGTTGAGCCAGTCGGTGACGGCGAACGGCAGCAGCGCGGGTACGCCGAAGTACCAGAACATGATGTGCACCAGCATGGGCACGTTGCGGTGGAACGCGACATACGTCGCGACCAATCCATTGGCGACAGGCGAGCCCGTCAGGCGGATCACCGCCAGCAGGCTGCCCACGAAGAACGCCAGAATCCAGGAAAGCCCGGCCAGCGCCAGGGTGGTGATCAACCCCCTGAGCAGCCAGTCCGGATACTCGCCCTGAAAAATGGCGCTGAAGTCGAAGATGTAATGCATCGAACCAGGCTCCAGCGCGCGCGGCGCATCAACCCTTGATTTCTTCGATGCGGAAGTCGCGCTTGATGTTGAACTGGGTGCCGGCGCCAAACCACTTGTCAAAGGTCTTGGCAGCCTGTCCGGACGCTTCCATGCCGTCCAGCACCTTGTTCACCTGATTCAGCATTGCCGTGTCGCCCTTGCGCACGCCGACGCCCCACGGTTCGATGAACAGCGCGGGCTCCAGGATCTTGACCGGCACGGCGCTCGAGGCGGCCTGGTGCTGCAGCTTGACCAGCATCAGTTCCGAACCGACGAAACCGCTGACCTTGCCCTGCTGCAACGCCAGGAATGCGCCGCTGGGATCCTTGAACGTGACCGGATCGACATTCGGGATGTTCTTGCGCGCGCCCTGCTCCGACGACGAACCGCGCACGGCGCTGACCCGCTTGCCGGCGAGATCGGCGGGCGCCTTCAGATCCTTGTCCGATTCGCGCGACAGGATTTTTTGCGGGCTGACGAAATGCTGGTGCGAATAATCGATCTGCTTGGCGCGCTCGGGCGTCCAGCCCAGATTGGCGGCCACCACGTCGACGCGGCCGGCGATCAGTTCAGGAATGCGCGCCTCGACGGCAATCAGCTTGAGTTCAAGCGGCACACCCAGGCTGTCGGCCAACGCCTGGCACACGTCGACTTCATAGCCGACGATGCCGCGCGTCTTCGGATCCTGGAAGCTGAACGGCTCGGCCGTGCCCATCGTGCCGCAGATGAACTTGCCGCGCGCCTTGATGTCCTGCAGCGTGTCGGCATTGGCGGCGGGGGCCAGCGTTGCGGCCAGGCCAACGATGGCGGCGAAGGAGGAGATGAACGTCTTCATGGAATTCCCTTGGTATGTAGGTATGGGTGCTGCAAAAAAAGGCTTCATGCCAGGCGCGCGCATGCATCGCGAATGCGGCGGCAGCCCTCTTCGATGTTTTCCATCGAGGTCGCGAAGCTCAGCCGCAGATACGGCGACAGCCCATAAGCCGCGCCGTCCAGACAAGCCACGCCCGCCTCGTCCAGCAGATACATCACGACGTCGAGGTCGCTGCCCAGCTTGTGGCCGGCCGGCGTGGTTCTGCCCAGCAGGCCTTCGACCGACGGATACACGTAGAACGCGCCTTCCGGGACCGGGCAACGAATGCCGGGCACCTCGTTCAGCAACGCCACGATGCGATCGCGGCGGTCATGGAACAACGCATTGGCGTCACGCACGCACTGCTGGTCGGCCGTCAGTGCGACGCGCGCAGCCGACTGGCTGATCGCGCTGACGCAGCTGGTGCTTTGCGAGATCAACGTGGCCATGGCCTTGATCAGCGCCTTGGGACCGCCGGCATATCCCAGGCGCCAGCCCGTCATCGCGTAGGCCTTCGACACGCCGTTGATGGTCAGCGTGCGCGCGGCCAGTTCGGGCGCCACCGCAGCCGGGGACTGATGCCGCGCTTCGCCATAGGCCAGATGCTCGTAGATCTCGTCGGTCAGCAGCCAGACGTGCGGATAGCGTGCCAGCACTGCTGCCAACGCACGCAACTCGTCCGCGCCGTACATCGCGCCGGTGGGATTGCTGGGCGTGTTCAGCAGCAACCACTTCGTGCGCGGCGTGATGGCGCGTTCCAAGACGTCCGGGGTCAGCTTGAAGCCATCCGATTCGGGGCAGACCACCACGACCGGCGTGCCGTCATTGACCAGCACCATGTCGGGATACGAGACCCAGTACGGCGCCGGGATGATGACCTCGTCCCCTGCCTGCACAGTGGCGGCCAGCGCGGTGAAGATCAGTTGCTTGGCGCCCACGCCGACGATGAGTTCGTCCGTGCCATATTCCAGCCCGTTCTCATGCTTGAATTTGGCGCGCACCGCTTCCAGCAGCGGTTTGGCGCCGACGGACGACGTGTAGCGGATGTCGCCGCTGTTGAGCGTGTCGATGCCTGCCTGGACGATGTGCCCCGGCGTGGGCAGGTCCGGTTCGCCGACGGTGAAATCCACGATGTCGCGGCCCTGGGCGCGCAATTGGTCGACCCGGCTCTTGGCCATCATGCTGGGCGAAGGTTTGATGGCGCGGGTGCGTTCGGCCAGGAAATCTGCGGTGACGGCGTTCATGCGAGCCCCTTCGCGGCAAACGCGGCCTGCATCCAGCTCTGGCTTTTCTCGCCCGTGGCAATTTCAGCCATGATGCGCGCTTCCTTGTCGGCATGCGCACGCGCGGCGGCGATCAGCGCCTCGGCGTCCGACGCCGCGAAGCTGACCAGCCCGTCTTCGTCGCCCACCAGGATGTCGCCCGGGTTGATGACCTGCCCGCCGATCGACACCGGCACGTTGACCTCGCCGGGGCCGTCCTTGTAGGGTCCGCGGTGGATATGGCCGCGCGCATAGCAGGGGAAACTGTCGGCTTCGAAGGCCGCAACGTCGCGAATGGCGCCGTCCACGACAACGCCCGCGCAGCCATGGATCTGAAGATAGCGCTTCATGATTTCGCCAAGCACGGCATTGGATAGATCGCCGCCGGCGTCGACAACCAGCACGTGTCCCGGCTGGATCTGCATCATTGCCTTGTAGATCATCAGGTTGTCGCCGGGACGGGTCTTGACCGTCAGCGCGGTGCCGACCAGCTTGCCGCTTCCGTTGTAACGGCGCAGTCCGGTGATGCCCTCACGGCGCGCGAGGTTGTCGCTAAGGTGCGGGGTGACGATGCCTGCCAGCGCTTGCAATATGGCAGTGGGCGCAACGGGAGAGGCGGGCAATTGGCGCGCGCCGGTGGAAATGGAAGCCATGTCGGTCTGCTTGTCCTGAGTCGAAGGACGCTCCGTTTTTCGCGCTGTCGCTTGCGAGGCGGGGCGGCCGGTAATGAGTCAGACCAAATGGTGCGAGCTTTTGCGATTCCAAAAAAGGGATTAAATTTCAGCGAACTTCATCACTTTTCAGAATATAGGGGTTACCCCTTATCGGAACTTTCGGAATGAACCTCAAGATCTGCCGGGCACGCACATGCTGACTTTCAAACAGATCGAGGCCCTTTATTGGACAGTCCGGCTGGGGACATTTTCTGCGTCGGCGCAGAAGCTGCATACCACGCAATCGGCCATCACCAAGCGTATCCAGGAACTGGAAGCCGACTTCGACATCGCCCTCTTTGACCGGTCGGGCCACCGGGCAGAACTGACGGCCCGGGGGCATGAAATCTACGCCTTGGCCGAGCAGATGCTGGGCCACCGCGACCGTCTGCTGGCTCGCCTGAAGGGACAACACACGTTGACGGGCACGTTCCGCTTCGGCATCACCGAGATCACCGCGATGACGTGGCTACCCGCCCTGATCCGCCTGCTGCGCGCCCACTATCCGCGCATCACGCTGGAACCACATATCGATCTGGGCGCGGACCTGCTCAAGCGTCTGCAGGCCGGGCAATTGGACATGGCATTTCTGCACGGCGAGTTTGCCGAACCGAATCTCCAGGTCGTCGCGCTGCAGCGCCTGGAGTTTGCCTGGATGGGCAGTCCGGACCTGATCGACGCCAGCCACATCTACACCCCGGCCGACATTGCCAAGCTGCCGCTGCTTCGGCAGAGCCGCGAGTCCGGGTTGAACATGATCTACGACGGTTGGCTGCGTCCGCACACGGCGGCGAGCAACATCTTTACCATCAACAGTCTCATCGCGATGGCCGGATTGACCGCCGCGGGCTTTGGTGTGAGCTGCCTGCCCCGCGACTACTTCGCAGACATGGTCAGCACGCGGCAACTCGTCATCGCGCGCACCACCGTCGCGCCGCCACAGTCGGTGTACAGCGCGATGTTCCGCCGGGATGCGGATGTGGCGTTTTGCGAGAGCGTGGCGGAATTGGCGGAAAGCTGCTGCGAGTTTTCAACGGGCTGGCGTTTGCGTTGAGGCGCTCGCGCGCATCGGAACCCCGTCAACCCTTCCGGCAATCGACCTGCGCGCCCGACTGCCTGGCGGAGATGCAGGTGCCGGAGGGGATTGCCCGGCTTCGGCTCAGCCCGCCTCACTTTCCAGGAACGGAAAGAGCGGGTTGCCGGCGTTATTTCGCGAACATCCCTTCCGCGACCAGATCCGCTTGCCGGCCATTCACGAGCCCGGTCGCTTCCGTGATCCGGTAGTCGGCCTGAAAATCGCAGAATTCCTGGGTCTTCATCGGCAACAAGGTGCTTGAACTGAACGAATCCCATGCCCGGCCATCCAGGCCTTCGTTCATCGTGTTCATGCCAAACGGACTGAACGCCAGGGTGCGCAGCGTCGTCGCGCCCTGGTCATTCTTCAATTCGACCGTCACCCGCAGATTGGCGATTTCACCCAGCTTGTCGGTGGTGACGACAAAATGCGGTTCGCAAGCCAAGGCGCCGCCGTTGCCGCCGTGATACGTCGACTTGTGCTGCAGGCGCAGCGTGGGCGCCGCTTTGCCCGCCTGTTTGCGCTGGTCCAGATCGCTTTTGCATTGGCCCAGGAATTTGGCGTCGTCCTGCGGATCCGGCTGATGGTTGCGCCGCTCCTGGCGGTATTGCAGGGCTTTTTGGCAATCGGTCTTTACCGACTGGCCGTTGTAGTAGATCCAGCTCAGGAATCTTGGTGCACGGGCGGAGCCCTGCTCAATCGCCTCTTCAAACAGGGAACGCGCCCGGGCGTAATCAACTGGAACGATCTCGCCCAGGTAGTAGATTTCGCCCAGATTGACCAACGCATCCCGGTCGCTTTGCGCGGCCGCGCGCTCGAACCATGACACGGCGACGGGCGGATCCTGATCCACGCCCCACTTGCCTTGCAAGTAGGCAAGGCCCAACAGGTTCTGCGATTGCGGCTCGCCGGCTTCTGCCGCGCGTTGCCACCACTTGAAGGCCTCGGCGTCCTTCTTCTCGACGTGCGAGTAGCCAAAGTTGTAGAAGCTGCCAACACGGAACAGCATCTCGGGTTCTTTGTCCCGCTCTGCCCAGACGCGCGCCAACCGCAGGGTGTCCAGCTTGGTGAAGCCGATTCGCGCCATCATCGCGCGGGCATCAGAGGAGGCCGACCCGACGTGACGTTCTAGGTATTCGATGACCGGCAGCCGCATTTCGACGTCCGTCTCGGCTGCGGCCTTGCCCTCGTAAACGATGTGGCGCTGGCGCTCCAGCTCTTTCATGTCGTCGATGTTGTCGATGTCGTCCTTGGCGATGAGCCCGATGTAGCGTTCAGCGATGCTGGCGTCTTTGTCGACACCGATGCCGTACTCGAAGAAGTACGCGGCGTTGGCACACCCGTATTGACCGCCCTGATGGCATGCCAACGCGTAGTTGGCGATGGCCAATTTGACGTCGCGGCTGACGCCCACGCCGTGCTCATACATGAAACCCAGCGCCATGAGCGCTTCGGGATCGTTGTCCTTGGCGAGGTCCTGAAGCGCCTTCAGCGCCCCGGCGTCTTGCTGGACGGCGCGGTCGTAGAGGCGTTCGGCCTGGTGGTCTTGTTGGGCGAAGGCCGAAAAGGCGGATCCCACCAGCACCGCGGCGGCGGCGAGCTTCAAATACGTGTACATCTACTGCTTCCCTGTAAACAACGGCTGTCGCTGCGGTGCAAACGACCGGGCGATTGTATCTGCGCCATGTGGCATGGCGGTTCCTCGCAGATCAAGACGAACGCATTGATCCCGCACTCAGCCTGACCGCGCGATGCGTTGCGATAGACTCCCGGCTTGTTCGGCACTTGAATCAGCAGGAGTTACACGCAATGAGCAGCCTATTTCCAGGCGATATGTGGGCAGTGGGCGAAGCCCAGATCAACGGCCTGCCGGTCGTCGTTCGCTTTCGCACCGGTCTGCCGTCCGAGTCCGATCGTCAGGTCAACGAGAACCTGATCATCATCACCTGGGCGTATCAGGGCATCGAGACGGGCATGCCGAACGACGAAGACAAGCAGCGCACCAATGCGTTTGAAGAAGCCATCGAACAGGGCTTCGAGAATTCGGACGCCGGTGTGCAGGTGGCTTGCCTGACGGGCAATCATCAGAAGGAGTGGCGGTACTACACGCCGAATGTCGAAGCGTTCCTGGATGCGTTCAACGCATGCCTTGCGGGGCATCCGGTCTATCCGGTCGAGCTGCGCATGTTCAAGGATCCGGACTGGAATGCCTTGGCGGGATTGCAACCGAAGGGGTCGGATCAGTTGCATTGAAGCGGGGCCGGTTCCATGCTGCATCCCCGGCCCCCGCTGACGCGTCGCTCCACGACATCAGGGCGCGGCCGGCTTGATGTTCTGGTTATGCCGAAACAGATTGTGCGGATCGTAGCGGGTCTTCACCTGCACCAGCCGGTCGAAGTTCTCGCCATAGGCCGCTCCCACGCGCGCGGTTTCGTCCTGCGTCAGGAAGTTCACATACACGCCGCCTTGCGACCAGGGCTCAGTCGCCTTGAAGATGTCACGCGCCCAGGCGATGCACCGTTCATCGTCCTTCGGATCGTCCCAGCGCCCGTGCACATTCATGGCGAACTGCGCCGCCCGGTGCGGATACGCGGTGGCGGACACCGGCACCTGCATCGCCGCGCCGGCGATGTGACCAAAGAAGATCTCGCATTGCGGCGACGGCACGTTCTGTACCGCTGACACGACGGCGTCGATCAGACCGTCCTCCAACTCCCCAATGTTGTGAGACTTCCAGTAGTTGCGCGCGCCGGGCGTCAGCAATGGATCGAACGCCTTCTGCCAGGCCGCATAGGGCATCGGCCCAAGGTGTTCACCGTAGGGGTCGCCCAGACCACGCACCACTTGCAGGGCGTCCGGCCCCTTGTCCACGCCGCCCGTGTAGCACGACGCGAAGGCGATGATGGGCTTGCCGTGCACGGCTGCCGGCAGGAACGGCAGCGGCGGCGCCTGGCGTAGCACCGCCCAAACGGTCAGCTCCTGAGGCATGGTCGGCAACGCATCGCGGTATCGCGCCAGCGCGTCGCGAGCCTGTTCCAGCGGTATCACCACCAGTCCGCCGTAGACCTCCGGCCCCACCGGATGAAGCTGAAACTCGAACATCGTGACCACGCCAAAATTACCGCCGCCGCCGCGCAGCGCCCAGAACAGGTCCGGGTTTTCCGAGTCGCTGGCGTGCAGCAATTGGCCGTCTGCCGTGACGACATCAGCAGACACCAGGTTGTCGACGGTCATGCCGAACCGGCGCGTCAGCCAGCCGAAACCGCCTCCCAACGTCAAGCCAGCCACGCCGGTCGTTGAATTGATGCCCAAGGGCACGGCCAGGCCGAACGCCTGCGCTTCGTGATCGAGGTCGGACAAGGTGGCGCCGGGTTCCACGTAGGCCCGAGCGCGCGCAGGATCGATGCGTACCGATTTCATGGGTGACAGATCGATCATCATCCCGTCATCGCAGACGGCGGTGCCCGCGATGTTGTGTCCGCCGCCGCGCACGGATATCACCAACTGATTTTCTCGCGCGTAATCCACGGCGCGGCGCACGTCGGCGGGACCTGCGCATCGCGCAATGACGGCGGGCCGCCGGTCCACCGTGGCGTTCCAGATCTTGCGGGCGTCGTCGTAGCCGGCATCGCCGGCGGACAGGATCTGGCCCCGGACCGCGGCGCGTAGATCTTCCAAGGTGCTGCTGGACAGTTTGTTCATCACACATCTCCTCGAAGGCGATGCATTTACAAACAGCGTCTAAAGCAAGCCGTCTATCTGCTGGGGCGCGACATGGGAGTTGCCTCCTTGAAAAAGGGGCCATGACCCTGTGCACATGAATGCCCGGCGAACGCCGCGCGGGGGGGAAGGCGGCAGACGCCCTGTGCCGTGCGCCGGAGCGTGCGTGATGGGGAAAAGTATAGGCCTTTGCCCGCGCGGACAGGAGTCCTAAGAATCGTTTTTCAGAACGCCGCGCACGTTCATGACGGCCAATCCCAGTTGCAGTGCAATAAGCGCCCACGCGTCATCGTGCAGGCCCCACGCCACCCACAGCACGTTGCTGGCGAGGAAGACCCAGAAGCCCGCGTGGCGGCGCCCGGCGCTACGCGACGCGACCAGCCAGGCGGCGGCAAGCGACGCCGCCATGGCTGGCCACTGCAGAAAGTCCCACAACGCGTCCAGGGTCATGGGTTTCCTGTCCCACTCAACTTCCTGAAAGGCGTCACGGCTTGGACCGGGCGCCCTGACCGCGGTTGCGCTGGCTCTGCTGGTCCTGACCAGTGCCGATCTGCGTGGTATGGCCCTCCTTCTTCGTGCGGTTCTGCGTGTCGCCGTGACTCGCCTGCGACTCGCGGGGCGTATCGTCCTGGCTGCGGTCGGGCGCGTCCGTTTCGTGCGTGCTGTCCTTGTGTTTGGTCATGATCTGCTCCTTTCGTCAGGGTCATCGTGTTTCGTATCGCGGACCGGTCATTCCTTCCCGGTTCCGAAGTTTTCGACGGTGCCGGTGCTGCCGGCGCCCGAGCTGCTCGCGCCTGTATTCGAGCCTCCCGCGGCTCCAACGCGGATCCGGTTCTCGACATCGTTCACGCCCGCGCACTCGACCGTGCAATCCTCGACGTAGTGTTTGGTGCGCCGGTTGGGAACAGTGCCCTCCAGCACGACATGGCCGTCCAGGACCGCGACCGAGACGTCACTCACGTCCAGGCCGCTATGGGCCAGCGCTTCGCAAACGTTCTCGCGGATGCGATCGTCCGAACGGATGTAGCCCTTGGGATCGGTCCGGCGCGATGCGCGGTCCCGCCACGCGGTCGGACCGCGGTTGTAGCCGCCGCGCTCAGCGGTTTCGAATGACATGGATTCCTCGCGCCACGCGGGGCGGTCGCCGTAGTAGCCGCCTTCGTCATCGCCGAACGACGTGGGACCGTCGTAGGCCTGATCCCGGCCGCCATAGGCACGGTCGCGGCCGCTCTGGAAGCGTCCCTGGCCGCCGGCCCCGCGGCCTTGATCGCCATATCTATTTCCTTGCGGGTCGTATCCGCGATCATCACCGCCACGGCCGCGGCCCTGCCCCTCGTAGACCTGTTGGCGCTGGAACGAGGGATCTTCATTCGAAAACCCGCCATAGCTGCTTTGGCCGGGATCGGCACTGCGGCTGCGCACCGGTTCCCGGGTCTCGCGCGTGCCGCCTTGTCGCGTGCCTTCGCCCTGGTAACCGTATGACGGCGCGGGGTCCTGCCACGGTTCCCGGTCGCCGCGATAGTTCGACGTGTTCCTCGGGTCTCTACTCATATCGTCTCTCCCGTTGCAAGTTGCGAAACAAGCAGGCCGGACTCGCGCTCAAACGTTGAAACGCGTGCCCTCGCCCGCCCGCTTGGTGTAGGCAGCAAGTGCTGTGCCGGGCGCCGATGGCGCAAGTGGGCGCAGGGTCCACGCTTTATGGCCGATAGGCCAAAGGCGGCCGCGATGCTAAGAAAGGGTCATGCGGTCAGAACGCCGTGGCAAGGCCAAACAACCGCATCCGGCAACACGACACTCGACATTCAGGAGATGAATATGGCTTCAGGATCCAGGCTGTCCGACGTAATCGTAAAACTCCCAGATCGCTCCACATGCCGCGTAGAACGGCGTTTGATCGCAAGGAGAACCCAGGAGGCCTCCAGCGTCCCCATCTATGTGTGCACCTTGCCTACCGGCGAACCTGTAACGTGGCTGGGAGGCGGTAAATATCGCTTGCCGTGCGGGTCGGTAGGTGTGGCCGTTGCGCACAAACCGCCCGAAAGATGACGGGAGGGTGGACGGCACGGAGCTTGCTGGGCCCGGGCATTCACGCAGGAGGATCGGAATGAATGCCATCGAACGGGTCGCCGCTTACATGCACGAGCATTCGCTGAAACTGGTGACGGCCGAGTCCTGCACGGCGGGGCTGATTGCGGCCACGCTTGCGGACATACCGGGCGCGGGCGCGCTGCTGGATTGCGCGTTCGTCGCCTACTCGCCTCAGGCCAAGCAGAAATGCCTGGGCGTGGCCGCGCGCACGCTGCAACGCCACAACCTCACGAGCGAAGCCGTGGCGCGGGAAATGGCGCTGGGCGCGGCGCGAAACAGCCCGGCGAATGTAGCGATCTCAAACACGGGCGTCACCGACTATACCGACCCGGAGATTCCCGCCGGCACGCAGTGCTACGCGTGGGTGTTCAAGTCGGGGCCGGCCGACGCCTCGCCCGCGATCTATACCGAGACGGCGCGCTTCGAGGGCGATCGCAATGCCATCCGCCGCGCCAGCGCCGAACACGCCCTGGCGCAGCTGATCGCCTATCACAAGCAGTGGCTGGACGGCGCCCGCCCCTCCTCGTCCCGATCAGCCTGAGCGCCGGCGCCGTCCGGCTCGGCCTCCCACCCCATCCGCAGTGCGGTGGCGAATCCGCCTTCGACGCGCGAGTATGGCCGGGCGCTCGTGGTGACGCGAGGCAGGCTAGTCCATGCAATGTGCGCGCCGCCGGCTTCCAGTTTGTCGACCAGCGCCTGATCCTCGCTGCACGTCAGCGCCGCAAACCCGCCGATGCGCCGGTACGCGTGCGCCGCGATGCCCAGGTTCGCACCATGCACATGGCGGTGACCGTCGCGATCGTGGTAGTGCGTGGCGAACGCCCGGCGTGCACGCTGCGCGAACTCGCCATGCGCATCCCATCCGGTGACCGATACGGTGCCGCAAACCACCTCGGCATTCAGGGAAAGCTGGTCGGCCAGCCACCCGGGCGACACACAGGTGTCGGCGTCGGTGAAAGCCAGCCAGCGCGCGCCGGCATTGAGCAGATGTTGAGCGCCCGCCGCGCGCGCCATGCCGACATTGCGCGCCTGGACCATCAGAAGCTGCACCGGCCAGCCTGCCGCCCGGCGCGCGGTCTCATCCTCGCAGTGATCCAGCACCACGACGATACGCACGGGTTCCCGGCCAAGACGCGGATGGCGGGATGCGCGCATGACGGCGCGCAGGCAGTCTTCGATGTGGCGCTCCTCGTTGTGCGCCGGAATGCATACGCCGATCATGAATGGCTTCCTGATTGGGGGTGTCTGCGCCAGGCATCCAGGCGGAATTCGTCTTCCACGTGATGCACGCTGCGCGACAGACCGGGCAACGCGCCGATCGCCGCGTGCAGCGCGTCCGTGTTCTGAAGACGGTCATCGAAATCCGGCCGCCAATGGCAGGCAACGATCTCGCCGTCCGGCGCCAGGGATGCATCGACGGCGCTCAGAAACCTGCACAGCGCGGCGCCGTCCAGGTAGTACGCGACTTCCGACAGCACGATGAGGTCAAAGCCAGCGGCGGGCGTCTCGGGCCACTGCCGCGGCAGGTCCAGCGTCAGGACCTGGACATGGTCCATGCCTTCGCCGGCCACACGGGCGCTGCAACGCGCGGTTGCGGCCGGCGCGGCGTCGACCGCACAGACGCGCGCGCAGCGCAGCGCAAGGCACCGCGTCAGCTCGCCCGTGCCGCAACCCGGCTCGAGGGCATGGCGATAAAACTCGCGCCCCAGCGCCGCCAGCAACAGGCCGCGTTTGCGGCGTTCGTACCACGCGCTGGCCACGCGCCACGGATCGGGATCCGCCCGGTAGAGCCTTTCAAAATGGTCCACGGCTACAGAGCCCATGGCGTGCCTCCGTCGTTGAGCACCGCCTGTCCATGCGCGGCCTGATCACGCTCCGCATGGCTCTGCCGGATAAACACGGGCAGATCGGCCATTACCTGCGCAAAGTCCGCGTCGCGGCACAACGGACCCGCGCCCATCGCCCGCGCGGCCCGTTCCACCACCACCGACGCAGCCGCTTCCACGGCGAGCCGCGCGCGGGCGCAGGCCAACGCGCACGCCTGCCGCGGATGCGTGTCGATCTCGGCGGCGGTCTCGCGCAACACGGCCCGGGCCTGCGCCAGGGCCACGTCGATGGCGCCCAGATGCGCCAGCCGATGCGGGTCGGCGGAATGCCTGGGCAGGGCCCGGTGCAAAGTCTGTGCGATATGCAGCAATCCGCCGTACCAGCACGCTGCAATACCGGCGCCGCCGTGAAGAAAGCCAGGCCGATGCACGTACGCGCCAGGCTTGCCCACCAGCGCGCAGCGCGCGTCCCGAAAGACTACGTCCACGCTTGCCGACGCGCGCATGCCCACGGCATGCCAGCCGGCATCGGTCACCTGCACGCCGTCCTGATCCATTGCCACCGCAGCCAGACACGCCTCGCCCGCCGGATTCCAGCCGCTAACAAGCGCGTGCGTGACGGCGGCCGCGCCGGAGCACCACGCCTTGACGCCTTGCAGCACTGCAGTGCCGTCGGGCTGCAGGGTGATCTGCACGCGATGATCCGGGGGCTCCGCGCACCACACCGCCCAGCGGCTATTCGCGGGCGGGACAGGCGCCTGCAGTTCCGCCAGGATGGCGAGCGCATCGGTGTGTCCTTCGTAGAGTTTGACCAGGCTCAGGTCCGCTTCGGCCACGCGGGTCAGTGCACGCCACCGATCCAGCGTTTGGCCCGACCCCGGCAAGGGAAGTTGATCGCATCCCTGTTCCACCAGGAGGCGCAGCCAACGGCCGGAGTCCAACGGCGCATGGGCGTCGGACAGGACCTCATTTAATCGTTGGTGCGCGGACGGTGGTGGAGGTGACGGGTCGGGACGTTCAGTCATGGCGATGCGTAGGTGCTGCGTTGGGGTTATGTCCCCGGACAGCAAGCGCCGTGCCCATCACCGCACGCGCGGCGTCCAACCCAAGGGCAACGCATCGCCTTCCACGCAAGCGACCAACGAAGCCCCCTGCCCGCCCTGCACCGCATGGCCGCCGGTGAAATCGGAAAATGCCGGCAGCACGGTGATGCCTTCACGCAGCCAGAACGCGGGCCAACTGCGCGGGACGCCCGGCACACGCGTTTTCGGGTGCACGTGGCCGGCGATCACGTGCCGGCCCTGCGCGTCCGGTGTCGGCAGGTGACGGAACAGGAACGGGCCATCGGCCCACGCCTCGCCGAGCTGGCGCATGCCCAGCGCCGGGGCGTCCAGCGCGCGGTCATGGTTGCCAGCCAGCACTGCCACATCCACGTCCGGATTCGCCTCGCGCCACGCAATCCACGCATCGCGCCACGCGGCCTGCGCGGCGGGCCCGTGCAGGACGTCGCCGACAATCAAAAGCTCGGTGGCGCCCGTCGCGGCGATCAGGGCCGACAGGCGCCGCAGGTCGTCCATCGTCGCCCCGCGCGGCACGGCGATGCCCGCCTGCCGAAAGACGTGGCTCTTGCCCAGATGCAGGTCCGCGATCACCAGACGGGACCGCGCAGGCCAGTGCAACGCGCGCGCCCCCAGCAGGACGACAGGCTCGCCTGCCAGCGCCATCGCAAGTCCCGCCTCAGGCGATTCGCGCATACCGCTTCTCCAGTTGCTCGGCGGCGCGCTTGACTCGTGCCTGCCAGGTTTCGGTGCTGAGCTGCCCGCGCAGGCTTTCCGTCCACAGCGGAAACGACAGCGGCGTGAGCGCGCGCGGCTCGCACAAGGCCAGCTCGCGCCGCTGGCAGTCCTGCAGCGCCGCCAGGAGCCGCGGCGCCTCCAGTTGCAGTTCAAAGACTTCGCGCTCGGCCTGCGCCAGCAGCAGGTGATCGGGATCGTAACGGCGCAGCACGTCGTAGAGCAGCCCGCTGGAGGCCTGCACCTGCCGCAGCGAACGCGCCGCCTGCCCCGGCAGCGATGGCGTCAACAACCCCGCGACACGCGCGATCTCTCGAAACTGACGACGCGCCATTTCGCCCAGATTGACGCCTTCGCGCAGGTCATCGGCCATGCTGTCCGGGCTGAGCAGTGCGCGCAGCAGCGTGTCGTCCAGGGCTGCGGGTTCGGCCAGCGTCAGCATCAGGCCGTAATCGTTGACGGTGTAGGAGATGGTGTTGGCCTGCCGCCGGCCCCAGCGCAGGGCGACCATCGCAGCGATGCCTTCATGCACGGCCCGGCCTGCAAACGGAAACAGGAACAGATGCGAGCCACGCCGCGTCTTGATCAGTTCGGCCACCAGACGGCCGTGGTCGGGCAGTGCGCTGGCCTGTTCCTGGATGCGGAGCAGCGGGGCAACGGCGCGCATTTCCGGGTGCTCGCCAGGATGGGAGTACAGGCTTTCGACCTCGCTCGCCAATTGCGTGGACAAGGGCATGCGCCCGCCCTGCCAGGTCGCGACGGGTCCGTCTCCGCCCTTTGCCCGGCGTACGTAAGCCACCATGCCCTCGAGCCGCACCAGTTCCAGCGTGCGCCCGGCAAATTGGAACCGGTCGCCGCGCCGCAAGCGCGCCAGAAAGCCCTCCTCGACCGATCCCAGGCCGCCGCCTCGCAGATACTTCACCGCCACCGCGCCGTCGGACGTGATGGTGCCGATGGACAGCCGATGCCGGAACGCGATGCGCCGGTCATGCACGCGGTAGCAGCCGTCTTCATCGCGCACGACGCGGTGATAGTCCGGATACTTCGCGAGCGCGCGTCCGCCCTGCACGATGAAATCCAGCACGGCCTGCCAGGTCGCGGCATCCAGCGTGGCGTAGGCATGCGTGCCGCGCACCTCCTCAAACAGATCACCAGCTTCGAAGCCGCCACCCAGCGCCAGCGTCACGGCGTGCTGCGCCAGCACATCCAGGCTGCCGATGGGCGGCACGCGGGACTCGATCTGGCCGCGCGCGATCGCCTGCCGGGCAGCGGCATACTCGATCAGTTCCAGCGCCTGCGCGGGCACGCAGACCACGTTGCCGGACTCGCCGGGCCGGTGCTTGGCGCGGCCGGCGCGTTGCAACAGCCGCGCGACGCCCTTGGGGCTGCCGATCTGCAACACCTGATCCACCGCCGGAAAGTCCACGCCCAGATCCAGGCTGGACGTGGCCACGACGCAGCGCACCGAGCCGTCGCGCAGCCCTTGCTCGACCGTCGCGCGCAGTTTGGGGTCCAGCGAGCCGTGATGCAGCGCCAGCGTGCGCGGATCCTCCGGCCAGATCGACTCCAGCGCGCGGTGCCACAGCTCGGCCTGCGCCCGCGTGTTGGTAAAGAGCAGCGTCGCGCGCACATCGAACAGTCGATTGAAGACGCGTTCCAGCTGCGACAATCCCAGGTGGCCCGCCCACGGCAGCGCGCGGCTGCGTTCCGGCAGCAAGGTGGAGATCTGGATCTTGCGCGGCCTGGCGCCGGCCACCAGCGCGCTGTCGGGCGCCTGCGGCAGCAGCACGGCGCGGGCCTCATCCAGGTTGCCCAGCGTGGCGGACAACCCCCACGTTCGAGCCGCCGGCGACAGCTTGCGGACCCGCGCCAGGCACAGCTGCAGCAGCACGCCGCGCTTGTTGCCCAGCAGTTCATGCCATTCGTCGACCACGATGCAGCGCAAGGCGCGAAAGCGCATCGAGGCATCGGCGTAGGACAGCAGCAGCGCCAGCGATTCCGGTGTGATCACCAGCACGTGCGCCTTGCCCTGCCGCGCCAGCCGCTTGTCGCGCGCGCTGGCATCGCCCGTGCGCAACGCGACGGTCCAGTCGATGCCCAGTTCGGCCGCCGTCTGCGTCAAGGCCCGCGTCGTGTCCGCAGCCAATGCGCGCAACGGCGTCACCCACAAAACGCGCGGACCTTCGCCGGTGGCCGCCTTTACCGGCACGTCTTCCGAAAGCGCTTCAAGCAGCGGGCCGCCAAATGCCGCCAGCGTCTTGCCGCTGCCCGTGGGCGTGTGCAACAGGCCCGACTCGCCGTCCAGATAGCGGCGCCACGTCTCGCGTTGAAAAGGCGCGGCTTTCCAGCCGCGCGCCGCAAACCACGCGACCAGCGGCGCATCCCTGCCCCGGGCCGTGCCGCTCATCGCGCCAGCGCCTTCAGCGTGTCCAGCTGATCGGCCTGATCCGCCGGCTTGTCGTGCCGCCAGCGCAGGATGCGCGGAAAGCGCACGGCGATTCCGGACTTGTGACGCTTGGAGATGTTCACGCCTTCGAAGCCCAGTTCAAACACCTGCACCGGTTCGACCGAGCGCACCGGACCGAAGCGCTCGCGCGTGTGCGCCCGCAGCCAGCGGTCCAGTTCCAGGATCTCTTTATCGTCCAGGCCCGAGTAGGCCTTGGCAATGGGCACCAGCGCGTCGCCCTCCCACAGCCCGAAGGTGTAGTCGGTGTAGAGCGTGCTGCGGCGGCCGTGGCCGGACTGCGCGTACAGCAGCACGGCGTCGATGGTGAGCGGGTCGATCTTCCACTTCCACCAGTCGCCACGCCGCCGCCCGCTTTGGTACGGCGCGCTGCGCCGCTTGAGCATGAAGCCTTCGACGCCGCGCTCGCGCGATTCGCCGCGCAGCGCGTGGGCCTCGTCCCAGCTTGCCGGCGCGACGGCCGGCGACATCCGCAGCCGTGGGTCGGGATGGCGGCGCAGCAGCGCCTCCAGCCGGTCGCGGCGCTCGGCCTGCGGCAATTCGCGCAGGTCCTCGCCTTCAAGTTCGAGCAGGTCATACGCCAGCAACTGCACCGGCGCCTCGGCCAGCCACTTGGGACCGGGTTTCAGGCGCTGGATGCGGGTCTGCAGGGCAGAGAACGGCATGGGGTCCGTGTTGCCGTCCTGCCAGGCCAGCAGTTCCCCGTCGATGACGCAGTCGACGTCCAGCGCGGCGGCCGCCGCTTCAACTTCCGGAAAGCGGCCGTCCAGGCGCTCTTCGCCACGGGACCAGATGGACACCTCGCCACGCCGCCGGATGAGCTGCGCGCGGATGCCGTCCCACTTCCATTCCAGCAGCCATTCGTCGATGGGTCCAAGCACGGCGGGATCGCCTTCGAGCGGCGACGCCAGGAAAAACGGATACGGTTGCTGGCGGTCGCCTGGCAGTTCCTCGGCGCTGAGCAGATCGCGCAGGAACGCCGGACTGGGCGACCACGCGCCCAGCATGCGCTGCGCAATGCGGGCGATGGGCACGCCCGACATTTCGGCCAGCGCCTGCTGCACCATGCGCTGAGACACGCCGACGCGCAGCGCGCCGGTCAGCAGCTTGTTGAAGACCAGGCGTTCTGCATAGGGCAAGCCCAGCCAGGCCGAGACGACCACGTCGCGCCGCTCGATCTCGTCGCGGTTCGCGACGGGCAAGAGAATCTCTTCGATCCAGTCAGCCAGGCCGCGATCCGGCGCGGCCGCTTCCGGATCCGGGACGAGCAGCGCCAGGGTTTCGGCCAGGTCGCCGACCTGGTCATAGCAAGCGTCCAGCAGCCAGGGCGCAGTGCTGGAAGCGTCGGCCGCCCAGGCCCGCAACTCGCCAACCCCCGCGATCTTCTTACGTGTGCTGGTGATCTTGCCGCCGGCCAGCAGATACAGGGCCCAGACCGCGTCGCGCGGCGGGGCATCGCGGAAGTACGCCACCAGCGCCGCGCGCTTGTCCAAGGTGGCGGTACTGCGGTCAAGCTCCTGATACAACGCCGCGAATCGCTTCATGCCTGCGTCCGTTCCCCTGTCGATCTTCGTTCGATGGCCGCCCTAATCGTCTTCGCCATACTGCGTCATCAGCGTCTCGGCGGCGATGCCGGATTCATTCAACGTACGCACCAGCGCCTCGGTGTCGCCGTGCGTGGCGATGACCCGCTTGGCGCCGGTGTCGTGAATGGTGCGCAGCAGGTCGGGCCAATCAGCATGATCCGACACGACAAAGCCGCGGTCCATGTTGCGGCGCCGGCGGTTGCCGCGCAGCCGCATCCAGCCCGACGCAAAGCCATGCTGCGCCTTGCGGAAGCGCCGCAGCCACGCGCTGCCCGCCGCCGACGGCGGCGCCAGGATCAGCTCTCCAGCAAATCCCGTTCCCGAGGCCGCGGAGGGGCCGTCCGCGTCGATGACCAGACGCGTGTCGGCCAGCGGAACACCGGCCTTGCGATAGACGTCCACCCCCGCGGCGATCGCGCCGTGCAGGTAGACGGGCCGGTCCGCAAAGGGGATCAATTCAGCCAGCACGCGCTGCGCCTTGCCCAGGGCGTAGCAATAGAGAATGGCGGCCTCGCCGCGCGCGGCGCAGTGGTCGCGCCACTGCACGATGTCGCGCGCCACGTCCGAGGCGCTGGGCCAACGGTAGATAGGCAGGCCAAAGGTGGCCTCGGTGATGAAGGTGTCGCAAGGCACGACTTCAAACAGGCTACACGTCGGATCGGGCTGGCGCTTGTAGTCGCCGGACACGACCCAGACTTCGCCATCGACTTCGATGCGCACCTGCGCCGATCCCAACACGTGGCCCGCCGGATGCAACGACACGCGCGCGTTACCCAACGTGAAGACTTCTCCATATGCATGGACCCGATAGTCCTGGTCACCCAGCCGCCATTGCAGGATAGGCAAGCCTTCGGCGCTGGTGTGGTAGCGCCCCATGCCGGAACGTGCATGATCGCCATGACCATGCGTCAGCACGGCGACCTCGACGGGCCGCCACGGATCGATATGAAAGCCGCCGGCTGGGCAATACAGGCCTTCCGGACGCAATTGCACGATGTCGCGCATGGGACCTCCCGATCGGCGCGGCGCGACGGTTTCGCGGCCGCATGTCTTTGGTTATACCCCGCGAGGACGCAGAAAAAGTGCGCTGAAAACGCACCGCTAACATCCGATGAAAAATTAAAAGTTCAGTTGCAGACGGGGGGCAACGTAAGCCGGTAGTGTGGAGCGGTGGCTTAAAGGAGAGAATATGCGTACCAATCACATCCTCACGATTATTGTTGTGGTCGTCGTCGCTTCGATCGCCCTGTCGGTCGTTCCCTGGTAATTCCTTGGCAGCGAGGCCGGACATGACACGGAACCTTCATGCCCTCTGCTTTGCCGCATTCCCTGCTGGACCTGACGCTGCGCGCCATCCCGCGTCGCTATCGCGTGGGTCCACTGCCCGCGGCGCGCAGCGGGCTTGAAGTTTCCGACCCGGCGACGGCGCTTGCCATCGCCATCGAACAGGCCCGCGTTGCGCTCAGTGCCGACGCAGCGCCATCATCCGCCAGTGAACGCCTGTTCGTAGACGCGCTCTCGCAACTGATTCGGGACGCACTGCGCGAAAGCGGCGGAGATTCCGCGTTTCAGGCCATGGTGCTGCGGCACCAATCCCCGCTGGTGCGCGAATACGCTTCGTTGTCGGCGCACGCCCAGGCGGACCGGCGCGCGGTACGTACTGCGGTCGATGCGTTTGCGCATCCCGGCAAGCGCCGCGGGATGCCGGCCGGGCCGTTGGCGGACGCGCTGGCGTCGTTGCATGCGGCGGCGGCAGCCGAGGACTGGGCCGCATTGACGCAAGGCGCCGAACACCTGCTTGCGGCGCCGCCATTGGATGCCGCGACAAGCCCGGCGATTTCCGCGCCACTGGAACGGTTGCTGAACGATCCCGCCTTGGCGCGTCTGCGGCGCATGAAGACGTTGTCCGCGGATTCGCTGGTGCAACGCTATCAACATCTTTGGCAACGGCAAGGTCCCCGCCCCGGCACGCCGCAGGCCGCCGCGCAGGGGCTGGACGCGCGCCGCCGCGGCATTGCCGTTGAAGCGTTGGCCGAAGACGCCATTGCCGCAATGGCCACGCAGCTTGCGCAAAGGACGGGCGAAAGTTATCGGGTGGTCACGTCAATGCACGTCCCGGCGTCTATCCCGGGCAACGCAGACCGCGCCAAGACCGAATGGGACGTGGCGCTGCTGCGCCAGTCGGCAGGCGACGCCGCGGCGCCGGTCTGGGATGTGTGCCTGCTCGTTGAGGCCAAGGCATCAACGGACGCGGCGACGACGGATCTGCCCCGGTTGCTGCGCGGTCTGCGGTTGCTTGCGCACGCAGACGCACAGACCACTTATGTGTTCGAGAGCCATCAGGGGCCGGTGCGGCTGCGCGGTGCGGCATTGGCGGCGCTGTCGGCGGACGACGCTGATCTTGCCGGGACGATTCTCTACTTTTCCGACGCGCCGGCGGATACCGCGCCGCGGCTGCTGAATGCCGCTGGCCGGATGCAGCTGTTGTCGGCGCAGGAAAGCCTGGACTTCGCCAGCGCGTTGGCCTCAGGCGAGGCACCGGATGCGTCGGCGCTTTCGCCGGTGTGGCAACAGTTGCTGGTTGCGCCTCGCTGGAGCGCCGTGCTGAACCAGTTCGCGCTGTTGCGGCAGGTGCGTGAGCTGATGGTGCATGTGGATGACATGCACGCTGCCATCACGCGCTTGGGTCAGGATCGCGTCGGCGCATAAGCGCAGTCGCCCGCGGCCGCTCCGCTCCAATCCGGCGCATGCCGCTCGATGTGCGCGCGGATGAAATCCGCCAGCACGCGCGTAGCCATGGACGGAAACCGGTTCGGCGCGGTCAGCAGGTAGATGGCATCGCCCACCCCCTCGGGCTCGTACGCGGGCAGCACCTGCACCAGCGTCTCGTCACGCAGCAATTCCCACACGGCATAGCGGGGCAGCAGCGCCACACCCAGGCCCGCCAGCACCGCATCGCGCAGAAACGGATAGTCGCCCGACTGCAGCCGCGGCGCGACGCGAAGGATCAGCGGGTCGCCATGCGCCTGCTTGAGCCGCAGGTCGAAGCGCCGGCCCAGCGATTGCGGCGCGATCAGGTCGCAGCGGCCCAACTGCTCCATGCGTTGCACCGGCCCGTTGCGCGCCAGGAAATCCGGCGACGCGCACAGGCACCACTGAATGTCGCACAGCCGCCGCGCCACGTGATCTTCGGGCGGAGACGAGGTGATCTTGAGGGCGATGTCGACTTCAGCGGAGATCAGGTCGCCGATCCCGTCGTTGATGTGCACACGCAGCGCAATGTCGGGATGCGCGCGCGCAAAATCCAGCAGCACGGGGGCAAGATAAAGGTGGCCCAGGCCAGTGGGCAGCCGGATGCGCACATCGCCGCGCACGGTCCCATCCAGGCTGTCGATGGCCGCCTGCACCGCGCGCATCTCGTCCAATAATCGGATGCCGTGCTGGTACAGCAACTGGCCGGCCTGCGTCAGCTCGACATGCCGGGTGGTGCGCCGGAATAGCTGCGCGCCCAGATCGAGTTCCAGCCGCTTCAGGCGGTGCGACATGTTCGACCGCGTCATGCCGCAACGCTGCGCAGCCGCGCTGAGGTTGCGCGACTCGACCATTGCGACAAACAGTCTGACGAGGTTCAGGTCCGGCTTATTGTCAATCATGATTCACCATTCCCGGCACAAACCGGTGGATTGTCCAATGCGTCGGCCGAGTCTAGCATCGTCTTCATCGCCTTCGAACCCTTGCTCCGGACCGACACCCACCCATGCCCACCCCGTTGACCGACGTTTCGAGCGGACCCTATTCCGGACTGCGTGTGCTGGACCTCAGCCAGGGCATCGCGGGCCCGTACTGCGCGCAGATGCTGTGGCAGCAAGGCGCCGACGTCGTAAAGGTGGAACCGCCAGACGGCGACTGGGGCCGGCACGTCGGTGTGCTCCGCGACGACCAGAGCGCGCTATCCATCGCCTACAACGCCGGCAAACGCGGTGTGTGCGTGGACGCGCGCCAGCCGCAAGGCAAAGTGCTGCTGGCGGACATGGCGCGGCGCGCGGATCTCGTAATCCAGAATTTCCGCCCTGGGGTCGCCGAACGCATGGGGGTGGGCTACGACAGCCTGGCCGCACGTTGCCCGGGCCTGGTCTACGTGTCCATCAGCGGCTACGGACCGGACGGCCCCTACGCCAACGCGCCCGCCTCCGACTCGGTGATGCAGGCGGATAGCGGCCTGATGTTCGCCAACCAGACACCCGCCGGCGAGCCGCGCCGCATCGGCCTTCTGATGGCGGACATCGCCACCGCGCTGTACGCCGTGCAGGCGGCCAGCGCCGCGCTCTACCAATTGGCGCGCACCGGCCGCGGCCAGCATGTGCAGCTGAATCTGCTGCAGGCCTGCGCGGCCTTGCAGGTGAACGACATCCTTGCGTACGGCATTGCGGGACAGCGGGAGGCCGTGGCGGTCAGCGCCCCCAACGGCGTCTTCGACACCGCGGATGCGCGCCTGTCCGTGCTGGCGTTGAACAACGACCAGTTCGCGCGCTTGTGCCGCGCGCTCGAACGAACCGACTGGCTGGCGGACCCCGCCCTGTCCACCAACGCAGGCCGCATGGCGCAGCGCGAGCGACTGCATCGGGAAATGGCGGAACAGTTGGCGCGGCGCCCTGCCGCGCACTGGGTGCAACGCCTGGCGCGCGAGGACGTGCTGCACGCGTACGTGCGGGACTACGACGGCCTGGCGGCGCATCCGCAGGCGGCGCATCTGGGGCTGCTGGAACCGCTGGCGCAGCCCGGCGGCCAGCCCCTGCCCTATGCGCGCGCGGCCGGGGCCTTGGCACGCCGGCCGCTCACCGCGGCGCCGGCGGTTGGCGAGCACACCGTGGATGTGTTGACCGAGTGGGGCGTCGCGCCCGCCGACATCCAGGCCATGCTGCATGCCGGCGTGCTGCGCCAGGCGGAATGCGGCAAGGAAGCCGGCTGATGCGCGCCCTGGTCTGCCATCGCCATGGTCCGGTTGAAGACGTGTTGCCCGGCGAGCTTCCCGAGGCGCCGGCGCCCGCGCCCGACGAAGTCACCATCGCCGTCGAGCATGCCAGCGTCAGCCACGCAACCAAGCTGCTCATCGAGGGACGCTATCAAAGCCGCCCGCCGCTGCCGTTTGCGCCCGGCACGGAGGCCGCGGGCCGCGTCATCGCGTGCGGCGCCAAGATCACGCGGTTCAAGCCCGGCGACAAGGTGGTGGCGCTGGCGCGCTGGGGCTGCTATGCCGAACGACTGACCTTGCCGGAATACACCGTCTATCCCGTGCCCGACGATCTGCCGCTTCTGACTGCGCTGCCCATTCCCATCTCGTACGGCACGGCATGGGGCGCGTTGTTGTGGCGCGCCGCGATGCAGCCCGGCGACACGGTGCTGGTGCTGGGTGCGGGCTCGGGCGTGGGACTGGCGGCCGTGGAGATTGCGTCGGCGCTGGGCGCGACGGTGCTGGCCTGCGCCAGCACACCGGCCAAGCGCCAGGCCGCGCTGGACGCAGGCGCGGCGCATGCGTTCGCCGCCGACGAGGCCATGCCGCAGGCCGTCAAGGCGGCCAGCGACGGGCGCGGCGCCGACGTGGTGCTGGATGCCGTGGGCGGCGACGCGTTCGAACGCAGCGTGCGCGCCGCGGCAGCCAATGCCCGCATGGTGTCGGTGGGTTTCGCCAGCGGCCGCGTCCCCGATGTGCCGCTGAACCTGCTGCTTGTGAAGAACATTGCCCTGCATGGGTTTTTCTTTGGCCGCTACATCGGCTGGACGCCCGCGGACGAACGCATCGTCCACGCCCCTGCCATGCAGCGGACCATGTCCACCCTGTTCGACTGGGCCCGCCGCCAGCGGATCCGGCCGGCTGTAACGGCGATCTATCCGATCACCGGTCTTGCCGCAGCACTCGCCGCCCTGGAAAGCCGACAAGTCGTCGGCAAGGTGGCGATCACGATAACGACGGAGACAACCCCATGCGTACCAACGACTTCCGGCGCGCCGCCCGGCCACGCCATCTTGCCGCCGCGACGCTAGCCGCCTGCTGCGCCAGCCTGCCCGTCGCCGCGGTGGCGGCCGACGCCTATCCCAGCAAACCCATCACGATGGTCGTGCCCTACCCGCCCGGCGGGCCGACCGACATCGTGGCGCGGCTGGTGGCCGCCGAGATGTCCAAGACCATCGGCCAGAACATCGTCGTCGACAACAAGCCCGGCGCCAGCGGCATGATCGGCGCGGACCTCGTGGCGCGCGCCGCGCCCGACGGCTACACGTTCCTGGCCAACGCGTCGCTGCACGTCATCAACCCGTACATCTACGCGTCGATGCGTTACGACGCCTTCAAGGACTTCGCGCCCATTACGCAGCTTGCGGACGTGCCACTCGTGCTGGTCGTGCCTGAAACGTCGAAGGTGCGCACGGTGCAGGACCTTGTGGCGCAGGGCAAGGCCCAGCCGCTGAACTTCGGATCGGCGGGTTCGGCGTCCGCGCAACAGCTTGCAGGCGAATCGTTCAAGGTGCGTTCCGGCCTGCCGATGCAGCACGTGCCTTACAAGGGCAGCGCGCCCGCGCTGACGGATCTGGTGGGCGGACAGATCCAGCTGATGTTCGATTCGATGCCGTCGGCGATGCCGTTCATCAAGTCGGGCAAGCTGCGGGCGGTGGCGGTGACGACCAGCCGCCGCGTCGATGAACTGCCCGACGTGCCCACCATGGCCGAATCCGGATTCCCGGGCTTTGACATCAGTACGTGGTACGGCCTGTGGGCGCCCAAGGGCACACCGCCGGCCATTGTGGCCAAGCTGTCCGAGCACGCGGCGCGGGCGCTCAAGCAGCCCAATGTCGTGACACAGTACGCCGGCCTGGGCGCCAAGCCGGTGGGATCCGATCCCGCCGCGTTTGCCCGTTTCAACGTGTCCGAGGGTGAAAAGTGGCGGGACATCGTCAAGGCGGCGCAGATCACGCCGCAATAGTGGAAAAGGCGGCTCAGACTGACCTCGACCCAGGCGGCGCGGGTAATCCCCCATAAGCAGCGCCACGCCGCTGGATAAGAATTCATGGTTTCCTATCCGCGGCCGCCGCGCGCATCGCGCGCCAACCAACCCCGAGGTCCCAGGCATGAAGGCGTTCTTCCACGACGATCAAAAGCTTCACCATCCGCAGACCTACTTTTCGCGCGGCAAGATGCGCACGCCGCAGGAGGTGCCGTCGCGGCTGGACGGCCTGGTGCAGGCGGCGCGCAAGCTGGGATTCGACGTCCAGGCGCCCGCCGACGACGGGGCGGGTGCGATCGCGGCGGTGCACAGCCTGGATTACCTGCGCTTCCTGCAGGACGCGCATGAGGACTGGATGAAGCTGCCCGGCGACTGGGGCGGTGAGGTCGTGTCGAACGTGTTTGTGCGCGAACGCAATGCGCTGCGCGGCGTGCTGGCCAAGGCCGGGCGTTACCTGGCGGACGGCAGTTGTCCGGTCGGCCCCAAAACCTGGCATTCGGCCTATTGGTCGGCGCAATGCGCCATCGCGGGCGCCGACGCCCTGCTGGCCGGAGACCGCAGCGCCTACGCGATATGCCGCCCGCCCGGTCACCACGCGCGGCGCGATGCCGCGGGCGGCTTCTGCTACCTGAACAACGCCGCCATCGCGGCCCAGCGGCTGACGTCCAAATTTCCGCGCGTGGCCATCCTGGACACCGACATGCATCACGGCCAGGGCATCCAGGAGATCTTCTACGAGCGCAGCGACGTCCTGTACGTGTCCATCCACGGCGATCCCGAGAATTTCTATCCGGTGGTGGCAGGCTTTGAAGACGAGCGCGGAGCCGGCGAAGGATACGGCTACAACATCAACCTGCCCATGCCGCACGGCTCGCCCGAATCCGTGTTCTTCGACCGGCTGGCGCAGGCGCGCCGCGCGATCACGTTGTTCCAGCCCGATGCGCTGGTGCTGTCGCTAGGATTCGACATCTTCGAAAAGGATCCGCAGGCCATGGTCAGCGTGTCCGAAGACGGCTTCGAGCGATTGGGCCGCGAAGTGGGCGGACTGAGTCTGCCCACGCTGATCGTGCAGGAAGGCGGGTATTACATCGAAGGCCTGGAGTCCAACGCGAAGCGGTTTTTCGCGGGCCTGGCCGGATCCTGATCCACCGATGGGGCAAGCGGGCCGTCAAAAGCTGACCGCCAGCCCCGCCGCGCCCTGGCGGTTCGAGCCGAGCTGCCCGCAGGTCGCTGGTGGCCGCCGGGCGTGTTCAAGCCTCGGCCGACGCTTCCCACATCGTCACCCTGTCCCGTCCTGACTGCTTTGATCGGTACAACGCCTGATCGGCGCATTTGATGACGGCCTGCGGCGACGCGCCGTCTTGCGGCCACAGCGCCACGCCCACAGACACGGTCACCGGACGCACGCCGTCGGGCATCGGGCGCGAAGCCACGGCCGCCCGGATCCGCTCGGCCGCCTGGGCAGCAGTCTGTGCCGCGGTACGTGCCGCCACCCGCGCGGCATCCTGCGTCGCGCCCCGCGCGTCGCCCTGCGCGTCGTCCTGCGCGCCGGGCTGCGGCAAGATCATCACGAACTCCTCTCCGCCGATGCGAAAGGCCTGATCCCCGGCGCGCACGTTCTCCTGCAGGGTCCGCGCCAGCGCGACCAGGACCTTGTCGCCCGTCGGATGGCCATACACATCATTGATCTGCTTGAAGTAGTCCAGGTCGAGCGCGATGACCGCGAACGGCGTCGCAGCGGCGACCAGCTCGTCGATCCGCGCGCGCAGGGCGCGGCGATTCATCAGGCCGGTCATGGGATCGGTCAGCGATTCCGTGTTCAAGCGGCCGACCTCGTCGCGATGGCGCGCTTGCGCGGCGGCCAACGCCTGCCGCAGCTTTTCGGCCTCGAAATACCAGGTCTTGCGCGTTGTGGCGCGCAAGGCCGTGGGGCCAACCGGCTCGTCGCTGGCGAAGGCATCAGCCAACCGTGCGAGCGGCCGCGCGATCGCGTAGGCGCATGCACTGACTAGCAACAAGGTCAGCACCACGGCCGGAATGGCGAACTGCAGCGACGCGCCCAACAGGTCCTTGAGGGGCGACAGCGCGCTGTCGAGCGGACGCTGCACCACGACCGCCCAATTGCCCTTGATCAGCGGCGCGTATCCCGCGATCACCGCCGCGCCGGAAGCGTCCATGACTTGCTCGACGCCCGGCCCCGTGGCGGGCGACAAGCGCGCCTGGACCGCGCTCGCAATGTCCGCGTCCGCGCCATGCCGGTACAGCATCTGACCCTCGCCATTGACCAGATACACGGAGGTGCCGTCGGCGTACGCATGCTGGCCGACGAGCCGGTCCAGGCCGCCGCCATGCTCCAGGACGACGATGGCGGCGAGATAGCCTGAAACCGCGTTCTGCGGACCCGGCACAGGTTCCACCAGCGTCAGCGTCGCAAAGCGCGCGCCCGGCAGGCAGCATGGCCGAGCCCATTGTCCCGCGCGCAGCTCCCGTACGCCCAGTTCGTCCAGTTGCTTGATGGCGGCCAGCGGCGACGGACTGTCCTTGGACCGGCTGGTGATCCGGCCACCGGGATCGGCCAGCAGTACCGCCGTTACGCCTTCGATCGTGCCGGCCAGATCCGACAGTTCAGCCTGCAGCGCGCCGGGCGCATCCGCCAGCCGCGGGATGCGGTTTGCCCCGGCGGTAAGCTGCCGGTCACCCGTCTGGATATACAGGTTGATGATGTCCGCCAGCTTCTGCGCGTAGGCCAGATTGGCGTCGAGCGTGTTCTTGACGACCTGCGTCTTCTGCGCCTGGTAGCCCGCGTACATGGCATTGAAAAAGCCGACCGCCACGCTGAGCACCGCCAGCGCAATAAGCACGGTCAACAAGCGCACCCTGCGTTCTCTTGCCATGTCGCTCCTGAGGGGAGAGCACCGCGAATCGCCCGGATCGGCGTAGCTGCCGGATGCGCGCGCCACGGAGGACGACTGCGCAGTCACCGGCGCGGACTGGCGCACCGGGATAACGCAGAATACCGAACTATTTTTGGGTAATCCAGCGGTCGCCAACCGCAGTTCGGCACGCCCAAACGCGGCGCTTGGGCTATGCGTCCGGTGCCCGCTGCAGGCGCATCGCCATGCGCCGCTCAACCGGCAGCCCGTGGCTGGCCTCGGCCGCCAGAACCGCATGCAGCCGTGAGCCGGGCATTGCCTGCACTTCGCGGAATCCGAGCCGCGCATACCACGGCGCATTCCATGCCAGGTCGCGAAAGGTCGTCAGGGTGACCGCAGCCAGGCCCGCTGCCCAGGCATGGCCGCACGCGGCCTGCACGAGGGCGCGGCCAATTCCCATCCGCTGATGACCGGCATCGACCGCAAGCTCCCGCAGGTGCAACGCGTCTTCGAAGCGCTCGGCGCAAAGGAATCCGCACAGTTGGTCCGACGCTTGCGCCACCCATGACGTGCCCTGCGCGATCAGGCGCAGATGGTCGGCCTCAGACATCACCGCGTCGTCCGCGATCCATTCCAGGCCGGGCGCGGCGCGAAACAACGCGCCCGCGGACCGTTCGATCGCGGGCAACAGCGCAGCATCCTCGGGACGGGCGGGGCGGATAAGCGTGGACAAGGCAACTCCAGATTGCGGCAGGCGCATGCGATTCTACGACCCGCCATCAACGCGCGCCATGTTTCAGGCGCCGCGCAGAATCCAGTGTTTTAATCGGCGCTCCCTCGCGGGAAATTTCGTCCGATCGGCAGCGAGACGCCGGGCCGGGCGATTCCAACAACAAGATTCAGGATTTCGCACGTGTTTCATGTCATCACAGGGCTTATCGCGCTCTACGTCATCTGGCGCTTCGTCTGGCAATTGAAGTGGCCCGCCCCCGGACGAGTACTGCTGTCGGTATTGGTCATGCTGGCCGCTGAGCACCATCTCATCACCCGCAACTTCTTCGGCACCATGGCGTCGCCCGAGGTGCCCGCTGCGGTGCTGATGACGCTGGGCTGGGCGTTTGGCGCGCTCATTCTGCTGGCCGCCTTCCTGTTCGTCACGGATGTGGCGGGGCTCGTCATATCGCTGTTCTCGCGGGGACGCGGACGCGCGCTGCTGGGCTGCACGCGTCTGCGCGCCGGGTCCGCCGTGGCCGCGCTTGCGCTGTCCGCCGTTGGCGTCTGGCAGGCCGTGCGCGTGCCGGAGGTCGAGACGATCGAGGTCGCCTTGCCCAACCTGCCGCAAGCGTATGAGGGCTTTCGCATCGTGCACCTGACCGACCTGCACGCCAGCCGCCTGCTGCAGGGCGACTGGATGCAGGCCGTCGTGGCGCGCACCAATGCGCTCAAGCCGGACCTGACGCTCATCACCGGCGATCTGGTCGACGGCACGCCTGCGGCGCGCGCCGCCGACGTGCAACCGCTGGCCGATCTGCGCGCGCAATATGGCTTGGTGGCGATTCCGGGCAACCACGAGTATTACGCCGAGTACCTGGGCTGGATCGAGGCCTTCAGGAAACTCGGCCTGCGCATGCTGCTCAATGAACACATGACAATTGAACGCGACGGCCAGCCGCTGGTCCTTGCGGGCATCACCGACAGCGTGGCGGCGCGCGTGAACCAGCCGCTGCCTGACATCGACGCGGCCATGAAGGGCGTGCCGCCGTCGTCGGCGGTGATCCTGCTTAGCCACCGGCCCGTGGGCGCTGAGCGCCACGCGCAAGCCGGCGCCGGCCTGCAGCTGTCGGGCCATACGCACGGCGGCCAGATTCTGGGTCCGCATTTCATCACCCAACTGGCCAACGAAGGCTATGTGTCGGGCATGTACCAGGTCGGCAACATGCAGCTCTACGTGAGCAACGGCGCGGGCCTGTGGCCGGGCTTTCCGATCCGGCTTGGCCGCCCATCGGAGATCACGCAGATCGTGCTGCGCGCCGCGCCGCCCGCCTGACGCGGCCCTGCCACACACGGGGCGGCGCATTGACAAGCGCCGCCGCGCTGACTTAGCATTCGGCCCTGCTTTTTCAACGCCTTTCGCATTTTGGGTGCAACCGTGTCTGCCATTCGTCAATTCGCCTGAACGCCGACGAGTACCGTCCTGGTACCGCGGTCAGCCTGCCCGCATTCGCTGCTCGACGCCATGTAATGAGCACACCCCCGCCCGGCAGGCGCGGATCCAGGAAGCGCAGCACCTCCCATCCCCGCTTCCCCTCCCGTAAAGACTGTGTCGTCGGCTTTTCCCATTTGCTGGAGAAGACCCATGACGCTGGATTTCTGCGCCTACGCGCAATCGCTAGACCTGTTCCGATATCCCCGAACGCCCCACCTTGAAGGCTCGCGCCTGCAGGACGGGGACGAAGGCCATGACCACGTGCCCTATCGCACGCTGGCCGGCCAGACGCTCGTCGTCGAAGAAAAGCTGGACGGCGCCAACACCGGCATCAGCTTCAGCCCGTCGGGCGAACTGCTGCTGCAATCCCGCGGCCAGTACCTGGTGGGCGGCGGCCGCGAGCGGCAGTTCAGCTTCGTCAAGGCCTGGGCCGCCGCGCACGCGGACTGGCTGCTGGAGCGGCTGGAAGATCGCTATGTGATGTACGGCGAAACGCTGTCGAAGAAGCACTCCGTGTTCTACGACGCCCTGCCGCATCACTTCTTTGAATTCGACGTGCTGGACCGGCGCACCGGCGAGTTCCTGTCGACCGGCGCGCGCCGCGCGTTGCTGGCCGATGGTCCGGTGCTGTCGGTGCCCGTGTTGTACGAAGGCCCCGCGCCCGCGCGGCTGGCCGAACTGAAGGCCATGCTCAAGCCGTCGCTTGCCAAGACGGCTGGCTGGCGCGATGCCTTCGAGGCCACCGTGCTGCGCGAAGGCCTGGACCTGGCTCGCGCGTGGAAGCAGTGCGACAAGTCGGATCTGTCGGAAGGCCTGTATATCAAGGCCGAAGCGGACGGCAAGACCATCGCCCGCTACAAGTGGGTGCGCCGCGACTTCGTACAGGCCATTCTGGATTCGGACATGCACCATTCGGAGCAGCCGTTCATCCCCAACCAGCTCGCCGACGGCGTCGACCTGTACGCGCCGCGCTTTGCTGTCGACTGGGACACGTTGCGCGGCATTCGCACGGCAGAGACATCATGAATTACGAACAGATCCGGGCCCTCGTACCCCAGCCGGGGCGCGGCGTGGACTATGCGGCTTGCCTGGCCGCCTTTCCCGCGCTGGAGCTGGCCAAGACCACGCCGCAGGACCCCCGCTATCACGGCGAGGGCGATGTATGGACGCATACGCAGATGGTGGTGGACGCGCTGCTCGCGCTGCCGCAATACCAAGCTGCGTCCCGCGCCGATCAGGAGATCGTATTCCTGGCCGCCCTGCTGCACGACGTGGCCAAGCACAGCACCACGGTGATCGACCCGGTCACCGGCGCCATCGGCCAGCCCGGCCATTCGCGCAAGGGCGCCATCGACGCCCGCATCGCGTTGTGGGACGCCGGCGTGCCGTTCGCGGTGCGCGAAGCGATATGCCGGCTGATCGCCACGCACCAGGTGCCGTTCTTCGCGCTGGAAGGCTCGCGCCGCGGCCGCTCGCCGGAGTTCATCGTGCGCGAGCTGTCCTGGCACGTGTCCCTGCCGCTGCTCGCGATGCTGGCCGAAGCCGACATGCGCGGCCGCATCTGCGCCGACGCCGGCCGCGTGCTGGACAACATCGCGCTCTTCTGCGAGCTGGCGCGCGACGAGCAGTGCTTCGGCCAGCCCCGCGCCTTTGCCGACGCGCACACCGCCGTCAGCTATTTCCGCGGCGCCGACGTGCATCCCGATTATGCGTTGTTCCAGGAGCCGGGCACGCGGGTCATTGTCATGTCGGGGTTGCCGGCGTCCGGCAAGAACACGTGGGTGGCGGCGCATCATCCGGACCTGCCGATGGTGTCGTTCGACGACGCGCGCGAGGAACTGGGCCTGCGCCATGGCAAGAACGAGGGCATGGTCGCGCACCTGGCCATTGACCGTGCAAAGGCCCTGCTGCGCGCGAAAGCGCCCTTCGTGTGGAACGCGACCAACCTCAGCGAGCTGATGCGCAAGAAGACGCTGGACCTGCTGTATGCGTATCACGCGGACGTGGAACTGGTGTATCTGGAAAAGCCGCGTGCCGAGCTGCTGCGCCGCAATGCGCGGCGCGATACCTCGCTGTCCAACAAGACGCTGACCGGCATGCTGCACCGCTGGGACCTGCCGCTGCCCACGGAGGCGCACCGGGTGGTCTACGCGGTATAGCGCGGGGTATTGCGGGTCAGGCAGGCACTGACGTCGGCGTCAGCATGCTGTCGCGCAGGCGCAGCACGGATGCGCATGAGGTGTCGCGATGCGTCACCAGCGACAGCGACAGCGCGCCCTGCGCATCCGGGTCGGTCAGCGGCACAAACGCCACGTGCGGCGTCGAATACGCGCGGGTCACGCCGGGCACCAGCGCCACGCCCAAGCCGCTGGCGACCAGGCTGACCAGCGTCTGCACCTGAATGGCTTCCTGGCTGATGCGAGGCGAAAACCCCGCCTTGTGACACAGCGCCAGCGTCACGCCGTTCAACCCCGGCACCTTGGCCGGCGAATACAGCACGAAGTTTTCGGACCGCATGCGCTCGAGCGCAATCGGGCCAACGTCGGCCAGAGGATGGCGGGCCGGCACGGCCAGGATCAGGTCGTCGCGCTCGACCACCCATGAATCCAGCTCGCTGTCTTCGGCCAACGGACCGCGCACCAAACCCGCGTCGATCTCGTTGGCGCGCAGCATCGCCACCAATCCGACCGTGCTGTCTTCGCGCAGGTCCAGTTGCACATCCGGGTACTGCGCGCGGAAGGCCGGCAGGCAGCGCGGCAGCAGCATGTACGTGGCCGAGCCCACAAAGCCCAGGCGCAGCGTCCCCCATTCCCCCAACGCCACCCGGCGCGCCGCCTGGCGCGCCTGATCGGTGTGGAACAGCGCGCGGCGCGCATCGGCCATCAGGGCGTCGCCCGCGGGTGTCGTGGTGACGCCCTTGGCGCCCCGCACCAGCAGCGGCACGCCCACCGCGTGCTCCAGCTTCTGGATCGACACCGACAGCGCGGGTTGGGCGATGTGCAGCGCATCGGCGGCGCGGCGGTAACTTCCCAGCTCGGCGATCGTGACGAACTGCCGAAGCTGGCGCAAATCTATAGCCATAACAGATTCCGTATCAAGCAATACCGAAGCCATATTAGACGCGTATGTGCGGCGCCGATAGGATTTCCGCCATGACGACAACTACCCTCTCAAACGGCCCGGCGCTGGACGGCATCCGCGTCCTGGACCTGACTTCCGTCGTATTCGGCCCCTATGCCTCGCAGATCCTGGCCGACTACGGCTCGGACGTCATCAAGGTCGAAGCGCCCGGCGGCGACTCCACCCGGCAAACCGGCCCCGCGCAGGAGCCCGGCCTGTCCGCGATCTTTCTGGGTCTGAACCGCAACAAGCGCAGCATCGTGCTGGACCTGAAGCAGCCCGCCGCGCGCGAGGCGCTGCTGACGCTTGTGGACCAGGCCGACGTGCTGATGCACAGCATGCGGCCGGCCAAGATGGCGGCGCTGGGGCTGGACCCCGCCACGCTGTGCGCGCGCAACCCGCGGCTGGTCTATGCCGGCCTGTATGGCTTCGGTGAAGGCGGCGCGTACGACGGCCGCCCAGCCTACGACGACATCATCCAGGGCCTGTCGGGGTTCGCGGATCTTGTCGGCCGCCAGACCGGCGCGCCGCGCTACCTGCCCACCGTCGCCGCCGACAAGACGTGCGGTCTGGTCGCCGCGCACGCCATTCTTGCGGCGCTGTTCCAGCGCGCGCGTACCGGACAGGGACAGCAGCTGGAAGTGCCCATGTTCGAAAGCATGGCGTCCTTTGCGCTGGTCGAGCACTACTACGGCCGGCATCTGGCGGACGAGCCGGGCGACGCCGGTTATCCGCGCGTGCTCACGCCCTGGCGCCGGCCCTGCCAGACCGCAGACGGGCACGTCTGCCTGATGCCCTACACCGACGCGCATTGGCGCGACTTCTTCAACGCGGCCGGCCGCCCCGATCTGGCGCAGGATCCGCGCTTTGCCGACATCTCGGCGCGCACGCGGCACATCGAGACCCTGTATGAATTGCAGGCCGGCCTCGTCGCGGCCCATGACACGGCGTACTGGCTGGCGCTGTGTGAGCGGCTGCAGATCCCGGCCGCACCCGTGAACCGGCTGGAAGATCTGGAGACCGACCCACATCTGGCCAGCGTGGACTTCTTCGTGCCGCTGGAAAGCGCGTCCGGCAGTCACTACCGCTTTCCGCGTAACCCCGTGCGTTTGCAGCATTCCCACGTGCCGCCCGCCATGCCGCCGCGCCTGGGCGAGCACACGCGCAACGTGCTGGCCGAAGCGGGCCTCTCGCCGGCAGCCGTTGACGCGCTGCTGGCCACCGGCGCCGCCCGCCAAGCCAACGCCCTCCTTTCTGAAAACGCCAAGGACCCCGCATGACCCAAGACCGCGACACCTCGCCCGCCATCCAACTCGGCCAAGGTTTTTACTGGCAGGACCTGACGGTGGGCCAGCGCTTCCAGACATTTCGCCGCACGGTGACCGAGACCGACATCGTCAACTTCATCAGCGTCACCGGCATGCTGGAGACCATCTTCATCGACGCCACCTACACCCACGGCGCCATCCAGGGCCGCCCCGCGCCGGGCGCGCTGACCTATGGCCTGATCGAAGGCCTGATCATGCAGGGCATGGTGCAGGGAACGGGTCTGGCGCTGCTGGAGGTTCACAAGAAGATGATTGCGCCGGTGGTGGCCGGCGACACCATCTGGGCCGAGATCGAAGTGACCGGCGTGCGCCCGACCTCGCAGCACAACCGCGCGGTCGTCACGTCCGCCATCGACGTGCGCAACCAGCACGGCAAGCCGGTGATGGCCTACACGGCCGTGCGCATGCTGGCCGGCAGACCGCGCTGACCAGGCTGACCGCTATCAGCGGCAGGCATCCCGCAGAGGACGCCGCCGCCCATCCGCAGTACCCATAACAGCCCAAGGAGACAACCCATGAAAAAAGCACTGCTGGCGACCACGCTGGCCCTTCTGGCGCTGGGAGGCGCCGCCAGCGCCCAGGCCGCGTGGCCCGACCGCCCGATCACGATGGTGGTGCCCTTCCCGCCCGGCGGTCCGACTGATCTGGTGGCGCGCGTGCTGGCCAAGCAATTGACGGACCAGCTGGGCCAGACCGTCGTCGTCGAAAACAAGGGCGGCGCCAACGGCAACATCGGCATGCAGTACGCGGCCGCGGCCAAGCCCGACGGCTACACGGTGCTGTACAACACCTCGTCCATCGCGCTCAGCCCCAACCTGTATCGCTCGCTGGCCTTCGACCCGGTCAAGGACTTTGCGCCGGTGTCCACCACGGCCGTCATTCCGCTCGTCCTGCTTGTGCATCCGTCGGTCCCCGCCGATACGGCGCCGGCCTTCGTGGACTATGCGCGCAAGCATCCCGGCAAGCTGTCGTACGGCTCTGCCGGCGCCGGCAACGTCACGCATCTGGGCGCGCTCCTGCTTTTGCGGTCGCTGGATATCGATGCGGTCCACGTGCCCTATCGCGGCAGCGCCCCGGCCATGACGGACCTGGTTGGCGGACAGGTCCAGGTGATGACCAACACGCTGAACGATTCGCTGGGCTTCATCCGCGAAGGCAAGCTGCGTGCGCTGGCGGTGACCAGCGAGACGCGCAGCGACCAACTGCCCAACGTGCCGACGGTGGCGGAAACCGTGGCGCCGGGTTTTGGGATGGGGGCTTGGCAAGGCGTGGTGGTGCCGGCCGGCACGCCCGCGCCTGTGATCGACAAGCTCAATGCCGAGATCCTGCGCGCCCTGAAATCCCCTGAGATGCAGAAGCAGCTGAAGGTGCAAGGCGCGCAGGCGCTGGGGTCGACGCCGCAGGAATATGCCGCCTACATCAAGAGCGAGATCGCGCGATGGGGCGAGGTGGTGAAGGCGGCGAACGTGAAGCTGGATTGAACGCAATTGCGCCTACGCGTCACTCGCCAAGACAAACGCCCGCGTGAAGCGGGCGTTTTCAATACTGCTTTGGTAAGCCGGGCGACTTAACGTCCCGCGGCCTTGGCGCTCAGGCCATTTGCCACGCCCATGTCGGTCTTGGGCACGTCGCGCAGGATCACGCGGACGTCTTCGCCAGAGATGTCGAGACTGGCGCACACGGCCTGGTTCAGCGCCGCGATCAGGGCGGCCTTCTTGGCTTCGTCGCGGCCTTCGATCAGACCCACGTCCACGCGCGCCATGCGCTTGCCGATTTCCCCCGCGACGATCACGTGTTCGGCCGGGACTTCGTGCAGCACGGCGCGCACGCTGGACAGCGGCGCCGCGATGCTTTCGACCACCGCGTTGGACGCGGCTTTGAGCAGGTCGGCTTTCTGGGCGGCCGTGTGGCCTTGCATGATCTGGACGTTCAAGAGGGGCATGACGATTCCGATGTTCCGATAAAAGGAAAACCGGTCAAGCCGACCGGCAAGCCATCATATCGTGACTGCGCCCGCGTGCAAGCAACTGCACGCGGGCGCAAGGGGTCATGCGGGGAACGCCGGAATCAGGCGGCGGCCTTGCCTTCGCGTTCCAGTTCCGATTGGACGTTCGACGCGTCTGCATCCGCCGTAGCCGGGGTATCCGTCAGGGTTTCAGCCGACACCGGCGGCTCGGTCAGGGCCGGCGTCACCAGCTCCACGACCTTTTTGCGGGACAGCATGCCCAGGAACTCGTCGTCCTCGCCCGTCACGGCGACCGGCTGATCGCTGTGCACCAGTTGCGCGAGCACTTCGCCCAGGCCCGCCGTGGCAGGCACCGACGCCAGGTCCTCGACAAAGCGGGACACATCGCGCGCGCCTTCCTGCATGGCCTTCGCGGCTGCCTCGGCGGTCAGCACGCCGGCGAGGCGCTTGCCGTCCAGCACCGGCGCGTACTCGTAGTTCAGCGCACTCATGCGGTCCACCGCATGCGCGGGGCGCGAGCGCATGGTCAGCGTCAGGCGCGCCGGATTCACGGCGTGCGTGGCGTTGAGCACCTTGGTGCGGTTCACGTCCTGCAGGAACGACTGCACGTAATCGTTGGCCGGGTTCAGCAAAATGTCTTCCGGCGTGCCTTCCTGCACCAGTTCGCCGTCCTTCAGGATGGCAATGCGGTTGCCCAGGCGCAGCGCTTCGTCCAGATCGTGCGTGATGAAGACGATGGTCTTGTTGAGCTTGGCCTGTAGTTGCAGCAGCTGATCCTGCATTTCGCGGCGGATCAGCGGGTCCAGCGCGGAGAACGCTTCGTCCATCAGCAGGATTTCGGCGTCGGTAGCCAGCGCGCGCGCCAGGCCGACACGCTGCTGCATGCCGCCGGAAAGCTGATGCGGGTACTGGTTCTCGAAGCCCGACAGGCCCACCTGTTCCAGCCATTCGCGGGCGCGCTGCTCGCGCTCGGCCTTGCCCACGCCTTGCACGGTCAGGCCGTACGCGGCGTTGTCCAGCACCGTGCGGTGCGGGAACAGGCCAAAGCGCTGGAACACCATGCTCATCTTCTTTTGACGGAAGACTTCCAGATCGCGCTTGTTCAGGCTGACCACGTCCACGCCATCGACCAGGATATGGCCCGCGCTGGGCTCGATCAGGCGGTTGAAGTGGCGGATCAGGGTCGACTTGCCCGATCCGGACAAGCCCATGATGACGTAGATGCTGCCTTCTTCGATGGACAGGCTGATGTCGCGCAGACCCAGCGTGTGGCCGCTTTTGGCCAGCAGCTCTTCTTTGCTCATGCCGCCCTGCGCGGCTTCCAGCCACTTCTTCGGATGCGCTCCGAAGATCTTGTAGATGTTCTTGACTTCGATCTTGCTCATCGCTGGCCTCCCATGCGCATGCGCTGTCCATACGATTGCGTGATCCGGTCGAACAGCACGGCCAGCACCACGATACCCAGGCCTGCCAACAGGCCCCGGCCCACTTCCAGGCGGTTGATGCCCAGCAGCACTTCATAACCCAGGCCGCGCGCGCCGATCATCGACGCAATGACGACCATCGACAGCGCCATCATCGTGGTCTGGTTGATGCCAGCCATGATGTTGGGCAGCGCCAGGGGCAACTGCACGCCGAACAGCTGCTGGCGCGGATTGGCGCCAAAGGCGCGCGACGCTTCCAGCACTTCGCGGTCGACCAGGCGGATGCCCAGGTCGGTCAGGCGGATGAGCGGCGGCACGGCGTAGATGACGGTTGCGATGATGGCGGGAATCTTCCCCAGGCCAAACAGCATGACGACGGGAATCAGGTACACGAAGCTGGGCATCGTCTGCATCACGTCCAGTACGGGCAGCATGCCCGAACGCAGCCAGTTCACCCGCGCCATCAGCACGCCCAGCGGGATGCCAATCAGCACGGACAGGCCGGCCGCCATGATCATCAGCGCCAGCGTCTGCATGCCGGCGTCCCACAGTCCCAGCACGCCGATCACGCACAGCAGCGCGCCCATCGCCAGGCTCAGCCCGACGCGGCGGCTCACGCCATAGGCGATCGCGATGGTGACGGCGACAACCGCCCACCAGGGCGAGTTGCGCAAAAGTTGCTCCAACCACACCAACGCATGCAGCACGGGCTGGGACAACGTCTCCAGCGTGTCGGCGTAGTTGGTGACCAGATGATCGACAAAGCCGTCGATCGCCCCCCGTACCTGACGGGCGGGAATAATTTCAGGAAACATCGTTTTGACTCCATTCTGGCGCGCTCGCCGCCCGTGTCGCCACCGGGCGCGCCGGCGCAGCGGAAAACGACGAGACTGAGACGGGTGCCTGGCACCTGGACGGATGATGGATCGCGCAGATCACATCCGCATCGGTGCCCTGCACCGGTATCACTGCCACCGCGGGTGGCGGCACAAGCACGCTTGCCGGGCCGGACGCTTGCGTCCGGCCGGCGGCCATCCCGGCAAAGAGGTCCGGTCCCATCGGGGGCCGGTACGCGCCACCGCGGCGCGCAGCCAGGATCACAGTGCTTTACAGCGCGCTTTGGACGCGCCCGGCGACGTCGGCGGGGACCCACTTGGTCCAGACGTCGGGTTTGTTCTTCAGGAACCACTTGGCCACGGCGTTCGATTCATCGCCGGACTCTTCCATGTGGGCCAGGGTTTCGTTGATGACCGGCAGCGGCACCGAGACCTTGGACAGGAATTCGGTCAGCTTGGGCGCATCTTCGGAGAACTTGGTGTTCACCGCGGTGAAGACGGGATTGTCGGGATAGGCGCTGGGCTCAGGCTTGGCGCACTTGGGCGACGTCAGGCACTTGTGCTTTTCGGCGTCGTAGGGCGGCAGATCCAGCTTGACCAGATCCATCGCGCCGACCAGCGGCGTGGGGGACCAGTAGTAGAAGACAACGTTCTGCTTGCGCTTGTAGGCCGACATCAGGGCCGCCTTCTGCGCCGCGCCCGTGCCGGGCGAGTACAGCGTGTAGGAGTCGTCAAGCTTCAGGGCATGGAACAGGTTGTTGCTGGTGATTTCGCAACCCCAGCCTGCCGGGCAGCCGTAGAAACGGCCCTTGTTGGGCTCTTCCGGATCCTTGAATTCATCCTTGAACTTGGGCAGGTCGGCTGCGGACTTCAGTTCGGGCAGGCGTTCGGCCGTGTACTTGGGGATGTACCAGCCTTCGGCGCCCATGAACACGTCACCGATGCGCTTGACCTTGCCGGTCTTCTCGGCGCGGGCCCAGGGGTCGGCCACGCTGTTCAGCCAGATTTCGGTATTGATGTCCAGATCGCCGCGCTCGAGGGCGGCCAGGGCGGGCAGGGTCTCGGTGGGCAGGGTTTCGGTCTTGCAACCGTAGCCCTTTTCCATGATGAATCGTTCGACGTCAACCAGGACCAGATTGGATTCCCAATTCATGCCGCCGAAGGTCACCGGGCGCTTGAGCTCGCATTGCGGGGCGTCGGCGGCTTGGGCCGCACCGGCAAACGCAAACATAACGGCCGCGGCGGCCAGGGTCTTGACAGGGGTAAAACGCATTGGCTTTTGCCTCCATAGGTTCAGGCACGCACGCCGGGAACAAGCCCGGGAGGCACCGTGGAGCTAAGGGGGTTGTGCGGAAGACGGGCAGAACCGCCAATACAAACCGACACTAGCAACAAGACGGCCCGCGAGGGACGCGGCGTCTTGCAAGACAGGGAGCTTCAAAAACGGGTTTTTGAGAACTCAGAGAAAGAGAACAAACTGAACGAAGAAGGCGGCATCTTAAACGAAATTGAGATGCAGACCAACCCCGAGGGTGAATGAAACAGATACATTCATCCGATTTTCATTAAGGGATAACCCGAGTGTTTCAGGGGAAAAACGCGATTTCCTCCTAGGCAAATCACAATCGCAAGGTCAGATACATCTAGTTAACATTCCGCGCGTATTTATACGTTCAACCGGTTCCAAAACCGGCGAAGAACCATCTATTGGCCCATTCAGGAATGGAATATTCCACGCGGCCATGTGGAACCAATCTTCCGCAACCATTACTCGGATCGCGTGGCGTACATATAGTCCCGCCGCCACGGATACGACAGATCGGCGGGAAGATCCAGTTCATCCGCGCGCCCCGTCGCGGGATGCTGCGCAAGAATCTGATGCAGCGCGATCCACCCATGCTCGAAGGCCATCGCGCAACCGGCCAGATACAGCCGGTAGGCGCGCAGTGAGCGCTCGCCCTGTTCCGCGCCCAGAATGCGCGCCGCGTCCGGCAACCGCGCTTCCAGCCGATCGCTCCACGCCCACAGCGTGCGCGCATAGTGCGGACGCAGGTTCTCCACGTCCAGGTCTTCCAGGCCGCCGTTGGCCAATGTCTGCATCACGACGCTGACGTGCGTCAGCTCGCCGCCCGGGAAGATGTACTTCTCGATGAACTCGCCCATGCCGTTGCCGAGTTCCGCGTTATCCACGCCGGCGGCGGTGATGCCGTGGTTCATGATGAGCCCGCCCGGCTTGAGCAGGCGGCGCAGCGTGGCGAAGTAGCTTTCCAGTTGCGCGCGACCTACGTGCTCGAACATGCCCACCGACGCAATCTTGTCGTAGGGTTGTGACGCGTCCAGCTTGCGGTAGTCCAGCAATTCGATGCGCACGCGGTCTGACAGGCCTTTTTCCTGGATCAGCCGGCTGACGTGCGCATGCTGGTTGCGCGACAGCGTGATGCCGGTGGCGTCCACGCCATAGTGTTCGGCCGCCCACAGCAACAGCCCGCCCCACCCCGCCCCCACATCCAGGAAGCGCTCGCCCGACGCCAGGCGCAGCTTGCGGCAGATGAGATCCAGTTTGGCTTCCTGCGCCTGCGCGAGCGTCATGCCCGGTTCGCGGAAGTACGCGCAGGAATACACGCGGCGCGGATCCAGCCACAGCGCGTAGAAGTCGTCGGACAGGTCGTAGTGAAATTCGATCTGCCGGGCGTCGCGCTCGATGGAATGGCGCCACACCGACATCACCTTGCGCACCAGGTCAGTCAGCCAGCCGCCGCGCGCCGCGTCCATCGGAGAGCCGGGCAGCAGCGCCGCGGCCGCCGCCATCACATCGCGCATGCTGCCCTCGATATCGATACGGCCTTCGACATAGTCCTGGCCCAGCACGCCAACGGCCCCTTCGGCCAGATGCGCCAACGCGGTCTTGTCATGCGTCACGAACCGCACGCGCGGGTCGGATGGGCCGAGCACGGCGCCATCGGGCAGCACAAGCTGAACGGAAACAGGCAAGGCCTGAAGTTTGTGCTCCACGACAGATAGCAAAGGATTCACGGCTTATCCTCCGGATGCATAGGGACACCAGGGACGCTAACGGAAAATGCCCGCAATCTTCCTGTAAGCCCGCCCATGATAAAGTCCCCGGCTTGGCGCGGCCAATACAGCCTCTGCACTGCCACGCGCCCTGTCCCTGCGTTTTACCGCGATCTACATGCCCCCAATGCAAACATCCCGCAGCAGCCTGCCCGGTTGGCTCATTCTCATGGGCGCGCTGACGGCCATCGGCCCGTTCGCCATCGACATGTATCTGCCCGCGTTCCCCACGATCGCGGCGAACCTTGGCGTGGCCCGCGGCGATGTCGAACGCACGCTGGCGGCGTACCTGATCGGCCTGGCGCTGGCGCAGGTGTTCTACGGCCCGATGGCGGACCGCTACGGCCGCAAGCCGCCGCTGCTGGTGGGCCTGACGCTGTTCATGATCGCCTCGCTGGGGTGCGCGCTGTCGGGTTCGGTCGAAGCCCTGACCGGCTGGCGCGTCGTGCAGGCCATGGGCGGCGCGGCCGGCATCGTGATCCCGCGCGCGGTCATCCGCGACCATTACGAAACCCATGAAGCCGCGCGCGCGATGTCGCTGCTGATGCTCATCATGGGCCTCGCGCCCATCCTCGCGCCGCTGATCGGCGGCCAGCTACTGGCCATCACCTCGTGGCGCAGCCTGTTCTGGGTGATGCTGGCGGGCGGTGCGATGTTGATGGCCGCGGTCATCATGATCATGAAGGAATCCCTTACGCCGGACCGCGTGGTGCCACTGCGCTGGAGCACCATCCTGCAGAACTACCGCGGCCTCTTCGCGCACCGCGGCTTCATGTCGCACAGCCTGGCGGGCGGGTTCGGGCAGGCGGGTATGTTTGCGTACATCATCGGTTCGCCCCGCGTCTTCATCGAACTCTACGGCGTGCCGCCGCAGTACTACGGTCTGCTGTTCGGCACCAACGCGCTGTCTCTCATCATCTGCTCGCAGATCAGCGCCCGCCTGCTGCGCACCCACACGCCGCGCCAATTGCAGCGCCGTGCGCTGGTCACGCTGGCGTGCGCCAGCCTCGTCGCCGTCGCCCTGACACTGGCCGGTTTGATGACGCTGCCGCTGCTGATGCTGTGCCTGATCGCCTACATGGGCAGCCAGGGCTTCGTGAACCCCAACTCGGCGGCGCTCGCGCTGTCCGACCAAGGCAAGCGCCTGGGCGCAGCGTCGGCCCTATTGGGGACGCTTCAATTGTCGTGCGGCGCCCTGGCGGGTTTTGCCGTCAGCGCCTGGCAGGCCGACACCGCCCTGCCCCTGACGACCACCCTGGCGGCGTGCGCCTGCCTGTCCTGGACAGCCGGCCGTGTGGCGCGTTCGCACACGACTTAGTCCTTTGGCTTGATTTATTTAAGAATTCCGTATTAGAATCGCGGTCTTCACATGAAGTTTCCCGTGCGGGACTACTATGCTTTGTAGTTCAGCACTCTGACCCCCAACCGCGTGTTGTGAATTCAAAGCGTGAATTCAAAGCTTGAATTCAAGCGGGTGGCAGGCAGCGGGTATAAGCACTGGGGTGAAATCACTTTCCCCCTCATCCACTAAGACTGGGTGGCCGGCCAAGGCAGCGCACAGCGCAGCCCACACAGCCCGGCGGCTAAACCCCCGTCTACCCCCCGAAGCGATGCGCGGCAAGAACGACACTAAAGAGGTGCATCCATGGCACGCGTATGCCAAGTGACCGGCAAAGGCCCGATGGTGGGCAACAATGTTTCGCACGCGAACAACAAGACCAAGCGCCGCTTCCTGCCCAACCTGCAATCGCGCCGGTTCTGGGTTGAAAGCGAAAACCGCTGGGTTCGCCTGCGTGTTTCGGCCAAGGCCATCCGCACGATCGACAAGAACGGCATCGAAGCCGTGCTGGCCGACATGCGTGCCCGCGGCGAACTGGCCTAATCGGCCGCCCCGCCAATCTACATACTAGGAGCACGACATGGCCAAAGGTATCCGCGAAAAGATCAAACTCGAGTCGACCGCCGGCACGGGTCATTTCTACACGACCACCAAGAACAAGCGCAACATGCCCGAGAAGATGCTGATCAAGAAATTTGATCCGGTCGCTCGCAAGCACGTCGACTACAAGGAAACCAAGCTGAAGTAATTCAGCCGGTATCCCGCAAGAAAGGCCCTGTCATGCAGGGCCTTTTTTATTGCCGTTATTTTCTTGCCATTCGTTTTCCACCATCATTTGCCGCCGCGCTGAAGGCCATGTTTCAATTAGGCCGCACCCGCGGCGCCCCAGGCGCGCGCAGGGGCCCGATTCATTCAACGCTGCGATAACCCGCCATGATCCGTCCCTGCCTCACCCTGCTGCGCCGCGCCGTTGCGCCCGCTCTCATCGCCCTGGCGCTGGCGCCGGCCGCCCCCGCCGCCGCGAAAGACAAGGAACCGCCGATCCGCATCGGCGAGATCAACAGCTACAAGGCCATTCCCGCCTTTCTGGGCCCGTACAAGAAGGGTTGGCAGTTGGCGCTTGAAGAAGTCAACGCCGCGGGCGGCGTGCTGGGCAGAAAGCTCGAGGTCATCTCGCGCGACGATAACGGCAACCCCGGCGACTCGGTCCGCGCCGCGCAGGAATTGCTGGCGCGCGAAAAAGTCGAGCTGCTGTTCGGCGGCTTTCTTTCCAACACGGGTCTCGCACTGACCGACTTCGCCAAGCAGCAAGAGGTGTTCTTTCTGGCCGCCGAACCGTTGACCGACAAGATCACCTGGCAGGAAGGCAACCGCTATACCTACCGCCTGCGTCCCTCCACCTGGATGCACGTGGCGGCGCTGGCCCCCAAGGCGCTCGCGCTGCGCAAAAAGCGCTGGGCCATCGTCTATCCCAATTACGAATACGGCCAATCCGCCGTGGCCACGTTCAAGGCCATGATGCAGTCGTTCCAGTCCGACGTCGAATTCGTCGCCGAACAGGCTGTGCCCCTGGGCAAGGTGGATGCCGGCGCGGTCGTGCAGGCATTGGCCGACGCCAAGCCCGACGCCATCTTCAACGTGCTGTTCGCCGCCGATCTGACCCGCTTCGTGCGCGAAGGCAACACGCGCGGCCTGTTTGAAAACATGCCCGTCGTGTCGCTCTTGTCCGGCGAACCCGAGTACCTGGAACCGCTGGGCGCCGACACGCCCACCGGCTGGATCGTCACCGGCTACCCCTGGTACGCCATCGACACCCCGGCCAACAAGACCTTCGTCGAAGCCTATAAAAAACGCTTCAACGAGACGCCCAAGGTCGGTTCCGTGGTGGGCTATGCGTCGCTGATGTCCATTGCGCAGGGCCTGAAGGCCGCCGGTTCCGTCGACACGGAAAAGCTCGTCGATGCCTTTGCCGGCCTGAAGGTGGACACGCCCTATGGCCCCATCCAGTACCGCAAGATCGACCATCAGTCGACGATGGGCGTCTATGTGGGCGTGACGGCGGTCGAAGACGGCAAGGGCATCATGAAGGATTTCGCCTACATCGACGGCGCCCGCCTGCAACCGCCTGACGAGCAGGTGCGCAAGATGCGGCCGGCGCCTGCCCGCTGATGAATGTATCCGGGCTGCTGCTGCAGCTACTCAATGGCCTGGCCGACGCCAGCGCGCTGTTTCTGGTCGCCGCCGGGCTGTCGCTGATCTTTGGCGTGACGCGCGTGGTCAACTTCGCGCACGGCTCGTTCTACATGCTGGGCGTGTATCTGGCCTGGACCTTCACCAGCCACTTCGGCGGCGGCGCGGGCTACTGGTTCGGGCTGCTGCTGGCGGCGCTGGCCACCGGCCTGATCGGCGCCGCGGCCGAGCTGCTGGTGCTCAAGCGCCTGTACCGCGCCCCCGAGCTCTTCCAGTTGCTGGCCACTTTCGCGCTGGTGCTCATCATCGGCGACGTGGCCCTGGCGGTCTGGGGCCCCGAAGACCTCTTCTCCGCCCGCGCACCGGGCCTGTCGGGCGCCGTGCAAATCCTGGGCCGGCGCTACCCCGAATACGACCTGCTGCTGATCGCCGCCGGTCCCATCGTGCTGGGCCTGCTGTGGCTGCTGCTCATGCGCACGCGCTGGGGCCGGTTGCTGCGCGCCGCCGCTGAAAACCGCACGATGCTCGCGGCCCTGGGCGTGAATCAGGCCTGGCTGTTCACGTCGGCCTTCACGCTGGGCGCCTTCCTTGCCGGCCTGGGCGGGGCGCTGGCCGCGCCGCGCGTGCCCGCCACGCTGGGCCTGGACCTGGAGATCATCGCCAGCGCCTTCGTAGTGGTGGTCGTGGGCGGGCTCGGATCGATACCGGGCGCGTTCCTGGCGGCCGTCCTGATCTGTTCGGTCAAGGCGCTGTTCGTGTTCCTGGGCCAGGTCGCCATCGGCCCCTGGGTATTCAACCTGTCCAAGCTCACGCTGCTGGCTGAATTCGCGGTGATGGCCGTGGTGCTGGTCGTGCGGCCGTGGGGCCTGATGGGCAAGCAGCCCGCGCCGGCCTCGCACGCCGGTCCGCCCGAACGCCCCATCGCCCCCGCCGGGCCACGGCTGCGTCTGGCCTACGCCGCGCTGCTGGTTCTGTTGGCGCTGGTGCCCGTCGCCACGCTGTACTGGCCCTATCTCAGCATCCTGATGACCGAGATCCTGATCGCCGCGCTGTTTGCCGCCAGCCTGCACTTTCTGACCGGACTGGCGGGCATGACCTCGTTCGGCCACGCCGCGTGGTTCGGGCTGGGCGCCTACGGCGCCGCGCTGCTGCTGAAACTGGCCGCCATCCCCATGGAAGCGGCGCTGCTGCTCGGCCCGTTCGCCGCAGCCCTTGGCGCGCTGGTGTTCGGCTGGTTCTGTGTGCGCCTGTCCGGCGTGTACCTGGCCATGCTGACGCTGGCCGTCGCGCAGATCCTGTGGGCGCTCACCTATCAATGGGATGACGTGACCGGCGGCAGCAACGGGCTGACCGGCTTGTGGCCCTCGGCATGGCTCTCGCAAGGACCGTGGTTCTATTACCTGTCGCTGGTGCTGTGCGCGGCCGGGGTCTGGTGGCTGCGGCGGCTGGCGTTTTCCCCGCTGGGCTTTGCGCTGCGCGGCGTGCGCGATTCGTCCTTGCGCGCCGAAGCGCTGGGCATGGACACGCGCCGCATCCAGTGGGCCGGATTTGTGGCCGCCTCGTTCGCGGCGGGCCTTGCCGGATCGCTCTACGCATTTTCCAAGGGCAGCATCGCGCCCGACGTGCTGGCGGTAAGCCGCTCGGTGGACGGGCTGGTCATGGTGCTGCTGGGCGGCATCCAGACGCTGGCCGGTCCCCTCGTTGGCGCGGCGTCGTACACCTGGCTGCAGGATGCTGCGGCGCGCAGCACCGAATACTGGCACGCAGTGCTGGGCCTGGCCATCCTGGCGCTGGTCATGGCCTTCCCTGAAGGGCTGGCCGGCGCGGCGGCCCGCCTGCGCAGGAGGTCCGCATGACGACGCCAGCTCCCCTGCTGCAGGTGCGCAACCTGCGCAAATCCTTCGGCGGCATCGACGCGCTGGCCGACGTGTCGTTCGACCTGCAAGCCGGACACATGCTGGCCTTGATCGGCCCGAACGGCGCGGGCAAGTCGACATGCTTCAACGTGCTGGGCGGGCAGTTGCGCCCGGATTCGGGTTCGGTTCGGCTGGACGGGCAGGAGCTTGTTGGCCTGTCGGCCGGCAAGATCTGCCGGCTGGGCGTGGGCCGCAGCTTCCAGACCGCGGCCACATTCCGGTCGATGACCGTGCTTGAAAACGTGCAGACGGCCCTACTGTCCCGCGACCGGCTGCTCTTCAACCCTTGGCGGCGCGCCGCTCGCCATGCCGCTGATGAAGCCAGGACCCTTCTGTCGCAAGTGCAGATGGCGGACAAGGCTGACGAGGCCTGCGGCACGCTGGCCTATGGCGACGTCAAACGGGTGGAACTTGCGATGGCGTTGGCGCACCAGCCGCGCCTGTTGCTGATGGACGAGCCCACGGCCGGCATGGCCACCAACGAACGACACGCGCTGATGCGCCTTACCCGCCAGCTGGCGGACACGCAACGCATTGCCGTCCTGTTCACGGAACACAGCCTGGACGTCGTGTTCAAGCACGCAGATCGCATCGCGGTGCTGGTGCGCGGCGGCCTGCTGGCCGAAGGCGCTCCCGCCGCCATCGCGGCTGACGAGCGGGTCAAGGCCGCTTATCTGGGCACCGAGGCGCCGCAAGGCGCCTGACGTCAACGCGGGCCGCGGACCGTCAGGACCGCGATGGCGCCTGCGTCAACAAGCCCGCCGCAACCATCGCATCACCCATCCCGCTGCGGGCTGTCCGGCTGGCATTCCCAGAAAATCCGGGCCGTGCATCCCGCGCAAATGTTCCGGTCCAGCTTCGCGTAGATCGCATGCAATGCCGTCGCCTTGTCCGGAAAGATGTGATCGGCGCCCAGCCGTTCCAGGAATCCGGTGCGGCGCCACATGTCCATGACCTCTGGCCGAGGCCGGTGGAAATAAAGGTCGCCGCCCATCGCGCGCCGGGCCGCCAGTTCGTCGTCCCAGACCTGCGCACCGGCCAGGTCGATGAAATTCATGCTCTTGGCCATGACCAGCAGATGGCGAGGCGCGCCGGGCGCCGAGCGCAGATCGTGCAGCCGCTGCGCCACGTGCGCCGCCGCGCCGAAATAGACCGACCCCTCCATGCGCAGCAGCTTCAGTTGGGGACATTCCGGCAACGCGTCCGGCTGATGCTCCAGCACGACGAAGCGGCGATCCAGCCCGCGCGAATCAAATCCCATCGTGCGCATCGCCGGCCGCGACGTGCGGTGTAGATACACCATCAGCGACAGCACCGTGCCCAGCAGGATTGCCACTTCCATGCGGATGGCGATCGTCGCGGCCAGCGTGGCGCCGGCGATGGCGCATTCGCCAGGCTGTGTGCGCAGCAGGTGCCGCCAGCGCGGCACGTCCAGCAGCGTCCAGGCCACCAGCAACAGCAACCCCGAGATCGCGGCATGCGGAATCAACGCCAGCAACGGCGCGGACACCGCCACCAGCAGCATCAGCAACAACGCGGAAAACACGGACGCCAGCGGCGTTTTCGCCCCGGCCTCGAAGTTGGGGATGGACCGATTGAGCGATCCGCAGGACAGGTAACAGGAAAAGAACCCGCCGACGACGTTGGACAGACCCTGCCCCACAAACTCGCGGTTCGCGTCGATGCGCTGCCCGGACCGCGTCGCCACCGCCTTGGCGATGGAAATGGACTGCGCCAGCGCCACGATGGTCAGGGCGAACGCCAGGCTCAACAGATCGGGAAGCGCGCGCCAATCGACGCTGGGCACGTGAAACGGCGGCCACGGCTGCGCGATGGCGCCCAGCACGGGAACCGGCGCGCTTGCGGGCGCCACGACCCACGTATTGAAAACCCATGCCGCGAATGTCCCCGCGGCCAGGCCCAGCAGCATGTAAGGTTTGCGCTTGTCCAGCCTGCGTGCCAGCAACGCCGTGACCAGGGTGACCAGCGTCACCAGCAAAGCATCCGGATGCACCTGCCCGAGATGCGTGGCGACGCTTTCCAGCACCGCCCCCGCGCCGTGCGCTTCTGGCGACGGCAGGCCCAGCGCGTCCTTCAACGCATGCACCGCGATCAGCACGGCCGCGCCGCTGGTAAAGCCGAACAACGCCGACGGTGATATGAAGTGCGCCAGCGATCCCAGCCGCAAGACACCCACCAGCCACTGCATGACGCCGACCAGCACGGTCACGGCAAGCGCAAGCTGGATGTAGGCGGGGCTGCCCGCAGCCGCCAGCGGCGCCAGCACGGCAAAGAGCGCCAGCGAATTCGCGTTGGTCGGGCCCGACATCACATGGCGGCTGGAGCCGAACAACGCCGCCACGATACAGGGCACGATGGCCGAATACAGGCCGTATTCCGGCGGCAGGCCCGCCAGCGTGGCAAACGCAACGCCCTGCGGCAGCACCAGCAACGCCCCCAACAGGCCCGCCGCCAGATCAGCGCGCAGCGTCAACCGGTTGACGTCGTCCACCCACGAGCCGAAAAGCCGGCGCGCGACGTTCATTCCCCCCTGCATCATCCTGTCTTGTTCCCTGGGCATCGGCGTTCACGCCGGTCCGGCTAGGGTAAACGCTCGACCTTGACCACGCAACGCGGGAATCAGCGGATCAGCCCGCTTCACCGCCGCGGCGCGCCTTCATGGCCTGGCCGATCGCGGCCAGCGCATCGTCAGGAATCAGCCGCGCCGCCATCGGCAGCAGCTCGTCCTCTTCGCGCCGGATGTGCGCGTTGTAGGCGTCGGTGAAGGCCTGGACCTGCTGCGCCGGCAATTGCGCCGGTCGACCCGCCGCGATCTCGGACAGCGTCTCGCGCAGGGGTTCCCACAGTCCGGCCAAATGCCGATGATCAGCCATCAGACCGTCAACCAGCGCGTGCAGGCACACCGCGTCGGACCCCGCCATGGAATCGATCAGGGCGGGAAACAGGTCCTCTTCTTCGTCTTCGTGGTGATGGGCTGCGGCGGTGTCGAAATACCGGCGCACACTGGTGGCGGCGGTTTGCGCCGCCGCGTCGCTGCCATGCGCGGGCAGGTGCGCCGCCAGCCGCGCCAGCGTGGCGCATTGGCGCGCGATGCGTCCGTGGCACGCCGACAGCAGCGCCAGCGGATCGTCAGGGCCCGGCGCCGCGGCCGGTCCGCCTGGAAAGCTCACTGCCATCGCCTACCTCCGAAATCGTGTTGCGTTATCCCTGCGTGCCGCGCCACCACAAACGGATGGAGTCCCACGCGCGGCCGGCAATGCCCGCCTCGGCCACCGGCTCCAGCGCGACAACCGGGAAGTGCATGGCGGGCTTGCCGTCGACCGTCACCCGCAGTTCGCCCACCGTCGATTGCGCGGCGATCGGCGCAACCAGCGGCGCCTGCGGCGCCCAGACCGATTCGACCTTCGCGCCGGCGGGCACGGTGACGTACGCGTCCCGCGAGAAGCCGACCTTCATGCTGTCCGCCTCGCCCTTCCAGACCTCCGGCGTCGCGACGGTTTGGCCGCTCGCGTAGAGCTTGATGGTATTGAACCCCTGGAAGCCCCATTCCAGCAACTCGCGGCTTTCCTGCGTGCGCAGCTTGTCAGACGCAGTGCCGACCACCACCGTGATCAGCCGCCGCTGATCGCTGCCATTGGGCCGGCGCGCCGAGGCAATGATGCAATAGCCGGCCGATGCCGTATGTCCGGTCTTCAATCCATCAACGCTGGGATCCAGCCACAGCAGCCGGTTGCGGTTGGGCTGCGTGATCTTGTTGAAGGTGAACTGTTTGGCCGAATCGTAGGTCTTGTAGAGCTGAGGAAAATCGCGGATGAAGCGGGTGGCCAGGATCGACAGGTCGCTCGCGGTGGAATACGTATTCGGATCCGGCAGCCCGTGCGGACTGGCGAAACGCGTAGCGTGCAAGCCCAGACGCGCGGCGGTGTCGTTCATGCGTTCGACAAAGGCTTCGACGCTGCCCGACACGGCCTCGGCCAGCGCGACGGCCGCGTCATTGCCCGACTGGATCATCAACCCGCGCAGCAGGTCGTCCACCGACACCTTGGTGTTTGGCTCCAGGAACATCTTTGAACTTCCCGCCGGCACCTTCCAGGCCCGCGTCGAGATCGTGACGAGCTGGTTCGCCGTCAGTTCTTTCTTGGTCAACGCCTCGAACACCACATAGGCCGTCATGATCTTGGTCAGGGACGCCGGCTCGATGCGCGTCGTGGCCGCGTGCGACGCAATGACCTGGCCGCTGGTTTCATCCAGCAGCAGCCAGGCCTTGGCCGACAGCGCTGGCGCGGGCATCGATTGCGCCATTGCGCTGGATATACAAGCGGTCGCAACGAGCAGGCTCGCCGCCAACTTCTTCATCAACATATAGCTGCTTCACTTCCATGTTCTGGTTTTCTTCGGGTGCGCGCGATTGCAAGGGAAAGGCCTGATTCCAGGCACTTTCCGCGCCTGCCTGCCGCGCGCGCCGCCCGCAATTGGAACATGCGCCGCCAGATAGGTTCATCCGCATGCCTCGCGACGGCGTCTGACCGCGCGCCTTCGCAGCGTTTTCCATCGCGCGCGCGGCCTGCGGCTATGGCCCGCGAAAACGCCGGCGAATGTCACGACATCTTGCGAAACCCCTTGCAGAAAGCACTTTTCTGCGTCGAAAACAACAAACAGTGGCTTAAAACCCGTTGGAAAGCCGCTTTTACCGCCACTCTTCCGCTATCATCGGGCGCGTAGCGTCAAATGCCGATATCCGGCACGCGCTGCTCCATGTCCTCAACATACGGATTTTGACCATGGCCACGAAAGCTAAAGCTCCTGCCAAGAAAGTCACCAAGACCGCCGTCAAGGCGCCCGCAAAGAAGGCGACTGCCGCCAAGCCCGCCGTGAAGCCGGCTGCCAAGAAGGCCGTCGCCGCCAAGAAGGTCGCTGCCGCCCCCAAGGCCATCAAGGCCGCGATGAACAAGACCCAGCTCATCGCCTACATCGTTGAGCAATCGGGCGTCGAAGCCAAGTCGGTCAAGGCCGTCCTGGCCAGCCTGGAAACTTCGGTGCTGGGTTCCGTGGACAAGAAGGGCGCTGGCGAATTCACGCTGCCCGGCCTGTTCAAGGTTGCCGTGCAAAAGGTTCCCGCCAAGGCCAAGCGCTTCGGCAAGGATCCGTTCACGGGCGAAGAGCGCTGGTTCCCCGCCAAGCCGGCTTCGGTCAAGGTGAAGGTTCGCCCGCTCAAGAAGCTGAAGGACGCCGCGCAGTAATTTAATTACGCGCAGTCTCCGGTCAAGCCGGAAAGGCCCGCCTCGCAAGAGGCGGGCCTTTCTTTTTTCGCGCGCGCTTTGCGTTATGCCGCCCGCGCTTTGCGTTGATCCCGAGCCGCTGCTAGAATTTTGTCTTTACGTGAAGATACTTCACATTAAAACAACAGCCACTCGCCATGAATGACCTCGTCGATCTCGTGATTTCGCAGTGGGCCAAAGAGTGCCCGTCGCAAGACTTCTCCGCCATGTCGGTCGTTGCGCGTCTCTTCCGCCTGAATGCCTTCGCGGCCCGCAACGTCAACCGCACCTTTCGCCAATACAACCTGCACCAAGGCGAATTCGACGTGCTCGCCACGCTCTACCGCACTGGCGCTCCCCACGCCATGAATCCGCAAAAGCTTGTCGAAGCCCTGTTGCTCACGTCCGGCGCCATGACCAATCGCCTGGACAGACTGGAACAGGCCGGGCTGCTCGTGCGCAGCCCCAATCCCGAGGACCGGCGCGGCGTCATCGTGTCGCTCACCGCCGAAGGACTGCGCGTCATCAAGGTCGTGCTCAAGGACTATCTGGCCGATCTGAATGAGTTTCTCGAACCGCTGTCGGCGGCCGAGCGCCGCCAATTGGCCGGTCTGCTGAAGAAACTGCTGCTCAAGCAGGACCAGGACACGCCCGGCAGCGTCGGTGCGTAACCCGTAGCGACCGCTTCATCTTCAATACCACTTGCGCTTCAGATCAGTGACTTCCCCCGAACAAACCACCCCGACCCTCACCGCCCCCATCATCCTCCTGATGTCGGTGGCGACCGGCCTGGCCGTCGCCAGCAACTATTACGCGCAGCCCCTCTTGCACACCATCGGCCAGCAGTTCTCGATTTCGAACGCAACGGCCGGCACGATCGTCACCACCGCGCAGCTCAGCTACGCCGTGGGGCTGATGCTGCTGGTGCCGCTGGGCGACATGTTCGAGCGCCGTTCGCTGATCGTGCTGATGAACCTGCTGTCGGCGGGCGGCCTGCTGATTTCCGCCTTCTCCACCAGCATCTCGATGCTCATCATCGGCACCGCGCTGACCGGCATGCTGTCCGTCGTCGCCCAGATCCTCGTGCCGTTCGCGGCCACGCTGGCGGCGCCCCACGAGCGCGGCAAGGCCGTGGGCACGGTCATGAGCGGGCTGCTGCTGGGCATCCTGCTGGCCCGCACCGCGGCGGGCGCGCTGGCCGACGTGGGCAGCTGGCGCACGGTGTATTGGGTCGCCGCCATCCTGATGCTGTGCATGTCCGCCGTCCTGTGGCGCGTATTGCCTCGCTACCAGAGCCCCACGGCAATGAGCTATCCGCAGCTGCTGGGCTCCATCCTGCGCATGTTCGTCGAGGAACCCCTGTTCCGCGCCCGGTCCCTCATCGGCGGGCTGCTGTTCGCCGCCTTCAGCATGCTGTGGACGCCGCTGACCTTCCTTCTGGCTGGCCCGCCCTATGAATACAGCAACACCACCATCGGCCTGTTTGGCTTGGCGGGCGCCGCCGGGGCCTATGCTGCCAACCGCTTCGGGCGCCTCGCCGACCGCGGTCTGGGCAACCTCGCCACCCGCGTTGGCCTGCTGCTTCTGCTGGGTTCCTGGGGACTGATGGCCTTCGGGCAGGTGTCGGTGCTTGCTCTGCTGGCCGGCATCCTGGTGCAGGATCTGGCGATCCAGGGCGTACACGTCACCAACACCAGCTCCATCTACCGCCTGCGGCCCGAGGCGCGCAGCCGCCTGACCGCCGGTTACGTCACCTGCTACTTCATCGGCGGCGCGTCGGGTTCGCTGGTTTCGTCCTGGCTGTACGCCCATTTCGGCTGGCCCGCGGTGGTGATCGCGGGCGCCGTTCTGGCGGCCCTCACGCTGGCTTATGGCGCGCTTGCGCCCAGTGCGCGCATCCCCGAAATGCCCTCGCCCCCTGCCAGCGCCTAGCACCTCCTATAATCAGGGGTTTTGACCGCCACCGCGCCCCGGCGCGATGGGGCGGCTCACCCCTTTTTTGCCACCGCGCACGAGCCCATGCAGGAACGCTACCTCCCCACTACCGTCGAAGCGGCCGCCCAACAAGACTGGCAGGCCCGCGACGTCTATCTGGTCCACGAACACGCCAAGAACCCCGACGGCTCCGAAAAGCCCAAGTTCTACGCCTGCTCCATGCTGCCCTATCCCAGCGGCAAGCTGCACATGGGCCACGTGCGCAACTACACCATCAACGACATGATGGCCCGCCAGCTGCGCATGCGCGGCTACAACGTGCTCATGCCCATGGGCTGGGACGCCTTCGGCATGCCGGCGGAAAACGCCGCCATCAAGTCCAAGGTGCCGCCCGCCAAGTGGACCTACGACAACATCGCCTACATGAAGAAGCAGATGAAGGCGATGGGTCTGGCAATCGATTGGACGCGCGAAATGTGCGCCTGCGATCCGCAGTACTACAAGTGGAACCAGTGGCTGTTCCTGAAGATGCTCGAAAAGGGCGTGGCCTACCGCAAGACCCAGGTCGTCAACTGGGATCCGGTCGACCAGACCGTGCTGGCCAACGAACAGGTCATCGACGGCCGCGGCTGGCGTTCCGGCGCCCTCGTCGAAAAGCGCGAGATCCCCGGTTACTACCTGCGCATCACCGATTACGCCGACGAACTGCTCGGCGCCGTTCAGAACGACCTGCCGGGCTGGCCCGAGCGCGTGCGCCTGATGCAGGAAAACTGGATCGGCAAGTCCGAAGGCCTGCGCTTTGCCTTCCCGCACCAGATCGCCGGCCAGGACGGCCAGCTGATCCAGGACGGCAAGCTGTACGTCTTCACCACCCGCGCCGACACGATCATGGGCGTGACGTTCTGCGCCGTGGCGCCCGAACACCCGCTGGCCTCGCACGCGGCGGCCAACAATGCGCCGCTGGCCGCGTTCATCGAACAATGCAAGCTTGGCGGCACCACCGAGGCCGAAATGGCCACGCGTGAAAAAGAAGGCATGCCCACGGGCCTGTTCGTCACGCACCCCATCACGGGCGCGCAGGTCGAAGTCTGGGTCGGCAACTACGTGCTCATGACCTACGGCGACGGCGCCGTCATGGGCGTGCCGTCGCACGACGAGCGGGACTTCGCCTTCGCCAAGAAATACAACCTGCCCATCGTGCAGGTCGTGGACGTGCCCGGCAAGGACTACTCCACCGACGCCTGGCAGGAATGGTACGGCGACAAGCAATCGGGCCGCACCATCAATTCCGGCAAGTACGACGGCCTGTCCTACAAGGAAGCCGTGGACGCCATCGCGGCCGACCTCGGCGAAAAGGGCCTGGGCGAAAAGCAGACCACGTGGCGCCTGCGCGACTGGGGCATTTCGCGCCAGCGCTACTGGGGCACCCCGATCCCGATCATCCACTGCGAAGACTGCGGCCCGGTGCCGGTCCCGGAAAAGGACCTGCCCGTGGTCCTGCCCGACGACCTCATCCCCGATGGCAGCGGCAATCCGCTGGCCAAGAACGAGGCCTTCCTGTCCTGCGCGTGCCCCAAGTGCGGCAAGCCCGCGCGCCGCGAAACGGACACGATGGACACGTTCGTGGACTCGTCCTGGTACTTCATGCGCTACACCTCGCCCGGCAACGACAACGCCATGGTCGACCAGCGCAATGACTACTGGATGCCGATGGACCAGTACATCGGCGGCATCGAGCACGCCGTGCTGCACCTCCTGTACGCGCGCTTCTGGACCAAGGTCATGCGCGACATGGGCCTGCTCAACTTCGACGAACCCTTCACCAAGCTGCTGTGCCAGGGCATGGTGCTGAACCACATCTACTCGCGCAAGACGCCCCAGGGCGGCATCGAGTATTTCTGGCCTGAAGACGTCGACAACGTCTACGACGATCGCGGCGCCATCATCGGCGCCAAGCTGAAGTCGGACGGCTCGGCCATCCACTACGGCGGCGTGGGCACGATGTCCAAGTCCAAGAACAACGGCGTCGATCCGCAATCCCTGATCGACACGCTGGGCGCCGACACGGCCCGCCTGTTCGTCATGTTCGCCAGCCCGCCCGAGCAGACCCTCGAATGGTCCGACTCCGGCGTCGAAGGTTCCAACCGCTTCCTGCGCCGCCTCTGGTCCATCAGCTACGGCCATCGCGAAGCCATCGCTCGCGGCCTGGCCCAAGGTACGGACTGGACGCAGGCGCCCGCCGCCGTCAAAGATCTGCGCCGCGAGGTCTACGGGCTCCTCAAGCAGGCCGACTACGACTACCAGCGCATCCAGTACAACACCGTCGTGTCCGCCTGCATGAAGATGCTGAACGCCATCGACGACGCCAAGCTGCCGGAAGGCGCCGAGGCCGACGCAGCCTATGCCGAAACCGTCGGCGTCCTGCTGCGCGTGCTGTACCCGGTCGTGCCGCACGTCACCTGGCACCTGTGGCAGGATCTGGGCTACGCCAAGGAACTCGGCGACCTGCTCGATGCGCCGTGGCCGCACGTGGACGAAGCCGCCCTCGTCGCCGACGAGATCGAACTGATGCTCCAGGTCAACGGCAAGCTGCGCGGTTCCATCCGCGTGGCCGCCAAGGCCCCCAAGGAAGACATCGAAAAACTGGCCGCCAGCCAGGAAGAGGTCGCCCGATTCCTGGAAGGCCGTCCGCCCAAGCGTGTCATCGTGGTTCCGGGCAAACTGGTCAACGTCGTAGGCTGATGAGGTCAAGCATGTACTTCGCCGGGCAACAATCGCAACTCTCCCGCCAATCCTGGCTGCTGCGCGGCGCCTGCCTGGCGCTGTTCATGCTGCTCACCGCCTGCGGTTTCGCGCTGCGCGGCGTGACCCCGATGCCGTTCGAACGCCTGTACGTAGGCATCCCCGATACCACCCAGTTCGGCGCGGACGTGCGCCGCGCGCTGCGCGCGGCCTCGCCCGACACCAAGCTGGTCGACACGCCCAAGGAAGCGCAGGCGATCCTCCAGCAGGTCAATGACTCGCGCACGCTGCGCGAGGTCTCGCTCAACGCTCAGGGCCGTGTGGAATCCTACGAACTCGGCATCAACTACACGTTCCGCCTGATCGACGCCCAGGGCCGCGCGCTGGTCCCGGACACGACGCTGTCCATCTACCGGGAAATGCCGTACGACGATCAGGTCGTGCAGGCCAAGCAGGGCCAGATCGACACCCTGTTCAAGGCCATGCAACGCGATCTGGTCTCGCGCGTGCTGCGCCGCATCACCGCGCCTGACGTGCACAAGGCATTCGAAGCCGCGCAGGAAGGCGACGACGAAAACACGCCGCTGTTCAACCCGAACGAACCGCAGCGGCCGCGCGTGCCCACTCCCTGGCAGACGCCGTCCGTCACCGACCCGACCAACGTCCGCTAGCCCATGGCACAGCCTCTGGACGCGGATCGGCTGGCCGAACACCTGCAGCGGCCCGGCAATCGGCTGGCGCCGCTGTACACGGTCTCCGGCGACGAACCGCTGCTGGTGACCGAAGCCGTCGACGCGTTGCGCGCTGCCGCGCGCAACGCCGGCTACACCGAGCGCCTGTCCATGGTGATGGACGCGCGAAGCGACTGGAGCGCGGTCCTTGCCGCCACCCAGAGCGTGTCGCTGTTCGGCGACCGCCGCATCCTTGAAATCAAGATCCCCACCGGCAAGCCGGGCAAATCCGGCGCCGACACCCTGACCAAGCTGGCCGAACAGGCCGAAAAGCAGCCCGAGGCCGATACGCTCGTCTTGATCGCCTTGCCGCGCCTGGACAAGGCCACCCGCGAAAGCCGCTGGATGCAAGCGCTGGTGCGCGCCGGCATGGCCGTCGACATCGCCAACATCGAACGCGGCCGCCTGCCCGCCTGGGTCGGCATGCGTCTCGCGCGCCAAAACCAGCGCGCCGACAGCGCTACGCTGCAATGGATGGCGGACAAGGTGGAAGGCAATCTGCTGGCCGCCCACCAGGAAATCCAGAAGCTCGGTCTGCTCTACCCCGAGGGCCAGCTCGCCCCCGAGGACGTGGAGCGCGCCGTGCTAAACGTCGCCCGCTACGACGTCTTCGGCCTGCGCGACGCCATGCTGGCCGGCGACATCGGACGCACCATCCGCATGATCGATGGCTTGCGCGCCGAAGGCGAAGCCCTGCCGCTGGTGCTGTGGGCGGTCGGCGAAGAAATCCGCCTGCTTGCCCGTATTGCCGAGGCGCGCGCGTTGGGACAGGATGCCAACGGCCTCATGCGCCGCCTGCGCATCTTCGGCGCCCACGAACGCTTGGCGCTGCAGGCCCTGAATCGGGTCCAGCCCGGCGTCTGGCCCGCCGCCGTGCAGCACGCCCACGAAGTCGACCGCCTCATCAAGGGCCTCTCGGTGCCCGGCCGCCTCTCGGATCCCTGGGAAGAAATGACCCGGCTGGCCCTGCGCGTGGCCGCCGCCGGCGGACGACCGTGAAGGCGGCCTCGCCGCCGCCTTCGCCTCGTCCCCCTTGCGCTCCCACACCCGGTCCCCAGACCGGATCTCGCCCGGCCCGATAGCCGGATATACACTGAATCTCCAGGCGGCGCCCGCGCCGCCCCATCACATGATCGACGCCGCCATGTCCTCGTCCTCCATCGAACAAGCCATGCTCACCCTGGGCGAAAACGCCCGCCGCGCCTCGCGCGCCATGATGCGCGCTGACAGCGCCGCCAAAAACCAGGCGCTGATCGCCATGGCCGACGCCCTGGCCGCCAGCCACGACGAACTGAAAGCCGCCAACGAGAAAGACGTGGCCGCTGCCCGCGCCAATGGGCTGGAACCCGCGCTGCTGGACCGCCTGACGCTGTCGGACAAGACGCTGGCGCACATGGCAGAAGGCCTGCGCCAGATCGCCGCGCTGCCCGATCCGATCGGCAGCATCACCGCCACCACCGTCCGGCCAAATGGCATGCGCGTCGCCCAGATGCGCGTGCCATTAGGCGTGATCGGCATCATTTACGAATCGCGCCCCAACGTCACCATCGACGCCGCGGCCCTGTGCCTGAAGTCCGGCAACGCCGCCATCCTGCGCGGCGGCAGCGAGGCGCTGCACTCCAACGTGGCGCTCGGCCGCATCGTGCAAACGGGCCTGGCCGCCGCCGGCCTGCCGCAGGATGCGGTGCAGGTCGTCGCCACCGCCGACCGCGCGGCCGTGGGCGCGCTCATCACCATGACCGAACACATCGACGTGATCGTGCCGCGCGGCGGCAAGGGCCTCATCGCCCGCCTGTCCCAAGAGGCGCGCGTGCCGCTCATCAAGCACCTGGACGGCAACTGCCATATCTACATCGACGCCGCGGCGGATCCGGACAAGGCTCACGCCATCGCCCTGAACGCCAAGACCTACCGCTACGGCATCTGCGGCGCCATGGAGACGCTGCTGATCGACGCCGTGGCCGCTGTGTCCATCCTGCCCAGCCTGGCCGCCGCCTTCACCGAACACGGCGTGGAACTGCGGGGCTGCCCGCGCACACTGGCGCTGCTGCCCCACGCCACGCCCGCCACCGAAGAAGACTGGGCCACCGAATACCTGGCGCCCATCCTGGCCGTGCGCATCGTCGACACGCTGGACGACGCCATCGAACACATCGCACGCTACGGCTCGGGCCACACCGACGCGATCGTCACGCAAGACCTGTCGGCGGCGCAGCGCTTTCAGCGCGAGGTCGACTCCAGCTCGGTCTACGTCAACCTTCCGACCTGCTTTGCGGACGGCTTCGAGTACGGCCTGGGCGCCGAGATCGGCATCTCCACGAACCGTCTGCATGCGCGCGGCCCCGTGGGCCTGGAGGGCCTGACCACGCTCAAGTGGGTGCTGAACGGCGAAGGCCAGACCCGCGGCTGACAGCCCCGGGCGCGCCCGCGCTCGTACTGACGCGGCCCTGAACACGGGGCCGCGCCAAGCCCTCTACAATAGGGCCAGCTTTTTTGCCTGAATTTGTCCATCCCACGCGGCCCGGCCGCGCATCCTTGAGATCCCCATGCATTCACCCGTCATGGCCATGGCCTTCAGCCTTTTCGTGCTCTGTTTCATCACCTGCACGATCAGCGGCATCGTGCTGTTCTTCGTCAAGACCAAGCAGGTCAACGCGGCGCTCAAGCACCCGTACCTGCAGCACCGGCCGTTCAAGCAGTTTCCGCTGGCGATCCAGGCCGCGATCATGCTGGATTACTTCTTCCGCCTGATGTTTCCGGGCACGCGTTTCTGGCTGATCGGCAACGCCAACGACCTGCTGTCCCACGTCGAACCCAAGAAGATCCCGCTCGCCCTGAAATGGCCGATCGTCGGTTTCTGGGGCTCGTGCTGGCTGGGTCTGATTGCCATGATCGTGTTGTGGATCATGCTGTTCCTTGGAGTCTGAACGCATGCAGATCAAGTTTGAAGACTATCCCGGCAGCGTCGATGCGGCGCGCTTCCTGATTGCCGCGCGCCAGTCGGGCATCGCCGGCCCGCGCCTGCCCGCCGAATGCCGCCCGCAGTCCTTGGGCCAGGCATTTGCGGTGCAGCAGCGCACGGCCGAACTGCTGCGCGAGACTCGCCTGGACAGCATCGCCGCCTGGAAAAGCGCGCTGCCGTCTCCGGAAAAAACCGTCGTGGCGCCCATCTACGCATCAGGCACGGCGGACGCCGCGGCCGGCCCCATCGCCGCCGGCAGCGACATCGTGCGCATTGAGCCCGAAATCGCATTTGAGCTTGCCCGCGACCTGCCGCCGCGCGACACGCCGTACACCGAAGCCGAGATCGACGCCGCGGTGGGCGGCGCCCGCCTGGCGCTGGAAGTCCTGGGCTGTCGCTACGCGTCCCCGGAACACGCCAGCCTGCCCGAACTGCTGGCGGACCACATGTTCAATCAGGGACTGGTGCTTGGCCCTCGCATTTCGTCGCCCGATGCGGCGCCGGGCTGCATGACCATCACGCTCAAGGTCGACGGCGTCGAAGTCGAGCAGCACGCCGGCATCCACCCCAACGATCGTCCCAAAGCCGGTCTGTATTGGCTGGCCAATTTCCTGCGAGAGCAAGGGCTGGGTCTGACGGCCGGCCAGCATGTCATCACCGGTTCGTACGCCGGCTTCCTGGACGTCCCCGCGAATAAGGACGTCGAACTGACGTACGGCGATCTGGGCGTGCTGAAGGTGCGCTTCGGCGGTTGAACACGCACGCCAGTGGATGAAGATGCGCTCGGGCGGCGCCCGCCGCCCGTGACGCTGTTGGCCCGTGACACCGTTATCGAAGCGCCGGCTCCGCGATGCCGACCGCCTCGCCGCCCGCCTCGATGATTTCACCGGCTGCCAGGCACAGGTCCTCTCGGAACCGCCCCGCCACCACCTGCACACCCACGGGACTGGGCCCCGCGCTGCTCATCGCGCTGCCCATGGCCACGGACAGTCCGGGCAGGCCCATGAACGGCAGCCCGATCTGGGTCAGCTGCGCGCGCCAGACCCGCGCGTAGGCCGCGTCGCCCTGCAGGTCGAGGTTGTCGGGGAACGGCAATTCGGCCGATACCGGCAGCAATAGCACCGGGTACTCGGCGAAAAACACCTCCCACAGGCGCGTGAGCGTCGCACGGCGCGTCAACACTGCCGAAAAGCTTGTCAGATCGGCGCTTGCCGCCTTGTCGCGCTGCCCGGCCAGCGCCACCAACGCGCCTCGGTCGCCCTCTTTTTCCGCTGCCGCCACCATGGCGTCATAGCCGTCGGCCATCCACATGCGGATCTGCAGGTCGGCGGCCTCCTGCATCGGGGGTATCGCTTCCAGCGTATCGACCGTCCAGCCTGCTTCGCTCAGCCGCCGCGCCGCTTCCTGCAATGCCTTCACGATGGCCGGATCGGTGTCCATGCCGTCGGGGTTCAAACACAGCGCGGCGCGCTTCGGCACTTCCGGGCCGGTCAGCGGCGCGGGCACCCACCACGGATCACGCGGATCCGGCGCGGCCAGCACGGCCAGCCCCAACCGGATATCGGCAATGGTGCGCCCCAACGGCCCCGACACCGCCGTGATCTGACCGCCAATCGACCGCTCCGGCAGCGCCGCGTTATACGCCGCCACCCGGCCCAGCGACGGACGCAGGCCATGCACGCCGCACGCGTATGCCGGATAACGGATCGAACCGGCGATGTCCGTGCCATGCGCCAGATGCCCGATGCCGGCCGCCACCGCAGACGCGGCGCCGCCCGACGAGCCGCCCGGCGTCAACGCCGGATTACGGGGATTGCGCGTATCGCCATGCAGCGCGTTGCCGGTAAACCAGCGCAGCGAAAACGCCGGCGTATTGGTCCTGCCCACGATCACCGCACCGGCGCGCCGCAAGTTGTCGACGACAGGACTGTTCCGTTCGGCGATCAGGTCCTTCTGCAGGCGCACGCCGTTGGTCGTGGCAAAGCCCGCCTGATCCACGTTGACCTTCACGGTGACGGGCACACCCGCCAGCAGGCCGGGATCTTCCCCGCGCGCGAGCGCCGCGTCCACCTCTGCGGCCTGCGCCAGCACGTCCTCGGGCCGGTGATCCACCACCGCGTTGATCGCGGGATTGACGGCATCGAGCCGTTGCAGCGCGCTTTGCGCAGCCTGCACGGCGGACACCTCACGCTTGCGGACAAGGGAGGCAAGCTCAACTGCGGACAAACGCCAAAGATCGGACACGCGCGACTCCTGAAAATGTGGATTTTTCTGCGGGCCAGCAAACCTTAGCGCCAGTCTCGCCGCACCACAACCCTCGGCTTGCCGCTAATTGCTCTCTTCGAAGACGTCGACAATCGCGTCCGCCACCGCCCGCACGCGCGCGGTGCGGTTCAGGTCGCCATGCATCACCAGCCACAGGTCATAGGCCTCGCTGCGGGCTGGCCAGATCCGCACCAGTTCGGGATGGTCCGGCGCCATGTGGGTCGGCAACTCGCCGATGCCCAGTCCCGCCACCACCGCGTCGATAATCATCAGCCCGGAATTCACCTCGACGCCGATGCGGCCGTTGCGGGTGGGCTCGCCGCATAGCGAGTCCGACCAGCCGGGCAGCACGGCCTGCTGATACGCGATCAGGGTGTGCCCCGCGAACGCGGTGCCGGGCTTGGGTTCGCCATGCGCGGCCAGGTACGCCCGCGACGCGTACAACCCCACCTCCTTGCGCGCCAGATGGCGATGGATCAGGTCGGGGTTGTCGGGCTTGATGTTGCGGATGGCCAGATCGGCCTCGCGGCGCGTCAGATTGCTGATCTGAATGCCGGTGGACAGCACCACTCGGATATCCGGGTGCTCGGCATGGACCCGCTTGATGGCCTCCATGATGAAGTAGCGGGCCACCGTCTCCGAAGTCGCGACACGGACCACACCGGACAGCCGGTGATCCAGCCCCTGCATCTGGCGCTGAAGCTGGTCAGCCGCCTGCTCCATGCGCTCGGCGGCGGCAAACGCAAGCTCGCCCGCCGCCGTGGGCACGTACCCGCTGGGCGTGCGCAGGAAAAGACGCGCGTCCAACGACGCTTCCAATGCCGCCAAACGCCGGCCGGCAGTGGCCTGGTCGATCTGCAGAACCGCCGCAGCGCCGCGCAGCGTTCCCACGCGGTGGATCGCCAGAAATACCCGTGCGTTATCCCAATCCATTTCAAGCCCTTGATGCAATTCTGCATGACTATAAAGCAGTAATTCGGCTTTTTTGCATCAAAGGATCCGCCTAAGCTTTGCCCTCTCCGCGCGTTGCGCCATCAGAAAGAAACTTGCCATGTCCTCCGCCTGCCGCCCCGTCGTTTCAATGGACGTGCCGCCCGCTCCCGCCACGGGATGGGTGCCTTTGATCACTTTGGCCGTCGGCTTCGTCATGGCCATGCTCGACGTGACGGTGGTCAATGTCGCAATCCCCAGCATCGCGCTCCAGTTCACCGTGCCGCTCACGGACCTCGTCTGGATCGTCGACGGCTACACCCTGACCTTCGCCGCGTTGCTTCTGGTTGCCGGCGCGCTGGCCGACCGCTATGGCGCCAAGACCCTCTACCTGACCGGGCTGGGCGTGTTCACCGCCGCGTCCCTGCTTTGCGGGCTGGCGCCGAACGCCGACATGCTAATCGCGGCGCGGATGCTGCAGGGCGTTGGCGCAGCGCTCTTCATGCCCAGCTCGCTCAGCCTGCTCACGCACGCCTATGCCGACGAAAACGTGCGCAACCGCATGCTGGCCGCATGGTCAGCCATTGTGGCCGTCGCTGGCGCATCCGGCCCGTTGCTTGGCGGCGCGCTCATCCACCAGTTCGGCTGGCGCAGCATCTTCCTCATCAACATCCCGCTGGGTCTGGCCGGCCTGTGGCTCGCCCGCCGCCGCATCGCAACCGCGCCGCGGCGTCCCCGCGCGCTCAACCCCTTGAGCCACCTGCTCGGCGTCGTCGCGCTGTCTTCCTTGTGCTTCGTCCTGATCCAGGGCAACGCGTATGGCTGGACCTCCCCGTCGATCGCTGCCACGGCGCTGCTGAGCCTCGCCGCCACGGCGCTGCTCGTGCACCGCGAACGCCGGCACGCCCAGCCCATCATCCCGCGTGCGCTCTTCGCCACCCGTCAATTCGCCGCCGCCAACGGCGTGGGCTTTCTCATCAACCTCGCCTCATATGGCCAGTTGTTCCTGCTGAGCCTGTTCCTGCAACACGCGCGCGGCGCCGATGCGTTGCAGACGGGCATCGAACTCGTGCCGATGCTGGCGGTGTTCTCCATCGGCAATCTCATCTCGGGCCGCGTGTCGTCGCGGTGGAGCGTGTCGGCCTCGCTGCTGGGCGGCGTCTCGCTCGCGGCGGTGATGAGCGCCATCGGCATCGCCACCTTTACACCCGGCGTCGCCTACTGGCCCTTCGCCGTTGTCGTCGCCCTGGCCAACCTGGGCGTCGGCATCGCGGTGCCTGCGATGACCAGCATCGTCATGCAGGTCACTGGCAGCAAGCACGCCAACAGCGCAGCGGCAGCCTTGAACGCCAATCGCCAATCCGGCGCGTTGGTCGGCGTTGCAGTCATGGGCACCATCCTGCATCTCTTGCCGGACTGGCATGCCAGCCTGCCCGCGGCCTACAGCGTGATCACGGTCAGCTACGTCATCACCGTCGTGCTGACCGTGCGCTTCCTGCGCCGCGCCCGCAACGCCTGAGCGCGCGGCGGTATGTTGCTTTAGCCGCCCGCCATAATCGCGACGCCGCGCCCAGCGTAGAACCTGTCGAAATCCGACAGCGGCAGCTCCACATCCGCTTGCGAACCCGGCTCGCCCGACGGGTTGTGAAACCTCACAGACGTGGTCGTGGCGCGCGTCACCAGCACCAGATGTCCGCCTTTTTTCGGTGGCTCCCTGTCGGGCCACCGAATCCAGGGGTGGACCGACGCCATGAAGAAATCCGACTGCGCCATCAGATCCGGCAGGTCCGAGGCGGGCAAATCGACGCACACCTGCGCATGCAAACCGAAAACGTCGGCGACATATCGCACGAACGGCGCATAGATCAGGCCCTTGATGTTTCCGTCCGCTTCCTCGATGTAGGCGCCATACGGCAAGCTGCCGCGGGCGAGCGCCAAGGTCGGATGAACGCGCCCGGTCCGCGCCGCCAGCACCATCTTCAAACACGCCATCCCGCAGACATGGCTGGCCCAGCGCACATACTCGTCCAAATCTCGTGCGCCGGAATCGCGCCATGCGGGGTCGTGCGCCAGATCCAGCTCCTTGCGAATGATTTCGCCCGCCCGATGCGCGGACTCCCATTGGCAGAAATACGGAACGGTTTCGCGCGCGGGCGTCGGACTCATGCAAGGCTCCCGAGAGGTCGGAAAGCCCTTATGTTGCCGCCGCACTGCCCGCGTGGCAACGGCCCTTGCTTTGCTTCACAATGCAGCAAACCCAACAAAGGAGACCTGCATGTCCAGCATTGCGCCGTCTAGTTCTGCTTCGTCCGGTTCTGTTTCGTCCGGTCCTGCTTCGTCCGGTCCTGCTTCGTCCAGCTCTGCCTCGCCCGGTCCTGTTTCGTCCAGTTCCGTTCCGCCCAGTTCTATTTCTTCCAGCCCCGGCCCCATCCGCCGCGTCGCCATCGTCGGCGCCGGCACCATCGGCGCCAGTTGGGCCGCGTTGTTCCTCGCGCACGGACTGGAAGTCGTCGTCAGCGACCCCGGCCCGCATGCACAGGCCCAGACCCTTGCCCGCGTGCAGGCGGCATGGCCGGTCCTGGCCGAGCTCGGCCACGTGCGCCCCGGCGCCACCGCCGACGCGTTGCGCTTCGACCCCGACCTGCAAACCGCGCTGGCTGGCGTCGACTTCGTTCAGGAAAACGCGCCCGAGCGCGAAGATTTCAAAACCGACCTCTTCGCCCGCATCGACGCCATCCTGCCCCCGCACGTCATCGTCGCTTCCAGTTCGTCCGGCCTCATCATGAGCCGTCTGCAATCGCGCTGCCGCCATCCCCAGCGTTTCGTGATCGGCCACCCCTTCAATCCGCCCCACCTCATTCCGCTGGTCGAAGTCGTCGGCGGCGATCAGACTTCCGCCGACACCATGGACCGCGCCATCGACTTCTACCGCAGCATGGGCAAACACCCCATCCGGCTGAACAAGGAAGTCCCGGGCCACATCGCCAACCGCCTGCAAGCCGCCCTATGGCGAGAGGCCATCCACCTGGCCGCCGAAAACGTCGCCAGCGTCGCGGACATCGACGCCGCCGTCTCCCAAGGCCCCGGCCTGCGCTGGGCCCTGTTCGGCCCCCACATGACGTTCAACCTGGGCGGCGGCGAAGGCGGCCTCGCCCACTTCATGCACCACTTGCTAGGACCCGTGCAGACCTGGTGGGATGACCTCGGCACCCCCGAGGTCACGCCAGCACTGCAACAACGCCTGATAGAAGGCGTCAACGCCGAGGCCGGCCACCAAAGCATCGCAGACCTCGTCGAAGCCCGCGACGCGCAACTCACTGCACTGATCAAAGTGTTGCACCGGTGAGACCCTCGGAAAGGGACGCCGGGGAGTTCAGTTCGGCGGCGCTAACATCGGGGAGTTCCGACATCGAACGTCGGCAGCCAAAGCCAATCCAAGCGCCGCATGGCGGGGCGACCGAGGGTGCGCCGCGATTTATGTACGAAGCCGATATTGGAGAATCTTGCTCAAACGTCATGCGCTATGGGCTGGCGCGCTTTTGCGCCGGCATGCTTTTCCACCGGCATGCTTTTCCACCGGCGACGCTATTGACAACGCCTCTCCACCGGCGACGCTTTGCGCAGGTCCGAAACTTGCTCTGCTTTTAAGTGCCTGATCGTGAGACGGGTGCCCGGTCGTGAGACAGGAACCTGCTCTCGGCAAGAAATGCGTTCTCTATCCGACCGTCTTCGTCACCTACGAAGGAGTTTTCTCGAATGATTTCCGTAATTCACGACACCGACCGTTCCCGCTTCACCGCCACCGTCGACGGCGTACTCTGCGTCCTGGACTATCAGCTCGAAAACGGCGCCATGGCCATCACGCACACGGGCGTGCCCAGTGCGGTCGGCGGCCGCGGCATCGCCGCCGAACTGACCCGCCAGGCACTGCTCACCGCGCGCGAAAACGGCTGGAAGGTCCGCCCCTACTGCTCCTACGCCGACGCCTACATCCGCCGACATCCCGAATACACTGACCTGTTGGCGTAATCCTCTCTCGCAAGACAACTCACTTCAACTCCCCCGCCGTGCCGAAGCAAACAAGTCACACCAAAGCGCCTTGCCCCTGCGGCAGTCCTCGTTCCTACACCGACTGCTGCGGCCGCTGGCACGACGGCCCGCAATCGCTTCAAGCCCCCACTGCCGAAGCCCTCATGCGCTCGCGATACAGCGCCTTCGTGCTGGACAAGCTGCCCTACCTGCTGGCCACTTGGCATCCCACCACGCGCCCCGCGTCACTCGAGTCCAATTCGCCCGGTTTGAAATGGCTTGGCCTGCAGATCAAGGCCGCAGCCGACCAGGACGCCGAACACGCCACCGTCGAATTTGTAGCCAGAAGCCGCCTGGACGGCCGCGCCAGCCGCATGCACGAGACCAGCCGCTTCGTGCGCGAGAACGGGCAATGGTTCTACCTCGACGGCGACGTGCGCGGATCCCAGCGCAGCTAATTGCCAGCGTTAAGGCGCGTACGGTGCCAAGTCCCCGTCAATGGCCTGCTTCAGCGCATCCAGCAGATCGATCCCCATGGCGCCAAGCCCGCGCGCGTCGCCCACGATCGCCAGCTCGGTCGGCGGCACATCGGCAAATCCGTCTGCAGCGGCCAGTTCAACGTGCGTCTCCAGCCGCGCCGAGGTCGGCAACAGACTGATCCCCAACCCCGCCGCGACCGCTGCCTGCACGCCGGCCAGACTATGGCTGTGGTACGCGATATGCCACGGCTGCCCCGCGCTTTCCAGCGCATAAATCATCCGCTTGCGATACACACATCCCTGCGGAAATAGGACCAACGACACCACCGCTGCCTTCTCATTGCGCTGTCGACCGCCCACCCACACCAGGCGTTCCGGCCATGCCGCAATGCAAGGACCATCGCCAGGCTCCCGCTTGACCAGCGCCAGCTCCAGCTCGCCCGACGCCAGCCCGGCGCGAAGATCCGTGCTCATGCCGCTAAGCGTTTCCAACCGCACCTGCGCGTGGCGCGCGGCAAATTCCGCCAGCAGCACTGTCAACCGCGACACATCGAAGTCCTCCGGCACACCCAGCCGTATCACCCGCGCGGTCCGCGGCGCTGACAGCACGTGCTCCGCCTCCCCTGCAATCGCCAGCAAGCGTCGCGCATAGGCCAACATCAGCTCGCCGTCCTCGGTCGCCGACACATTGCCGCCGGCACGGTCCCGAAGCAGCAACGTCTTGCCCACGCTCTGCTCCAGCTTGCGCACCTGCTGACTGACGGTCGACTGCGTGCGATGCACCCGGTTGGCGGCACGGGTGAAACTGCCTTCGTCCACGACGCAGACCAACGTCTTCAATAGTTCAAGATCCAGCATCTGGTTCAACTCGTATTGGACAGCGCCCGCCATGACCTTCACGCAGGACAGGCTTATTTATCAATCAACTGAGCGCGTGGCTTTTATTAATTTTACAACTGCGCCAATAGGATCTTACGCTGTAGATTCCACCATCGCTGAAGGAACCGACATGCCCCTCGATCACACCCGACCCCAATGGCTCACCTTTGACTGCTACGGCACGCTCATTCAATGGGACGAAGGCCTGCAGGCCGCAGTGGCAAAGGTCCTCGAGGCCCACCCCGGGTCCACGCCACGGCCCTCCGCTGCGCAGTTCCTGCATGAGTACGACGATCACGAGCACCGCCTCGAGCGCACCTTGCCCTACCGCAACTTCGCTGACGTAACCCGCGAATCGTTGCGGCTCACCATGGCGCATTTTGGCCTTCCGTACCGGCCCGAAGACGCAACGATGCTCACGAGCAGCATCTCCCGCATGCCACCGTTTCCCGAAGTCGTCGACACGCTCGCCAAGCTCAAGCAAGCCGGTTTCCGCCTTTGCATCATTTCCAATACGGACGACGACATCATCGCCGGCAACGTCGCCCAACTGGGCGGCCATATCGACCGCGTCATCACGGCCGAGCAGGCCCACGCCTACAAGCCGTCACGCGCCATCTTCGCTCACGCCCATCAAGCGCTGGGGGTCACCCCAGCAGACGTCGTGCACATCTGCGCCAGCCCGCACCTGGACCTCGTCGCGGCCCGGGACATCGGCTTCCGATGCGTCTGGATCGACCGCGGCACTGGCCGCAAGCCCTTGCCTGACTACCGCCCTGAAGCTACCGTAGCAACTCTGGATCGTGTGCCTGACCTGTTCCGCGACGCCGGCTGGCTCTGATCCCCCTCTCATCTTTTTTTGAAGGTTGCCATGAACCAGGAACCCGGTTTCGCCGACGCTCTCTTCCATGCCGATCCCGTAACCGCCCTGCGCACGGATCTGGCGCTGGCACTACGTGCGGCGGCAGCTCACGGCTTGGGCGAAGGCGTCTGCAACCACTTCAGCGTCGCGTTGCCCGGCGACCCCGATCATTTCCTTCTCAACCCTCGAGGCCTGATGTGGAACGAGGTCCAGGCGGAAGACATCGTGCTCGTCGACGCGTATGGCAACAAACTCGCCGGCCGGCACGAGGTTGAACCGACAGCCATGTTCATCCACGCTGCGATCCATCGCATCGCCGGCAAGGCCTGTGTGCTGCACACCCACATGCCCTACGCCACCGCGCTCACCCTAACTTCCGATCGCGGTCTGGACACCACCCTGTCCCAAAACGCCATGCGCTTCCATGGCCGGCTTGCCATCGACGCGGAATACAACGGACTCGCGTTGGACGTGACCGAAGGCGAACGCATCGCCCACGCCATGCAGGGCGCCGACATCGTCTTTCTGGGCAATCATGGCGTCGTCGTCTGCGGGGAACGACTCGATTACGCGTACGACGACCTCTTCTTCCTCGAACGCGCCTGTACCGCGCAAGTCCTCGCGCAATCCACCGGGCGTGCGCTCGAACCCGTCAACGCGGAAATCGCAGCGAAGGTCGCCGCACAGATTCAAAGCGAACGCTTGCAGTCCGAACTGTTCTTCGAAGCCCTGCGCCGCCAGCTGCCCTAACCTCGAAAACATCGAACCCAAACAAAAACCCCTCGCGGCGCCAGCCGCGAGGGGTTTCTTAATTAAAGCGATATACCAAGGAGGTTTTGAGGCAAGCAGCGCATAGCCGCGCCCCGCGCCGACGTATTAGCGCCCCGCGCCCGACCTGCTTCTGTTGTCAGGCTTAGGCACCGCTCGCCACGCGCCAGCAAGCTGGGCACTCATTTCCGACGCCACGAAGACAAAACCCCGCAGGGGA
>NZ_DCYD01000010.1:92573-129249 GCF_002331005.1 Achromobacter sp. UBA2119 | reverse complement strand
CCTGGTCATCCAGATCATCGATACCGCTCCGATCGCCAAGAACGATTCGGCCTCGGTCACCGAAGACACCACGACGCCGATCTCCGGCAATGTCCTGACCAACGACACGCTCGGCGCTGACAGCACCACCGTCGTGATCACGACGACCGACGCCAAGTACGGCAAGCTGGTCGACAACGGCAACGGCACGTGGTCGTACCAACTGAACAACGGCCTGCCCGCGGTTCAAGCGCTCAACAACGGTGATACCCTTACCGAAACCATCCGCTACACCATCACGGATGCGGACGGCGACAAGAGCGAAGCCGTGCTGACGATCACCATCAACGGCAAGACCGATGGTCCTCCGGTCGTCACGCCCGTCGACACCGACGGCAACGCCACCAGCGCCCACAACAGCGTGGTGGAAGCCTCCGGTGCAACCGTCTCGGGTTCGATTGGCGTATCCGCCGAGGCCGGCATCACCGCCGTCACGGTCGCTGGCCGCGACGTCACCGGCGCGAGCGCTGCCAATCCGGTCGTCATCACGACTGAAAAGGGCATCCTGACCGTCACCGGCTACAACGCCGCGACGGGCGTCATCTCCTACTCGTATAAGGAAACCGGCGGCGCCGACAATCACTCGGCGGGCGATGACTCGGTGCGTGACAACTTCACGGTCAAGGTCACTGATCTGGCTGGCAAGAGCACCAGCAATGACCTGGTCATCCAGATCATCGACACCGCTCCGATCGCCAAGAACGATTCGGCCTCGGTCACCGAAGACACCACGACGCCGATCTCCGGCAATGTCCTGACCAACGACACGCTCGGCGCTGACAGCACCACCGTCGTGATCACGACGACGGATGCCAAGTACGGCAAGCTGGTCGACAACGGCAACGGCACGTGGTCGTACCAACTGAACAACGGCCTGCCCGCAGTTCAGGCCTTGAACAACGGCCAAACGCTAACCGAAACCATCCGCTACACCATCACCGATGCGGACGGCGACAAGAGCGAAGCGACCCTGACCATTACGATCAACGGCACCAACGACGCGCCGGTCCTGCAAGCCCACACGAAGGAGATTCTGGAAGACCAGACCGCCACCGGCAACGTGCTCCAAGGCGCGACCGACGTAGACAGCATGACACTGACCGTCACCGAGTTCACGGTGAATGGCGTGCGCTACGAAGCAGGCAAGACGGCCACCATTGCCGGCATCGGCACCCTGCTGATCGGCGCCAATGGCAGCTACACGTTCAAGCCGGACGCCAACTGGAACGGCGATGTGCCGCAGGTGAAGTACACGGTGTCCGACGGCGCGGCCTCGACGACGTCCACGCTGGATATTGACGTGCTGCCGGTCAACGATGCCCCGGTGTCGCAAGACGCCACGGGCAACGTCACGGAAGGCAAGACCTACACCTTCGGTTCGGGCGACTTCGCATTCTCCGACCCGGTGGAAGGCCACGCCATCAAGTCGGTGATCATCGACTCCCTGCCGACGGGCGGCACGCTGATGCTCAACGGCAAGGCTGTCACTCCGGGCCAGGAAATCAGCGCCGCGGACATCCAGGCAGGCAAGCTGGTGTTCCAGGCCGCCGCCACCAATGTCGGCGAGAACGCGGGCTCCACCTTCGACTTCCGCGTCAAGGACACGGGCGGCACGGCCAACGGCGGTCAGGACACTTCCGCGCAGCAGACGTTCAAGCTGCACGTGGACCAGTTCGTCGGCGGCATCAACACCAACGACACGGTCAAGGGCGGCACGGGCAACGACGTGCTGCTGGGCGACCAGGGCGGCATGGTGAAGAACGTGACGCCGGGCACCAGCTACAACATCGCTCTCGTGCTGGATCTGTCCGGCTCGATGAATGACAAGTGGGGCAGCGGCTCCGCCGAAGAGACTCGACTGGCTACCGCCAAGAAGGCACTGCGCTCGTTGCTGGAAGGCCTGGTCGACCACGATGGCACGATCAATATCTCGTTGATCACGTTCAAGGGGACCACTAGCACGCTGCAGACGTCGATTTCCGATCTCGACAACAGCAATATCGACCAGATCGTCAACAAGATCCTGGGCTTGAGCGCCAGTGGAAACACCCCGTACGGCGCGGCCTTCAATGAAGCGACCGACTGGTTTGATGACCAGCCCAAGGTGGATGCCTACGGCAAACCGTACCAAAACCTGACGTTCTTCCTGACGGACGGTGAACCCACGGACAACACCTCGTCACGCGACAAGGAGTTCGCCGAGCTGGCCAAAATTAGTCAGGTTCACGGAATTGGCATCGGCGACGGCGTGTCCGTATCCACGTTGGATAAGTATGACAATACCGGCGGACACTTCACGAGCGGGGAAACGACCTACGCCAATTTTGAAACCAACCAAGGCCTGAACAGTTTGAGCGGCTGGGTAAAGTCCGGCACCGGAACAGTCGAAAAATATGATGCGGGTTTCTTGTGGTTCAACGACTACAAGATGCGCATCACCGATACGAATGCGAATGGGCAAGCCGTCACGGTGTCAATGGCCGACACGCAAAAGATGACTGTCACGGCTGCAACTGGCGCGTCCTTCGCCTTCACTGCTTCATTGGGCAATCAAAGTTCCGGTGATACCTTTGAATGGCGGCTGCTTATGAAGGTAGGCTCGGAATGGACGGTCGTTGAAAGGGGTAACCAGACCGAAACCAGAACGGGAATCCATGGGCCGGGAGAATATCGGTTTGAATTTGCGGTGAATGACAACAGTGCGGGCCGCGCATTCTACGTCGACATCGACAACATTCGGTCATACACGTCGGGCTACATCGGTGAGTCTCAAGTGGTGCGGAACCCGTCGGACTTGGAATCAGCTTTGGTGGGTGGAAGCACAACAAGCGAGCCCGCGAGCGTCGGCAACGACAAGATCTACGGCGGCGACGGTTCGGACATCCTGTTCGGCGATGCGATCAACACGGATCAGTTGCCGTGGGGCGTCAATGGCAACCCCGCCAAACCGGACGACTATGCCGACGGCTCCGGGCTGGATGGTCTGAAGCTGTTCCTGCTGCTGAAGAACGGCACGCAGCCGACGGACGCCGATCTGCACAAGTTCATCTCGGAGAACCACGGTCTGTTCGACGTGCAGGGCGACACCCGCGGCGGCAATGACGAGTTGCACGGTGGTTCGGGCAACGACATCCTCTACGGTCAGGGCGGCGACGACATCCTGTACGGCGATGACGGCAACGACATCCTGTACGGCGGTGCGGGCAAAGACACGCTGTACGGTGGCGCCGGCAATGACGTTCTCATCGGCGGCAAGGGTGACGACATCCTGCACGGCGGCGACGGAAGCGACACGTTCAAGTGGGAATTCGGCGATCAGGGCACGACGGCAAAGCCGGCCGTGGACGTGATCAAGGATTTCTCGATCATCCGTGCCGTCGACGGCGGAGACGTGCTGGATCTGCGCGACATGCTGCAAGGCGAAAAGGATGGCACGCTGACCCAGTACCTGCACTTCTCGAAGGACCCTGCCAACAGCGCCAACACGGTCATCGAAATCAGCACCGACGGCAAGATCGGCCAAGGTGCGGACCAGAAGATCATTCTGGAGAACGTCGATCTGACCAACGGCGGCAAGCTGGCAACGGATCAGGCCATCATCAATGACCTGCTGCAGAAGGGTAAGTTGAACGTCGATCACAGCTAAGCATCGACCTCGCGGGGAAGGCCGCCCGGCCTTCCCCGTCCCGCACGGCGCATATTTTTCAACGGCGCAATCTGAGACGCCGAAAAAATGTGAAAATCCGTTTCATGCCCTCAACCCGTCGTTTTCGTAGCGCGCTGACTCTGTGCCGTGTGGCGCTGCTATGCCTGGCTTGCGGGTGGAGCGGCAGCTCGGCGCTGGAGATCAACACCGACAGGCTGCAAAACCTGTCGTCCAGCCGCTATGGCGCCAAGGGCGCAAAGTCCGTATCGAACTGGCTGCAACTGCTGCGCAGCCCGGCCCCCGCAACCGACCGCGACCGTCTCACCGTCGCCAACGACTTCTGGAACCGCGCCCTGCTCTCCGGCGAGGATTCCCTTATCTGGAAGCAAGCCGATTACTGGGCCACGCCATTGGAGTCGCTAGGCAAAGGCGCCGGCGATTGCGAAGACTACGTCATCGGCAAGTATTTCACCCTGCTCTCGATGGGCGTGCCGGCCAACAAGCTGCGCTTCATCTACGTGCGCGCCCGCATCGGCGGCGCGGCCAGCAGCAGCCAGGTGGCCCACATGGTGCTGGGCTATTACGAAACCCCGAATGCCGTCCCGCTGGTGCTGGACAGCCTGATCTCAACCATCCTGCCGGCTACGCAGCGGCGCGACCTGACGCCGGTTTTCAGTTTCAACGCCGACGGCGTCTACGTGGACGGCAAAGCGGCCGCGCCCGTCGACCGCCTTAGCCGCTGGCGCGACCTACTTCAACGCATGGAACGGGAAGGCATCCGCCCCTGATGTCCGGAAACAAGACTATGTCCATACTTCGTCAGCTACTGCTCAGTGTGACCCTCGCCATCAGCGTGATTTTGCTGGGGACGCTGGCGCTCAGCGTCAATTCGGCGCGCGAGTACCTGTCGGGCCAGCTTCAGGTGCAAAGCACCGATGCGGCCGTCTCCCTGGCCCTGTCCCTGTCGCAACCGGCGAACAACGATCCGGTCGTGCAGGAACTGCTGGTCTCGGCGCTTTACGACGGCGGGCACTTCTCGCTGGTGCGCCTGACGGACCCCGACGGCAAGGTCCTGATCGAACGCAAGTCGACCGCCACCGCCGCGTCCGTGCCGGCGTGGTTTCAGGCGCTGGCGCCGCTGGACAGCCAGGCGGCCAGCCACGCGGTCAGCGACGGCTGGCGGCAGATCGGCGAAGTCACCCTGATCGCCAACGACGCCTACGCCTGGGAAGCCTTGTGGCGCAGCAGCCTGAAGATGATCGCGCTGGTCGTGGGCGCGGGCATCCTGTGGGCCATGTTTGCCTTTGTGCTGGTCGGATGGATCAAGAACCGCCTCCTGCGCGAGATCAGCGACCACGTCCGCGGCATCGGCCGCGACACGCCGGGCGAACAGGTCGAGGCGCGCGTGCCAGAGTTGTCCGGGGTGGTGCAGGCGTTGAACCAGACGCGCGAACGCATCCATGCCAGCGTCGAAGAACAGAACGCAAAGATCGAGTCGCTGGAACTGGAGCTGAACCAGGATCCGGTCACCGGCCTGCCCAACCGCAAATACTTCGTCAACGAATTCCGCCGTGCGCTGGAAACCCGGCCCGCGGCGGGAACGCCGCGGATCGACGGCGGGCACGTGCTGGTGTTCCGCCAGCGCGATCTGGCCGACCTGAACCGCCACATGCCGCGCGAATTCATCGACCAGTGGCTGCGCACCGCGTGCGAACGCATCCAGGGCACGCTCAAGCGCATGCACGTCGCCGCCCCCATGCTGGCGCGGCTGAATGGGTCGGACTTTGCGCTGCTGCTGCCCGGCTGCGCGGCGCCGCAGGCCATGATGGTGGCCGAGCAGGTGCGCGCGGATCTGCATGCCTCGCGTATCCCGGTTGGTGAGGGCCATCTTTGCCGCTGGGCGCAGGCCATGACCGATTACGGCCACGGCAGCCAGGCCGGCGCCGTGCTGGCCCGCCTGGACTTTGGCCTGATGCGCGCCGAAAGCGCCGGCAACGACCAGGTCGTGATCGCGGGCGCCACCGACATGCAGTCGCCGTCGGAAGCGGGCGAACGCGCCTGGAAGGACGCCATTCAGACGGCGTTGGAGAACCGGCAGTTCGAACTGTCCACCGAACCCTTGCTGGCGCTGGATGGGCGCACCGTGCGCACCGAAGCCATGCTGATGCTGCGCACAGCGCCCGACCAGGAACCGATCCCCGCCACGCTCTTCATTCCGCCGGCCGTGCGGCTGGACCTGGTGGCGGAATGCGATCTGGAATCCGTGCGGCTTGGCCTGGAATGGCTGGCCGGCCATTCGGGCGAACTTGCCGTGCGCGTGGCGCTGCCCTCTTTGCGCGGCCAGAAGTTCCTGCGCCAGCTTGCACTGCTGCTGACCGAAAACCGGCCGCTGGCGCGCCGCCTGTACGTGGAAATCGACGCGCACGGGCTGGTGGAATACCACGAGCAGATCACCGCCTTTGCGCGTGTCGCAGCGGAATTTGGCGCACACATCGGCGTGCGCCGCCTGGCGCAGCAATTCGGCGCGGTGGCGCAATTGCACACGCTGCCGCTGTCTTACGTGAAATTGGGCGGGGGATTCGTGGGCGGAATGTCGCAGAGCCCGGGTAGCCAGCAGTTGACGGCGTCGGTGCTGGAAACGGCCCGTTCGCTGGGAATTGCCGTTTACGCGGAAGACGTGCCGGACGCGGAGACGCAGCGCATTCTGCACGGCCTGGGCATCGAGATCATGCGCGGCCAGGGCGTCAAGACGGCGAGCGCCTTGTAAGTCGAAGGAATACCGCAAGGGCCTGCGGTTGGGGGATCAGACAGGCCCCACCGCCAGGCAAGGACCATGGAAAACGGCCCGCGCAGGCATTGCCGCGCGGGCCGCGTCGTCAGCGTAACGCCTTGCCGTCTTAACGCGCGGCCTGACCCTTGGACTGTTCGTAAAGCGGCATCACTTTCTGCGAAGCCGATTGCAGATCACTGATGCGCGAGGCGGCCGACGGGTGGGTCGACAAGATCTCGGGCGGGGCACTGCCTTGGCTGGCCGCGCCCATCTTCTGCCACAGCGTCACAGCGGCGCGCGGGTCGTAGCCCGCCCTGGCCGCCAGTTCCACGCCCATCCGGTCCGCCTCGGTCTCGTGCGTACGGCTGTTGGGCAAAGTGAACATCACGCTGGTCAACTCACCGCCCAGGTCCGACGCCGCCTTGGATCCCGTGGCAATGGACAACACCTGCAAGCCCAGATTGGTCGCCATCTGCTGGGACACGCGCTCGCGCGCATGTTCGCGCAGCGCGTGGGCGATTTCGTGGCCCAGCACCGCGGCCAGCTCATCGTCGGTCGGTTTGATCTGCGAAATCAGGCCGGTGTAGACGGCGATCTTGCCGCCCGGCATGCACCAGGCGTTGACCTCGTCGCTGGACAGCACGTGGACTTCCCATTTCCAGTTGGCCGCATCGGGACGGAACACGCCGGCCTGCGCGATCAGGCGCTGCGAGATCTCGCGCACGCGCGCCACTTGCTTGGCGTCGCGATCCAGCAGGCCCTTGGACTTGGCCTCCTGCAGGATGTCGGCGTACTGCTGGTTTGCTTCCTGTTCCAGCGCCTGCGCCGGCACCATCGTGGACATGTATTGCTTGCGGTCAACGCCCACGGCGCCTGACTGCGTGGTGTTCATGCTGGTGCAGCCGGCCAGCACGGCCAGCGACAGCACGGCCCCGGCATTGCGCAGAAAATGACGCTTCTGTTTCATGTCGGCCTCCAAGCCAATTCAACTACGGGAAAACGTATCAGACGGGCGCCGCGCCGCACTGACCGCGATGGCGCAGCGCGTGGTCGATCAGCACAAGCGCCAGCATGGCTTCGGCGATGGGCGTGGCGCGGATGCCCACGCACGGGTCGTGGCGGCCCAGCGTCTGCACCATCACCGGCTCGTTGGCGCGGTTGACCGAGCGGCGCTCGACGCGGATGCTCGACGTGGGTTTGATCGCGAGCGACACGGTGATGGGCTGGCCGGTCGAAATGCCGCCCAGCACGCCGCCGGCGTGGTTGCTCAGGAAGCCCTCGGGCGTGATCTCGTCGCCATGTTCCGAGCCGCGCTGCGTGATGCAGTCGAAACCCGCGCCAATGGAAACGCCCTTGACCGCGTTCAGGCCCATCATGACGTGGGCGATGTCGGCGTCCAGGCGGTCGTAGATGGGTTCGCCCCAGCCTGCCGGCAGGTTCTCTGCCACGACTTCGATGCGCGCGCCGATGGAATCGCCGTCCCGGCGCAACTGGTCCATATAGGCTTCCAGTTCGGGGACGACCTCGGCGTTGGGGGCATAGAAGGGATTGTTGGGCACTTCGTCCCACGAAAGGAACGGGATGGCGACAGGCCCCAGCTGGCTCATGTAGCCGCGCACCTTGACGCCGTATTGCTCGGCCAGCCACTTCTTGGCGATGGCGCCGGCCGCCACGGTGGGCGCCGTCAGCCGGGCCGAGGAACGTCCGCCGCCGCGCGGGTCGCGCACGCCAAATTTGCGCCAGTAGGCGAAGTCGGCGTGGCCCGGACGGAAGGTGTCCTCGATGTTGGAGTAGTCCTTGCTGCGCGCGTCGGTATTGCGGATCAGCAGTCCGATGGGCGTGCCGGTAGTGACCCCGTTATAGACGCCGGACAGGATCTCGACCTGGTCGGCTTCCTGGCGCTGCGTCACGTGGCGCGAGGTGCCCGGGCGGCGGCGATCCAGTTCGTACTGGATGTCGGATGCGTCCAGGGCCAGTCCCGGAGGACAGCCGTCCACGACACAACCGATGGCCGGCCCGTGGGATTCGCCGAAATTCGTGACGGTAAAAAGAGTACCTAGGGTATTGCCGGGCATAAGGAGTCAACAGGTCGGGTTTGCAAGCAACCCCGATTATGACACCGCCGCGGCCAAAGCCTGGATTTCAGCGGCGGGCGCCGGCCGCCCCAGCAGAAAGCCCTGCATCACGCGGCATCCCAACGACTTCAGGATTTCGCGCTGCCCTTCGGTTTCGACGCCTTCGGCCACGACCGGCAGGTGCATGGCCTGGCACAAGCCGAACAGCGCAGAGACCACCTCGCGGCTGCCGGCGTCCGATTCCAGGGCGGAAATGAAGCTGCGGTCGATCTTGACCCAGTCGATGGGCAGATGGCGCAGATGGTTCAGGCTGGAATAGCCGCAACCAAAGTCATCCAGCGCCACCCCGATGCCCATGTCGCGCAGCGTGTTCAGGATCTTCACGTGCCGCTCGTAGTGCAGGATGAAGATGGATTCGGTGATCTCCAGCACCAGCTTGCGCGGCGACAGCCGGGCCGCCGCCAGCACGTCCGATACAAGCTGGACCAACCCGTCCTCGTTCATCTGCTTGACCGACAGGTTCACGTGGACGCGCCACGCCGACGGCCAGAGCGCAGCCTGCGTGCAGGCGCGCTCCAGGATCCAGGCGCCCAGCGGCACGATCAGTCCGCTGCGTTCGGCCAATTCGATTGTCACGGCGGGCGACACGCTGCCCAGCACGGGGTGATGCCAGCGCAGCAGCGCCTCGCACCCCTGCACCACGCCGGTCGCACTGTCGCAGACCGGCTGGTAATAGAGTTCAAACTGCTCCATGGCCGGTGTCGTCAGCGCCAGCCTCAGGTCATTTTCCAGGCCCTGCTGATCCCGCTGCCGCGCCAGCAGCCGGAAGTCGAAGAGGTTCCAGCCCTCGCCGCCGCGGTCCTTGAGGGGCACCATCGCCACCTGCACGCAGCGTTGCAGCTCCTCGACACTGCGGCCGTGGGCGGGATACAGCGCCGCGCCAATCCGGAAGACGGCAATCAGGGGACGGGCGCCCAGTTCATAAGGCGCGCTCAGGTCGGCCAGCAGCTTGGCGGACACTTGGGCAGCCCCCTCCTCGTCCACGCCGGGGACACAGACGGTGAACGAATCGGCCCCGGAGCGCGCGGCCATCCCACCGAGCGCGCGTGCGACCAGGCTGATGCGATCGGCCACCTGCACCAGCAATGCCTGGTCTTCGCCGGCGCGCAGCATGGCGCTGATCTGCGCGTAGTGCTCGAAACTGACGAGAAAAAAGGCGCCGCGGCGCGTCGTACCCTGGGGTTGGCCCAGCCAGGTACGCACGCGACGATGCAACTCCTGTTGGCTGAGGAGGCCGGTCAGTTCATCCCGCGTCAGGCGGCGGCGCAGCGCGCGGTCCCGGCGGAAGAACAGCAGACTGATCGCTGCAAGTGCGCCCGCGAGCGTCAGGCACAGTGCGAGCAGGTAACTCTCACGCACGGAGCCCCCCTATCCAAACGCCCCCGGCGTTGCGGCCCGATCACGGGCCCGGGGGCTGTAACATATTTTAAATTATGCATTGTTTTCGCAAAAAAACGCCACATTTCGGAGGCAACGCGCCTCCTTCTCCTGACTTTCTTCGGATCCTATTTTGCTCGCAGCGGTCATGGCGGGGTCCCGGATTGGCGATCTTTGGCCGGTCCTTTCGCCACGCCTCGACCCATCTACGACACCGCAACCCCAAAAATTAATACGCAGTGTCTCAATAGTTCTCAAAGGGCCAATTCTCACGAGCGAAATAATTGCACACCTTGTCGGATACGACCGAGCATTTCGTAATATTCTGTGCGTTCTGTGACAGGTCCCAGTACCGTGACACCGCTGCTGGCTGTTGTTTCGTAACGTGTGTCACGTTTGATATCCAGGTTTTTATCCCGCACAGGCCCAGGAAGGGATTCGCCAATACATGCCCACACTACGCCGGCTGCTTTTATGCTCCGCCCTTCTGGTCGGCTTTATCCTGCTGGGCGCCCAGGCCCTCGGGATGCTGGCGGCGCACCGCTATCTGAATACGCAGCTCGCCCAGCAAAGCGAATCGGGCGCCAATGCACTCGCCTGGGCCTTGTCGCACAGTTCCGGCAGCCATAGCGAGCAGGTTGCGCTTGCCGATGAACTGTTCGGGCAGGGTCTGTATTCGCTGGTCAATATCACGAACGAAGGGAACACGCTGCGTGTGGAGCGCCGGTCGGGGCCGGGTGCCGCAGGCCGGGAGCGCGACTGGCGCGCCGGCTGGCTGAACATGGAAGCCCCGGCCATTTCCCGTCCGTTCGTCATTCCTGGCGGACAAGGCAAAGGCACTCTTACCGTGCAGGCCGATGCCCGTCTGGCTCGCGACACGCTGTGGCAAGGCGGCATCCGCGTTCTGGGTCTGGTGCTGGCCGCAGCCGCATTCTGGGCGCTGTTCGCCACCAATCTCGTGCGCTGGATCGAAGCCCGCACGTCGCGCGACATCTGCGAACGCGTGCGCGCGCTGGCGCCCGGCGCCGATGCGCCACTGAGCGGTTCGTGCGAAGTGCCCGGTGTGGACCAGGCGCTGGTCGATGCGCAGCGCCGTGTCGCCGCCACGGTCGAGGAGCAGAATGCGCGCATCGAATCGCTGCAAAGCGAAATCTACCGGGATCCCATCTCGCGCCTGTCGAACCGCAAACATTTTGTCGACCAGTTCCGGCTGGCGCTGGCAGATAAATCCGACGAGGCCGGCGGCCATCTGCTGATGTTCCGCCAACGCGACCTCGCACAGATCAACCGGCACCTGTCGCGCGCCTTCACTGACCAGTGGCTGCGCTCATCGTCGGACCGCCTGCGCAAGCTGGTGCAGGAATTCGGCGGTCCGGGCACACTGATCGCCCGGATCAGCGGATCGGATTTTGCCCTGCTGCTGCCGCGCACCTCGGCGCCGCAGGCCAGCGTGCTGGCCGAACGCGTGCGGCGCGAGCTGCGGTCGCTGCGCGTGCCGATGGACAAATACGGATGGTGCCGGTGGGCGCTGGCCATGGCGGCGTTCGCGCCGGGCGACAACATGAGCGACATCCTCGCGCGTCTGGATCATGCGCTGATGTGCGCCGAAAGCGCGGACGACGACCAGATCACGCCGGCAAGCCAGGCCGCCGACAGCACCCGCATCGGTGAATACAGTTGGCACGACGCGCTGGTTACGGCGCTGGAGCAGCACCGGTTCTCACTGACGGCACAGCCGCTGCATGACCTGTCGGGCGACCTGCTGCACCACGAGGCCTGCCTGACGCTGCACGATGCCTCCGGCACCGATCCCGTGCCTGCTTCGATCTTCATGCCGCCAGCCGTGCGCCTGGGCCTGTCCGCCGAATGCGATATCCAGGCGATCCGCCTGGGTCTCGATTGGCTATTCACTCATGACGGCGCACTCACGGTGCCGGTATCGCTTGCCACGCTTGCCCAAGGATCCTTCTTCGCGCGTCTTGAACGCATGCTCGACGACCGGCCCACGCTGTCAGCGCGGCTGATCCTGGAGGTCGACGCCGCGGGACTCGTCGAACAAGGCGCCGATGTGCGCCAGCTCTGCGACATCGTCATGGGCGCCGGCGGACGGGTCGGGGTAGCGCGGCTGTCGCAGCAATTCGGCGCCATGGAGCACCTGCACGAATTTCCCGTCTCGTACGTGACGCTGAGCGGCAGTTTCATCGGCGGTCTCCTGCAAAGTCCCGGCAGCCAGCACCTGGCTGCCACCGTGGTCGCGACCGCGATGACGCTCGGCATGTCGGTCTATGCGGCTGACGTGCCGGACACGGCGACGCAGCTCGTGCTGGAAGGGATCGGCGTCCGCGCGATAAGCGGAGCTGTCGTAAACTCCGCCCACGCGCAAGACCTCGCGCATGATCACCAATGGGTTCCTAGTTGACGGAAGGATTGTTTCTTCGCACCCGCTGGCGTTTTCGCCACCTTCGCGCAAGCCAGCCCGGCTTCTTCCGGACAACCATCTGGTCGGGAGTTGGTCTGCTGCTGTGCGCCTGCTTCTGGCCGGCCTACGCGCTCGCTTATGGGTTGAATGCCGACGGGGGACATGCCGGCTACGAGAACCTGCACTCAGGCTTGACCGCCGGCGTCGCCATCGCCTGCGCGATAGTGTGCGGCGTGGCCTGGGCGCACACGCGCAACGCGCTGTATGCAGCAGGCATGGCCTTCGCGCTGGTCGAAGGGTTGTTCCGTTCGCTGCCCGATCTGATGCCGCCGGGCGCGCTGCAAGCTGCCTCTTATGCCGCCCTGCTCGCCCTGACCGCGCCCCTCCTGCAGGGATCGCGCATTGCAACCGGACTGGGCGTTGCGTGCCGGTGGATCAGCATTGCGCTGTCCGGCGTGGCGGCGCTGGCGCTGATCTTCGTGTATGAAACGGAATCGGGAGTGCTTCCTGCTGCCATTGCCGGCGTGTGCGCTGCGCTGAGCGTGCCGTTGGCGCTGTGGTTCCTGGCCAGCGCGGTGCGGCAGCGGTCTGGCCGCCCGGCCAACCTTGCGCTGATGCTCGCGTTTGGCGCATCAGCCTGGATCCTCGGGCACGACGCGTGGCACGCAAGCGGCGCAGACGCCACGGATGCGGGCTTCGAAATGCTGAGGCTGATGCTGGTGTCGGGCACGCTGGTCTGGCTGGCGCTGGATGCCTCCAACAATGCCGCGCCCGCGCGCAACAATGGCGCCGGCTCGGACGCCGAACACCTGGCGCAAGGCGAACTGCGGCTGGCCGAACTGGCCGGTGCGCTGGACACGCAACGGCAGATGAACGCGCTGATCTCCCACGAGCTGCGAGCGCCCTTGGCCACCATCAGCGCCGCGGCGCAATCGCTGGACATGATTCTGTCGGACAGTGGCGAAACCGTGGACACGCGGCTCGCGCGCATTCATCGGTCGGTTGCGCGGATGACCGAGCTGATGGATCAGTTGCTGAATCAGGATCGCCTCGAGGAACATGCCTGGAGTCCGCGCGGCGAACAGACAGACATGGCCGACCTGGTGCGCGACGTGGTGAATGCCATGCGCCCGGATACCGCGCATGCCCTGGTGCTCGAAGCGCAAGCGCCGCAGCCGGTGTTCTGCGATCGCCCGCTCACCAGCGTCGTCGTGCGCAACCTGATCCACAACGCCATCAAGTATTCGCCGGCGAACGAACCGGTGCGAATCGAGACGGGTCATACACGGGTCGGCGACACGGCCATGACCTGGGCAGCCGTCGTGGACCGCGGACCGGGGATTGGAGAAGAGGAACAGGCCCGGATCTTCGAACCGCGCTTTCGGCGGTCCGCGCATCGCGAAACCCAGGGCATGGGGATCGGGCTATATCTGGCCCGGCGCATCTGCCAGAGCCAGGGCGGTTCGCTGACGATGCAAAGCAAGGTGGGCGTGGGCACGCGCTTTGTCATCACCCTGCCCGCCAACGGGCAGTCGGCTTAAGCGCTGCACGGGCCTTGGCGTCAGCCGCAGCCGCGGCCGGGTCAGGCCGCGAACACGTAACCCTGACCGCGCACCGACAACACCGGCAGTTTAAGTCCGGCGCTCTGCGCCTTGGCGCGCAGACGGCTAACCAGCACGTCGATACGCCGCAACTCAAACCCGCCCGGGCTGTCGGGCAGGAAGAGTTCAGCCAGCGCCTGCCGGCTGACGGCACTGCCCGCGGCGTCCATCAGGGCTACCAGGAACGTCCGTTCCTGCGCGCTCAGGTGCAGCGAGGCGCCGTCGGGCGCCACCAGGATCCAGCCGCCGTCCTGCAGCGACCAGTTCGTATCCGCCGACGCGCGCGTCTCGGCGTCAGCCGGGCGTGGCGCCTTGGCCAACCGCATGCGGCGCGCCAGACTGCGAATGACGGAGCTGAGTTCCAGCAAATCCACCGGCTTGGTCATGTAGACGTCGGCGCCGCCCTCCAGGCCGCGGACGCGGTCTTCCAGGGCGCTGCGGCCCGTCAGCATGACGATGCCCACCGGGCTCAAGGCACGCAGGCGCGTCGCAACGGAAAAGCCGTCTTCGCCGGGAAGATGGGCGTCGAGAATGACGATGTCGCACGGCTGCTCTTGCAGGCGGCGGTAGAACGCCACTGCATTGTCACAAGCGAACGCCACGCGAAAACCGTAGCCGCCCAAGCCCAACGCCAATTCCTCGCGGAAATCGGCGTCGTCCTCGAGCAGTCCTATACATAGCAAACCATCTGCACCAGGCATATTCAGAGTGCTTTACATTGAAATTGTCGACAAATAACCCTGGAGCGCCCACGCGATCAAAAATGCCCCGGAGCCGGCAATCTTACGACTTTTACAATGGAAACGAATGATTGCAGCGAAAAAAATGGCGATATTTCACATTTTTACCGAGATTCTTTTGTTAATCCGGGGAATGTCGCACGATTAATGCTGTCGACGTTATCGCAAAATTATCTTCACGACGAGCAACTCACTTCGATTCCGCCAGCCCAATCCGGGGGCAGGCCGGCATAGCGTTCAAAGCCGTCCTGGGCGACGAAGGGGCTTCGCAGCAATTTCATGAGCGTTTCAATTTCGCTGGCGTCCCCGGCCTTGGCCGCACGAATCGCCTGTTCTGCCAGGTGATTGCGCAGCACGTACAACGGATTTACACCGTTCATGGCGGCCGCCGTATTCGCCACAGGCCGCCCGTCCTGCGCATGCCGGGCCAGCAGCTTGTCGAGCCAGGCGCCAGCGGCGGGACGGTCGATAAACAAATCCTCAAAGGCGCTGCGCTGTCCCTGCGTGGCGTCGGCCAGCCGGCGCCAGGACAACGTGAAGTCCGCCTGATTGGCGTCCATCAGTTTAAGCAGATCGTCCAGCAACGCCTCATCGTCAGGACGCCACGCCGCCAAACCCATCTTGGCGGCCATCTTGTCATGGAACGCGCGCGTGAAAATGGCTTCGTATTCATCCAGCACGGCGCGCAATGCGTCGGCGTCCTGTACCAGCAGGTGCAGACTGCCGCCTAGCCGATACAGGTTCCAAAGCCCCACGGACGGCTGCCGATTCCAGGAGTACCGACCCTCGGCATCCGAATGGTTGCAGATGTGACCCAGCCGGAATCCGTCCATGAAACCATAAGGGCCGTAATCCAGCGTCAGCCCCAGGATCGACATATTGTCGGTATTCATCACGCCGTGGCAAAACCCGACAGCCTGCCAGTCCGCCATCAGCAACGCCGTGCGCCGCGTGACTTCACGCAGCAGATTCACATACGGGGCCATCTCGGACGCCGAATCGCCAGTCGGCACGTCGCGGCACTCGGGGTAATAGCGGTCGATCACATAATCGGCCAGCGTTTTCAGCATGTCGGGCTGACGCCGTGACGACCAATGTTCAAACGAGCCGAACCTGACGAAACTGGGCGACATCCGCGTCACGATCGCGGCGGTTTCGACGGTTTCGCGCATGACCGGATCATCGGAAACGACCAGCGCCAGGGCGCGCGTGGTGGGCACGCCCAACCCGAACATCGCCTCGCTGGCCAGGTACTCCCGCACGGAAGACCGCAGCACGGCCCGCCCGTCGCCCATCCGCGAGTACGGCGTCATGCCCGAGCCCTTGAGCTGCAGTTCCCAGGCGCCCTTGGGCCCTTGAACCTCGCCCAGCAGATGCGCCCGACCGTCGCCAAGCTGCCCTGCCCACACGCCAAACTGGTGGCCGCTATAAACGGCGGCCAGCGTATCGCCGCCCGGCAATGGCTGCCCGCCGGAAAACACCTGCAGGAATTCGGGGGTGGTCAGGACCGACGGATCCAGCCCGATCAGGGCGGCCGCGTGTTCGTTGGCGTGCAGCAGACGAGGATTGTTCAGCCCGCGCGGCGCCAGCCGGGTGTAGAAAGCCTCGGGCAGGGCCGCAAAGGAGTTGACGGCTTGCAGTTCGGACAGGGACTGGGCATTCATGCGCGTTGACTCCGGGCAGCGCGCTTGGCGGGCCGCACATAAAAGATGGCGCTGAGGAAAAAGGTGGTGGACAAGATGATCTCGCCCCACGCCATCAAGACGGACAGCGGCGCCGGATCCGACATGGCGCGCACCACGCCTTCCATCAGATACAGCAGCGACAGCATGGCCGCCCACTGGTAGGTGTAGAGATTGCCTCGCACGATGCCCCGCAGCGGAAACGCCAGCGGCAAGGCTTTCAGCAGCATCCAGGAACCGCCCGGCCGCACCGGCGCCACCACGGTTTCCCAGGCGACGCACAGCACGATCAGGGCAAACAATGAAACCGAGGCGACGAGGCGCAAGCGGGGGTTGAGTTCGGGATTCATGCTGCTATTATCGCCTGATGAATCGCCCCGCCGAGCCCGCCGCCGCTACGCCGGCGGTCAAAGAACGACCAACCTCGCGCATTTCCCGGGTCGCGAGGACCGGACGCGTATTTCGTTTCGTCCTCCAACGCGCCAACGAAGAAAAGCTGCTGCAGGTTGCCTCCAGCCTCACCTTCACCACCGTTCTGGCAATCGTCCCCATGCTCGCGGTGGTGCTGTCGCTGTTCACGGCCTTTCCCGTGTTCCAGGAATTCCGGGTCGCCCTCGAGGACTTCCTCACCACCAGCCTGATGCCGCCGTCCGTGTCGGACAACATCATGGACTACCTGAACCAGTTCGCGCACCAGGCGTCGCGCCTGACCGCCATTGGCGGCGCGTTCCTGCTGGTCACATCGCTGCTGCTGATCATGACGATCGATCAGGCCTTCAACGACATCTGGCGCGTCTCGCGCCAGCGTCCCCTGCCGCAGCGGGCACTGGTGTATTGGGCCATCATCACGCTCGGACCCGTCCTGGCGGGCGCCAGCTTGTGGGCGACCTCGTTCGTGGCCCGCGAATCGCTGGGTCTCATCAAGGACGTCCCTGAAGTCATCAGTGTCGTCGTCTCGTTCATCCCGCTGGTGCTGACCGGCCTGGGCTTTGCCGCGCTTTTTGTCGTCGTACCCAACCGCGACGTGCTGTGGCGCGACGCGCTGATCGGCGGCTGTGTCACGGCCATCGTGCTGGAAATCATGAAGTCGGCGTTCGCCTTCTACCTGACCCGGTTTCCCACCTACACGGTCATCTACGGCGCCTTCGCCACGCTGCCAATCTTCCTGCTGTGGATCTACCTGTCCTGGCTGGCCGTGCTGCTGGGCGCAACGCTTGCTTCCAGCGCGCCGCTGATCCGGCTGGGACGCTGGCACATCAACCGCTACCCGGGCGCCTCGTTCGTCGACGCGCTGGATGCGCTGCGCGCACTGCGCCGCGCGCAGCTCTCGACGCCCGGCGGCGTGGCCGCCAACACGTTGGCCTCGGAGCTGCGGCTGCATCAGGATGAACTCAATGAAGTCCTGGAAACGCTGAGCAAGATGGGATTGGCCACCCGCAGTCCCGAAGACAACTGGATGCTGACGTGCGACGCGCGCGAGACCTCGTTGGCGCCCGTCGTGGATCGCTTCCTGCTGGACCGAAGCCAATCCCGCGTCCGCAATGACCCCGACATCCTGCGCATCGCATCGTCCGTAAATTCGCCGCAAACCACGCCAACGCTGGAAGAACTCTGCGGAGAAGCGCAAAATACCGGAAATGGAGTCGCCCCAGTGCTGCAACTGGAAGCGAACAAGAAATAGCAAAGCATAGGGCGCAGTCCGCCCCAGGAGATACCGATGTTGAAGGTCAGTGAGATTTTGCGCGTCAAGGGCGATACGCTCTATACGGCGTCGCCCGACATGCCCGTGGCCCAGGCCGTGCAAACCATGAGCGAACAAGACATAGGCTCGCTGGTCATCATGGAATTCGGCACCCTGACCGGCATGCTCACGTTCCGCGAAATCATCCGCCACATGCACGCGCACGGCGGCGCAGGCGATACGACCATCCGTTCCATCATGGACGACGCGCCGGTCAGCGTTTCGCCCAACACCAGCGCCGACGAAGTCCAGCGCCTGATGCTCGAAAAGCACGCCCGCTACATCCCCGTCATGGACGGCCCCACCCTGATGGGCGTCATTTCGTTCTACGACATGGCGCAGGCCATCGTCGCGGCGCAGCAGTTCGAAAACAACATGCTGAAAGCCTACATTCGCGACTGGCCTGCCGAAAGCGCGGAGCCCGCCCAGTCCTGAGCCCGCCGGCGCCCTTGCGGCGCCGGCTACGGATTCACATCCCGGCGGACGCGGCCTCGCGCGTCGCGTCGCGCGCACCCGGCGCATGCCGCTGGCTGCGCCACGCGTCGTAGATCAGTTCCGGATTGTTCGCCGCCAAAAGGGCCGGATCCGACAACATCCGGCGCCACCGGCGCGCCCCTGACTGGCCATTCACCAGCCCCAGCATCGGACGCGTCATCACCCGCAGCGGCACGCCCTTGGCAACCTGACGCGCGGCGTACTCCGTCATCGCGTCCACGACCTGCGCATCACTGGGCAGCCGCACCGACGGCCACAACTGCATTGACACTTCAGACAGCACGCGCGGCGTATGCCATGCGGCGCGACCCAGCATTACCCCATCAAAGGCTCCGGCCGCCTGCACGGACTGCCCGGCATCGGCGAGACCGCCATTGAGCACGAACGTGCAATCCGGAAAATCGCGCTTCAATTGCGCAACCACGTCGTAGCGCAGCGGGGGGATCTCGCGGTTGTCCTTGGGCGACAGGCCCTTGAGCACGGCATTGCGCGCATGCGCGATGAACACGCGGCAACCGGTGTCATAGACCTTGCCCACGAAATCGCGCACGAACTCATAGGATTCGTCGTAGTCCAGTCCCAGGCGGTGCTTGACCGTGACAGGAATGTCCACGGCGTCCTGCATGGCCTTCATGCAGTCGGCCACCAGGGCCGGCTCGGCCATCAGGCAGGCGCCAAAGGCGCCCTTCTGGACCCGTTCGGACGGGCAGCCGCAATTCAGGTTGATTTCGTCATAGCCCCATTGCTTGCCAAGCTTGGCGGCGTGCGCCAATGCGTCGGGCTCGCTGCCGCCCAATTGCAAGGCGACGGGATGCTCGGCCTCGTCAAAGTCCAGGTGGCGGGCCACGTTGCCGTGCAACAGCGCACCGGTGGTGATCATTTCGGTGTACAGGCGGGCGCGCGGCGCCAGCAGACGGTGAAAGTACCGGCAGTGGCGGTCAGTGACGTCGATCATCGGGGCGACGCAAAGCCGCCAGTCGGGGGAGTCCAAGAATCACTCTACAAAACAAGGGGATGCGGTATTTTACGGTGCTTGGCGACATTGTGCCCGCCGGGATCGGCGCCCCACGTGGAACCGCTGCCCGAGGCCGCCCGCCATGTGGTCTAAAATTGCGGCGCCGCGACCCTGCACGCCCGTGCGCGCGTCCGTTCAACCCTCATACCGAAGATCCATGGCCGTATTCACCCCCGTATCCGATGACGACGCGCGCGCCCTGCTGGCGCATTTCGATCTGGGCGAGTTCGTCTCGCTTCGAGGCATTACGGCGGGTATCGAGAACACCAACTATTTTCTGTACACGACACGGGGCGAATATGTCCTGACGCTGTTCGAGGTGCTGACGCAGGCGCAGTTGCCCTTCTATATTGAGCTGATGTATCACCTGGCCGAACGCGGCATCCCGGTGCCGCAGCCGCAGACGCTGCGCGACGGCACCCGCTTGACCACGCTGCACGGCAAGCCGTGCGCCATCGTGTCGCGCCTGCCCGGCGGGTACGAGCCGGCCCCCGGCCCCGCCCACTGCGCGCTCGCCGGCGCCACCCTCGCCCGCGCCCACGTCGCGGCGCAGGACTTTCCGATCCACCAGCCCAACCTGCGCGGGCTGTCGTGGTGGCTCGAAACCGCGCCCAAGGTCCTGCCCTTTCTCAGCCCCGCCCAGGCCGAACTGCTGACGTCCGAACTGGCCGCCCAGCAGGCCGCCATCCAGACTCCCGCATGGCAGGCCTTGCAGTCCGGCCCCGCCCACTGCGACCTGTTCCGGGACAACGTCCTTTTTGCCGGCACCTTCGAGGATCCGCTCATGGGCGGCATCATCGACTTCTATTTCGCGGGCTGCGACACCTGGCTGTTCGACGTGGCCGTCAGCGTCAACGACTGGTGCATCGAACGCGACACCGGCGAATTCATCCCCGAGCTGGTGCAATCCTGGCTGGCTGCCTACGCGGCGGTGCGCCCCTTCACGGACGCCGAGCGCGAAGTCTGGCCCCAGATGCTGCGAGCGGCAGCCCTGCGTTTCTGGCTGTCCCGGTTGTACGACTTCTTCCTGCCCCGCCCGGCGCAGACGCTCAAGCCGCACGACCCACGCCACTTCGAAAGAGTGTTGCAAGCGCGCCACCGCTCGGAACTGCCCGTCTTGCCGTAACCGCTACGCCCCCCATAATGGGAACAGCATCCCCTATTTGAGAGAACTCCCCTCTAGAGAGCCATGCAAGCAGCATTTCTACCCGCGACGTCCGGCTGGCTTTGGGTCCGCGACGGATTCCGTCTGTTTCGCAAACAACCCCTGGCCATGTTCACCTGGGCCATGGCGATCAGCCTGCTCGTCGTCTTTGCTTCGGCAACGCCGCCGGTCGGCCCGATGCTGGTCGTGGCCCTGATGCCCATCATCACTCTGATGACGCTGTCCGCGTGCAAGCACGTCGAGGCCGACCGCGTCATGCTGCCGTCCATGTGGGGCAAGCCGCTCAAGCAGCCCGGCGTGTTCCGCAAGCTGTTCCTGATGGGTCTGCTGTATGCCGGCCTTTGCCTGGTGACAGGCCTGGCCATCTTCCTGCCCTTTTCCGATTCGATGATGGAAGGCATGCGCATCGCCTCGGTCGAAAAGAGCATGGAGCCGATCCTGTCGGCCATGGCCATGCCGCTGATGCTGTTCGCGATTTGCTACGTGGTGATCGCGGCGCTGTTCTGGCACGCGCCCGTACTGGTGGCCTGGCACGGTCTGCGCCTGACGCAAGCCCTGTTCTTCTCCGGCATCGCGTGCTGGCGCAACAAGCTGCCGTTCATGGTGTATGGCGTTTGCTGGATCATGGTGTTCCTGTTCATCGACCTGTGCGCCGGATTGCTGGTTGCCGTCGGCTTGTCGCCCCAATTTGCCGGCACGCTGCAGATTCCGTTCAACATCGCGGCGGGCGGCGTCCTGTACTGCAGCTTCTATCCGGCCTATACCTCCGTGTTCGGCATCAATAACCCCGGCACGCATCTCGACAACGGCAACGGCGCGCAGGCATAGCGTCACCCGCCACGGCGCGAGCGCCCGGCGCAATCCCACCACCCGGCCGTCCCGGCCGATAAACGCCACGTCGATGGCGTAACGCATGCCGAACGTATGCACCGCGGCGCAGGGAGTCAGTAGCACGCCTGCCCGCGGCCCCGGCGGGGCCCGCCCCAGCAACCCACGCATACGCCCCCACCACCGCTTCACGGTCAGCAACCGCAGGCGCCCTTCGCGTAATGGCATGGGGCGGCTCATTGCACGCTCTGCAATAACTGAACCGCAATCGGAAACGCCAGCACGATAAACGTGCACGGAAAGATGCAGCCGATCAACGGCAGCAGCATCTTCACCGGCGCCTGCATCGCCAGTTGCTCGGCCCTCGTGTGGCGATCGCTGCGGCATTGCGCCGCCTGCGCGCGCAAGACCGGCCCCAGGCTGGCCCCAAGCGCCTCCGCCTGCGCCAGAGCCGCCGCCCAGTTTCGCGCCAGCGCGCTGTTGCTGCGCTCGGCCAATGTCTTGATCGCCACGGTTCGGGACACGCCCGCCCGCATTTCTGCCAGGGCATCCGTGAGCGCGTCGCGCAGCACACCCGGCGGACCGCTTTGTGCCGCCAATTGCAGCGCGCCCTGCACGCTCAAGCCCGCTTCGACGCACAGCGTCATCATGTCGAACACGAAGGGCAGATCCCGTTCGATGGCGCGGCATCGCTGCGCACCCAGCCCCTTCAACCACAACGCCGGCGCCATGCCGGCGGCCAGCGCACACGCCAGCGCCCAGGGCAGCAGCGCCGCAGCGCCCGGCGGCGCCAGCGCAAGCGCTCCGGCGGTGGCCATGCCGCCGGCAGCGATAGCCGCGCTAGCGCACAACGCCGCGATGTGCGCATACCCGACTTCCCGCGGCAACGCCGCCCGTTCTATTGCCTGGTCCAGCCGTAGCCGCCACCGCCACGAGCACAGCGGACCCGCCAACGGCGCCACCGCAGCGATCCAGGGCCATGCGACGCGCCACCACCACGGCATGGCGCGCGCCGCATTCTGTTCCGCCTTCAACAACGGTCTCAACAGCACCCACGCAAGCCAGGCCGTCCCGGCCGCCGTCGCGGACATGCTCAGGTATAGCCACATCCCGCCCCCGCTCAGATATCAATCCGCATGATTCGCCGGATCAGCAGCACGCCGGCCGTCTCCAGCACCGCCACGATGGCCAGCACGCCCCACCCCATCGGCGTATGCCACAACAATCCCATGATTTCCGGCTCCAACTGGTCGAGCACCGCCAGCAGCAGCAAAGGCAATGCGCCCACGATCCATGCCTGCAGCCGCCCCTGGGACGTCAACGCCAGCAGCTTTGCCTGCAATTGAAGGCGGACACGCAATGTCTGCGCGATGCTTTCCAGGGCTTCCGCCAGATTGCCGCCGGTCTTTGCCGCGATGCGCATTGCCGCCACCACCAGCGAGGTCGAGTCAGCCGGCATCCTGGCCTGCAGGTTGTCCAGCGCAACGTCCCACGGCACGCCCAGACGCTGTTCCCGCAGCATCAGACCGAACTCCTGGGCGAGCGGTGCGCTGCTTTGTTCCACGACATGGCGCAAACCGGTCGTCATGGCCACGCCGGCCCGCAACGCGGATGCCAGCATCAACAGCGCCATGGGCAATTGCGCTTCAAAGCGTCGCGCACGCCGTCGCCGCAATCCTTCTACAACCATTCGTGGCAGCCGCGCCGACGGGAGAGCGAACAAGACCGCCACCAGCGCGCTGCCGGTGGCCGTGAAAGCGGCGACCGCGGCCGCTACACCGCAGCCGACTGCGCCCACCCACAATTGGCGCGGGTCGATGAACAAAAACACTTCGCTCAAGCGCACGCTCGCGTCCTGGGTGTAGACCTCTCGGTAGCGCCGAAGCGCCGGCGCAAACCAGTTCTGCGCACGCCATGCCAGCAACCCGGCGCACACCATGGCGGCCGCTGCCGCAAGCCAGATCATGGCAAGCCCTGCGCAAAAGCGCCGAAGTCAGGCACCCGGCCCGCCGAGTCCGAAAACCATGCGGTATCCAGGCTTACGCCCTTGTCCGCCCATTCCTGCGCGAATCCAGGTAGCGCGCCGCATCCGCGAAACCCATGGGCTCGATCAAAGCCGAACAGGTCCTGCAACTGAATGCGGCCGCTTTCCATGCCTGCCACTTCAACGATCGCCGTGACGACGCGGCGTCCATCCGACAACCGCGCCTGCTGCACGACCACGTCCACACTGGCGGCAATGTGCTCACGGACCGCCGACAGCGGCAGGTCCAGCCCCGCCATCAAAATCATGGATTCCAGCCGGGCCAAGGCGTCCCGTGGAGAATTGGCGTGCAGTGTGGTCAGGGAGCCTTCATGGCCCGTATTCATGGCCGTCAACATGTCGAACGCCTCGGCGCCCCGGCACTCGCCCACCACGATGCGGTCCGGCCGCATACGCAACGCGTTGCGCACGAGTTCCCGGATGTCGACTCGGCCTCTGCCTTCCTGGTTCGCCGGCCGCGCCTCCAGCGCGACCAGATGTGCGTGGTTCAGCCGCAACTCCGCCGCGTCTTCAATCGTGACCACGCGCTCGCCGTCAGGAATCTCGTTCGACAGGATGTTCAGCAGCGTCGTCTTGCCGGAACCCGTACCGCCCGACACGACCAGGTTCTTGCGCATCCTGACGCATAGCGCCAGAAATCGTGCCATCGGATCGCTCAGCGCGGCCAGCGCAATCAGGTCTGGCATCTGGGGCCGCCGCTGCGGAAACTTCCGGATGGTCAGGCTGGCGCCCTTCATCGCCACGGGGGGAATGATGGCGTGCACCCGTGACCCATCGGGCAGCCGCGCATCCACCATCGGAGAACTTTCATCGATGCGGCGTCCCAATGGGGTCACGATGCGTTCGATCACCCAGCGCACCGATTGCTCGCTGGTGAACGCAGCCGGTTCGCGCCACAGGCGGCCCGCACGCTCTACGTAGATTTCGTCATAGCGGTTGACCATGATTTCCGTGATATCCGGCGCAGCGAGCAACGGTTCCAGCGGTCCGAGCCCCACCGCTTCATCCAGCACCTCGCGGCAGAGCGCCGCCTTGTCGGCCTGCGGCGGAAGTTCGGCGTCCGTGGCCACGATCTGCATCAAAAGACGCTCGGCCTCGGCGCGGAGCATGCCATCGCTCATCCCGGCCACATCGCGCCGGCGCAGGTCCAACGCGTTCAGCAGGGCCGCATGGAGGCGGCGGCGGTCGTGTAGCCGATGAGCGGGGGCCGGCGAAGCCGCCGCCGGGACGCAAACATCGTACGTTGGAGGTTGTCCGGATTGCGCGGCGCCCCGAAGCGCGGCATCCGGAGTGTCGACGCGGTCGGCTGCCTCGGGCGCAAGCCTCGACACCCGTAGCCTGCAAGGCCCGATAAGGATCTCGTCGTGAGGCAGCACCGGCGCGTGCCGCACCACCCTGACGCCGTTGACCATCGTACCCGCCAGCGTACCCAGGTCTTCCAGGACGATGACGTCTGCTTCGCAAACCAGCCGGGCATGTTGCCGGCCAATCCTCCAGGTTGGAATCCGCAACGCGCAATCAGCGCCTCTTCCAATCAGCACCGGCGCGGGCAGCTTGAGCTGCTGCTGCGCGGCGTCCTCAAAGGTCAGTTCAATATTGAGCATCACGGCCCTTTCGCCAATGTCGAACCTGCACCCGCCGAACGCGTGACCCATTGCGAGCCGGCGCCCGCGTAGGGATCCCACCCAGCCGCATCGGAAGGCACCGCCGTTCCCAGTTGGGGAGGATCCGGAAACGTCGACTCAAGCATCTCGCGTCCGCGCCGAACGCGATCCGCCATGGCGGGCTCGCCCTGCGACACGATCTTTGGCGTCACGAAGATAGCCAGTTCGGTCTCGCGGCGCTGATAGCGGGTAGAGGAAAACAACGCGCCCAGGATCGGGATGTTCCGCAGGCCCGGCAAGCCGCTGACGTCGGAGCCCTGCTCGCGCGAGAGAAAGCCGCCGATGACAAGCGTGTTGCCGGAACGCACATTGAACTCGGTGGACGCGCGGCGTGTCCGCAGCGCCGGGCCGCCGGGAAGGCTTAGCGAGGTGTCGACTGAACTGGCCTCCACTTCGATGAGCGACCGGATGACGCCGTTGCGGTCGATCCGAGGCGTGATGTTCAGCGACACGCCATAGGGTTTGAATAGCGTGGTGGGATTGCCTTGCGCATCGGTGGAAGCGTAAGGCACTTCCCCGCCTGCAAGAAAGGTCGCGCTCGCGCCGCTTCGGGCAAGAAGCTGCGGTTGCGCAAGCATGACCGCTTCTCCGGTTTGCGCCAGCGCGGCAATACGTGCCGACAGCAAGGCGTTGACGCCGAAGTAACCCGCGGCCGACGAGACCGGTGCCGCCGTCTCGATGATCTGCTCGCCCGGCCGGGTCATGCGGCCACGAGATCCGCCATCCCACGCCAATCCCGCATTGACGCCCCCCTGCGTCAGGCCATCCCAGCGCACGCCGAACTCCTGCAGCCGCGACGTGGGAATTTCGACCACCTGCACGTCCAGCAGCACCATGCGGTCCCACCCGACCTGTCCCGTGAAATCCACGACCTCCGGATACCGGTCCGCCAGCGCCGCGATGCGCGAGCGGTCATCGTCGGACAGATCGTCGCCTTCGATCAAAATGCGGCCGCCCACGCTCGAGCTTCGCGCACCCGGAATGCGGGAGAGCAGGCTATGAACCTCTTCGCGCAAGCGCGGCGTACCGGCGGCCACCACGCGCAGCTCATAGGCCGCGATGCGATCGCGGCCTGCCCAGACATGCACGGACGACACGCCTTCCGCCCGTGCGAACACCACGATCTCGCGCCCTTCGGCAGCCACGGCGTTGACCACCTGGCTATTGCCGATGGCCACCCGCCTCACGCCAGGGTGCGGCAACACGCGGGTCTCGCCGACCTGCAGTTCCAATGTCTGGGTGTCAGACCATGCGGGGTGGCAAACCAAGCACAGCACGAAGACCAGGAAAGCTCTTATTGGCGTCATGGCCCCTCCGAGTCGATGCTTGCCCACGCGTCCAGGCGATCGCCATAAAGAATGGCAACGCCCGGCGCAGGCTTGGGTTCAGCATCCAGTCCGATGAGCGAAGCCAGATCGCTTTGCGCGGCGGGGTTCACGGATGCTGCGTCATCGCGATGACGCAACATTGCAGTCAACACCCCAGCCTGCCGCGCGGCGATGAACCGCATGGCTTCATCGGGCGTCGCCGCCAAGGTGATGTTGCCAGCGCCGTCCTCGCCCCCGACGGTCAGGACGCGCATGCTCTGCAGCACCGGCACGGTGAGCTCGCGTTGGCGGTGATTGAAGGTCACATAGATGTCGATCGCGTCGCCGCCCTTCAGCATGTCCGCCAGCCCGCCCAGATCGGTGGCCGCAACCGTGAGAGCGCGCTGCCCCGCTCGGAGCCGCGCCGCCAGCGAGGGCTGTGGCGCTTCGAAGGTCATGAAACTTCTGAGCAGGGGTTCGCCATGCGCGACTTCAGCAAGAAGCGTGGCGCCGATCACGCTGCCGAGCTCAAGGGGATCCACACTGGCCCCCGGCGCCCAGGGCTGCGGAATCTGGCGCACAGCAAGGTGCACCTCTTCGAGTAGCGTGCCGGCCGGAAGGTCATAAGCAGCCACCAGGCGACTGACCGACGGCGTGTGCGCCTCGGCCTCCAGCGCCTGGACGCGCTGCTGGACGTGTTCCCGCACGGCCCAGGCGGCCACCAGTCCTGCCAGCACGGCCAATCCGTATACGCCGGTACGGCGCAGCCGCGCGGCGCCGCGAATGATCCAGGGATTCATGGCGCCCACCCCAGTGCACGCAGCCCGCTGCCGCCGTCCAAAGGCACCAACCACAGCTTCATCCGCTCGCGTTCACGCGCCCACCATTGATCGGCGCCATCGCCCTGCTGAACCCATCCTGCCCGCCGCATTCCGGCATCGAGGAGTTCGGCCAGTTTTTGCGGCGGCACCGCGTACTGCCAGATGCGGTCGGAAACCTTGACGCCGGACTCCATCACGGCGACATCCGATTTGACGCGCGCGCCCTTCGGCAGCCACCCGGGCAACTGCGCGGTGGGAGCCGCACGAACACTGATCGCCGAAAGGCTGCCGACAGTACGGTCCATTCCAGCACTTTCCAATTGCGCAACCCAGCGGTCATTGCCGACGCGGCCGGACAAGATGAGTTGTCCGGGCAGCACGTGCAGATCTGCCAATGCAGGCTGCTGGGCAGCCAGCGTTTTGGCTACGGCCGACGGGCTTTGGGGCACATCGAGCACCCATACCTGCGCCGGCATCCCGTGCAGCCACATCCGGTCCGCCAGGCGCTCGCGCACAGCCCCCGCGGGCAATCGCAGGCCCTCAAGACTGAGGACGCCCGCTGACGCACTGGCGCGCTGAGGCAGCAACAATCCACCGCATAGGCCGACGCCGACTGCGAGGAAACCAACGCGGCGCCACATGCCCCACCGCTTGGGAAACGTTCGTGCCCGATTCATCTTCCGTCCTCCGCACGCTTGCCAAGCCGATCATTCGGCGCCACGTCATGCCACGCCGAAAGCCAATCCAGCGACAACGCAGGCCGCCTCCATGGGACCTCGACCTTGCTGACCTGACGCTGCATGCGCTCGGCCTCGGCCAGCGACGTGCGGCCGGCCTGCAACCACCCTGCCGACGACGCGCCTACGCGTCGTTGCGCGTCGGCGTCGCCATGCGCATAGCCCGCTCCGCTTGCGACACTGATGTGACGCGAGATCGGCAATCCAAACATGGCGTTCCCCGGAAGCGGCAGCGAACGGGTCTGCACGGACAACAACTGCATTGCCCCGCCAAACCAGTCGTTCTGCAACGCCGCGGCGCCGGCCGCGGCGGTTCCCGGCCAACTCTGGGCCGCGTCGGTCAGGACCATTCCTGACGGCGCACGTAGCGTTGCCGCCGGCTGCCCCAACGCCACCGCCATGACAGCCTGCCGGCTGGCTTGCGTGTTGCGCTGCGCTGAAAACTGCATGGCGCCGATATCGGAGACCGCCCAGAGCAGCACTGCCAACAGCGGCAAAATCAGCAACGCCTCGACCACCGCTTGCCCGCGTTCGGTTGACCCGCGCCTCTTCATCGAAGCCTCCCGGCCTGCACGGCTTCCTGCTGCGTAAGCGCGGACAGGCGAGCCTGCCAATAGGGCCGAAAGAGCGTGGCCAGTTCCGACCTGCCGTCGGCGCGTCGATCCGGCCGCGCAAAGTGCGTCTCGGCCGCCGTGCTGACCGTGACGACGCCGGTCCGCCCCAATGCGGTGTAGCGAAACTGACCACTTGGCGCGGCGACGGCACTGTCGGCATCCGTGGTTTTGACGAAGGTGGAATCCAGGCTGACCGCAATGGCAAACCGTAAGGGCTCAGCCGGACGCTTCGACGCGACTTCCCGATACGCCGGCAATCCGCGCCCCGGCCAGCGCCGGGCCGACGCCATGGCGTAGGAGTTCGCCATCGGATTGGTGGCCCCGTCAAAGATGTTCCACGAGGTGGCGTGCTCGACCCACCGCCAGAAGTCCTCCTGCGAAAAGTCCGCGGGTGGATCTTCGACATACTCCACGTCGTCTGGGGCACGGCTTTTTTCGCCCTGCACGGTTCCCCATCCCATCGCGTACTCGCGAAAATAGCAGCCGATCCAACGGTTCGAGCGCAGCGCGTGGTAGGACTGCGTGTCCAACGCGCCCCAATGGCCGTCCGGCCCCAGCCAGGTCGAACCGCGCCGCCTGAGCTCGTGCCGATGCAAGGGACAACGTGAGCTGACGGCCCAAGGATTGCGACGTGTGTCGTTGCGGCGATCCAGGAACCCATAGCGAGCCACCGCGTCTTCCGTTGCAGGGCGCAAGCCGGCCTTGCGCGTCGCTGCGTGGCGCTTCGTGTAGCCAGGCCACCCGTCGGTCAGCAGTCTCAGATCAATTGGCGATGCAGCAGCGGACGCCCCGCCAGCGTTGATCTCACCGAACGCCGGATAGTTGGCAGCCAGCACCTCACGCATTGCACGATCCCGTGATGCCGTAAGGTCACCCACAATCTCTCGCGCCGCCATTTCCAGCACCTGATGCACGACGCGATCGTGTTGCGCGAAAGCAGAGGCGAGCCGGCCTTCGGCATTCGAAGGCCCCCGCGCGCCCTGATAGGCCGCCCCGGCGTCGGGTCCGAAAAGCATGGCGATCAGGCTGGCCGGCGGATTGCCTCGCTGGCGCTGCGATTGCATCGCATCGAGATAGTGCGCGGACGCCCCCAACGTCACCAGATGTGCCATGGCAACCTGATGCGCGATCTGACTGCGATTCACGTAGGCAATGGCATTGAGTGCGCGCGCCTGAACCAGCGCGCCGCTATAGGCGGCCGCGTCGGCCGCATGGGTGAGGCGGCCTCGAGCCTCGATGGTCTGGCCAAAGTTGTACAGGACCACCAGCGACGCCGCACCGACGGCCGCAATGACGATACCCAAGACCAGGGCTTGGCCGCGCTGTTGATCGGCGAACATGATGGGATGCGCCCTCAATTCGCGATCTCGGCATTGCCGGTAAATGACTTGAGCGACCGCGCCTTGGTCTGCGCAGCGGCCTTCTGGGCCGCCTGCTGCGCGGCTTTGGATTGCGTGCTGCCATCTTCGCCGGCCAGCTCGCGGGCCATCGCCGCCGTCTGCGAACGCACCACTTGTCCGAAATACTGATAGACCGCGATTGCCGCGACGGCGACCAGCGCCACCACGACAATGTACTCGGTCATACCCTGGCCCAACTGGCGTTTTCGATGCCCCCACATGTCTGCTCTCCCGTGCAATGAACGTGGAGGCCAGTGTCGCCAGCCGGCAGCCGGCGAACAATTCGTGGATGCCGAGACGGACAAATTCGCCCCCGCACCTTGACGCGCGCGCCCGTCAAGAAACCTGGAGAAGAAGATGATTCAACCCCGTTTATCGCAAGGGTTTCCCCTATTGCCGGGCCGGATTGCCAGCAGTAGATTGGAGTTGCCGGGCTGTCTGACACCCATCGCGTGCGAAGCCGGGCAGGAGCGCCTCAGACTCATCTTGAGTTGGGGCGCTCTTCCATTTGGGGGGCCTGCTGGCGGGGCTTTGCTATTCGCGGGAGCTATTGCCCTTTCGCGTACGAGCCTTGGACGGTCCCTACCATTGCACGCGAAATCCGATCATGCCGCCCACGGAATGGTTGTCGCTCATGTTGTTGGTGGCGCCGGCTACGCTCAGGTTGCCATACACACCGTAGCGCCCCTTGTTCCACAGGTAGGTTCCACCGACGCCAAGCTCGGCCCACAGACGCTCATCGCGGCTTCGAAAAGACACGCCGGCCACGTTGACGTTTGTGCCATTCATGAACTCGTTATAGAGATTCGCGATGGCGTACACATGCGTTCGGCCCGCCGCGCCCTTCGTAGCAGAGGACTCAGGTTCATAGTCGAGCGACACGCCCAAACGTCCGGTCAGACTGTCGCCATCGTCAATCCGCACCTTCGCGCCGAACGGGTCCGTGAAACTGTCGAAGTCCACGCGAGACCGAATCAACTGCGCCTGCGGAGTCAGCGAGAGCCCCTTGCCGATGTCATAGCGATAGCCCGTCTCCACCGAGATGGCGACGCCGTTTCCGTTGTTGCCCTTCACCTCATCACGCCCGATCGTGCGCGACGAGATATCGCTGTCGAACCACATGGCCTGCAATTGTCCATCCACGTAGAACCCGCTGGCGCCGTACCACGTCAGGCTGGCGCCCACGCCCGTGCCGGTCGTGTCGATCTTGCCCCGGCCATACGGAGACGCAATATCGGCGGACGCGTTGCCATGAGAAAGATTCACGCCGGCCACCAGCATCGACCCATCCGGCCGGCGGTTCGCCACGACGTCAATGCCAGTTTGCAGCTTCCACAGATCGATATCCCGGCTCGACTTCGTCGCCGACTGTGCCGGGTTCATTGAACTGGTGGACCCTTGGATGCGAGCCCACCCCCCGTATTTTTCTCCGGCTGCGGGCAGTTGACCGTCAGTTCGCCAGAACCGGTTTCCGATGCGTTGCTGCAACGTCGGCACCGTATTGAGGGAAGCGAGCACCTGGGGATACTGCTCGAAAAGCGGTATGCCAGGCTGATAGCGCGGCCCCTCTTCGGGCATGCCGGGAATTTCCTCCACCGGTGCGCCAGGCCCGGGTTCGGGTTCCGGAATGGGTCCGGGCCCTGGTTCCGGTTCGGGAGCCGTCCCGGGCTCCCTGAACTCGGATACGAGGTACCAGTGACCGTCCGCGGGCGTCTCGCTGCCGCCGTGTTCAAGCGTGTACGCATACGCGCCGGCGATCACGGCTTGCTGACCGTTTTCGGCCCGGTAATCGCCCTGAAGTATGAAGGCATTTGCGGGCGACGCGCCGCCGACCTCAATAACGCGAATGCCGTTTACCGTCTGCGCCCCGCTGCCACTCAGGTTGGTGACTTTGACAGCGGTATTGCCTGCAACATTGCCTGTCACAACCAGTTTGTCAGCGGGCGACGCATCATTGCCAAGCACCGTCTCCAGTTGCAGCAACGAACCGCTGCTACCCGTGTAGTTTCCGCTGATGGTCAGCGTGCCCAACGATGCCCCGGGCGATACGGTGCCTGCGTTGACGACACTGCCCACCCGTCCGCGCCCTTCCAACGTACCGCCCGTAAGAATCTGCATCGACGCGCCCGACAGATCGCGATTGACCTGAAGAATGCCCGCGCTGCCTATTCGCGCGACACCCGTAAAGTCCCCGTGTTCCGCATTCAGGATCGTGCGCCCCGCCATCGCTTCCAGCCGCCCGCCGCCGACCAATCCAGTATTGGACCCCGCGGCATTGTTGGCGCCATTGTTGATCGTCGCATCGAACACATAACTGGAAGACGTGTGATTGAAAATCACACGGCTGTCGCCCGGGCCAAATGAAACGCGCGTGGTTTCCAGCGTGCCAGGCGCGACCGGCGCAGTGCCCGCATCGCTGCCGATAACAAGCTTGCCGATCCCGGAAGCTGTCGAGCCTATCAGCGCGCCGGGAGCGATCACCTTCCCGCCTTCGGAGATCGTCAGGCTGCCACTTCCGAACGAGCCAATCTGAATGGGCGAGCCGGAAAGCCACTGAGAATTGGCCCCGCTAACCATTACCGCTCCTTTGCCGCCAAAGACGCCAATGGAGCCCGAACCCGTCGAAACATAGCCGCCATCCGCGATGTTCAAACTCCCCACACCCGACATCCCGATGAAGAGCAGCTGATTGTTTATCCATTGCGAGCCCGCGCCAGTGACGGTCACAACGCCTACGCCATCGTCGAATTCCCCGAGCGTGGCGCGCTGACTCTGGACCACGCCGCCACCGGCAACCGTCAGTGTCCCCGCCGCACTCCAGCCGACATTCAGCGTGCTCAAGCCGTTGACGGACACCTCCCATCGCGCGTTCGGTCCGGTCACCGAGACCAACCCGGCGCCGCCGGAAATACCCCCCAGGTAAGCGTCGGGGCTGCTCACCAAGCCGCCACTCAACACATTCAACGTGCCGGTTCCCGCGTTACCGACAAGGATAGAAGTACTTATGTTCCAAGGGGAAGCCTGCGTGCCCGGGACGGATACCGTCTGCCCGCTCTCGATGGTGATCTGAGCGGCCGATAGCCAAGGAAATGCCAGGAGAGGGAGCAGCGACGAGCGAGAAAGCACGCCGGCGTGCAGAGCGTTGTTTTTCATGAAACTTCCTCCGATCGGGCTTCGGTATCAGCACATGCCAAACATCAGACGGGGCGGATGGGCCTCCCCTCATCGCCCACAGCCGTGAGCGGTTTCGAGGATTATTGAGGAATAGTCCTTTTGGACGAGGCAGTATTACGCAGAGTTACCAATACGGAACAGTCGACGATGCGCGGTCATTGAGCCTTCTCGTACGCATGGACGCCAGAAATGAAAACAGCCGCCATTGCTGGCGGCTGCGGTACCTGATTGCTCAGGATTTCTTTGGTAGGCCCCCCGAGAGTCGAACTCGGCACCAACGGATTATGAGTCCGCTGCTCTAACCAGGCATGAGCTAGAGGCCCAGGAAATTTACTGCCCTTCCAGGAAGCTCTTCAGCTTGTCGGCCCGGCTGGGGTGACGCAGCTTGCGCAGCGCTTTAGCCTCTATTTGGCGGATGCGCTCGCGCGTGACGTCAAACTGCTTGCCCACTTCTTCCAGGGTCTGGTCGGTGCTCATTTCGATACCGAAACGCATGCGCAGGACCTTGGCTTCACGCGGGGTCAGAGAGTCTAGCACTTCCTTGACCACGTCGCGCATCGAACCATGCAGCGCTGCATCCGAAGGCGCCAGCGTGGACGTGTCTTCGATGAAATCACCCAGGTGCGAATCGTCGTCGTCACCGATGGGCGTTTCCATGGAGATCGGTTCCTTGGCGATCTTCAGGATCTTGCGGATCTTGTCCTCGGGCATGTCCATCTTCTGCGCCAGCGTCGCGGGATCCGGCTCAGCGCCGGTTTCCTGCAGAATCTGACGGCTGATGCGGTTCATCTTGTTGATCGTTTCGATCATGTGAACCGGAATACGGATGGTGCGCGCCTGGTCGGCGATGGAGCGCGTGATGGCCTGACGGATCCACCACGTTGCGTAGGTCGAGAACTTGTAGCCGCGACGGTATTCGAACTTGTCCACGGCCTTCATCAGGCCAATGTTGCCTTCCTGGATCAGATCCAGGAACTGCAGGCCACGGTTCGTGTACTTCTTGGCGATCGAGATCACCAGACGCAGGTTGGCTTCGGTCATTTCGCGCTTGGCCTTGCGAGCCTTGGCTTCGCCGGTGGCCATGCGCTTGTTGACGTCCTTCAGGTCCTTCAGCGGCAGCACGACGCGCGTTTGCAGGTCGATCAGCTTTTGCTGCAGTTCCTGCACGGCGGGAATCTGGCGCTCCAGCGTTTCGGCGTACGGATGGCCAGCGGCCACTTCGTCGACGACCCACTGCAGGTTCGTTTCGTTGCCGGGGAACACCTTGATGAAGTGCAGGCGCGGCATGCCGGCCCGGTCCACACACGTATGCAGGACAGCGCGCTCGAGCTGACGGACTTCTTCAACCTGGTTGCGCAGCGTGTCGGCCAGCTTTTCCACCATCTTGGCGGTGAAGCGGATGCCCATCAGTTCGTTCTGGATGGATTCCTGGGCGCGCACGTAGATGTCCGACTTGTAGCCGTCCTTCTCGTACGACAGGCGCATCTTGTCGAACTGCTTGTTGACCTCGTCGAACTTGGCCAGAGCCTTGACGCGCAGGTCTTCCAGCTGTTTGCTGGACATGCCGCCGGCGGGGCCGTCGTCGCTTTCGTCTTCATCCGCGGTGACACCGGCGCCGGCGTATTCTTCGCCGTCTTCCGGATCGACCAGGCCGTCGACGACTTCGTCGATCTGCGCCTGGCCTTCACGCACGCGGGTGATGTGGGCCAGGATTTCGTTGATGGTGGTCGGGCAGGCCGAGATGGCCATGACCATGTGCTTCAGGCCGTCTTCGATGCGCTTGGCGATTTCGATTTCGCCTTCGCGGGTCAGCAGCTCGACCGAACCCATTTCGCGCATGTACATGCGGACCGGGTCGGTGGTGCGGCCGAAATCGGAGTCCACGGTCGTGAGCGCGGCTTCGGCTTCGTCTTCGACGTCGTCGTCGTTGGACGCTACCGGCGCGTTTTCGCTCATCAGCAGGGTTTCGGCATCGGGCGCCTGGTCATAGACCGCGATACCCATGTCGCTGAAGGTGCTGATGATGCCGTCGATGGCTTCCGCGTCGACCAGATCGTCGGGCAGATGGTCGTTGATTTCGCCGTACGTCAGGTAGCCGCGGTCCTTGCCCAGCTTGATCAGCTGCTTCAGGCGATTGCGGCGTGCTTCGTATTCTTCCGGCGTGACGGGACCGCGGGCGATCAGATCCTTGGGATCGGCCTTGCCGCGCTTGCCGCCGCGCTTCGGCGGCTTCAGGTCGGGCAGGACTTCGCCTTCGCCGTCCATCGGATCGTCGAAACCATCGGAGTCGTTGTTGGCGTTCTTGGCGGGGCGGCCCGGACGGCGGCCGCTCGGCGCGGGGCGTGCGCTGCCGACCAGGTCGGCAAGCTTGTCTTCGGCCTTCTTGGCGCGGGCCTTCGTCACCTTTTCAGGCTTGTCCGCGGCAACGGCCGTCTTGGCTGCCTTTTTGGCAGCCGTCTTGACAGCGGGCTTGGCGACCTTCACCGCCGTCTTGGCGGGCGCTTTTTCCGCGGCCATGCTGACGGCGCGCTTGGGCGCCACAGCCTGGATTTCGGCCGCATCAATTGCAGAGGAGGATTTGCCGGTGGATTTGGTCATAGTCGCTTCCGTGGTCGTCGCAACCCGTTTGGGCATGTTGCACCGCATAACGCCGCGCCGGGTACGGACCCGGGGCGGCTTGGAATACGGGTAAATCTGGTGGATCGGCAGAGTTCATGCGGCTGCGTTGTTCGCAGCACCGGCTCTTTCGAGCCCTTCTGGCGCCGTACCGGGTGCTTTACCGTTCTGGCGCAAGACGTGCATGACCTCATTCACCGGCGGGTTCCGGACGTTGGGGGGGCTGCCTGCCTATAAATAGGCTTTGCTCGCTTATCGGGCCATTGCCCCAAGCAGCTAGGTATACACAGCACCCGAACCACTAACGCCACGCGGAATGACCGCCGCTGAACTGCTATTGATCCACCGCTCAGCTATATTAATTAACCATGTAACAATTCAGACACACGCATCCGGATTTTTTGAAGCGTTCAACTACCGGGTGCCCGAGCGGCTTGCCGCTCTCGTCCAATTGGCACAATAAGTATTAGATTCCGGCATCCGGAATAGATTCCGATGCCAAACTACATTTCACGTTCCTGCTACTGCTGTATCGGTATGGCGAACAATCAACTTCCATACCGACCTTCAATTTTGTCGATCATGCAACAGTCGGGCCGCAACTGGCAATGGCGGTGAGCCTTAGGCAGCGCACTTGGGCACCCCA